>NZ_JAFCXJ010000011.1:0-332981 GCF_049898265.1 Pseudomonas sp. PSPC2-3 | reverse complement strand
ACCACCTGATCCCATCCCGAACTCAGCAGTGAAACGATGCATCGCCGATGGTAGTGTGGGGTTTCCCCATGTGAGAGTAGGTCATCGTCAAGATTAAATTCCAGAACCCCTGTTTGCTCACGCAGACAGGGGTTTTGTTTTGGGCGGTCGGAAAGGGCGCCTCATTGCGGTGGTCTTCAGTGCTTCCTTGGCAGTGTCTACTAAAGGCTTTTGTATCGCTCTCCTCAAGCTGCAAGATCGTACAAGAGCGCTCGACCCTTCCTTCGATAGTCTGACAACTCTCACCTACCAGAGGATCTGTCATGACTCAGCAGCACCCAGCACAACCTGTCAATCTCGCGCAAAAGGCTTCGCTCATCAGTGAACAGTGGAGCCCGAGAGTCGTCGCCGAGATGAACGACTACCAGTTCAAGGTTGTACGCATCGAAGGCGAGTTCATCTGGCACTCACATCCAGAAACCGACGAGGCGTTTTTCGTGCTTGAAGGGACACTGCGCATCGACCTTCCGGACGGTCCCGTGTATGTGGCACCGGGTGAGCTGTATGTCGTTCCTCGCGGAATAGAGCATCGGACGGCCGCCGAAGGCGAAGCCAAATTGATGATGATCGAACCACGCGGCATCTTGAACACCGGCCATGAAGGGGGAGACCGCACCGCCATGAACGACCTGTGGATCTGAAATCTCCCTGCTGTTCGAGGCCACCGTTGCCATCTGGTAACAGTAGCCTCATCCCCTGATGCTCGGTGCCGTCTGACTCAACGGCACCACACGGCTCTTCCCAGGTACCGTTGGGGAAATCGATGCAAAGTGTTTCTGCATTTTTGTTATGGTGCAGCACATTTTCACAAGGATTGAGCTTTTATCCGCAGGACGCGGCGTCGACCTTTTTCAACGAGATGCTGTAGAAATGCCTCAACCAATCCCGATCAAAGACCACGAAAACGAAAACCGCCTGGTCAACAAGCGCCTGCTCGCCTGCGCCTTGTTGGTGATCGGCATCACCTGCGCCCTGGTGGGCCGCCTGTATTTCCTGCAGGTCGTGCAATTCGAGTATCACTCGACGATTTCTGAAAACAACCGTGTCCACGTACTGCCCATCACACCGACTCGCGGCTTGATCTATGACCGCAATGGCGTCGTGCTGGCCGACAACCGTCCAAGCTACAACCTGACCATCACCCGCGAGCGCACCACCGACCTCAAGGGCGAACTGGACGCGATCGTCAGCCTGCTGCACCTGCCGGCAGAAGACCGTGCCGTATTCGACAAGGCGCTGAAGCAGGCGCGGCATCCTTTTGTTCCGGTTACGTTATTTTATGAGCTGACCGAAGAACAGATCGCCGAACTCGCCGTCAACGAATTCCGCCTGCCCGGTGTAGACGTCGAACCGCAATTCGTCCGCCACTACCCCCTGGGCGCGCATTTCGCTCACTCCATCGGTTACGTTGGCCGCATCAACGAAAAAGAATCCAAGGCCCTCGACTCGGTGGAGTACCGCGGCACGCAGTCCATCGGCAAGACCGGCATCGAGCGTTTCTACGAGTCAGAACTGCATGGTCATGTCGGCTATGAAGAAGTCGAGACCAATGCACAGGGGCGCGTACTGCGTGTGCTCAAGCATACCGACCCGATCCCCGGCAAAAACATCGTGCTGAGCCTCGATGTCAAACTCCAGGAAGCGGCGGAAGAGGCGCTGGGCGATCGTCGTGGCTCCGTGGTAGCCCTCGACCCGCAAACTGGCGAAGTACTGGCGATGGTCAGCAAACCCAGCTTCGACCCCAACCTGTTCGTCACGGGCATCAGCTTCAAGGAATACGCCGCCCTGCATGATTCCATCGACCGGCCGCTGTTCAACCGCGTCCTGCGCGGTCTCTATGCGCCGGGTTCGACGATCAAGCCGGAAGTGGCCATCGCGGGTCTCGACAGCGGGGTAGTGACGGCCCAGACCCGCGTGTTCGATCCCGGTTACTATCAATTGCCCGACTTTGACCACAAATACCGCAACTGGAACCACAGCGGCGACGGTTGGGTGGATATGGACGCCGCCATCATGCGCTCCAACGACACCTATTTTTACGACCTGGCCCACAAGCTCGGCATCGACCGCCTGCACGACTACCTGGCCGAGTTCGGCCTCGGCCAGAAAGTCTCCCTGGATATGTTCGAAGAGTCGGCCGGCCTGATGCCGTCCCAGGCCTGGAAGCGCGCGACCCGGCGTCAGCCCTGGTTCCCGGGCGAAACGGTGATCCTCGGCATCGGCCAGGGTTATATGCAAGTCACGCCGCTGCAACTGGCCCAGGCCACTGCGTTGATTGCCAACAAAGGCGTGTGGAATCGGCCGCACCTGGCCAAGACCATCAACGGCGTGGCGCCGGTGGACGAGCACCCGATGCCCAACGTGGTCCTCAAGAACCCGCGTGACTGGGAGCAGGTCAACCACGGGATGCAACTGGTGATGCACGACCCGCGCGGGATCGCCCGGGCGGCCGCGCAAGGCGCGCAATACCGTATCGCCGGCAAGAGTGGTACCGCGCAGGTGGTGGCGATCAAACAGGGCGAGCGCTACAACCGCGACAAAACCCAGGAGCGCCACCGTGACAACGCGCTGTTTGTCGGGTTTGCGCCAGCGGAGCACCCCCAGATCGTGATTTCGGTGATGATCGAAAACGGCGAGGCCGGTGGCCGCGTCGCAGGCCCGGTGGTGCGCCAGATCATGGACGCCTGGCTGCTCGACCACGAAGGCCACTTGAAGCCGCAATATGCGACGCCGAGCAAAGCCCCCGGCGACCCCCACGTCTGACTCACAGCTGCCATTCGTCCCACTGCTGCACGCCCTCATGCGCCAGCCACGGCACATCGTGGGCCGTCCAGATGTGCGCGGTGGGCCTGATGCCCGGATCATCGTCCAGCGTCGCCACCCGCACAATCACATGGGGCTGATGCCCGCGCTCGGCCATCAGGTGTGAGCCACAGCGCGAGCAGAAGCGCCTGAATTTGCCTGGCGAGGATTCGAAGGCCGCCAACAGTTCTTCGCCCTGGGTCCAGCGAAAGTGCTCACGCATTACGCCGGCGGTGCTCACAAACGCTGCCGCATGCACCTTGCGACAGCTGTCGCAGTGGCAGTGGCTGATGGGCATGTCCAGGCTGTCCACCTGGTAGCGCACGGCTTTACAGAAGCAACTTCCATTCAACGGGTCAGTCATAACCTAAGGGCCTGGACAACAACGGGGGCATCATCATCGCGCAGAACCCAAGGTTGCGCATTAGTCGATGTCGCCTACTGTCAATGGAGGAGGTGACGTATGCACGTATCAGATCGTATAGAACGGAAAGTCCTACTGAACGCTCCACGCAAAAAAGTGTGGGAGGCACTCACCGATGCCGAGCAATTCGGCCGCTGGTTTGGCATCGCCCTCAAGGGCAAGACCTTTGTCGCCGGGGAAACGATCGAAGCGCCGATCACTTACCCAGGTTACGAACACGTGATCTGGAAAGCCAAGATCGAACGCATCCTGCCGCAGACGCGGTTTTCTTTCTCGTGGCACCCCTTCGCCGTCGAAAAGGGCTTCGACTACGACAAGGAAACACCGACGCTGGTGGAGTTCACCGTTGAAGACCGCGCCCCGGGCATTCTGCTGCGGGTCGTTGAATCCGGCTTCGACGCAGTGCCCGAAGCCCGCCGCCTGAAAGCCTTCAAAATGAATTCCCGCGGCTGGGACGAGCAAATGCGCAATATCGAAGGCTACCTGAGCCACTTCCACCAAGGCATCGCCTGAGGCGATTGCGCTCTGTGTGCGTTAACGTGCCGCGTTTGGCCGGATGCCGGGTAGAATCACGCCCTGAACGTGATTCCTGAGGTGCGGCACGGTGGATTTACAGCAGGGTTTTGTCCTGACCCGGCATTGGCGCGACACCCCGGCGGGGACGCAGGTCAGCTTCTGGCTGGCCACCGACCAGGGGCCGCGGCTTATTCGCCTCCCTGTGCAAAGCTCGGTGATATTCATCCCCGAAGCCCATCGCAAGCCGCTGGATTGGCTGCTCAAAGACGAGCGCGATATCGAATTGCGCCCGCTGGCGCTGTGCGATTTCCATCACCGCAAGGTATTAGGCCTCTACACCCGCCAGCATCGGCAACTGATGGACCTGGAAAAGCGCCTGCGCGCCGCCGGTGTCGATGTCTACGAAGGTGACGTGCGCCCGCCCGAGCGCTACATGATGGAGCGTTTCATCACCGCCCCCGTGTGGTTCGACGGCACGCCCGACGCCAGCGGCGCGCTGCTCGAAGCGCAGATGAAACCCGCCCCCGACTACCGTCCGCCGCTCAAACTGGTGTCCCTGGACATCGAGACCACCGCTCAGGGCGATCTGTATTCCATCGCCCTCGAAGGCTGCGGCGAGCGCCAGGTGTACATGCTCGGCCCGCCGAACAAGAGCGACGCGGTGGACTTCAAGCTCGACTACTGCGACACCCGCGGCCAATTGCTCGAACGCCTCAACCAGTGGCTGGCCACCCATGACCCCGATGCGATCATCGGCTGGAACGTGGTGCAGTTCGACCTGCGCGTGCTCCACGAACATGCCCAGCGCCTCAACGTGCCGCTCCTGCTCGGCCGCGGCGAAGAGCCCATGACCTGGCGCGAACACGGCAGCCGCAATCATTACTTCGCGGCCGCGGCGGGGCGGTTGATCATCGACGGTATCGAAGCGCTGCGCTCGGCCACCTGGAGTTTTGAATCCTTCAGCCTGGAAAACGTCGCGCAAACCCTGCTCGGCGAAGGCAAGGACATCTCCACGCCGTACCAGCGCATGGACGAGATCAACCGCATGTTCGCCGAGGACAAGCCGGCCCTGGCGCGTTACAACCTCAAGGACTGCGAACTGGTCACGCGGATTTTCGCCAAGACCGAGTTGCTCAAGTTCCTGCTCGAACGCGCCAGCGTCACCGGCTTGCCAGCCGACCGCAACGGTGGCTCCGTGGCCGCATTCACTCACTTGTACATGCCGCTGATGCACCGCCAGGGCTTCGTCGCGCCGAACCTGGGCGACAAACCGCCCCAGGCCAGCCCCGGCGGGTTTGTCATGGATTCGCGCCCCGGCCTCTACGAATCGGTGTTGGTGCTGGACTACAAAAGCCTCTACCCGTCGATCATCCGCAGCTTCCTGATCGACCCTGTAGGCCTGGTCGAAGGCCTCAAGCACCCCGATGACAGTGCGTCGGTGGAAGGCTTTCGCGGCGCACGGTTTTCCCGCACCCGGCACTGCCTGCCCGCCATCGTCGCGCGCATCTCCGAAGGCCGCGAAGAGGCCAAGCGCGAACACAATGCACCGTTGTCCCAAGCGCTGAAAATCATCATGAACGCCTTCTACGGCGTGCTCGGCTCCAGCGGTTGCCGCTTCTTCGATACGCGCCTGGCGTCCTCGATCACCCTGCGCGGCCATCAGATCATGCGCCAGACCCGCGAACTGGTCGAAGCCCAGGGGTATGAAGTGATCTACGGCGACACCGACTCGACCTTCGTCTGGCTCGGCAGCGCGCATTCCCAGGAGGACGCCCGCCGCATCGGCCAGGCGCTGGTACGGCACGTCAACGATTGGTGGCGCGCGCATTTGCACAACGCATTCGGCCTGCACAGCGCGCTGGAGTTGCAATACGAAACCCACTTCACGCGCTTCCTCATGCCGACCATTCGCGGCGCCGAGGAGGGCAGCAAGAAGCGGTACGCCGGGTTGGTGGTGCGCGGCGATGGCAGCGAAGAGATGGTCTACAAGGGCCTGGAAACCGTGCGCAGCGACTGGTCGCCCCTGGCCCGGCAATTCCAGCAGGAACTCTACCAGCGCATCTTCCACCGCCAGCCCCATCAGGATTACGTGCGCGACTACGTGCGGCGCACCTTGAGCGGCGAATTCGACGAGTTGCTGATCTACCGCAAGCGCCTGCGCCGCCGGTTGGACGACTACGAGCGCAACGTCCCGCCCCACGTGCGCGCCGCGCGCCTGGCCGACGACTACAACGACCGCATGAACCGCCCGCGTCAGTACCAGCGCGGCGGTTGGATCAGCTACGTGATCACCGTCAACGGCCCGGAGCCGCTGGAGGTGCGCCAGGCCCCGATCGACTACGACCACTACGTCACGCGGCAATTGCAGCCGGTGGCCGATGCGATTCTGCCGTTTGTGAATGACGACTTCGGCACCCTGGTCGGCGGGCAAATGGGTCTGTTCTGAAGTACTTGCCTCGCGTGGCTAAGCGTCTACGCTGTTGGCGTGCTCGGCAACTGCTACATGACATTCAGGAGGAACCCCCATGTACACGCTCTACGGCACCGACGACTCCGGCTCATGCATGATTGAAATTGCCCTGCCGCGTTGCGCGGTGCCGTGGCATCGGGTGGACGCCAGCTCCTGGCAGGACGGCGAAGGCAGTGCAGCGCTCGCACGGATCAACCCGCTCAAACAGATCCCCACGTTGGTCACGCCCGATGGTCAGGTGCTGACGGAAAGCGCGGCGATCCTGATCCACCTGGGCCTGGAATTCCCGGCCGCCAACCTACTTGCCGGCAACCGCGGCCAGATCCTCCGCGGCCTGGTGTACATCGCCGCCAATTGCTACTCGGCGATAGGCATCATCGACTACCCGCAACGCTGGCTGGGCAACGCCGATGAGGCGGCGCAAGCGCAATTGATCAGCGGCACGCGCCACTACCTGCACCAGGCCTGGAGGGTGTTCGCCGATCAGTTTGCCGACCAATTGTTCGCCCCCGACCAACAGCCGAATGCCCTGGGCATCATGGCGGCGGCGGTGTCGCGCTGGGATGCGGCGCGAGAGGCGTTGCAAGCCTCGCGGCCGGCGTTCGCCCAGACCCTGGCCCGGGTGGACGCCGACCCGCTCGTAGCGCCGGTGTTCGCTCGGCATTGGCCGCAGCAATGACAGTGCCGCGTCCTGTCGCCTGGCACGTCACGCGCTGGTGCGACGACCCCTATAGCCAAGGTGCCTACAGCGCAATGTTGCCGGGAGGCGATGTGAGCCTGCGGCGCCTGCTCTCGACGCCGATTGATAATCGTCTGTTCCTCGCTGGGGAAGCCTTCAACCACGATCATTGCGCCATGACCCACAGCGCTTGGGACAGTGGCATCCGCGCGGCGGATGCGGTGGCCGGCACCCGCGCCCGCAAGGTCATCGTTATCGGTGCCGGGTTTGCCGGCCTGAGTGCCGCACGTGCGTTGCAGGCGCAGGGTTTGGAGGTGCGCGTACTCGAGGCGCGCAACCGCATCGGCGGGCGCGTGAACAGTGTGGCCCTGGGTGACCATACGGTGGATGCGGGGGCCGCCTGGTTGCAGCACTATGCCCTCAACCCGCTGGCCCGACGTGCCGAGCAGTTGGGCCTGGAGCGACGGCCTACCGATTTCTCGCAACCATTGGCTGCCGCGTGGGACGGCCCCGTACCGGACATCAATGGCGCGTATGAACGCTTGAAACAGGCCATTGATCGTCATCAACCCTTGGCGCAGGGCATCGATCAATACCTTGCGACCCTCAATGCCCCCGAACGCCGCGCTGCCCGCTATGCCATCGACGCTAACCTGATCCTCGAAGCCGGGTTGCCCCTGGACCAGTTGTCGACGCATACGCTCGACGAGGAGGGCGTTGGCCACGGCGACCAGTTTCTGCCTCAAGGCTATCGGCAATTACTGGAAGACGCCGCCAGCGGCCTGAATATCCACCTCAATCACCCCGTGCAGCACGTTGCCTGGGACGAGCACGGCGTGTGGGTCGATGCCCTCAATGCAGATGCCTGCATCTGCACGGTGCCGATACCGGTACTCAAACACCTGCACTTTACGCCAGGCTTGCCGACGGCTTACCGAGAGGCCCTGGCGTTTTTCACCATGGGCCGCCTGGAAAAGGTCGTGCTGCAATTCGACCAGCGCTGGTGGCCGGTTTCCCGCGATGGTTATCTGCGTTGGTACGATCGCCCTGCCAATTGGGGGGAGTGGCTGGATTTGACCGATGCCGTGGGTGCGCCGCTGATTGCCGGGTTGATCGCCGGTGATGCGGTGGACCGGCACTATCGAGGCAAGCTTGACGAGCAGATCGCACTGCAAGCCTGCGAAAAACTTGCGGCCTGGGCCTGCGCAATCAAAGGAAACAATGACTGCTAGCACTCGTCACCCCTTGCGTAGCCGGCGTCCTGACCTACGCTTTCTCAAGGCGGTGTAGGAATCATCCTTGAATTTGGCTGTCGCAGACATGAAACTCAAGAACCCTGCATGGAATTCAAAGGAGGTACGCATGCTCATCCGGTCGCTGACCCTGGCTACCTTGATGGCTTTTACGGGGCCGTTGTTGGCTGCTGATGATATCAACCCGCTCAAGCAGGATTTGGGCAAGGCCCGGCCGCTGGTGGTGGTGGAGCTTGATTCCGGCAATGACACATTGGCCAAGCTCAAGAAACAGCTGGACGAGCCTGCCACCAAGCAGTCCTTTGAAGAGCGCGGCATGGTGTTGTACACCGTGAAGTTCGGCAGCATCGGTGCCGAAGGGGAGAAGTTCGCCAAGGACCCCAAGGACAACAAGAAGCTTGCTCCGCCTGAAACCAACGCGCTGATCCGCGCCCTCAAATTAGGCGCCGGCAGCGGCACCAAAGTGATCCTGGTCGGCAAGGACGGCGAGAAGAAAGTCGAGAAGACCGTGCCGCCGGATACCCTCAACTTAAGCGAGTTTTTCAGCGCCATCGACCAGATGCCGATGGCCGAGAAAGAAGCGGCTGCCGTTGCGGAACCCGAACCTGTCGCCCCCGCGCCAGGCAAGAACGCCAAGCCCGCCAAACCGGCGAAGCCCGGCAGCAAACCGGCCCCTCAGCCATTGGATGACTGAGGCTTATCCTTCGGCGGGCGCGCGCCCATAGATATCGTCGAAGCGCACAATGTCGTCTTCGCCCAGGTACTCGCCGCTCTGCACCTCGATCATCACCAGCTCGATGCTGCCGGGGTTGGTCAGGCGGTGTTTGTGCCCGGCCGGAATGTAGGTGGACTCGTTGGCGTTGATCAGCAATTCCCGCTCGCCATTGGTGATCTGCGCGGTACCGCTGACCACCACCCAGTGTTCGCTGCGGTGGTGATGCATCTGCAGCGACAGTGACGCCAGCGGCTTGACCACAATGCGCTTGATCTTGAAGCGCGCACTTTCCTCCAGCACCGTGTAGGTGCCCCATGGCCGCGTCACCGTGCGGTGCAGGTTGTACGCCGGATGGTTCTGGCGCTTGAGCTCGGCCACGATGTGGCGCACATCCTGGCTGCGGTGGGCATCGGCGATCAGCAGGGCGTCGGCGGTGTCGACGATGATCAGGTCGCGCACGCCCACCACGCCCAATACCCGCCTGGGCGAGTCGATGTAGCAGTTGTGGACGTCATGCAGAATCGCTTCGCCATTGACCTGATTGCCCTGGGCATCGCTGGGGGTGAGCTGGCGCAGGGTTTCCCAGGAGCCGATATCGCTCCAGCCGATATCGCAGGGCACCACGGCCACCTGCGTGGACTTCTCCATCAGCGCCACGTCGATGGACAGGTCCGGCGCGCCGCCGAAGCCATCGGCATCCAGTTCGCGCTGGCGCGAGGTCGTATTCTGCAGGCTCTGGCTGTGCGCCAGCGCGGCCTTGGCGGCCGCCAGCACCTGCGGGGCGTGGGTGGTCAGCTCGTTCACCAGGGTGCTGGCCTTGAAGCAGAATATGCCGGCGTTCCACAGGTGCTGGCCGCCGTCGAGGTAGCCTTGCGCGGTGGCCAGGTCGGGTTTTTCGACAAAGCGTTTGACCCGGTTTCCCGCACTCAACGCGGCGCCTTGTTCGATGTAGCCGAAGCCGGTTTCCGGGCGATCAGGCTCAATACCGAAGGTCACCAGGTAGCCGGCTGCGGCCAGCTCGCGGGCCTGGCTCACGGCCGCGGCGAACGCGCTTTCATTGAGGATCAAGTGGTCGGCGGGCATCACCAGCAACGGTGCGTCGTCGCCGAAGTGCTCCAGCACATGCAGCGCCGCCACCGCCATCGCCGCTGCCGTGTTGCGGCCGAAGGGCTCCAGCAACAAGTCCAGGGGCAGGCGGGCTGTGTTCACCAGGCGGTAGTCATCCAGCGTGCGAAACAGCAGGTCACGGTTGGTGACCGTCAGCACGTTTTCCACCCCGGGCAGGCGGCTGGCGCGCAGGAAGGTTTTCTGCAGCAGGCTCTGGCCATCGCGCATACGCATGAACGGCTTGGGCATGTTTTGCCGGGAAACTGGCCACAGTCGGGTACCCGAACCGCCGGAAATGATGCAGGGAATTAATCCGTCGTGGGTATTCATCAATAAACTTCTTGGGGGGGAAAGGGCAGCCCGCGCTTCGGAATCGAGCTTCGTCGCAATCGCGCTGCCCCGTATCATCGGCGACCCGCCGCGCAGCGGCAACTGCGACGCGTATCAACCCAGGCGCGCTGCCGCCCGCGCAGTGATTTCTGCGCGGACCTTGCGCGACTCTGCCGTGCGTTTGTTGGCCTCTTCCAGCACGGCCTTCGGCGCGGTATCCGGCCGGCCGGCATTGAACGGTGGCGCCGGGGCGTATTCGATCTGCAACTGCACCAATTGCGCTGTTGCTTCGTCGTACAGCTCAGCGGCCAGGGTCAGGGCGAAGTCGATCCCCGCAGTGATCCCGCCGCCGGTGAGCAGGTTGCCGTCACGCACCACGCGCGCCTGAACCGGAATGGCGCCGAGCGGGGCGAGCAGGTCGTGGTAGGCCCAATGGGTGGTGGCCTTGCGCCCGCGCAGCAAACCGGCCGCACCGAGCACCAGCGAACCGGTGCATACCGAGGTGACATAACGCGCGGTGAGCGCCTGGACCCTGAGGAAGTCGAGGGTCTGCGGGTCTTCCATCAACGGGCCGACGCCGCTGCCGCCAGGGACGCAGAGCACATCCAGGTGTGGGCAATCGGCGTAGGTCATGGTCGGCGTGAACACCAGCCCGGTGCTGGAGGTGACCGGCGAAAGGTCTTTCCACACCAGGTGCAACTTCACATCCGGTAGCGAGCCCAAGACGTCATAGGGGCCGGTGAGGTCCAGTTGCTGGATGCCGGGGAACAACAGAAAGCCGATCTGCAAGGTCATGAATGAAGCTCCGATAAGGGGTGGACGGTTTCACTCTAGAGGCCTAGGCTTTGGCGAATACGCCATTGAACCCACGAATCACGCCAAACATGCCGCGCATCATTCATGTACTCGCTTTTGATAATGCCCAAGTGCTCGACGTGACCGGGCCCTTGCAGGTGTTCGCCTCGGCCAACGACCTTGCGCGCCAGCGCGGTGCGCCGTTGCCCTACGCGGTTTCGGTGATCGCCGCCCAGGCGGCGCCGGTGATGACCTCCGCCGGCCTGGCGCTGGTGGCCGAGCCGTTGCCCGCCGTCGACACGCCTTGCGACACCCTGCTCATCGCCGGCGGCTGGGGTGTCTACGGCGCCGCCGAAGACCTGGCGCTGGTGGACTGGGTGCGCGAAAAAGCCCGGCACACCCGGCGCATGGCCTCGGTGTGTACCGGGGCTTTTCTGCTGGCGGCCAGTGGCTTGCTCGACGGCTGTCGCGTGGCGACGCACTGGACACGCTGTGAAGAGCTGGCGCGCAAGTTCCCGGCGCTGACGGTGGAGGCCAACCCGATTTTCATCCAGCAGGGCACCGTGTGGACCTCGGCCGGTGTGACTGCCGGGATCGACTTGTGCCTGGCCTTGGTGGAACAAGACCTGGGCCGCGCCGTGGCCCTGGAAGTCGCGCGGCACCTGGTGGTTTTCCTCAAACGCCCCGGTGGCCAATCGCAGTTCAGCGTGACCTTGTCATTGCAAAAAGGCGACAGCCGCTTTGCCGAGTTGCACGCGTGGATCGCGGAGCACCTGACCCTCGACCTGACCCTCGCCACCCTGGCCGCCCAGGCCGGCATGAGCGAGCGCAGCTTCGTGCGTCACTACCGCGCCGAAACCGGCCAGACCCCCGCGCGCGCGGTCGAGCTGATCCGCGTCGAAACCGCCCGCCGGCAACTGGCGGACAGCAGCACATCGATCAAACGCATCGCCGTGCAGTGCGGGTTCGGTTGTGAAGAGACCTTGCGGCGCAGCTTCCTGCGGGTCTTGTCAGTCACGCCGCAGGCTTATCGCGAGCGCTTTTCGCCAGCGGCCTAGGCAAGCAATTCCAGGAGTGCCTCAAGGGTCGCTTGCGGCGCTTCCTGAGGGATATTGTGGCCGACGCCGGGCAACACCTGCCGCCGATAGAAGCCGCTGAAGTGCTGTGCGTCGTCATCCTCCAGCGGCGGCGGGCCCACGCCATCATCGGCGCCGCACAGCGAAATCGTCGGCACCGTGATCGGCGGTTGCAGCGCCAGCGCCTGTTCGATGGGCGCCAGTGCGGGATCGCCCGGTGCGTACATGAAGCGGTGACGGTAGGAATGAATCACCACGTCGACAAAGTCCGGGTTATCGAACGATGGCGCGCTCTGGCCATAGAGGCTGGGGCCTGTCGCCCAGGAGGGCGACCACAGTGACCATAGCAATTGGCAAAACGCCCGGCGATTGGCGGTCAACCCATCCACGCCACGCTGGGTGTGGAAGTAGTACTGGTACCACAACCGATGCTCCGTCTCTGGCGGCCTGGGCTCGAGCGACTTGGCAATGTCCTGGATGTTGTAGCCGTCCCCGCTCACCAACCCGCGCACGCGCTCCGGCCACAGTGCCGCGACAATACAGGCGGCACGCCCACCCCAGTCGTAGCCCGCCAGGGTGGCCCGCGGGATACACAGCGCATCCATGAACTCCAGCAGGTCCTTGGCCAACGCTGCCTGTTGCCCGGAGCGCATCACCTGCGCGTTGATAAACCGCGTCGGGCCATAACCACGCAGGTACGGCACCCACACCCGACAACCGCGCTCGGCCAGGGCCGGGGCGATATCGTCATAGCTGCGAGGGTCGTAGGGGAAACCGTGCAGCAGGATCACCGGTTCACCGTCGACGGGGCCGTGGGCTTCATACGCCACATCGAGCATCGAGGTGCGTACATAAAACAGCGCAGGGGCGATGGGCATGATGGGCTCCTATCGGTTGGGCGATGACTGCCGATGACACTACCGCCGATCCGTTAACGCCACAAGGCTGAGAGCGTCGAGGGCCAAGAGTGTCCGGCATTCAGGTCGCCCGACCCACCGTCATCGCGGCCTCGCTGACCCTCGACGGGTAGCGTTCAAGGCTGCCACACCGTCTTCGCGCCGCTCAACTTGCGGTCCAGAAACGTTGCCGCGCTGATCAGTGCCAAATGGCTCAACGCCTGCGGCGTATTGCCCAGGTGGCGCGCCTGGTTGTCGAACTCTTCGGCGTACAACCCCAGCGGGTTGGCGTAGCGCAGCAACTGCTCAAACTCCAGATGCGCCTTTTCGACCTGCCCGGCGCGGGCCAGGCATTCGACGTACCAGAACGAGCAGGCGGCAAACGCGCCTTCGGTGCCTGGCAGGCCGTCGATCCGGCTGTCGTCGTTGCGATAGCGATAGACCATGCCGTCGCGCACCAGGCTTTTCTGGATCGCTGCCAGCGTCGAGAGCCAGCGCGGGTCGGTGGCGGCGACGAAGCGCATCAGCGGCATGAGCAGCATCGAGCCGTCCAGCGCGGTGCTGCCGGTATGCTGCACAAAGTGCCCGCGTTCTTCGTTCCAGAAATTGCCCCAGATATCCGCGTAGATCGCCTGGCGCGTCTGGTCCCAGCGCGCGAACGGCGCCGGCAGCGAGCGTTTGGACGCCAGGCGGATCGCACGGTCCAGCGCCACCCAGCACATCAGCCGCGAGTGCAGGAAGTGATGCTGCTCGCCGCGCATTTCCCAGATACCCACGTCTTTGCGGTTCCAGATATCACAGACCTGATCCGCGAGTTCGACCGTGTGTTTCCAGCCGTCGTGGGAAATGGCTTCGCCGTATTTGTTGACCAGATAAATCGCGTCCATCAACTCGCCGTAGATGTCCAGTTGGACCTGGTCGAACGCCTCATTGCCGATACGCACCGGCGTCGCGCCGCCATGCCCGCGCAAGTGCGTCAGCTGAGTTTCGGGCAGTTGCTGGCGGCCGTCGATGCCATACAGGATGTTGATCTTGACGGGCTGGTCGCTGCAGTCGCTGACCCGCCCTCTGAGCCAACGCATGTAGTGGTTGGCTTCGTCGACAAAACCCAGGCGCATGAACGCGTAGACCGTGAACGAGGCGTCACGGATCCAGGTGTAACGGTAGTCCCAGTTGCGCTCGCCGCCGGGCGATTCGGGCAGGCCGAAGGTGGCGGCGGCGATGATCGCGCCATGTTTGCGCGAGGTCAAAAGCTTCAGGGCCAGGGCCGAGCGGTTGACCATTTCGCGCCAGCGCCCGCGGTAGTTCGATTGCGCAATCCAGCCGCGCCAGAACGCCAGGGTGTGCGTCAACGCCAGGTCGGTGCAGCTGCTGTCGAAGCGCGGGTCGTCCTGCCCGCCGAGGACGAATTCGGCGCCTTCCTCCTGGGCCAGGACGAAGCTGGCCACTGCGGCGTTGTCTTCGACCTGCAGTGCGTGGCTGCTCGACAAGCGCAGAGCGGGCTGGCCGTGGGCGGCGAAACACACCGTGCCGTTGTCGAGGCTGGCGTGGGTGGGCGCGCGCGCATAGTCATGACGCACGGCGCAGCGCAGGTGGATCGTCACCTGGCCGCTGACCGCACGCACGCGGCGAATCAACAGGGGCAGGTCGTCCTCCTCACCGATGGTCAACAGGTCAGTGATTTCCACCACGGCGTCATCGCTGAGCCAGCGGGTCTGCAGCACGTTGGTGTCGGGCAGGTAGATCTGTTCGCGGCGGGCGTTGGGCAGGTCTGGCGTGAGCTGGAAAATGCCGGCGTCGGGCGTGTCGAGCAGCGCGCAGAAGATCGACGGGCTGTCGAATTCCGGCCAGCAGAAAAAGTCGACGCTGCCCTTGTCGTTCACCAGGGCGGCGCTGCGCATGTCGCCGATGATGCCGTGGGCGTCGATGGCGCTCTGTGGCTCGTGCTTGAAATCAACCATTGCCGCCGCCGGTCACCAGGGCTACTTGTTGCTGCCGCGAGAGATGCATCCGTTACCCACCGTTGAGTTGCGTTCAGTTAGCTGACTGGCGGGGCAGGGCACAAGTTCACCGAAAAACACCACAACTTGGCTGGCGCTCGCGGTAAATGACACACCACTCGCCAGCAGAACCCATTCACTTCTCCCATTGCTCAAGCAGAATCGAAACAAATTTCTCCGCCGCTGGAGATAACGAGGCTCCCCGGCGGTAAACCAGTCCCAATGAACGGTTCACGATGGGCTCTATCAACGGGATGCTGACCAACGTCGGATGATCCACGGCAGGCATCGCCAGGCTCGGCACGGCCGAGACGCCGAGGCCGGCTTCCACCAGGCCCAGCGACGTCGAAAGGTGTTGCACCTCATAGAACCACTGCGGGCGCCAGCTCAAGCCCGATAACGCATGATCGAGCAACATCCGGTTGCCGCTCAGGCGTCCGACGCCGATCAAGCGGTAGTTGCTGAGTTCAGACCAGGTCACCGCGCTACGTTCCGCCAGTTCATGATCGCGTCGACACGCCAATACAAAAGGCTCGTCGACCAATGGCACAAATTCTATGTCGGGGTGCTGGCCGCTCATCATGTTGATGCCGAAGTCGGCTTCTCCGCGCAGCACGGCCTCCAGGCCTTCGTTGGCACTGAGGTCGAGCAGGCGGATACGGATTTGCGGATAGCGCTCGTTGTAGAGGCGGATGACCGAAGGCAGGAAGTAAAAGGCTGCGGTCGGGATGCAGGCAAGGGTGACCCGTCCGCTCTGTCGCTCTGCCAGCTCTCGGATGTTGAGTATCGAGTCGTCGAAGTCGTCCAGCAGGCGGCGTGCCTTGGGTAGAAAGTCCCGACCAACGCTCGTGAGACTCACCCTTCTGGTGGTGCGATCGAGAAGGGCGGTCCCCAAGCCTTCCTCCAGTTTTTTCATCCTCCGGCTCAGCGCCGGCTGGGACAGGTGCAATGCATCGGCAGCCTCGTGGAAGCTCCCGAGTTCGGCGATTTTCACGAACGATCGTATGTCATTTAGCTCATATTGCATTTTTTATAACTCGATGGAAGAGGGCGGCGGCGTTCAATCATCCTAGGTTTGTCATTCGTTAAACGCAATAATCAGGCTGATATTTGCATTGGAAACATTTTTTAAAGCCTGCGACTCTTGCCTCAAGAGCATTAATCAACCCGATTGATCAATAAGAGTCAGTGGTCATGCAACGAATTCCTTGTGTGCTTATGCGCGGCGGTACGTCCAAGGGGCCAGTATTTCTCGCCTGGGACCTGCCTGATGCGATCGAACAGCGTGATGAGCTGCTGCTCAACCTGATGGGCTCCGGCCATGAGCTGGAAATTGACGGTATTGGCGGTGGGAGCCCGCAAACCAGCAAGGTCGCCATCGTCAGCCCGTCGCTGCACCCGGACGCGGATGTCGACTATTTGTTCGTGCAGGTCATGGTTTCCCAGCGTCGAGTCGATACCGCACCCAATTGCGGCAATATGCTTTGCGCCGTTGGCCCGTTTGCGGTCGAGCAGGGGCTGGTCAAGGCGTCTAAAGGCCTGACGCGTGTGCGTATTCGCAACCTCAACACGGGGACGTTTGTGAACGCAGACGTACACACTCCCGAAGGGACTGTCAGCTACGAAGGCGACACCGCCATTGATGGCGTGCCGGGGACTGCCGCTCCCGTGCAACTGACCTTCCTGGATGCCGCGGGCAGCAAAACCGGTAAGCTGTTCCCGACGGGGCAGACTCAGGACCTGATCGACGGTGTCCCGATGACCTGCATCGACATGGCGATGCCGATGATGATCATCGAGGCTGGCCAATTGGGTAAACGTGGGGATGAAAGCCCTGCTGAACTGGATGCCGACAAAGCCTTCCTGGGGCGCCTGGAGTCTCTGCGGCTGCAAGCCGGCCTGGCCATGGGGTTGGGCGACGTCAGTGATAAAGTGATCCCCAAGCCCGTACTGGTGTCGCCGGCCAAGGCGGGCGGCACCTTTCAGGTGCGCTATTTCATGCCGCACAACTGCCACCGGGCACTGGCGATTACCGGCTCTATCGGCTTGGCCACCGCGTGCGTCAGCGAAGGCAGCGTGATTGCTCAATTGCTTGGCGGGGTGAGCGAACCGCGCTTGAAACACGTTCGAATTGAACATCCAAGTGGCGCAATAGACGTTGTACTGTCCTACACCGGGGCTCAGGGTGAGACAATTCGCGCTTCGGTAGTGCGTACATCGCGCAGGCTGTTCTCCGGTTATGTCTACGCCGCGGCTTCCCAACGACTTGCCGGATAACGTCCTTTAGTCATTGTCGTTTCTGCATCAGCACAATTCTAAAAATGGGTGATGCCATGAAGTTTGTAAAATCGCTCTACGTCCAGATTCTCTTCGCCGTGCTGTTGGGCGTGCTGGTCGGGCATTTCTGGTCAGAACAGGCCATAGCCTTGAAGCCGCTGGGTGATGCCTTCATCAAGCTGATCAAGATGATGATCGCTCCCGTGGTGTTCTGCACCATCGTCACCGGTATCGCCGGCATGAGCGACAAGCGCTCCCTCGGGCGTTTGTTGAGCAAGACCCTGTTGCTGTTCCTGGGCCTGACCGTGATCAGCCTGATCATCGGCCTGGTGGCGGTCTATCTGTTCAAGCCCGGTGTGGGCATGAACATCGACCCTACCCAGTTGAGCACCAAGGGGCTGTCGCACTACACCGATTCTGCGGCGAAGCTGGGCGTGGTCGAGTTTTTCATGCACATCATCCCCGACACGTTCATCGGTGCTTTCAATAAAGGTGAGGTGCTGCCGGTTCTATTCATTGCGGTGCTGTGCGGGTTTGCGCTTTCGGCCATTGGCGAGCGCGGCAAGCCGCTACTGGATGTACTGGAGTCCGCTTCGCACATGGTCTTCAAGATCTTCTCCTACCTGATGCGCTTCGCGCCGATCGGTGCCTTTGGTGCGTTGGCGTTCACGGTCGGGCAGTACGGCATTACCTCGTTGGGCTCGTTGGCCAAGCTGATCATGACGCTGTACATCGCCTGCGCATTCTTCGTGTTTGTGGTGCTGGGGAGTATTTGCCGCGCGCATGGCTTCAGTCTGTGGAAGTTGCTGCGCTACTTGCGCGAAGAATTCCTGGTGGTCCTCGGCACGTCGTCCACCGAGCCGGTAATGCCGCGGATGTTGGAAAAACTCCAGGCCCTGGGTTGCAACAAAGGCGTGGTCGGGCTGGTGCTGCCCACGGGTTACTCGTTCAACCTCGACGGTACGGCGATCTACCTCTCGCTGGCGGCGGTGTTCATTGCCCAGGCCTGCAACATCGACCTGAGCCTGACCCAGACCGTGACCATGCTGGCAATCATGCTGCTGTCCTCGAAAGGCGCCGCCGGTGTCACCGGCTCCGGTTTTGTCGCACTGGCGTCAACGTTGACGGTCATTCACGACATTCCCTTGGCCGGCCTTGCCCTGCTGATCGGTATCGACCGCTTCATGTCGGAAGCCCGGGCCTTGACCAGCCTGGCCAGCAATGCGGTGGCGACCGTGGTGATGTCCCTCTCGGAAAATGCCTGCGATCGCGAAGTACTGATGCGGACGCTGGACGGCAAACCTTCCCCCATTGCCATCTCGGCCCAGGCCCAGAACCCGGACTGGGATGGTGTGACGGTCACGGACCGCGTCTGACCGGTCGCGGCTGCGCCCAGACACCTTAAACACCTCAAATAAACACTCCCCGCCAGGCACAACTGGCGGGCGCGGACTCGTGCGCCTGTGCATCGGCCCCGTTACTTATAAGAACAAGAGAACTGACTTATGCTCGCATTGCTTGGCTTGGCCATGGTGGTGGTTTTCACCTTCCTGATAATGACTAAACGGCTGTCGCCGATTGTCGCCCTGACCCTGGTTCCGATTGTGTTTGCCGTGATTGGCGGCTTCGGCGGCACTACCGGCAAGATGATGCTCGACGGCTTGAAAATGGTCGCACCGTCGGCCGCGCTCCTGCTGTTTGCGATCCTGTTTTTCGGCTTGATGATCGACGCCGGCCTGTTTGACCCGCTGATTCGCAAGATCCTCAAGCGCGTCAACGGCGACCCGATGAAAATCGCTGTCGGCACCGCGTTGCTTTCGCTGGTGGTGGCATTGGACGGTGACGGCACCACCACCTACATGATCACCTGCGCAGCCATGCTTCCGCTGTATAAGCGCATCGGCATGAACCCGATGATTCTGGCGACCATTTCCATGCTTTCGCTGAGCATCATGAGCGGCATGACCCCCTGGGGAGGGCCCGCGACCCGCGCGATTGCGGCACTGGGCCTGGATGCCGGGGCCTACTTCGTACCCTTGCTGCCGACCATGATCGGCGGCGCGATGTGGGTGGTGTTCACCGCGTTCCTGCTGGGCCGCGCCGAGCGCAAGCGCATCGGTAACATTCAATTGGAGAGCGGCGGCGGTAACTGCTACATCAACGCAATACTTGAGGGCACGCCGCACAAACGCCCGAAACTGGCCTACGTCAACCTGCTGCTGGTCATCGCGGTGATGGTCGCGCTGGTGATGGGGATCATGCATTCCGCGATCCTGTTCCTGATCGGGTTCGTCCTGGCGCTGATGATCAACTATCCGCAACTGGACATTCAGAAGGAACGCATCCTTGCCCATTCGGGCAACGCCATGACGGTCGTATTGTTGGTGTTTGCCGCGGGCATCTTTGCCGGGATTTTCTCTGGCACGAAGATGGTCGATTCTCTCGCGCAGACACTGGTTGACTGGATTCCGCCGTCCTGGGGGCACCTGTTCCCGCTGGTCGTGGCCGTTACCAGCATGCCGCTGACGTTCGTCCTGTCCAACGATGCCTACTACTTCGGCGTGGTGCCTATCCTGGCCAACGCCGCCGCGGCCTACGGCATTGATCCGCTGGAGATCGCCCGCGCATCGATTCTGGGGCAACCGGTGCATCTGATGAGCCCGTTGGTCGCCTCGACCCTGTTGTTGGTCGGGATGGTCGATCGCGACATCGGCGATTTCCAGAAAGCCACCGTCAAGTGGGCCGTGCTCACCTCATTGGTCATCACGGTGCTGGCTTTGTTGACCGGGGCGATCAGTCTCTTCACCTGATTCAACCCAACCTCCTGTTTTTCACCGACGCGCCTCACCCGCGAGGCGCGCGATTTCCTGCACGCCAAATAACAACAATGAGTAGTTTGCTATGAACACTGTACATACCCAACGGGTGCTGTTTTCACTGCTTGGTTTGTTGCCGCTGGCCAGTGCCAGCGCCGAAGGATTTATCGATGACAGCAAGCTCAAGCTGCAATTGCGCAACGTCTATTTCAATGAAAACTTTCGCGACGAGCATGGCTTGAGTGCCCGATCAGCCAGGACCGCCAAGAGCGAACGCACCGAATGGGCCCAGGGATTCCTGCTGGATTACCAGTCGGGATTCACCCCAGGCACCGTTGGGTTTGGGGTGGATGCCCTAGGCCTGCTCGGGGTCAAGCTCGACTCCGGACGTGGCCGCAGCGGTACAGGCTTGTTGCCGGTTCACGCTGACGGGCGTGCGGCCGACGAGTTCGCCAGCCTGGGCATGACCGCCAAGGCCCGACTGGCCAAGACCACGCTCAAATACGGGACCTTGCTGCCCAAGACACCGGTACTGATCTACAACGATGCGCGTCTGATGCCGCAAACCTACCAAGGCGCACAGATCAACAGCCTCGACATCGAGAACCTCAGCCTCACCGGGGGCCACCTCGATCGATTCAAGCTGCGTGACTCCACCGACAGCATGCCGATTGTGCCCGACGGCTATAGCGGCGCTGAATCCGGGGACTTCAGTTATGCCGGCGGAGAATACAAGCTGGGGAAAAACATTCGCCTGAGTTACTTCTACGGCGAACTGGAGAACTTCTACCGGCAGCATTTTGCCGGCATCCAGCACGATCTACCCTTGGGCGGCGGCGTGCTGACCAGTGATTTGCGCTACTTCAACAGTGTCGATAGCGGCTCTGCCTACGGCGGCAAGATCGATAACAACATGCTCAGTGGGCAACTGTCCTACGCCATTGCCGGGCATACCTTCGGTGGCGGGTATCAGACCCTCAGCGGGGATGCCGGGTTGCCATACATCAGTGGCGCGACCGTCTATTCGTTCAGTAACGCCGGTATCGGTAAGTTCATCGAAGAAGACGAGAAGACCTGGATGCTCAACTACGGCTTCAACTTCGCCGCCCTGGGTGTCCCTGGCCTGACCTTTTCCACGCGTTACCTGAGCGGTAACGACGGTAAGTCCAGCACCACGGTCAAGGAATGGGAACGCGATGCCGAACTGGCCTATGTGGTGCAGCAAGGCACCTTCAAAGGCCTGGGAGTGAAGCTGCGCAATTACGTCTACCGCTCGGATTTCTCCCGTGGTCGTGACAGTAATCGGATCTACTTCACCTACGACATCGCGCTCTGGTGATCCACTGCTCGCGGCCACGCGACATTCGCGGGCCGCTTTTGCATCGGCGGCTTCATAGGATCGGGGTGAAGGAATCAAATAATGTCGTTCAAAACCAAAATACTGTTGCTGACCTTATTGCCGGTGCTGTTGTTTGCGCTGGTTTTAGGGTTGAGCGCGCGCAGCACGTTGCAGGCCCAGGCCGAGCAGGAGGTCGCACAGACCCGCGAGCGGCTGCTCGAGGAAAGCCGCACCCGACTCAAGGATTACGCGAGCATCGCTCAGACGTCCATCACCGAACTGTATGAGCGGGCGGCTGCCGGGGACCTTTCCGGGCGAGCCTTGGCAATCAGCCGACTGTCCAACGTGAAGTATGGCGATGACGGGTATTTCATCGGCTATGACAGTCAGGTCGTGCGCCTGTTTCGCGGTGACAGCAGCGAAGGCGTCGGCACCAACATGAGTGATCGCAAAGACATCAACGGGAAGTACCTGAACCGCGAGATGGTCGAAGCGGCCAAAAACCAAACGCACTTCGTCACCTATTCGGGTGGGGTCGTCAACACCGATAAGGTGGTGCCCAAGCTCGCTTACAGTTTCTATTTGCCCAAGTGGGACATGGTTGTCGTCACCGCGGTCAATCTGGACAGCATTGAAACCCAGGTCGCCAACGTGCGGGCCGATGTCGAGCTGCGCATACACCACTTGATGCTCAGCATTGCGCTTATCGCTGGCGCGCTGATCGGCATCATCGGGGCACTCGCGCTTCTGCTGGTCAAACGCAGCTTACGGCCCTTGACCTTGATCCGCGCTCACCTCGATGAAATCGCCGCGGGCGAGGGGGATCTGACGCGGCGGCTGCCGCTTGTGAGTCGCGACGAACTGGGGCAACTGGCCGGTTCGTTCAATGCCTTTATCGAAAAGATTCACAGCCTGGTCAGCCAGATCGTCGCGATGAGCGAACAGTTGACCGGGTCTGTCAGTCATGTGGCCGAGCAGAGCCGGCAGATTGACCGGGCCATGGATCGGCAGCGCCTGGAGACCGACCAAGTGGCTGCGGCGATAAACCAGATGTCATCGGCGGCGCAGGAAGTCTCGGCCAGCGCGCACAATGCGGCAAACGCAGCGGTCGAGACCGACAGGCAGTCCCGTCACGCCAGGCAGATCGTCAACGGCAGTATTGCGCGCATTCAGGCACTGACGGTCGAGCTGGATGAGAGTGGCCTGTCGATGCAGAATCTGCAAAACGACGTGACGTCTATCGTCACCGTGCTGGACGTCATTCGCTCGATTGCCGAACAGACCAACCTTTTAGCCCTCAATGCGGCCATCGAAGCCGCACGTGCCGGTGCGGCCGGGCGCGGGTTTGCCGTGGTTGCCGATGAAGTGAGGGCGTTAGCCAGTCGCACTCAGCGCAGTACCCAGGAAATCCAAGCGATGGTCGAGCGTCTGGAGAGCGCTACCGGCGGGGTGGTCACGGCCATGCACCAATCTACCGAAGCCGCCCAGGGCGCTAATGCCGAGGCCGACCAGGCGGGTGAGTTTCTGGGCAACACGGTCGAGCTGATCGCCACGATCAATGCAATGAACGCGCAAATCGCAAGTGCCGCGGAGGAGCAAACCGCGGTGGCTGAAGAGATCAACCGCGGAGTGCATCAGATCGCACGCGCCATCGACGCGGTTGCCAACCAGACGCAGCAGGGCGTCCAGACCGTCGACGAGTTGTATGCGATCGGCAGCCGCCTGCAAGGCTTGCTGGGGCAATTCAAAATCTGAGGCTGCCCGGCAGGGGACGATAGGGTGGCCTGCATCGACATCATGCAGGTTGAGGGGCAGCGCGAGACTCACCCGCTCTTTCCACATCACAAGTAGTCGCAATCGGCACACAGAACGCCGGCGGTGGCGCGGCATCGTCTGCGGTCGTTGCATCCCACCCGAACCTGGACCTGTCGGCGCAAGCCACTGACCACGGCAGCACCGTGGTCGTGAACGCTCCGTCGATTCCCGGTGTGACCCCAGTGGCCCCGGCCGCAACCACCGGCGACAAACCGTCCCCGGTGGCCAGCCAGAGCATTGCCCGTGTGCAGGGCCTGCCGGGCACGCAGCCCGTGTCGCAGCCGCAGAAATACCTGATCGAAACCAACCCGGTGCTCACCGACCTCAAGCAGTTCATGAGCTCGGACTATCTACTCTCCGGCCTCGGCTACAACCCTGACGACAGCGCCAAGCGCCTCGGCGACGGCCTCTATGAGCAACGTCTGGTCGAACAAGCCGTGGTGGCCCGCACCGGCCAACGCTTCATCGACGGCCAGAACACCGACTCGGGCATGCTCAAGTACCTGATGGACAACGCCATCAGGAGCAAACAGCAACTCGGCCTGAGCGTGGGTGTGAGCCTCACCTCAGCCCAAGTCGCGGCGCTGACCCACGACATCGTCTGGCTTGAAGAAGAGCAAGTAAACGGCGAAAACGTCCTGGTACCCGTGGTGTACCTGGCCCAGGCGAATAACCGCCTGGCCCCGGACGGCGCGTTGATCGCCGGTAACGACGTCAACCTGATCGCCGGCCAGAACCTGGACAACGTCGGCACCTTGCGGGCTAGCAATAACCTGTCGGCCCAGGCCGGCAACGACCTGACCAACAGCGGCCTGATCCAGGCCGGTAACCGCCTCAATCTGCTGGCCGGTAACACCATCGTCAACACCGCCGGCGGCATCATCGCCGGTCGCGACGTGAACCTGACCGTCACCCAAGGCGACATCCTCAACGAGCGCAGCGTCACCAGCCACGACAGCAGCAGCGGCTACCGCACCGAGCACACCGACTCCGTGGACAGTGCAGCGCGCATCGAAGCTGCGAACAACCTGAGCCTGCAAGCCGGCCGCGACGTAAACAGCGTGGGCGGCGTGATGAGCAGCGGCGCCGACACCACGCTCAAGGCCGGACGCGACGTCAACCTGATCTCTGCCGAAGGGACCAACAGCAATACGGTGAGCGGGCTGTTCAAGAACAGCAGCGCGACCCAGTACGGCAGCCGCGTGGATGCCGGCGGTGATTTAAAGGTACAGGCGGGCCGGGACATCAGCGCGGTGGCGAGTGAGATCGATGCCAAGCGTGATGTGACGATGTCGGCGGTGGGCGATTTGTCACTGTCGTCGGCAGCAGACGAGTCCCATGCCTCGTTTACGTCGAAGAAGGTCAAGAGCAAAGAGGACCATGTGAGCCAGGTCTCCACCACGGTTAAAGCCGGTGGTGACGTGGCGCTGAGCGCCGGACAGGACCTGGCGTTGACGGCGAGCCGGGTGACGGCGGGGGATGAGGCGTATTTGTATGCCGGTAAAGACCTGAACCTGGCGGCGGCTGAAGACAGCGATTACTCGTATTACTCGAAAACGAAGAAGGGGTCGTGGGGTAAGAAAAGCTCGAAGATGAGCGAGAGCGAAAATGATGTGGCTGTTGGCTCTTCAATTCAGGCGCAGGGTAAAACAACGGTTGTCGCCGCCAACGACATCAACCTCACTGGATCAACCATCAACAGCGACAAAGGCGCATTGGCGGTTTTGGCGGGTCACGACGTCAATCTGACTGGCGCAGAGAACCGTGAATCCAGTGCTTCCGCCAAATCAAAATCCGGCGGGTTTGGACTTTCCAGTACCAGCAAGATGAGCAGTGATTCACAAAGCAGCACGTCGTTGACCGGTTCGACACTGAGTGGGGATACGACGTTGGTACAGGCCGGTCATGATATTGCGGTTTCCGCCAGCAACGTAGTCTCGACTGAAGAAACGAACATTCAGGCTCGCAACAGCGTTCGCATAGAGAGTGATGCGGAGTCGTTCAGTGCACAACACAGCCAGTCGACTAAAAAGTCTGGCTTGTTAAGCACAGGGGGGATCGGCGTCACCTTGGGCTCCTCCCAGAATACCTACAAGCAGGGCACGGAGAGCGCCAGCCAGAAAGGCAGCACCGTCGGCAGCGTCATGGGCGATGTGAATATCACCGCCGGTAAAGACCTGACCGTCAAGGCGTCGGACGTGGTTGCAGGGAAGGACATCAAGCTGGTTGGACAAAACGTCAATATTCTCGACGCGGCCAACGACAGTACGACGCGTACCTCTCAGGAGAGCAAGAAGAGCGGTCTGACGTTGGCGTTGTCCGGTGTGGTGGGGGAAGCGGTCAACACGGCAGTGCAAACCGCTCAAGATGCCATTCATGAAAACGACACGCGTTTGTCGGCATTACAGGGGGTCAAGGCCGGGCTTTCCGGCTATCAGGCTTATCAGGGCGCCCAGGCACTTGAGTCCGGTGCGCAGGCAGGCGAGTTCGTCGGTATCTCGATTTCGCTGGGAGGACAGAAGTCCAGCTCCAAGCAAATACAGGAACAAAGCGTCAGCCAAGGCAGCAATCTGACGGCAGGCGGTAACCTTAGCCTGGTTGCTACCGGGAATGGACAGCCGGGTGCTACGGGTGGCGACATCACGGTACAGGGCAGCAAACTTCAGGCCGGCACCGACTTGCTGTTGTCTGCCGCACAGGACATCAATCTGCGCTCCGGCACCAATACGCAAAGCCTCGACGGCTCTAACAAGAGTGCAGGCGGTGCAATCGGCGTAAGCCTGGGAGTCAGTGACAGCGGTGCGGGTCTTAGTATCTTCGCCAACGGCAACGCCGGGGCGGGCAAGGAAAAGGGTAATGGCACCACATGGACTGAAACCACCGTCAATGCCGGTAACAAGCTCACGCTCGACAGTGGTCGGGATGCAACCTTGGTGGGAGCGCAGGCGAATGCCCAGCAGATCGTCGCGGACATAGGGCGCAACCTGACGCTGAGCAGTCAGCAAGACACTGATCGTTACGACTCCAAGCAAACCAACGTCAGCGGAGGCGCCAGCTTCACATTTGGCTCTATGAGCGGGAGTGCGTCGCTTAGCGTCAGCCAAGACAAGCTCAAGTCTAACTTTGACAGCGTGAAAGAGCAGACCGGGTTGTTCGCTGGGAAGGACGGCTACCAAATAAGCGTTGGCGAACATACCCAACTGGATGCCAGCGTAATCGGCAGCACCGCGAGCGCCGACAAAAACAAACTCACGACCGGGAGCCTGGGCTGGACCGGACTGGACAACAAAGCCGATTTCAGCAGCCAGCACCAGAGCGTGAGTGGAGGGACGGGCGGGGATGCCAGTACTCAGTTCCTCGGCAATATGGGCAGTATGTTGCTGGTGGGTGCGAACCACGACGGGCATGAAAGCAGTACGACTTACGCAGCCATATCTGATGGCCAGCTGACTATTCGCGACAAGGATAAGCAGCAACAAGACGTCAACACGCTGAGTCATGACGTTGAGCATGCCAATAACGCACTGAGCCCTATCTTCGACAAGGAGAAGGAGCAGCAACGGCTTCGCCAGGCGCAGTTGATTGGTGATATCGCTAACCAGTCCATGGACATTATTCGTACCCAGGGAACGATTGAAGCTGCGAAGGCCGCGCAAGCACACCTGACAGATGAACAGAAGAACATGCCGGGGGCTAATCCAGACGCCTCTTACAAAGATCGCAAGGCCTACGTGGACATGTTGCAGGGCACCGATGCCTATAAAAGCACCATGGCTGCCTACGGTACGGGAAGTGACCTTCAGCGTGCTGCGCAAGCCGTAACGGCAGCGGTTCAAGGGCTGGCTGGAGGCAACCTCGCCCAGGCGGTCGTGGGGGCTTCGGCGCCGTATCTGGCGGGTATCATCAAGGACAACACAGGCGATAACCTTGAAGCCAGAATAATGGCTCATGCTGTATTGGGCGCGGTGCTTGCAAAATCCCAGCAAAACTCTGCGCTTGCTGGAGCCACGGGGGCGAGTATCGGTGAACTGGTCGCTTACGAGCTGTACCCGAACAAGCCCATCGATCAACTGAGCGAAGCTGAAAAACAAAAGGTCTCCGCACTATCGACACTTGCTGGAGGCCTCGCTGCAGGCATTGTGGCAGGGAACTCGTCAGATGCAGTGGCGGGAGGCATCGCAGCAAAAAATGCGGTCGAAAATAACCAGCTCAGGGGCAGTGAGGGCATAACACTTGCGCAAGAGCAGGCCGAGTATAAGAAAAGGAACTGCGGGGGAACGTCCTCATCCCGTTGTGACGAACTATCGAAAAATATAAAGGAACTGTTGGCAAGAGACAGCTCCGTACTCAAAGATATGCCAGCCGTAGAAGGGGACATAGGAACCGATCCGGGCTCCAGACCTCAGCCAGGGCAACTGGTCAGCTGTGCGCTCTCGGGTAACGGTGTATGTGTCGTATCTGACAGAACGGTCAAAACCGATTTGGGAGATGAGTGGGCCCTGGAACCCGCCAGCGACGCACAGTCGATTACTCATAAAGCAGAGGTTGCAACAACGGTAGCTGCACAGAAAGCGTATCTGGACGAGTTTTCGAAGGAAACGTTTGCTGCCGGATGCGGTGGTATGGGGCTCGCGGGGATTGCGTGCCAGACCTACATGGCTTCAGGTGGGAAAAATCCCATCACCGGTGAAGTAGCGACGACAACCGAAAGGTTCGGGTTCGGGCTCCAAGCTGTCCTGAACAGTGCGGGATTGTTTGGGGCAGTTTATGATGGTGCAGCTGCTAGTATTGATTTAGCGCCAGTTAAGGGTGCAAAAGGGACATCTACGGCACCAGCTTGGGATAATGCTGTGTCCAAAGCCGATGGAGATTTTGGCTATCTGCCACCCCTCCGGCAAAATTACGTTCGAGAAGTTTACGATCTACAAACGTCCGTAGATAATTTGCGCGCTGGAGGCGCTAGCGCTGAAGACATAGCAAAATATGCATACAGTGCTAGGAATGATCTGAAGTTGAAATATAGAGAGTATACGCCGCCAGATATGCTAGAGACTATTGATGCGAGAAACATGGAGCGATACGGAAATAAGATTGGTCCTGCGTTTGACGATCTCGTTAAGAAAGGGAAGACTTTTGAGCAAATTATAGAAAGCTCTACGCGAGCTGGTGGTGGGGATATTTTCTAAATGCCAATGCTTATTGATGAAAAAACATTCTCTATTGGGAGTATGCGTTCTGGAAGATTGTATGCGGACTTAACGTCGGAGGTGGGCTGGGAAGGGTTTCCTAGTTATGCTGAAGCATTTGTAAATATGTTTTTTGGAGAGATTGTTAGTAGAAGCGACTCCGTTGATACTAGGGTTTGGGGCGTGTCTTTAAATAACGAGAGCCTAAGGCTTGTGTATGAAGATTTTCCTGTAATGATTACCTTGGAGTCGCAAAGTGATGGTGGTGATAAGTTTATTGAGGAGCTGAAGGCTCGTCTAAAAGCAAATAGTTGATTCTTTGGTGCAAAAGGAGTAGGAGCCTCAGGCCAAAAGCTGCCATCTGCTTTACCAGATAACTTGACTGGTTATGCGAACCCGAAAGATATCCGGTTCACGCAAGATAGTGTTTCGAATACCTTCAAAGATGGCCAAACTCTCCAGTCAACAATTGACGGGCTGAAGTCAGGGGAAATTTCTCCAGATGACCTGCCTCCTATCCGGGTATTTGAGAAGGATGGAGCGGTTTACAGCTCGGATAATAGACGATTGCTTGCTGCGTCTGAGGCGGGCATTCCAATCAAAGTTGTTCCGGCTACGCCAGCAGAGGTTGCCAAGGAAGGATAGAAAATGACTACGCCCAATAATGGTTCGATTATCTGTGTTCGAGGCGTTTGTAAGTGAGGGCCGTATGAGTTTTGAACGAGTTAGAGATATACAGACAAAAGAAGATCTTGCGGATTTTGTTGGAGAGTTCAGAGAGGGATTGGTGCTTAATCCCGATGACTGGGAAAACCCGGACTTAGAGAGGTTTTTAGCTGCAATGGAAGCCTGGATTAGGTCAATAGATATGTATGCAAAAAACTCTGGCGATAGTGATGTTACTAGTCCTAGCTGGAGTACTTTTGCAAAGATATTGTGTGCATCGAAAGTTTATGAATAGTTGTTCTGCATAGACTTCACTCAACACCGGCCTCGTGCCGGTGTTGTTTTATCTGCTTACTGCAAAACCTCCCTTCCTTCGCTGCTCGCTTTAGTCGTGGCCTGAGCGATCAGGGCATCGAGCATCTGCGCCACAAATTTCTGCTGGCTCTTAGGTAGCTGGTCGATGGCTTCCAGTTGCTGTTGCCATTTCGGAGCGGGGCCACGCTTACGCACAGTGGTTTCCTGCTGCTGACCAAACAGTTCTTCGAGTGTGGTCGAAAGCAGCCGGGCCAGCTCTGGCAACGCCGCTACCTGGATACGCCGCTTGCCGGACTCATAGGCTTGGATAGTCTGCGGAGACACGCCCAGCCGTTCAGCCAGTTGGGTTTGGGTGATGCCGTGTTCTTTGCGCAGGCGGGCAATGCGTTCGCCCAGGGTAATGAAAAAATCACGTTCTTCGCTGGTGATGCTCATAGCTGTCGTCGACGAGATCTGTAATAGGACAGCTATTAACGTACTCCCGTGGAAAAGGGGACAGATTTATTTATAGAATTGAAAAAGTCCAAGCAGCGGCCTTCCTGGATGAGTCAGCGCTGTTACGACGATGCGCCAGAGACACTGACAGTACCTGAACTGAAAACCGGCGGAAAAAACCTGGTGACGCCCTTGAGCTGTCCGCAGCAAGTACCGAAAGCAGCTCTCGAATCGCTGTATAAGGGCCGATGGCATGTTGAGCTGGATCTACGCAATCTCAAGACAACGTTGAGACTTGAAATGCTGAGCTGCAAGACACCTGGCATGGCCGTCAAAGAGCTATGGATTTATCTGCTGGCGCACAATCTGATTCGGATAATCATGGCCCAATCCGCTCTGTTAGCGGATTGTTTACCGCGAGAACTGAGCTTCAAGCATGTCTTCAGCTGTGCCTTGCGTTGAGGCGGTATGGGGCTGGCGAATACGGCGATGAGTTGTTGAGTCTGCTCGAGTTGATTGCTTGCAAACGTGTTGGAAACCGGCCTGGCAGGATGGAGCCTCGTGCTTTAAAACGAAGATCCAAGCCTTACCCCATGCTGATGCAAGCACGTCGATCGGCAAGGGCTGAGGTGCGGAGAAATGGGCACCCGAAGACGGTTAAGTAAGTGCCATTCGAAGCTGAGCCCTATTTTACGGTCGAACTGATCGCCACGATCAATGCAATGAACGCGCAAATCGCAAGTGCCGCGGAAGAGCAAACCGCGGTGGCTGAAGAGATCAACCGCGGAGTGCATCAGATCGCACGCGCGATCGACGCGGTTGCCAACCAGTCCAGACCGTCGACGAGTTGTATGCGATCGGCAGCCGCCTGCAAGGCTTGCTGGGGCAATTCAAAATCTGAGGCTGCCCTGCAGGGATACCGCGCTTATCAGGCGTTGACCGTCACCGCGTTTTGCTTGCGATACAAGATCGTCGTCGCGGTGAACCCGCACAACGCCGCAAACATCAGCCAGTAGGCCGGTGATGCCTTATCGCCGGTTACTTGCACCAAAAGGGTGGATACGGCGGGTGTAAAGCCGCCAAACACTGCGGTCGCCAAGCTGAACGCCAGGGAGAACCCGACGACCCTGACGTTCTGCGGCATCACCTCAGTCAGCGCGGCAACCATTGCGCCGTTGTAAATGCCAAAGAAGAACGAGAAGTACAGCAGCACGCTGAGGAGTCGTTCGAAGCTGGCCGCGGCGGCCAGCCAATGCATGGCGGGGTAAGCGGTGCATAGGCACAACAAAGAGATCGCCAGCAATAACGGGCGCCGGCCGATACGGTCGGAGAGTGTGCCGCCGATGGGCAACCAAATGAAGTTGCTCAGGCCGACGAAGAGCGTGACCACCAGGCTGTCGGTGGTGCTCAGGTTCAGTACCGAACGGCCGAAAGTCGGGGTGTAGACGGTGATCAGGTAGAACGTGGTGGTGGTCATCGACGCCAACAGACCGCCAGCCAGTACCGTGCGCCAGTTGTCGCGCATTGAGCGGAACACTTCATTGGCCGTTGGGTGATGCTTGCGTGCTTTGAACGCCTCGGTTTCCTGCAACGAACGGCGAATGATGAAGATGAACGGGATGATCACGCAGCCGATAAAGAACGGGATGCGCCAGCCCCAGGCAGCTACCTCGGCGGCTGCCATGGACGCGTTGATCGTGTAACCCAGCGCTGCCGCAAGAATGATCGCCACTTGTTGGCTGGCCGATTGCCAACTGGTATAGAACCCGCAGCGGCCCGGCGTGGCGATTTCAGCCAGGTACACCGAAACGCCCCCCATCTCCGCCCCGGCGGAGAAGCCCTGCAACAGTCGTCCCATCAACACCAATACCGGTGCTGCCACCCCGATGCTGGCGTAGCCGGGCACGAGTGCAATCAATACCGTCCCGGCCGCCATGATCGACAGCGTTACGATCAGGCCCTTGCGCCGTCCCACCTTGTCGATGTACGCCCCCAGCACGATAGCGCCCAGCGGACGCATCAGGAACCCGGAGCCGAATACGGCGAAGGTCATCATCAGCGAAGCGAAGTCGCTGGTGGCAGGAAAGAACGTCTGGGAGATGTAGGTCGCGTAGAACCCGAACAGAAAGAAGTCGAACTGTTCGAGAAAGTTGCCGCTGGTGACCCGCAGGATGGCGCCCAGTTTTGAACCCTTGGACGGGGTGTTTTGTGTTGTTGTTTTCATTATGGCTACCGTGGTGATCAATCTTGTTTTTGGAATGACGGTCTTGACGATCAGTCGCTTGCGGCGTTGATGGGGTTGGGTTGACGTTTTTCGATGGAGTATTTGAGCAGCGCGGCGCTGCGGAAGATGCCGTGGGCGAATTTGCTGTAGGGCATGGTCAGGAAAAAAGCCATGACCAGGCCGAGATGGATCGCCAGCAACAGGCCCAGGGCCATGCTTTCGCGAAACGCCAGGAGTGCCAGGCCGCTGGCGCTGACGAGAAACAACAGTGCGATGAAGCCGCGATCCATGGGCTTCTGCTGTTCATCGCCGTGTTCGGCGTTGCGCCGCAGGTTCAACCACAAGAGCCCCGCCGGGCCGACCAGCAACCCGAACCCGCCGACGATGCCGAGCATCACCGGCACGCTCAAGACGGGGTAGGGCGCCGACCAGCCCAGCAGGAAATGGTAGAGCGTGGCCACGCCGGTGGCGGCGAAGCACAGCATGAAGCCGTAGAAGGTGAAGTGATGGAAGCGCCGCCGCCACAAGGTGAATCGATCATCGGCGTTATTGCAGCCCTCGCCGTGGCCACCATCCAGGTACTTGAGCGTGGCCACATTGGCGCTCGCTTCCAGGGCCGCCGATGTTGTTTGCTCGCGGGAGGCCTCGACCGGCGAGACATTGCGCCAAAAGCGCCGCACGCCGATCGCCAACGCAAGCACCGCGAAACCAAACACTGCGCCGAACATCAGGGCCAGGGTGTTATGCGGGAAGATCCCGTAGAAATTCCCCCCGGGCATTGCCGTGAACAGATTGCCCATCATCATCAACGTCAGGCAGAGGAACAGCGCCAGCCCCGCGCCGGATGCCAGCGCCAGGGTCAGCCCGTTGCGCCGGTATAACGTGCCCATCGCCTGCGGCCAGGCGTACTCGGCATACGTGTCGAGGCGGACTTTGGCCATGGCCTTGGGCACATTGATCGCAAATTCATGCGGTGCGGCGTACTGGCAGGCATGCAGGCACGCGCCGCAGTTATGGCAAAGGTTCGCCAGGTAATGGATGTCCGCCTGAGAAAATTCCAGGCGTCGGGTCATGGCCGGGAATACCGCGCAGAAGCCCTCGCAATAACGGCAGGCATTGCAGACCGTCATTTGTCGCTGGACTTCGCTTTCATCAAGGTTGAGGACGGGAATCAGCGTGCCCGGCGCCTTGGGATCAAACAGCTGCATGTTGCGGCTCCTGGGATGAACGGGTGATGAAGCCGGCCGCGGCGGCGGCTTGCACGCCGGCAATGCGACCGAATGCGGTGCCGATGGCCATGCCGATGCCGGCGGTGTAGCCCTTGCCCAATACGTTGCCAGCCATCATTTCTCCGGCGACGAACAGGTTCGGGCTCGCCTGGCCATTGAAGCGAACGGCGGCGGTAGCGTCGGTGGCGAGGCCTAAATAGGTGAAGGTCACGCCCGGCTTGAGCGGGTAGGCGCAGAAGGGGGGCTTGACCAATGGGCGGGCCCAATGGGTTTTGGCGGGCGTCAAACCTTCGGTGCGGCAATCGTCCAGGGCGGTGTGGTCGAACGTACCGACGTGGCAGGCCGCGTTGTAGGCCTGGATGGTGCTGACAAATGGCGCCACCGGGAGCTTCAGCTGGCGCGCCAGGTCTTCCAGTGAGTTGGCTTTGGTGCCCGGAAACACCGGCGGCATGAACCGACCGATGGCCTGTTGGTCGATGATCGAATAGGCCTGTTGACCGGGCTGCCCCGCGACCAGGCGCCCCCAGATCGCATAGCGCTTGGGCCAGAAATCCTCGCCCTCGTCATAGAAGCGCTCGCCGTCGCGATTGACCACCACGCCCAGCGATACACAATCGATACGCGTGCAGATGCCGCCGTCATACAACGGTGCGCGGGCGTCGATGGCCACCATGTGCGCCTGGGTCGGGTCGCCGATAAAATCGGCGCCCAGTTGCTGCATGCGCCGCAGCAGTACGCCGGTATTGAAGCGCGTGCCGCGAATCAGAAAGTTGTCCGAAGGCCACTCGCCGCGCTCGTTTTGCCCCCACGCTTCACGCAGCCATTCGCGGTTGGATTCGAACCCGCCCGCCGCCAGCACGCACGTCCTGGCCTGGATCCGTTCGGCGGGCAGACGTTGCCCTTCGGCATCGCGCGCGCTCAGGTGGGCCGCGACAAATGTTCCCCCGTTCAATTCGATGTCGGTCACTTGCGCGTTGTAGCGGATGTTCACGCCCAACCGCTCGGCGCTGCGGTAATACGCATTCACCAACGCCTTGCCGCCGCCCATGAAAAACGCGTTGGTGCGCGCGACATGCAGCGCGCCGGATAACGACGGCTGAAAATGCACGCCATGGGCGCGCATCCAGTCACGGCAGTTCGATGAGGCGCGGATGACCAGACGAGCGAGCTTCTCGTTGGTCATCCCGCCGGTGACTTTCAGCAGATCCTGCCAATACTCCTCTTCGGGGTAGGCCTCGACCAATACATCCTGGGGCGCGTCGTGCATGCAGCGCAGGTTGCGGGTGTGTTGCGAGTTGCCGCCGCGCCAGGCTTTGGGCGCGCCTTCAAGCAACATCACGCTGGCGCCGGCCTCTCGGGCCATTAACGCCGCGCACAAGGCGGCATTGCCGCCGCCAATGACTAATACGTCGATCATCATCACTCCTCGATCGCGAGGAGGCGTGAACGAAGGGCTCCTCGCGAGTGGCGAGACCTTAGGGCAGCGAGCGTTGGGTCGAAAGGCGCGTTAGCGGTTGGGGTGTTTAGTTTTCGTAAAGGCTTTGCGGGTTGCCGCTGGCCCTGAAGCGCGGGCGAGGGCGGCTGGAGATCAGGGCGTGATGTCTTCGATCCACGAGGCGCCCGGCCATTGATGATCGATCACCAGCTGCCGCGCCACATCGGTGATGACCAGCCGCGCCGCGAGTGCCGCGGGCGCCAGCTCATCATCCGGCAGTGTCGCCAACAGGTTTCGCCGGCCGACATGAGCATCGGCGATTTCCACCACCGAAAGCCCCGACTCGCCTTTGAGCGCCACCGCCGCGCCGGGCTGGATGGTGGCCGCGTGGCCGGCGCGTACAGCGTTCATCAACACGGCCAGGCCATCCACCTCCATGATGATGTTGGGCGTCAACCCCGACCGCTCGAACGCCGCCATCAGCGTTGAGCGCAAACCGTGTTGCGCACTCGGCATCACCAGTGGCAGTTGCCCCAGGTCCGCCATTTGCACAGAGCTTCCTTGCGGGGCATCCGGCAAGTGCGGCGAGCAGATGACAAACAGTTTCTCGTCAAGCAGCGGCGTCACGCTCCAGCGCTTGCCCCCTTCAAGTTGAAACAAAATGGCCAGATCGATCTGCCGGGCATTGAGTTGCGTGGCCAGATGCCCGGACAGCATCTCGATCAGGTGCAACTGAATATCCGGATACCGCGCGCGCATCGCATTGATCAAGGGCAGGGCAAGCACCGTGGCCGTGGTGGGCGGCAAGCCCACGGTGACATACCCGCTCATCCGCCCACGGTGTGCCGCCAGGATCGCATTCTCGGCTTGCCTCAAGCACAACTGCGCATGGTGCAGGAACGCCATGCCGGCCGGGGTCGGTGTGACGCCGGTGGTCGTGCGGTTCAGCAGGCGGGTCGAGAGTTCGCTTTCGAGTTTGGCGATCTGCTGGCTCAGCGCCGACACGCCCACGTCCAGCTCAAGGGCTGCGCGGCCCAGGCTGCCGTGTTCGACAATGTTGACGAAATAGCGCAGTTGTCTTAATTCCAAGCGTTACTGCTCCACTTCAAATGAGTACCTGCCTGTGTAACGGTGGGTCGGGGAACGTCAGCCACCACGCACCGAGCGGGCGAGGCGGCGCGTGGTCAGCCTGAGAGGTAACGCGTCGGCCGTCAACTTCCAGCGTTGGGTTCGCTGCTGGCCGGCGTTGTTGGCGTGCGCCAATTCATAACATGCGGCGCAGCACGTCGCTACGAGGGTCTTTGTCGTAGAAGCGGTGCTTGAGCGCACCGGCGATGTGCAACAGGATCAGCCCGAGCAAGGTATACGCAAGTACCTTGTGCAGCCACTGGAAGACGACGAACCAGTCGTCATTTTTCGCCAGCAGCTCCGGCAGGTTGATCCCGAAAAAGAACACCCCGTCGCTCATCGTGTAGGTGCTCGACATCGAGTAACCCATCAGCGGCACGATCACGAGCAGCGCATACATCACGCGTTGCGCCAGTCTCGACACGAACCGCTCATGCTTCGCCAGCGTTCCCGGCGGCTGTGGCAGCCTGGGGCTGTGCAACCGCAGGGCGATCTGAACCAGCACCACCAGGAACGTCAGCACCCCGAAGGACTTGTGCCAGGGGTAATAGAGCTCGAACTTGCTTGCCACTTCGTCAGGCATGCCGGTCATATGCCAGCCGGCCCAGAGCAGGCCGGCGACGAGTGCGGCGCGCAGCCAGTGCAACATGCGCAGGGACGTCGGATACCGATCGGTGCTCTGTTCGTCAGTCGGGTTCATCGTGGTCTCTCCATGGGTATCAAAGGCCTCAGCGGCGGCGGGGCGGTCAGGCCCGGGTTTTTTCAGGTGGGCAGCAGCACGGTGATGACCTTCTCCTCGGTGTAGGCCATCGCGCCGCCGAAACCGCCCTCGCGTCCGATGCCACTGGTCTTGACACCGCCCCAGGGCAGGTTGGCATCCAGCGGGCTCCAGCAGTTGACACCCACGGCGCCGACCTTCACCGCCGCGGCCACGCGATGCGCGCGCGCCAGGTCGGTGGTCCACACCGTGGCGGCCAGGCCGTAGGTGGAATCGTTGGCCAGTGCGACAGCCTCTTCTTCGCTGTCGAACGTGATCACGGTGCCGACGGGGCCGAAGATTTCGTCGCGGGCGATCGCCATCTCGTTGTTGGCGTTGGCGAAGATCGTCGGCCGGACAAACCAGCCGCGCTCAGGCGTCGAAACGCCACCGGCCAGCAGAGACGCACCTTGTTCGATGCCCAGTTGGATGTAGCGGTTGACGCGATCGAATTGCGCTTTCTTGGCCACCGGGCCCATCTGTACGCCGGGTTCGCGCGGATCGCCGACCTTGACCGCTCGCGCCGCCTCGGCCAGCGCTGCGGCGAAACGCTCGGCAATGCCGCGCTGCACCAAAATGCGCGAGCCGGCGGCACAGACCTGGCCCTGGTTGGCGAACAACCCGAGGGCACAACCGCGCAGCGCGTCGTCAAAGGGCGCGTCGTCGAAGACGATCTGCGGGCTCTTGCCGCCCAGTTCCAAGGCTACGTGCTTGAACAGCACACCGGCGGTACGCTGGATCTCGCGTCCCGCTTCGGGGCTGCCGGTGAAGCTGATCTTGGCGACGTGCGGGTGTTCGCACAACGCACGGCCCACCTCGGCGCCGTAGCCGGTGACCACGTTGATCACGCCATCGGGGAAACCCGCTTCCTGAGCCAGCGCGGCCAGGTGCAGGGCGGACTGCGGCGTTTCTTCCGAAGGCTTGATGACCACGGTGCAGCCGGCGGCGAGCAACGCCGCGAGTTTCCAGACGGTGATCATCAGCGGCGAGTTCCAGGGCACGATCGCACCGACTACGCCCACCGGCTCGCGGACTGTGTACGAGAGCGTCTTGGTGCCGAAGTAGCCGCCAGTGGGAATGGTGCGCCCCTCCAACTGGTTGGCCCAGCCGGCGGCGGCACGCAGGTTGGCGACCGCGTTGGGGACGTCCAGCCGGCGCGGTTCGAGCGGCGAACGGCCGATGGCGTCGGCGTCCAGGTCGGCCAGCACGTCGGTGTCGCGCTCTACCAGGTCTGCCAGTTTCACCAGCAGCCGCCCGCGCTGGGCGCCATCGAGCTGGTGCCAGGCGCCATGTTCGAGTTGGCGCTGCGCGGCGGCTACGGCGCGATCCACGTCTTCGGCCGTGCCGCGTGCGCAGCTGCCGTACACCTGTTCTGTCACGGGGTTGACCAGGGCAATGCGCCGGCCGTCGGAGGCTTCGACGCCAGTGCCGGCGATGAAGTGATTCAAATATTCAGTCATGTTTGAGGCCTAAGTGATGGAGGACCGGTGTGAACCGCTCAAGCCTTGAAGGAGGCCAGTGCCTCGCGGGGCATCCGCGCAGTGCAAGGATTCAGGTATGCCGATCATCCCTATGGCGCGCCGCTTGCCGTTAGCCCGAATTGGCACTTGAGACGGCTGCCGTGAGCGCGCCGCCCCGGGAATTGAGGCGTGCACAAAGGAATGTGCAGGTTTTGCGCTATGTGCGAATATCGCCGGGAAGAATGCTCAAAAAAAAAGAATATTGGCAGAGGCTTTCGGCACCATGAAAAACCCGCTCATCAGCCACTTTCAAGATATCCATGTGCATGCGGCCACCATCGAGGAATGGAGCCAGGACTACAGTCAATTAACCGCGGGTTCGGCTGAGAGTTCGCTCATGCAACTGTCGACTGCCGGTTGCCATGTGTTTCGCGAGCAGATCAACCAGCGCGTCGTGCAACACGGCGCGGCGCCGCGAGGCAAGATGTGTTTTGCGGTGCCGATCACCGTGCCGGGTTCGGTTCGGATGCAGGGGCGGGAGGTGGACGACAGCAGCCTGTTCTTCCTTCACGGTGGCGAGGAGTTCATGTTCCATATGCCGATGGGCATGGAGTTGTTGTCCATCACGTTCGAGCGTGAATTGTTCGAGCAGGCACTGGCGCAAACGGCGTCGGCGAAGGAGGTCGGCCAGTTGCTGCGTCAGCCGGTGATCAGGGTGTCCACGCAGCGCGTTGCCGGCGCTCGTCGGCGCTTGCTGGCGATGTTCTCCCAGGCCCTGATGCACGAAGCGCTCGACAGCACGCGAGACCGCGAGCGGGAGCAGGCGTTGGAACAGGCCATGCTTGGCGAGCTGCTGCAACTCTTGACCGACCCGGCCTGTGACAAGCAGCAACGCAGCCCAAGTTCCACGGGCAGTTTCATCGTCGAGAAATGCCACCGTCTGGCGACGGCGCAGTTGAACAGCGTGCCCAGCGTGAACGACTTGTGCCAGCGCCTGCAAGTCAGTCGGCGCACCGTGCAGAACAGCTTTCGCGCGGTCGCCGAGACCACGCCCCTGAACTACCTGCGCTCCGTGAGGCTCAACGGTGTGCGCCGGACCTTGATGTCCACCCGCGCGTCGGAGCTCTCGATCGGCGATATCGCTGCCCAATGGGGCTTCTATCACCTCAGCCATTTCGCCGCGGAGTACCACGCGCTGTTCGCCGAGTTACCGTCGCACACCGCACGTGCCGCCATCGCCGTCTGCGCGCGGGCCTGACGATCCAGTTGTTACGGTGCTGCCGATCTGTTCACGGATAGTGCATGGACTGTCCTCTTTAGTAGCACATCGTCTGGACAGAATCGGATGGGCGACTGCGAAGTATCCGACGACTACATCTAAATCAATCACTTAAGTCGACAGGCCAGAACCTGGCACGCCTCGTGCATTTTTGAATTTATGGATAATTGGATACAAAAATGCAAAGGTACCGCCGAATGCAATTTGCCCCCGCTTACGTTGACCGTCAGCCCCTGACTGCCGAGGAAGAGGCCTACAACTTCCTGCTCAATGCCATTTGCGGCGGCCGCTACCGCAAGGGCGACCGCCTGATTGCCGAAGACATCGCCAGTGAAATCGGTATGAGCCGCATGCCGGTGCGTGAAGCGTTCCGCCGCCTGGATGCCCAGGGCCTGGTGACCTTGCGCCCCAACCGCGGCGCCATCGTCGGCGGCCTGGATATCGATGAGCTGCACGAAGTCTTCGAGATGCGCAGCGCCCTCGAAGGCCTGGCGGTGCGTGTTGCGGTCGGTCGTATCGGCGAGCGCCAACTGGCGGCCCTGGAGCGCTTGCTGGACGAAATGGACGACTACCGCGACGAAAGCGCCGTGTGGGTCAGCCGGCACCGCGCGTTCCATGAATACCTGTGCAGCCTCAGCGGCCGGCCGCGGCTGATGAAGCAGATTTCGGCGTTGTACTCACTGGTCGAGGCGCCCATGCGCTTGTGGTTGCAACACGGTGAGAAACCCCTCAGCGCGCGCCAGGAACACGCGGTGATCCTCGACGCCATCCGTGCCGGTGACGCGGCGCGCGCCGAAGCCGTGGTGCGCGAGCACATCGAAGGCACCGTGCCGGCGCTGATTCAATTCCTGCAATCGGAACAATAGAAGCGGGCCCAAGCCCGCCTGTGTGTTGACGTTGAGTCCTGCCCCCGTTATTCAACGAACTGGAGTGTCTGGTCATGCATAAACGCCGCGCCTTGCTGGTGGCTCTCTCTCTCGGCCTCTGTACCCCATGGGCCTTCGCTGCGCCCCAGGTGCCGGAGCGTCTGCAGAAAGTCGATAAGCTCATCTACTGCTCGGGGATGGATTCACCGCCCCTGGTGTCCTTCGACGAAACCCAGAAACCGCGCGGGCTCACCGTCGACCTCGGCGTTGAAATCGCCAAGCGCCTGGGCGACAAACAGGTGCAGTGGCGGGTGATTCCGTTCTCCGGGCTGGTGCCGGCGTTGCTCGCCCAGCAGTGCGACATGATTGTCGATCAACTGTTCGACAAGCCCGAACGGCGACAGGTGATCGACATCGTCAACTACATGTATTCCAGCCAGTCGGTGGTGGTGCCCAAGGGCAACCCCAAGGGCATCAAGACCCTGGATGACCTGTCCGCGCACAAAGTGGCGGTGCTCAACGGTTCCACCATCAAGACCCTGTTGGACACCCAGAACGACAGCCTGACCAAGGCCGGCAAGCCACCGATGAAGCTGGTGGTCTACAACACCGACACCGACGCGTTCCAGGCCCTGCGCATCAGCCAGGTCGACGCCTACGGCACCACCGTGGAAACCGCCGGTTACTACGCGGCCATGGCCCCGGACCTGTTCCAGGAAGGCGTGCCAGCGTTCAGTCGCATCCTCACCGGCCTGGGCATGCGCAAGGACGACCCGCAACTGACCGCCGCCGTGCAGCAGATCATCAGCGACATGCGCAGCGATGGCAGCTACGTGCGGTTGCTGGACAAATGGCATGTCAGCAACGACACACTCGACTGAGGCAAACCTGCGATGAATTTCAATTGGGATGTGTTCTGGCAGTACCTGCTGCAGCCCAGCGGGGTGTACCTCACCGGGCTCTGGTTGACCTGCCTGATCAGCGTGCTGGCGATGCTGCTCGGCTGCGTGTTGGGGCTGGCGGCGGCGCTGCTGCGCTTGTCGAAGAACCCGCTGTTGCACCTGCCGGTGCGCTTTTATGTGTGGTTGATGCGCGGTACGCCGTTGCTGGTGCAAATCGTGTTTCTGTACACCGCATTGGCGGCGGGCGGGATTTTCCGCTTCGAGGACATCGAGCTGTTCGGCCTGATCGTGCCCGGCAATATCCAGGCGGCCATCATCGCCCTGGGCCTCAACGAAGGCGCGTACATGGCCGAGATCATCCGCGCCGGTATCGGCGCGGTGGACAAGGGCCAATACGAAGCCGGGCGTTCTCTGGGCATGGGCTTCGCCAAGCTGATGCGGCGCATCGTGCTGCCCCAGGCCTTCCGGGTGATCGTGCCGCCGCTGGGCAACGAGTTCAACGTGATGCTCAAGAACACCACCCTGGTCAGCGTGATCGGTGTGCAGGAGCTGCTGCTCAGTACGCAGATGATCACCTCGGCGACCTTCCGCGTATTTGAGCTGTACCTGGTGGTCGCCCTCTACTTCTTGACGCTGACGACACTGTGGGGCTTTTTCCAACGCTGGCTGGAGACGCGCTTCAGCCAGTCCGACCGGCCCACCGCGCCGCCGACGGCGTCCAGCCGCCTGTTCGGGCGCAGCACCCTGAAACTGCTGAGGGGACGTTAACCATGGCGCACCAAAGTGAAGAACTGATCATCGAAGCGCTGGATATCCACAAGTCGTTCGGTACATTGCCGATTCTCAAGGGCATCTCGCTGCAAGTACGCCGTGGCGAGGTAGTCGTGCTGATCGGCGCCTCCGGCTCCGGCAAGACCACCTTTATCCGCTGCATCAACCTGCTGGAAGACATCCAGGGCGGGCGCATCCGCGTCAACGGTCGCGCCATGGGTTATCGCGAGCGCAGCGACGGCAGCCTGGTGCGCGATTCAGAGCGCAACATCGCCCGTCAGCGCCGCGACATCGGCATGGTGTTCCAGCGTTTCAACCTGTTCCCGCACATGACCGCGCTGGAAAACATCATCGAAGCGCCGATCCAGGTGCTCGGCACGCCGCGTGCGCAAGCGCTGGAACAGGCCCGTGGCCTGCTGGCGCGGGTCGGCCTGGCGGACAAGGCCAGCCATTACCCGTCGATGCTCTCCGGCGGCCAGCAGCAACGGGTGGCGATCGCCCGCGCGCTGGCGATGAAGCCCCAGGCGATGCTGTTCGACGAACCCACCAGCGCCCTCGACCCGGAAACCGTCGGCGAAGTGCTGCAGGTGATGAAGGAACTGGCCGAGGAGGGCATGACCATGGTGGTGGTCACCCATGAGATGGGCTTCGCCCGTGAAGTGGCCGACCGCGTGGTGGTGCTCGACCAGGGCGAACTGATCGAGCAGGGCCCGCCGGAACAGATCTTCAGCCACCCCAGCCATCCGCGTACCCGAGCCTTTCTCAGCCGCGTGTTATGACTTTTTTTGAAGAGCCTTTGCCATGTTGAAATTTTCTGCTCACGAGTACCCTTATCCGTCGCAACGCCAAAGCGTCTTCGCCCGTCGCGGCATGGTCGCGGCGTCCCAACCGCTGGCCGCCCAGGCCGGGATCGAGATCATGCAAAAGGGCGGCAATGCCATCGATGCCGCCATCGCCACGGCGGCGGCGCTCACCGTGGTGGAACCCACCGGCTGCGGCCTGGGCGGCGATGCCTTTGCCCTGGTGTGGTGCAAGGGCCAGTTGCACGGCCTGAATGGCAACGGCCACGCGCCGGCCGCCTTGAACATCGAGGCGGTCAAGGCGGCGGGCCATGAGCGGATGCCGCTGTACGGCTGGACACCGGTCACCGTGCCCGGTTGTCCATCGGCCTGGGCGGAGCTGTCGCAACGCTTCGGCAAGTTGCCCTTTGCCGAACTGCTGCAACCGGCGATCAGCCTGGCGCGCGACGGTTTCCCCGTGTCGCCGGTGGTCGCCCATCAATGGCAGATCGCCCTGAATGAATTCAGCCCCCATCGCGACGCGGTGCTGGACGCCTGGTTCGACACGTTCCTGATCGACGGGCGCGCACCACAGGCCGGGCAGATCTTCCGCAACCCGGCCCAGGCCCGCACGCTGGAAGAACTCGCCGCGACCCGCTGCGAAAGCCTCTATCGCGGCGCCTTGGCCGAGCGCCTTGACGCGCACTCCCGCGCCAGCGGCGGCTACCTGCGCGCCAACGACCTCAAGGATTACCGCGCGCAGTGGGTGGCGCCGATCCACATCAATTATCGCGGCGTGGACGTCTGGGAAATTCCGCCGAGCGGGCAGGGGCTGGTGGCATTGATGACGCTGAAGATCCTTGAAGGCTTCAGCTTCGATCACCGCGACAGCCAACAGACCTGGCACCGTCAGTTGGAAGCGATGAAGCTCGCCTACAGCGACGGCCTGCACTACATCACCGATCCCCAGCATATGCGTGTGGCGGTGGCCGATCTGCTGAGCGACGCCTACAGCACGCGCCGCCGCAGCCAGATCGGTGAACAGGCGCAGCCGCCCAAGCCCGGCGACCCCCACGCCAGCGGCACGGTATACCTGGCCACGGCGGACGCCGAAGGCAATATGGTTTCGTTCATCCAGAGTAACTACCACGGCTTCGGCTCCGGCGTGGTGCTGCCCGACAGCGGCATCGCCCTGCAGAATCGCGGGCAGGAATTCAGCCTCGATCCGGCCCACGCCAACTGCCTGGCCGCGGGCAAGAAAACCTTCCACACCATCATCCCGGGCTTTCTCACCAAGGACGGCCAGGCTCTCGGACCGTTCGGCGTGATGGGCGGCTACATGCAGCCCCAGGGCCATGTGCAGATGGTGATGAACCTGGTGGACTTCGGCCTCAACCCCCAGGCGGCCCTGGACGCACCGCGCTGGCAATGGCTGGGCGACATGAAGGTCGGCATCGAACACGGCGCTTCGCGGGACTTGGTCAATGCACTGGCGCGGCGCGGGCATAAGGTGCAGACCGACAGCGACCTGACCGACTACGGGCGTGGGCAGATCATTCTGCGCGACCCGGTCAGCGGCGTGCTGTGCGGGGGGACCGAGCCGCGGACGGATTCGCATATCGCCGTGTGGTGAGCCGCTGATCGAGCCCAAGGGCGCGGTTTCACTGCGCCTGCCGGCTCAGCTTGACCAGCAGTGCGGCCATCAACAGCAGTACCGCCATCGTCACCAGCACGACCACGAAGCCTGCATCAAACGCCGAACGGGCGAACGCCGTCAGCATGGCGGCGCCCTCGGGTGACAAGGTCTCGGCGACTTTCAGCGCGTCGTCGAGGCTCTCGAATGTCATGGGGTTTCGGCTCAGCCATGACGGGATCATCAGGCCTGTCGAGTACGCGTAGATCGCTGACAAGAGGCTGCCTGCCAGTGTCACGCCCACCGCACCGCCCAGTTCGAACGAGACTTCCTCAAGAGAGGCGGCCATGCCGGCCTTGTCGGCGGGCACGCTGAGCATGATAGTGCTCGACGCTGCGGTCAGTGCCGCCCCCATGGTCAGGCCCAGCAGCGCCAGGCTGACGATTTGCAGCGGCACTGCGGCGTTGTACAGCGACACATAGGCCAGCATCGCGGCGGCTGACAGCAGCAATGTCCAGAACAGCATGCGTTGGTTGCCCAGGCGCGGCAGGTAGTAGCCGGCAAGCGGGCCGGCGACGAAGGAACCCAGTGGCAGCGGCAGGATGAACAGCGCCGCGTCCAGCGGCGACAGGCCCAGCACCAGCTGCAGGCGCTGGCTGAACACCAGTTCCATGCCAATCAAGGCGGCGGCGGACACGAGCGCTGCAATCACGGCATTTCTGAATCCGGGCGTGCTGAACAACGACAGATCGAGCATCGGTTGCGTCGCTCGGCGTTGGCGCCGAATGAACAGTGTGAGGCAGAGCGCACCGAGCACGACCGCCACCAGCATGGCGTCGAAGGAGGGCACCCGTTTGCCGAGTTCCTTGACGGCATACGCCATGCTGATCAACCCGATCATCACCTGCAGCGAACCCAGCCAATCCCAACGTCGTTCGGGGTTTCCCGGGTGGTCGGGGATCAACAGCACGCCGACGAGTAACGCCAGCAGCACAATCGGCACGTTGATCAGAAACACCGAGCCCCACCAGAAATGCTCCAGCAACAAGCCACCCACCACCGGCCCGAACGCCGCGCCCCCCGAGGCCACCGAGGCCCAGATCCCGAACGCCATGGCCTGTTCGCGCTCGTCGGTGAACGTCAACCGGACCAGGGCCAATGTGGCGGGCATCATCATCGCTGCGCCGACCGCCAGGAACCCCCGCGCGCCGATCAATACGCTGGCCGAAGGCGAGAAGGCTGCGATCAGCGAGCACAGCCCAAATACACTCAAGCCCCCGATAAATAGCCGTTTATGCCCCAGGCGGTCGCCGAGCGTGCCCATGCCCAGCAACAGCCCGGCGGCGATCAGCGCATAGATATTGATGATCCACAGTTTCTGCGACGCCGTCGCACCGAGCTCGCGCGTCAGTGTCGGCAACGCGGTGTACAGCACGGTCATGTCAATCACGATGAGCAGCAATGCGCTGGAAATAATGGCCAGGATCAACCAGCGTCGCGAAGCGGTCATGGGCAGGGCTCGATGGGTAAAGTGTCGAAGGCCGGCCACTGTAGCTCAGTTGTGCTGCATTGCCCCTCACACACGGAAATGGCCCACCAGGTTCTGTTGATGGTTGGCCATTTCATGCAGTGAGTCACTGGCCCTGGAGGCCTCGTTCATGCGCGTGGTGAGTGTTTCGCTGATGCCTCGGATGTCACTGACACGCTGGCTGATATCGTCCACGACGGTGCTTTGTTCCAGGGCGGCGCTGGCGATCTGCTGGTTCATCTGCTCGATCACGTCCACGGCCTGGGAGATGTTCTGCAGCGCCGCACGCGTCTGTTGCACTTGGATCACGCTGCTGCCGGCTTGTTCGCGACTCAGTTGAGTGCTGTGTACCACCTCCTGGCTCAGCTGTTGCAACCTCTCGATCACGTTGCGCACCTGTTCGACCGAACTCTGGGTGTTGCTGGCCAGGTGCCTGACTTCATCGGCCACCACCGCAAAACCGCGCCCTTGTTCGCCCGCTCTGGCCGCTTCGATGGCCGCGTTCAAGGCCAGCAGGTTGGTCTGTTGAGCGAGGGTGCAGATCACGTCCAGCACCTGGCTGATCTGGCTGCTGCTGTCGGCGAGGGCGTGTACCTGCTTGAGTGTGGCGTCCAGGCGCTGGTCGAGGTGTTCGATGTTGTGTACGGCGCTGGCGAAGACGGCCTGACCGGAGCGGCTCGCGCTTTCCGCGGCGCTCGCGGCGTCGGCGGCAGAGTGCGAGTGGCGCGCCACTTCCTGGGCACTGGCGCTCATTTCATGCAGCGCGGTCGCCGCCAGTTCCACTTCACGGTACTGGCGCTGCATGCCTGCGCTGACCTCCCGGGCAATGCCCGAGGACGTGTCGGCACTGGTGCGCGTGTCCCGCGAGGCGGATTGGATGTCGCGGATGATCGGCTGCAATTTGTCCAGGAAACGGTTGAAACCGTTGCTCAGTGCGCCCAGCTCATCGTGGCGAGCCACCGGCAGGCGTTGGGTGAGATCACCGTCGCCGTCGACAATCGCATCGAGCAGGCTGGCCACCTTCAGCAGCGGGCGCGTCACGCCGTAGGCCGCCAGCCAGATCAGCAGCATGCCCAGGCAACTGGCGAGCAAACCGAGGCCCAGGTTGAGCCAATTGGCCTGGCGGCGTTGGGCATCCAGTTCGCTCTGCATCTGCCGAACGGGGGCCTGCGCCACGGCTTGCGGCACCTTCAGCTGCAACGTCCACGGTGGGCTGCCCGCCACGGTCTGGACGGCCTGACTGATGTCGATGCTGGCGCCCGAGACCTCGCCACTGCGCCCGGCCACCTGGCCCGAGTTTGCGACTATGCTGACTGCGCTGGCGCCCTGGTACAGATCCTGGCGCAGGTTGGCCGCGAGTTTCTGCAGGGTGTCGAGGCCGATGTCCATGCCGACCACGCCGATCGTCGTGCCGTTGGCGATCAGTGGAATCGAAATGCTACTCATCAGGACTTTGCGGCCCTCCACCTCGCTTTCATAGGGCGCCACCACACAGGTGCGGCCCTGGGCCTGCGGGCAGACGTACCAGGCGTTTTCCGGCTCACTGCCCGCCGGCGCATGGTTGGCGGTGATTTGCGGCTCGGTGAGTACTTCCTGGACCAACTGCCCCGGTTGGCTCTGCGACCAATACAGCGCGAACCGGCCTGTTTCGTTGCCTGCCAACGCACGTTGCGCGGTGAACTGCGCGTCGGCACCCGCCAGCGCATCGGGCAGCAACACCACGTACAGGCCGAGCACTTTGTCGCGCTTGAGCAGTGTCTGGCGAGTAATGTTCACCAGTGTCTCGCGCAGTTGTGTCGCCGAGAGGTGGCCATTGAGGGTTTGTTCGCGCAGTTGCAGGACCTGTTGCGCGAAGCCTTCGCCATACAGCGCCGTCTCATTGAAAAACCGCGCGACCTGCTGACCGTGGGCAACCGCCTGGGCCTGCAAGTGCTCCGTGGCCGCTTGCGCCAGCAACTGAGTGCTGCGTGCCTTGAGCAGTTCTGCACTTTGTTGATTCTGGTACAGCGAGGCGCCGGTCAATGCGGCGACAACGGCCAGCAGGCACAGCCCGCTCAGGAGTGTGATGCGCCATTGAATAGTCAGGTGAGCAAAAGGCATGGCTGGGGGTTCCTGCGCGTGAGGGCTCTATGGGCTGTAATAGCCTGGTGGGCGCCGTCGTTTCTTATTGTTGCTAGCCGACATCCGGGCATAGCACGGCGACCCTAGAGTGCAGGGATGAACATCCGGGGGGTTATCCCAAATCGGCGGGGAACGGTGCTGGACGCTGAACTGTTTTGGGGCGGTGCAGGCGATGCTACCGATTTGGGATAGCGAGGGGTTTGTAGGGGGGCATAGGATCGAATACAGCGTGCAAGCCAAAAAATAAAAGCGCTACCCGGTGCCGATAGAGCCTTGATCGGAGCCACCCCACAGCGACTGCCTCATACAATAAGGTCAATAACATGAGTGTATCTATTCAGGTCAACAGCTCCACGGAGTTGAAGCGAGGCGCCCTGGGTGTCGGCTTCATCATCTTTTTCGTGGTTTCGGCGGCGAGTCCGCTCAGTGTCATCGCCGGCGGTTTTCCGATTGGCATCATGCTGGGTAACGGTGCCGGCACCCCGGCATTGCTGCTTCTCGCCTTGCTGGTGCTATTGGCGTTCTCGGTGGGTTACACCACCATGTCCCGGCACCTCACCAACGCTGGCGGTTTCTATGCCTTCACCTCGCGTGGCCTGGGCGGTTTGGCCGGGGGCTCGGCGGCGGTGTTGGCGATGTTTGCCTATAACATTCTCCAGATCGCCCTGTATGGCATGTTCGGCGGCGTGGTCAGCGGCACCATGGAGAGCGTGGTTGGCCTGGTGTTGCCGTGGTGGTCGTATTCGCTGATGGCGATGGCCAGTATTGCGGTCCTCGGTTATCGCAAGATTGATCTGTCGGCCCGGGTATTGTCGGTCGTGGTGATCGCCGAGTACCTGGCGATCCTCACCCTCGACTTCGCCATTCTCAAGAGCGGCGGCGACAGCGGCGTCAATCTCGACGCATTCAGCAGCCAGCATGTGTTCAGCGGTACGCCGTCGATCGGCCTGCTGTTCTGCTTCGCCGCCTTCATCGGCTTCGAGGCCACGACGATCTACGGCGAGGAAGCGAAAAACCCGCAGCGCACCATTCCGATTGCCACCTACTGTTCGGTGCTGTTGATCGGTGGGTTCTATGCGCTGTCGGTCTGGGCGATGGTGGTGGGCGTGGGCGCGGACAAGATCGTGCCGATGCTGCAGGCATTACAGGACCCCACGACCTTTATCTACGGCATGTCCGATCACTTCGTCGGGCCTTACCTGACCCAGATCATCCGCGTGCTGTTCATGGTCAGTATCTACGCCGGGCTGTTGGCATTCCATAACGCCGCCGCGCGCTACTTCTACGCGATCGGCCGCGACGGCCTGCTGCACAGTCTGCTGGGCACCACGCACCGCGTGCATCAGAGCCCGCATATGGGCTCGGCCTTGCAGAGCCTGATCGCGGCGGTGGTAGTGCTGATCTTCGCCGCCTTGGATGCGGACCCGATCCTGCAACTGTTCGCCTGGTTCTCCAACCTCGCCACCCTGTGCGTGATTTTGTTGATGGCGATGACCTCGGTCGCGGTGTGTGTGTATTTTCACCGGCATCCCGAGCTCAACGTCAGCGTTTTGCGCGGGCGCATTCTGCCGGGGATCTCCTGCCTGGCATTACTGATGGTGCTGGTACTGGCGGTGGCGCATTTCGATGTGCTCACGGGCGCCAGCAAGCTGTTGTCGTACAGCCTGTGCGCCGTCATCCCCCTGGCCCTGCTCGGCGGCATCCTTCTCGCCGCGCGCTTGCGCAAGGTATCGCCCCAGCGGTTCCTGGCGTTGGGCAGCCACAAGCTCTAAGGCATCAACCCGGTACAACTCTACTGCGAACTGTGCGCTTGTCGGTGTCCGACAAGGCGTGCCTGCGTTAAAGGAAAATTGCACATGCACCATTACACGATGCTGATCAACGGGGTTCAGGTTGCCGGTGAAAACGGGCAGTTTGACGTGATCAACCCAGCCACCGGCACCGCATTCGCACAGTGCCCGGCCGGTTCCCTGGCGCAACTGGACCAGGCGGTGGCGGCTGCCCAGGCGGCCTTCAAGACGTGGCGGCACAGCACTCACGCGCTGCGTTGCGAGCGCCTGCTGGCGATTGCCGAGGCGATCGAACAGGATGCCGACGCCCTGGCCCGGTTGATCGTTCTCGAACAGGGCAAACCGCTGGAGCTGGCGTTGTCCGAAGTCATGGGCGCCGCCGCGTGGACCCGCTATGCCGCCGCGCAACAGATCCCCGTGGAACTGGTGGAAGAAACCCCCACCCAGCGTGTCGAGTTGCACCGCAAGCCGCTGGGCGTGGTGGCTTCCATCACACCGTGGAACTGGCCGGTGATGATTGCCGTGTGGCACATCATGCCGGCGTTGCGTGCCGGCAATTGCGTGATCAGCAAACCCTCGAGCCTGACGCCATTGAGCACCTTGCGGCTGGTGGACATCATCGCTCGGCATCTGCCCCACGGGGTGATCAATTGCGTGACCGGTGAGCAAGGTTTCGGCAGCGCGATCACCACCCACCCCGGTATCCAGAAGATCGTCTTCACCGGCTCGACCGCCACCGGGCAAAGCGTGATGCGCGGCGCTGCCGGCAACCTCAAGCGATTGACCCTCGAACTGGGCGGCAACGATGCCGCCATCGTACTGCCGGGCACGCCGGTGGAAGAGGTCGCCGAAGCGATTTTCCAGGCAGCGTTCCTCAACATGGGCCAGACCTGTGCGGCCCTCAAGCGTTTGTACGTTCATGAGTCCCAGTACTCGGCGTTTGCCGATGCATTGACGCGCATCGCCGCACGCCAGGTCGTCGGTGACGGCCTGGCGCCGGGGGTCACGTTTGGTCCGGTGCAGAACCTGGAGCAACTGCAACTGGTCGAGGCACTGGTCGCCGATGCGCGCGAACACGGCGCGCGGGTTTTGTGCGGCGGCGCACGCCTGGAGCGTCCGGGGTTCTTTTATCCACCCACGCTGGTCGCCGATGTCACGGACGGCCAGCGGCTGGTCGACGAGGAGCAGTTTGGCCCGGTGTTGCCGTTGATCGCCTATCAGGATGTGGAAGACGTGCTGCGTCGCGCGAATGCGGGCGACATGGGCTTGGGCGGCTCGGTCTGGGGGCCGGACGTCGAACAGGCGACGGCGTTGGCCAGCCGTCTGGAAAGCGGCGTGGCATGGGTCAACTGCCATGCCCGCATCCAGCCGAACACGCCGTTCGGCGGCAGCAAGATGTCCGGGTTCGGTGTCGAGTTCGGCCTTGAAGGGCTGCTGGAATTCACCGGGCAACAGCTGTTGTTTGTCCACAACCGTGACGCTGAGTAAGGGCCTGAGCCATGTACGAAAAATACAAAACCGCGCAGAAGAAATTCTGGCATCCGATGAGTTCCAGTGCCCCGGCGCAGCGTGCCAAGACCTTGATCATTGCCCGTGGCGACGGCAACTACATCACCGACATCGACGGCCAGCGCATGCTCGACGGCGTGGGCGGCCTGTGGAACGTCAACATCGGGCACAACCGTGCGTCGGTCAAGGCCGCGATTGCCGCGCAACTCGACGAACTGGCGTATTACCAGACCTTCGACGGCATTGCCCATCCGCGGGTGTTCGACCTGGCCGAGCGGCTGACGTCGATGTTCGCCCAGGAGCAGATGACGCGTGTGCTGTTCAGTTCCGGTGGCTCCGATGCGGTGGAGACCGCACTGAAAATGGCCCGCCAGTACTGGATCGCCAGCGGCGAGCCGGGGCGCACGCGCTTTTTGTCCCTGCGCAACGGTTATCACGGCGTACACATGGGCGGCACGTCAGTGGGCGGCAATGGGGTTTATCACTACAACCACGGGCCGTTGTTGGCCGGATGCCATTTGCTCGACACCCCATGGTTGTATCGCAACCCTTGGGACTGCCGGGACCCGCAAGCGCTGACCGCGCACTGCATTCGCCAGCTTGAAGATCAGATCGCCTTGCTGGGCGCGCAGACCATCGCCGCGTTGATCGCGGAGCCGGTGCAAGGCGCCGGTGGCGTGATCGTGCCGCCGGACGACTACTGGAAGCGCCTGCGTGAGGTGTGCGACCGCCACGGCATTCTGTTGATCGCCGACGAAGTGGTCACCGGTTTCGGTCGCTCGGGCTGCATGCTCGGCAGCCGCGGCTGGGGTGTCGCGCCGGACATGCTGTGCCTGGCCAAAGGCATCACCGCCGGTTATATCCCGCTGGGCGCAACGATGTTCAATCAGCGCATCGTCGACGCGATTGAGCACGGCGAAGGCTTCAGCAACGTGATCATGCACGGCTACACCTACAGCGGGCATCCGACCGCCTGCGCGGCCGCCCTGGCGGTGCTGGATATCGTCGAAGCCGAGGACCTGCCGGGCAACGCCGCCAAGGTCGGCGGGCAATTGCTCGAACAGCTGCAAGCACTGACCGAGCGTTACGCCGTGGTCGGTGAAGTGCGCGGCAAGGGCCTGATGATTGCCCTCGACCTGGTGGCGGACAAAACCACCCGCGAACCGCTGAACCCGGCGGCCGGGCAGCCTTTGCGGATCGCTGACGCGGCACGCCGCGCCGGGGTGCTGGTGCGGCCGATCGGCAACAAAATCGTTCTTTCGCCACCGCTGACCCTCACGGGCGGGGAGGCCGAATTGATCGTCGCGGCGCTGGACACCGCGCTCGCCGCTTGCGGCTAGCCCTTGCGAGCCTGGCGCAGCGCGGCTGCGCCAGTGTTATGCGAATACCTAAGACAGCCTTTGAAGGTGCACCTCAAGGAGTTTCAACCATGCGGTATCCATCCCCTCCCTTTCGCCGCGGCACCCTGGCTGCTACATTGGCGCTTTGCGCCGTCGGCCAGGCCCATGCCTATGAGGTTTACAGCGACGAGAGCCGACATCTGAACGCCGATATGACCGCCGTATTCGGTCAGTTCAACAGTCGCAAAAACTATGACGGCGCCCCGGGCGGTTCGACCTGGCGCGAAGGCTTCATCAAATACGGCTTGAGCGGCGACCAGGCCCTGGCAGGCAAAGGCACGGCCTATGGCGCGTTCGCGCTGGTCAGTTCCGCGACCTGGGGCGACGGTGATCCGGCCGGCAATACCCTCGGCACCGAACACACCACGAAAATTGAAGACGCTTACCTCGGTTGGCGTTCCGGCGACCTGTTTCCGGCACTGGGCAAGGACGGTGTGGATATTTCCGGTGGGCGCCAGGTGGTCAAGATCGGTCGTGGTTTCCTGATCAACGACGACGGGCCGAACCTGGGCAAGGGCCCGGCGGATGGCGCGCTGAACCGTGGCGGGGCCTTTTACCTGGCGGCGCGGCATGCCTTCGATCAAACCGCGGTCCTGCGCCTGGGCGGGCAGGAGGGCGTGCATGGCAGCGTGTTGTGGCTCAAGTCCGACAACCGCGCCCAGGCTGAAACCGAACTGGCCGCCGGCACCCTGGACTACACCGCCAAGCCCGGCACCCTGGGGTTGACCTGGGTGCATGGCATCGATGTGAACGAGCGCTGGGCCAGCGATTTTCAGCGCCAGCGCAAAGGCATGAATGTCTACAGCGTGCGCGGCGAAGGCGATGCCGGGCTGCCGAACGTCAGCCTGGCATTCGAGTATGCCTGGCAGGACAAAGACGCCGGGCCTGAAAAAGCCTGGTACGGCGAAGCCGGCTACACCTTTGCCGACATCGCCTGGGCGCCGAAGCTGACCTACCGCTACACGCGCTATTCGCAAAAATGGGACCCGCTGTTCACCGGGCTCAGCACGGGTTACGGCACCTGGTTCCAGGGCGAGGTGGCCTCCAACTATGCCGGCCCGTTCAACAGCAACACCGGTATCCATCACGTCGGTCTCAAGGCAACGCCATTGGAGAACCTGACGGTCGGCGCGCTGTACTTCGACTTCGACACGTTGCGCAAAAGCAATGCGCTGAACCTCGATGCGCGGGAGCTGGACGTCTACGTCGAGTGGGCCGTCAACCCGCACCTGATCGTCACGCCGCTGATCGGCCTCTACAAGCCGAAGCAGGACTCCACCAGCGGCGGCAACCAGACGGTCGGCAATGGCACCAACCTGTACAGCCAATTCACGGTCGCGGTGCCGTTCTGAGGTTGACGGCCGTCGCGTTCCTGACCCTCAGGACGCGGGGGCGCTCGGTGGGTTGCGCATGTTTTCGGCAATTCGCCGTGTGGTGTCCATCACCATTTCGATCACGGTTTCCTGACGCAGCAGCTTGAAGCTCTGGCTGCTGCCGACGGCGGACAGACTGCCAACCACCTCGTCCATATCCGGCCGGATGATGGGCGCGGCGATGCCGGTCAGGCCCAGGTTGAGTTCGTCGTGGGTCAGGCAGTAGCCGTCCTTGCGGATCTTTTTCGCGGCCTTGGAGAAGCTGGCCCAGTCGTATGGGCTGTCCGGGTCGTGGGCCATGTGTTCTTCGAACAGGCGTTGCAAGCGTCGACCTTTCTGAAAGGCGATCAGCACCTTGGATTGCGCGCCGCGAAAAAACGGCAGCGGGTGTCCGCGGCCAAAGGAGAAGTGGTAGGTGTCGCTGGGTTCGGCGATGTAGGTGTTGATGATGCGCCCGTCATAAAAAACGCTGGCGAACACGGCCAGGCCGGTCTGGGCGGACAGTTCGTGCATCAGCTCGCGCCCGGCGAGGAGGATGGGGTCGTACTGGCGCATCATCCAGTCCAGTTCGATCACGCGCGGCCCCAGGCCGTAGCTGCCGGCATCCACGCGGGTCAGCAGGCCGGCGTCACACAGGTCCTTGACGTAGCGATACACGGTGGCGCGCGACAGGCCCATGCGCTCGGCGATGGTGTCCGGATCGATCTTCAACGTCTGCGGACCGAACAGGTCCAGGACACTCAACAACTTGCTCAGACTGCTCATTTCGTTCCTAGAAAAGGGGATGGCACGCGGGTGAGCACTATAGGCACGCCCGCCCGCGCTGAAAAGACGGCCGGCCCGATGGGGGGCCGTCACGCCACCCTATCGCAGTTAAGCGAAAAAGCAATCGTCGCAGCACTTTTCATAACCGATTAATTGGCATTTATCTCATAAGTAGAGACAAATGGTAAAAAACAGCTTGTTTGATGTGTTTTTATGTGTGATAAATCTCATCAAAGAAGATGCTCAAGCGAGAGGGCTGATAATGAATGGTGCGCAACTGATAGTGAATGCGGCAGCGGCAAGCGGTATCGAGTACTGCTTCGCCAACCCGGGAACCACGGAGATCCCGCTGGTGGCGGCCATGGCCAGCGCGCCCGCCCTCAAGCCGGTGTTGTCGTTGTTCGAAGGCGTCTGTACCGGAGCGGCGGACGGTTACGGCCGCGTCGCCGGCAAGCCCGCGATGACGCTGACTCACCTGGGCCCGGGGTTTGCCAATGGCATCGCCAACCTGCACAACGCGCGGCGCGCCAACACGCCTATCGTCAATGTGATCGGTGACCACGCCTCATGGCACGTCAACTACGACCCGCCCCTGGCCAGCGATATCCAGGCCCTGGCCGGCACCGTGTCCGGTTGGGTTCGCACGTCGCGCACCGCCTCGGCGATCGGTGAGGACCTGCAGGAAGCCGTGCGTGCCGCCTGGCAAGCCAAGGGCCAGATCGCCAGCCTGATCCTGCCGATGGACCTGCAAGCCGCCGCGGTGACGCACAACGGTGTGTTCACGCGGATGCAGGCGCCGATCCGCCGCTTTGCCGGCGACCGTATCGAAGCGGTCGCGCAGGCCTTGCGTGATGGTCAGCGGCTGGTCTTCATCGTCGGTGATCAAGGCTTGTCGGTTGCCGGCCTGGAAGCGGCAGGGCGTCTGGCGCAATTGCCCGGCGTGCGGCTGTTCGCCGAAACCTTTCCCCGGCTCAGCTACCGGGGCGGCGGCTTGCCGGACCTGGACCGCCTGCCGTACTTCCCGGAAGTGGCCATCGAGATCCTCGAGCAGTACGACAAGGTGGTCTGTGCCGGTGTCCCGGAACCCATCAGTTACTTCGGCTACGAAGGCATTCCGTCGCGGCTGGCCGAGCGTGAGCGCTTGCTGTCGCTGGCCGACGTCGGCGACGACGTGGCCGGGGCGTTGACCGCGCTGGCCGACGCGCTGAATGCACCGGCTTATGTGCCGACCCCGCGGGGGATCGAGCTGCCGCCAGGCGAGGCCGCGTTGACGCCGCAGTCGGTCGGCCAAGTGTTGGCCGCAGCGCTGCCGGACGACTGCATTGTCTCGGTCGAAGGGGGCACCTGCGGCTATCCGTTTTTCACCGCCTCCGCCGGTGCGGCGCGGCACCGTGTGTTGACCAACACCGGCGGCGCGATTGGCCAGGGCATTCCGGTCGGGTTCGGCGCCGCGCTGGCGGAGCCCGGTACCCGGGTGTTTTGCCTGCAATCGGACGGCAGCGCGCAGTACACCATTCAAACCCTGTGGAGCATCGCCCGCGAGCAATTGCCGGTGGTGATCCTGATCGCCGCCAACCACCGCTACGCGATCCTGCAGAACGAACTGCGCCGTTTCGGCATGACCGAACTCGACCCGCAAGCCCTCAGCCTGACCGTGCTGGACCGTCCGCGGATCGACTGGAAAGCCCTGGCCACCGGCTACGGCGTGCCGGCCCGTACCGTACACACCAATGCCGAACTGCAACGGGCGCTGGCCAATGCCGCCGCCGATGCGGGCCCTTGCCTGATCGAAATGGCACTGTGAAGGAGTCGATGATGAATCAGCTTGACGTGTTACCCGCCGTCCAGGCGTTCCTGTCTCAACCCGGCCGTCTGTTCATCGGCGGTACCTGGCAGGACGCGGCCAGCGGTCGCCGGTTCGCGGTGGAAAACCCTGCCACGGAAGAAACACTCACGGAAGTCGCGCGCAGCGACGAGCGCGATGTGGATGCGGCCGTAGCCGCCGCCCGCTCCGCATTCACGGGGGCTTGGGCGCAGCAGTCACCGGCCCAGCGCGGCATGTTGCTGTTTCGCCTGGCGGACTTGCTCGACCAGCACCGCGAAGAGCTGGCGCAACTGATCACCCTGGAAAACGGCAAGCCGATTACCAACGCACGCGCCGAGGCGGCCAGCGCGGCCAGCATCCTTCGTTACTTCGCCGGTTGGCCGACCAAGATCGAAGGCAGCACGCTGCCGGTATCGCCGGCCAGCGGCGCACCGATGCTCAACTACACGTTGCGCGAGCCGGTGGGCGTCTGCGCCTTGATCGTGCCGTGGAACTTCCCGTTGAACATGTGCGTGTGGAAGCTCGGCCCGGCGCTGGCCACCGGCTGTGTGGCGGTGCTCAAGCCCGCCGAGCAGACGCCGCTGGTGGCGATCCGGCTGGTGCAGTTGATCGAGGCGGCGGGCTTCCCGCCGGGTGTGGTCAACCTGATCACCGGCCTGGGCGCCGAGACCGGCGCACCGCTGGCGCAGCATCCTGACGTGGACAAGATCGCCTTCACCGGCTCGACCCAGGTCGGGCGGCTGATCGCCCAGGCGGCCACCGGCAACATGAAGAAGGTCTCGCTGGAGCTGGGCGGCAAATCACCGAACATCATCTTGCCCGACGCCGACATCGTGCGCGCCGCCAAGGGCGCCGCCGATGGGATTTTCTACAACCAGGGCCAGGTGTGTACGGCGGCATCGCGTCTGTACGTACACGCCAGCGTGCTGGATCAGGTGCTCGAAGAATTGCAGCGCCACGCTGCTGCCCATGTCCTCGGCAACGGCCTGGACCCGGCCAACAGCATGGGCCCGCTGGTGTCCGCGCGGCAGCTGGATACGGTCAAGGGCTACCTGCAGCGCGGCCAGGAGGAGGGCGCCGAACTGATTTGCGGTGGCGGCCGCCCCGAGCACCTGGAACGCGGGCACTTCATCCAGCCGAGCGTGTTCCTCGATCGTGCCGAGCGTGCCTGCGTGGCCCGCGAAGAGATCTTCGGCCCGGTGCTCACCGTCATGAGCTGGACCGACGTCGATGACCTGGTGTTGCGCGCCAACGACTCGCCCTATGGCCTGGCCGCCGGCCTGTGGACCCGCGACTTGCGCTCGGCGCACCGCCTGGCGGCGCAGCTCCAGGCCGGTTCGGTGTGGATCAACTGTTGGAACGTGGTCGATGCGGCTTCGCCGTTCGGCGGCTACAAGCAATCCGGCTGGGGCCGGGAAATGGGCAAGAACGTTATCGACGCCTACACCGAGACCAAAAGTGTGTTTGTCGATCTCGGCTGAACAGAATAATCACAAGAGGAACTGCTATGGATCTGGAATTGAAAGGCCGCGTGGCAATCGTCACCGGAGGTGGCATGGGCATCGGCAAGGAAGTTGCGCGCTTTCTGTCCGAAGAAGGCTGCAAGGTGGTGATCTGTGCGCGGCGCATGGCGTTTCTCCAGCTGGCCGCCGAAGAGATCAGCGCGCAGACCGGCAACGAAGTACTGCCGCTGTTCTGCGACACCAACGATATGTCGGCCGTGTCGGAAATGGTCGCCGCCGCGCACAAGCACTTCGGCCGCATCGACATCCTGGTCAACGGTGCCGCGGCGCCGTCGGGCGTGGTGCGCAATGACATCGAGCATGCCGGCGACGACGAGTTGCTGTCGGACCTCAACACCAAAGTGATCGGCTACTTCCGCTGTGCCAAGGCCGTGACCCCGCACATGAAGGCGGGTGGCTTCGGCCGCATCATCAACATCGGCGGCCTCACCGGGCGCAGCAGCAAAGTCCTCTCGGGGATGCGCAACCTGGCGATCGCGCACATGACCAAAACCCTGTCCGACCAGTTGGGCGCGTTCGGCATCACGGTCAACCTGATCCACCCGGGCGTGGTCGACACCCCGCACATCCGCGAGCTGTACGAGCGCGAAGGGATCAAGCAGGGCAAGACCCCGGAGCAGGTCGAGCAGGGCTACATCGACGCAACGCCGATTCGCCGCACGCTGGCGCCCATTGAAATGGGTTGGCTGATCGGCTTCCTGGCGTCCCCCAAGGCTGGCGCGGTGACCGGTGAATCCATCGGCATCGACGGCGGCCTGACCCGTGGCATCTTCATCTGAGGAGTAACTGCGATGAGTAACGGAACCCTATTAGTCGCCACCGTCGGCCAGGCCGTGATCCGTAGCGCCGACGATGGCCGCAGTTGGCATCGTCTCGGCCTCGGGCAGGATCTGGAGTTCGATGCGATCACCCGTTCGCTGAGCTTTCACCCCGGCACGCCGGACGTGATTTATGCCGGCACCGACATTGGTTTGTGCGTCAGCCACGACACGGGCGGCCATTGGCAGCAGGTCGACACGCCGTTCAACGGGCAGACCGTGTGGAAGGTGGCGGTCGACCCGCAGGATGCTCTGCGGATATTCGTCGGCACCGGTGCGCCTTCGCGCGCCGAGCTATGGCGCACCCTGGACGGCGGCCTGAGCTGGGATCGCGCGCCGGTGGAAATCCCGGAGTTCTGTGATGGCGTCAGTCGTCCACGGTTGCTGGCCTTCGCCTACGACCCCACCGACCGCAACCAGGTGTGGTTCGGCCTCGAGGAGGGCGGGTTGTTCCATTCGCGTAACGGCGGCGAAAGCTGGATGCGCGTCGATGATCGGCTGCTGTGGGACTTCAACTCGGACATTCACAACATCCTGGTCCTGCCCAATCACGGTGAGAAAGTCATCGTGGTGGTTTGCGTCAATGCGGTTTACCGCAGCCTTGATGAAGGGCTGACCTGGACCGGCATCGTCGCCCGCGAAGCGTTTGGCCTGTATTACGCGCGCGCCATGAGTGCGCCATTGGGCACGCAGGATACGCTGTACCTGAGCATCTCCGACGGCACGCCGGGCACCACCAGCAAGATCCTGGTCTCCCATGATGCCGCGCTCAGTTGGCAGGTGTTGCCGCTGCCGCAACAGCCCAATTCCTGTGTGTGGGCTATCGCCTTCAACCCGGCGAACCCTCGGCAAATCGTCGCGGGCACCAAGTACGGCCATTTGTTCACCTCCGAGAACGGCGGTGACGGCTGGCAGAAGCAGTGGCGCGAATTCAGTGAGATCGCTGACGTGCTGTGGACGCCCGCCGTGGCGCAGATCAAGGCGGGGCATCAATCCATCGTCAAGAAAAACTGAGGTAGTGCGTGATGAAAGTCGAAGTCCTTCGTACTCACTTATCGCTATGGGTGAGTGATCCAGATGTGTCAGCACTTTGGTACGCCGACATCCTGGGTATGCACGAAAGTGCCCGTGGCGAGAGCTGGGTGATGATGGCGTTTGGCACCAAGCACCACGACATTGCGTTGATTCGTGCCGAACCCGGCGCCCATCAGGGCGGGTTGGGGTTGCAGCACTACGGATTGGAAATCGCCGGCGACATGACCACCCTGCGCCAGCTCTACGGCATGTTGCTGAGCAAAGGCGTCGAGGTGGTGAAAATCACCGATCACGAAATCGGCCATGGCGTGTATTTCCACGATCCGGATTGTAATCGCATGGAATTCTTTCTCGAGACCGAGCACGACGACGCACTTGGCAAGGCCCGCTTCAAGGCCGCCGGCGCGCCGAGCCGGAATTTTAAACTCGACCCACTTTGAATAGAGGCAGCTCTGATGAAAACCGCGAATTTCGCCAGCTATCACATCCGTAAATGGTACAGCTTCATTGAAGAAACCCTGGCCAACGAAACCGGCCAGTTGGCCGATGGCGAACCTGTGTACAAGTACGCCATCGCCGCAGTGATTGCCAACCCCTATGCCGGCCGCTTCAGCCAGACGCTGGATGCATTGGTGGACGACTCGCCGTTGCTGGGCGAAGAGTTCGGCCGGCGCATCAACGCACTGGCCGGCGAGCACGAGATTGTCAGCTACGGCAAGGCTATCCTGGTGGGCACCGAGGGCGAGTACGAGCACGGCAACGCGTTCCTGACCAACCCTGCCGCCGATCCGATCCGTGTCGCGCTGGGCGGTGGCAAGTCGTGGGTGCCGTCCACTGGCAAACGTGGCGGTCCGGGTTCGACCATTGACGTGCCATTGGCTCACAAGGACGCGCTGTATGTGCGCTCCCATTACGACAGCATGTCGCTGATGTTCGGTGACGGTCCTTCGCCGGACGAGATCGTTGTGATCTGGGCCTTCGCCACGCGCGGACGCCTGCATGCACGGCTCGGCGGTTTGCAGGCGGCGGATGTGCAAGGTCTCGACGGGCTGCACTGAGCCCGGGCGCAAGGCCTTGCGTGGCATCCGATCAAAACCACAACAAGAAAGCGGTGACTAGCGATGAAGCAGGACAAAACCCAGGTGGTCATTGTCGGCGGCGGCCCGAACGGGATCACCGCCGCACACTATATGGGGATGTACGGTATCGACTGCGTCGTCCTTGAACTGGCCGACGGCATCCTGCCTTATCCCCGCGCAGTTGGCATGGATGATGAAGCGCTGCGTGTACTGCAGGGGATCGGCATTGCCGAGCTGGCCGCACGTGACATGATCTGCGATGTACCGCTGCGCTATTACAACGCGCGTGGCGTGTGTTTCGCCGAGGTCAAGCCGAGCGTCGCGCAGTACGGTTGGCCGATGCGGAACATCTTCATGCAGCAATTGCTCGAAGGCACCCTGCGCGAACATCTCGTGCAGCACGCCAGCGTCCAATTGCGCCAGGGCCATGAACTGCTCGAACTGGAGCAGGACGAGCAGGGCGTGACCTTGCAGGTGCGCGATGCCCACGGCGAGCTCTACCAATTGCAGGCCGACTATGTGATTGGCGCCGACGGCGGGCGTTCCACCGTGCGCAAACAGTTGGGCGTCGAACTGCTCGGGCTCACGCATCCGCGCAAATGGGTGGTGGTCGATACGGCCAACGACACCCTGGATGCGCCGTACACCGCCCTGCATGCCGATCCGCAACGGCCCTTCGTGTGTATCTACCTGCCTTATCAGCAGCGGCGCTGGGAGTTCATGCTGCTGGAGGGCGAAGACGAAGCGAAAATGTGCGACGAGGCAACGATTCGTGAACTGATCCGTGGCCATATCGGCGCGGCCGTGGATCAGTTGAACGTCATCCGGATCCGCGCTTACACCCACCACTCCCGCGTTGCGGCGCGGTTTGTCCAGGGGCGGGTCGCGCTGGTCGGCGATGCGGCGCATATTTCGCCGCCCTGGGCCGGGCAGGGCCTCAATTCCGGCCTGCGCGACGTGGCCAACGTGGCCTGGAAACTGGCGGCGATCATTCAGGGCCGCGCGGCGCCATCGATCCTCGCCAGCTACGACCAGGAACGCCGCGGCCACGCCACCGAGCTGGTGGCGCTGGCCGACAACATGGGCGCCGTGCTGGGGTTGACCAACCCGCTGATGGCCGGCGTGCGCGACTGGCTGTTCCAGGCGGTCAACAGTGTCGACAACCTGCGCTCGCACCTCTTGGAATTCAAGTTCAAACCCAAGGCCACCATCACCCAAGGCCTGGTCTATCACGAGCGTGCCGAGCTGCGCGAAGACGACCTGGTCGGGCAACTGTTCGTGCAGCCTTATATCGAAGATGCCCAGGGCCAACGTCGGCGCCTCGACGACATGCTGGGCAACTCGTATGCCGTGCTGGGTTACCGTACCAATCCCCGGGCGCCACTGAGCGAGGACATGGCCGCGTATTGGGCGCGTTGGAACACGCGCTTTATCCAGGTCAACCGTTCGCGCAGCGGCGTGGGGCGCAACCAGCCGCTGACGGCGATGGACGCGATCAGTGTGGAGGACGTGGATAACCGGCTGGGCGAGTGGTTCTCCAAGGTGCGCGACTGCATCGTCGTGGTGCGTCCGGACCGCTTTGTCGCGGCCATTACCACCCCAGAGCGGCTGGACGGTGTATTGCGCAAGCTGGCGGAGCAACTGTCATGAGCACGCCCGACGATGTACTCGGCCAACTGCGCCAAGCGAGGCTCAGCGCTCATGCCATTGCACCTTTGGCACCGCAGGCGCTGGACCGGCAGCAAGGCTACGCGCTGTTGCGCCAGACCCTGGAGCGACGCGTGGCCGCCGGGGAGAAACCGAGCGGCTGGAAGGTCGCCTTCGCTGGCCGAGCCGCGCAAGCACGCTTTGCTCTCGACGAACCGGTGTACGGCGGCCTCACGGATGCGATGCAGGTCGAGCCGGGGAGTGCGGTGCCGTTGGCGCGGCTGATCCAGCCCAAGCTGGAGGTCGAACTGGCGTTCGTCTTCGGGCACGCGCTGGCGCCGGGGGACTACCGCGACCAGGACATTCTGACGGCCATCGCCGAGGTGGCGCCCGCGTTCGAAATCGCCGACTGCCGGTGGCAAGGCTGGCGTTTCGGGCTTGGCGCCTTCCTCGCCGATAACGCGGCGGCGGGGCTTTACTGTGTGGGGCCGAGGTCGCCGTTCGAGCCGCAACAGCATGCCTGCGTGCCCTATCGTCTGGAGCACGAAGGGGTTCACCTGGGCAGCGGCGATACGCAGGCTCGGGAAGACAACCCCCTGTTCAATCTGTGCTGGTTGGTGCGCCGGCTCCTGGCGGACGGTCACCGTATCGAGGCTGGGCAGGTGGTGCTGTCGGGCGCGTTGCTGGCACCGATCGATATACAGCCGGGAACCTATCGTCTGCAGATGCTTGGCACGGAACTGGCTTTGGTTTTCCAGGCGGACACTGTGCCCGTGTGAATGCCAGCTGCCGTCAGGGATGACTGAGCCCCCTTCAGGCCAATGACCAGACACAGGCCGCCGAGGAACGACGAATATGCTCGCTGAAGTCCGAACCTTCAATGATCCTCAACAGCACGCCGGCTCGATCCAGGGCTGGCAGCAGATCTACGACCAACTGGGCCGTGGCTGCCTCACCAGTGAACTGCGCCAGTTGTCCTGCGATCGCTTCCAGATTTTCCAGGAGGTGCTGGACAAGCGAGTGGTGCAGCATGGTTCCTCGCCCAAAGGCCGGTTGTGCGCCGCCATGTCATTGGGCAGCTCGCCGGTGGTGCAAGGGCAGCAAGTGGACGCGCAGAGCGTGGTGCTGCTGCGCGATTCAGAGGAGTTCGTATTGCATGCCCCGGAAGGCACGCATTTTTTCGCGATCAACGTCGACGCGGTACGCTTTGCCAAACTGGCGGCTTTCGAATTATCCGGCGAGCAGCTTAAACGCCTGACCACCGTGTCTCAGCTGCGTGTGGATGAGGCGTTACTGCTGCGTATACACCAGCGTATTCACCCGTTGTTTCGTCACCTTTTGGAACATACCGACGCGATCAGCGCCGTTTCGGAAAAGATCCTGGAAGATGAGCTGCTCGGCACCTTCCTGGACCTGTTCACCCATGCCAGCGACGAGGTGCGTTGCCGGCGCGGCAATTTCGCCGTCAGTGCCTACCTGGTCCGGCGTTGCCAGGAGTTGATCGTTGCCAGTGGCGATACCCCGTTGAGCATCCTCGACCTGTGCGAGCAATTGCGCGTCAGCCGCAGGACCCTGCAGAACAGTTTTCAGGCGGTGACCGGCCTGCGCCCGGTCGAGTACCTGCGCAATCTGCGCCTCAACGCGGTCCGGCGGCGGTTGATCGCGACCGCGGCCAGCGAGAAAAACGTCGGTGAGGTCGCCGTGGCCATGGGCTTTTTTCACCTGAGTCACTTCGCGGCGCATTACCGCGAATTGTTTGGCGAGTCGCCCTCGGAAACGCGCAGGGCCGAGCGCTGATGCGCGATCAGTCCGCTGCCTCGCCAAGCCCGGGGTTCACGCGCTTGCCGATGTCCTTGAGCCGCGCCAGTTGGTCGATCATCGAGGGGGCTTCATCCAGGCAACTGACGAAAGTCCACAGGTAAGTCATCACCGCATAGATATGCCCGGCTTTTACGGCCGGCGACAATGCCAGTTGCGTGATGGCAACCACAAACAGCAGCGCCGCCAGGATGCCAATGAACAGGAAGGCGATGGCCTCACGGTCCGACAAGCGGATGCGCAGTCGCGACAGCAGGCGATAATGACGGTGCAGGGTATGCGCGCCGACGGCTTCCACCATGCCGATTTCCTTTTCCAGGCGATTGTTCAAGCGCTCATGCAAGCGCTGGTTACGCCGGGCGAAGCCGGGCATCACGGTGACGCACAGCAGCAGCGCGAGCAGGCATGCCACGCCAACCCATGGCTCGATCACCAGCAACATGCCGGCCGCGCCAATGATCGAGACCAGCGCGGTGGCGATGATCGGCACGTGCTTCTCGAAAAAGTCGACAAAGTCCCGCGCCAGCACCACCCGCGCCGCCGCCTTGGACGTGCTCTGGCGTTCCAGGCGCTGATTGAGGATCACCGGCACCGCAAGATCGGCGTAGATGCGCGTAAAGGTGCGCGTATCCAGCGCGCGCCGCGCCGCCCCCACCACCCAGAACCCCAGCACCACGCCGGCATAGAGCAATGCGCTGGCGGCATCGCCACGGATGATTGAGTCCACGGCAAACCCGGCAAACAGCGGGTAGGCGAGCAGCAGTGCATTTTCCAGCGCCACCAGCGACAAGGTCGCGAACAGCTTGCCGGGGTAGGCCCTGGCAATGGCCTTGAGGGTCTGGCTGGCGGATTGCTGACCGAGCTTTTTGCTTTCTTCGAGCACAATCCTAGGGGTTACGGACGGCATGGGCCACCTGTCGAGCGCATCATGGGAGGATAGATACCGCGGGCGACGCCGAGCAGATAGCGCGCCTCCTCGGTCATCAATAACAAATTGATCTGCACTTCTTCGATAACGATTTCCAGGGCGATCAATATGCAAATGGCCGGCGCTGCAATCAGCCAGTGACAATAAGACTGTGTGATCAACGACGCGCACACACCAATCAACCACAACGCCAATACGCAATGCGGCGCGTACTTCTGCAGGGGAATCCAGAAGCGCTGCAACTTTCGCAGTTTGAGTGTGTAGAGCGTCAGTGACGCTTCCAGCTGTTTGGAGTCAACAAGGGGGCGAGCGGAATGCAGAGTCGGCATAACAATTGTCCGCGTAAAACATTGAACGTCATTTGCCAGGTGTTGCTTCATTATCCCGGCGCCCGTGGCCTGGAAGGGTTTGATTGAACCAGGCAAGATTGATTGCTGTGACTTCGACCCATTCGCCCTGAGTTGGCATCCTTTCGCAGCTCTTGAACGCGATACAACGTCCTTGTGAGTTCAATAAGGCAAAGTGGCGATATTTCGTGGCTCTATTAACTATAAAAATAGAGAGGCGCATGCCATCACCTTTGTCGGTTTGAATATTCAAGCGGGTTTGGCGTTATATGCAGTTACACCTCAGTAGACTCCGTGTAGGTATCCAGGCTTTGCGTTGTTGTTGGCCAACTGAGTTCAAACACGGTGCCGCCGTTAATCGATGTCCGACAGCTCACCGTGCCACCATGGGCGATGGCAATCGCGCGCACCACGGCCAGGCCCAGCCCACTGCCTCCCTGGGCACGGGAGCGAGAACTTTCGCCGCGCTGGAACGCATCGAAAATATGCGTCGCGAACGCATCGTCCACCCCCGGCCCCTCATCCGTGACTCTCAGGAAGTTGCGCGAGCGTTGGCTGCCGAGTTGCACCCAGACATTGCCCGGCGTCGCATGCCGGCGGATGTTGTCCAGCAGCGCCAGCAACGCCTGGCGAATCCGCGCGCGGTCACAGCATATCGGGCCTTTGAGCAGGTCCAGGTGCAGCACGAAGCCGGCGCTGCGCAGGCTCGATTCGAACAACCGTGCTTCGGCTTCCAGGTCGGCGGCCAGGTCGGCGTAGTCGGGTTCGAGCTTGAGGTAGCCGCTGTCTCCCAGGCCGACCACGCGCAGGTCTTCAACCAGGCGCGTCAAGCCTTCCACTTGCGTCAGCAGGCTGTAGAACTGCGCGGTGTCCGGTTCGAACACACCTTCGGCGAGCCCCTGCAGGCGGCCGCGCAAGATGGTCAGCGGCGTGCGCAACTCATGGGCGATCGCTGCGTTCCAGAACGCCTGTTCTTCGGCCATGCGTTTCAGTCGGTTGGCCATGCTGTTGAAGTCATCCACTAATAAGGCGGCTTCGCCCAAGGATTGATCCGGCGCCACTGCGCGGGCATCCAGGTCGCCATCGGCCAGCCTGCGCAGGCTGGCCGCCACCGAGTTCAAGGGCATCAGAATGCGCCGGGACAACTTGATCGCCGCTGCGACGCCGACACCCAGGCTGACGCAGGTGATCAGGCTCATCCAGGCCCACTCCATGCCGCTGGGCAGCCACTCATCCATTTCCGCGTCGCTCAGCGGAGCAAACGACCACAGCAACCCATAAAAAACATAGGTCCCGACAATCGCCAGGGTTATCACACACAGGACCACGGCCGACATCGACAGGATAATCTGCCGACTCAAGCTGTTGGCGCCTTTCATGGCAGGCTCCCGAACCGGTAGCCGACCCCGCGGATACTGGCCGGTACGCCTTGCAGTCCGAGGTCCTCGATTTTCCTGCGCAATTTGCTGATATGGCTGTCGACCGTGCGCTCCAGGCTGTCGCTCTCGGGCGAACAGAGGGCCAGCAACTCGGCGCGGCTGAACACGCGCCGGGGCGCCTTTGCCAATTGCGCGAGTAACTTGAATTCGGTCACGGTCAGGTTCAATGGGTGTTTCTGCCCATCGATGCTGACGCTCACGTCATGGTTGTCGATGTCGATTTCGAAGGCGTCCACGCGCAGCACGCTGCGCCCCGTCAAATAGCCATTGTCGATGCAGCGGCGCAGCACCGCCTGGGTTCTGGCGACGACCTCGGCCGGGTTGAACGGCTTGACGATGTAATCGTCGGCGCCAATACGCAGCCCCATGAGTTTGTCCACGTCCTGGTCCTGTGCGGTCAGCATGATGACCGGCGTGTTACCGCGGTGACGAACCTCCGCCAGTACCATCCAGCCATCCAGTTTCGGCATCAGTACATCGAGCAGCACCAGGTCGGGCTTGAGCGTTTGATGCAGTTCGAGTGCGCGACGGCCATCCTGCGCATGCGCGGTTTGAAAGCCGGCGCGTTTGAGATAGGCCGTGAGGATATCGGCGATTTCCGGTTCGTCTTCGGCGATCAGGATCAGTGCCTGATTAGCGGTTGATGCAACGAGTGATTCGGTCATGTTCTGCTCGGTCGATGTGCCCTGTGCTACCGGGCCATGCTGCAACGGCGCGCGGTTTTCTGGCAACGGGTTGGATGATGCACGGCAAGCATGCACTTTCAGCGTAGGTTTTATGGAGAAATGATGGAGACGCAGGTTTATTTTTCGTCGCGCGGGGGAGGGGGGTGAACGCTGCCTGATGCGGCGCGTTCAGGCGAAGCTGATGCGGTCGCTGTAGGCGTTCTGCACAATTTTGCGCTGGTAGTCACAGGGTGTCGTACTGACCAGCTTCTTGAAGTCGCGCAGGAAGTGTGACTGATCGGAGAAGCCCAGGTCCAGCGCCAGTTCCGAGAAGGATACATCGTGCTGGGTGTTCAATGTTTCCAGGGCCGCCTGGCAGCGAATGATGCGACAAAAGATCTTCGGCGACATGCCGGTGTCCTGGCTGAACTGGCGATGGATGGTGCGGCTGGTGTAGCCGCTGAGGTCTTCAAGCTGCTGAATGCGCAGGTCACCGCGATGCACCAGGGCCTGTTGAATCACCATCGCCGTCAGTTTCGAGGTCCTGCCCATCAGGCGCGGGGCCAGGTAGTCATTGAACAGCCTCATCTGCTCTTCCAGCCGTGGGGTTTGCACGATGTTCTCGAACATGCGCTGGGCAAACCCCGAGACCTTGAGCAGATCCAGCTCCTGTTCGGTCAGGTCCGCGGCCAGCACATTGATGAAGCCTGGAATGACCCCCGGTGAAAAGCGCACGCCAAAGTAGTGATGATGCTGGTGCAGTTCGACGCGCTGCGCCTCCAGCGGCGTGCCGCAGATCCGCACGGTGGGACGTGTGGCATCGCAGTCGAAAACGATGTCCACGCAGCCATCCGGCACCGCCAGCACGTCGGTCGATTGGGCGACATCGAAGGCATAGAAATGCGAGATCGCCGGGTGTTCGGAAGGCATCACCGAATACCGCGATGAGTTGAGTACGAACCAGGGTTGTTCGTAGGCGGTTGGGTGCCGCGGCCTCGGCGCACACAGGTTGACCATGACGGAACCTTCGATTGGCAATATGCGCGAATATTCAGGCATTTATCGCGCCAACTCAGGTGCCCGCGGCAAGCGCCGATGTCCGAAATTTACAATACCGCCGATAAGCCCAGCCCGATACTCGGACTCGACAGCGTGGGAGCCGCGCCTACCGCAGCGATATCACCTTCAGCCCGAGAATAATTATGTCCACGACTACAAAAATAGACTTCATCTACCTGTCCGAGCAGGACATGATCCGCGCTGGCGTCACCGACATGCTTGCCTGTGTCGACACCATGGAAGAGATGTTCGGCCTGCTGTATATCGGCGACTACCGCATGGCGGGCCCGAACAACGATTCCCACGGCGCGATGGTGATTTTCCCCAAGGAATCACCATTCCCGAACATGCCCAAACCCACCGCTGACCGACGCATGATGGCGATGCCGGCCTACCTGGGCGGCAACTTCTGCACCGCCGGCGTGAAGTGGTACGGCTCCAATATCGCCAACCGCGACAAAGGCCTGCCGCGCTCGATCCTGATGTTCACGCTCAACGACCCCGACACGGGCGCACCGCTGGCGCACATGTCGGCCAACCTGCTGTCGGCGTATCGCACCGGCGCGATTCCCGGCGTGGGCGCGCGCCACCTGGCCCGCAAGGATGCCAAAGTCGTCGGCCTGCTGGGCCCGGGGGTGATGGGCAAGACCACGCTGGCCGCTTTCATCGCGGTGTGCCCGCAGATCGATACCTTGAAGATCAAGGGACGCGGCGAGAAAAGCCTCAACGATTTTATTGCCTGGGTAAAGCAAACCTACCCACAGGTGACCACGATAAAAGTCGTCGACACCCTCGAAGATGTGGTCCGCGACGCCGACCTTGTTACTTATTGTAGCTCCGGTGAGGTCGGCGACCCCTCGAACTACCCAATCGTTAAGCGTGAGTGGGTCAAACCGGGCGCCTTCATGGCGATGCCGGCGTCCTGCTCCCTGGATGAAGGCATGGAGAGCTCCGAGGTGCGCAAGGTGCTGGATAACACCGGCCTCTATGAAGCCTGGTTCGAAGAGTTGCCCAAGCCCGCGCACCACTGTGTGCCGGTGATCGGTGTGCGGTTCATGGACATGATCGCCGAAGGCAAGATGCAGCGCGACGAGCTCGAAGACATCGGCAAGATCGTTGCCGGCGATGCCCAGGGCCGCCGGAACGACGAAGAGATCATCATCATGTCGGTGGGCGGCATGCCCGTGGAAGACGTGGCCTGGGGCACGGTGGTGTATCGCAATGCCATCGCAAAAGGCATCGGCGTGAAACTGAATCTGTGGGAAACCCCCGCGTTGCGCTAAGCCACCCTTATCCATCTGAAGAGGCAACGACATGACCAAAATCATCAAGCTCAAGACCGGTTCCCCGTTTGAAGACCAAGCCAGCTATTCACGCCTGGTGGTGGTGGACAACTGGATCTATGTCTCCAATACCGCAGGCCGCAACCCGCAAACCAAGTTGATCCCCGAGGACATCCTCGAACAGACGCATCAGGTATTCGCCAACATCGAAACGGCCCTCGCCGCCGTCGACGCCAGCCTGGCCGATGTGGTGTGCTCGCGGGTGTTCATCCAGGACCCCAAGGACGTTCCGGCGGTCATGGGTCTGATCGGCGAGAAGTTTCGCGGTGTCGATCCGGCCAGTACCGTGACCTGCCCGCCGTTGGGCTCGACGGTCTACAAGGTGGAACTGGAAGTGACGGCCTATCGCAACGCCTCCAAGGCGCAGGTCGAAGTCATCCGCCTGTCGCAATGACCGCTACGCGGCCGTGCGCTTGCGCGGCCGACCTCAATCGCTCACAGAGTCTTGATCATGGCCCCGACTATAGCGCCCGTGAACACGTCAACCACGTTCCCCTTCGCGACGTCCGTCGTCATCATTGGCGGCGGGATTATCGGCTTGACGGCTGCGCTGACATTGGCCGAACGCAATATCGCGGTGGTGGTGCTGGAAAAAGGCCGTATCGCCGGCGAGCAGTCCTCACGCAACCTCGGCTGGGTACGCAAGACCAGCCGGCACGCCGCCGATATCCCCTTGGCCCTCGCCGCAGATCGCTTGTGGGCGCAGATGCCTGAGCGGGTCGGCGCCGACGTCGGGTATCGGCAAGAGGGCATCATGTTCCTGGGCCGCAACGAGGCGCAGATGGCGATGCATGAAAGCTGGCTGAAATCGGTCGAACATCTGTCCCTCGACTCGCGGTTGCTGAGCCAGCGCGAGATCGCGCAACGGGTGCCGGGCGGCGTGGCTGACTGGGCCGGCGGTATCTTTACGCCATCCGATGCGCGGGCCGAGCCGACCCTGGCCAGCAGTGCGATCGCCAAGGCGGCCATGGCCAAGGGCGTGGTGATCATCGAGCAGTGTGCGGTGCGTACACTGCAGATGTCCGCCGGCAAGGTCAGTGGGGTGGTCACTGAAAAGGGTGAGATTCGCTGCGATCAGGTATTGCTGGCCGGGGGGATGTGGTCGCGGCGCTTTTTGGGCAACCTCGGCGTGGCGTTGCCGACCTTGGCCTTGACCTGTTCGGTGCTGCGCACGCATCCGATGGACGGGCCTACGGAAATCGCCGTGGGCGCGCCGGACTTTTCCTTTCGCAAGCATAAGGACGGCGGTTTCATCATTACCCAACGCGGCAAATTGGACGCCTACCTGACCCTCGATCATCTGTTGCTCGCCAAGCAATACATGCCGCAGTTTCGCGCGCAGCGCAGCGTGTTGAACGTGTCGCTGGGCAAGTATTTCTTTAACGACCTGGCGCTGGCCCGGCGTTGGTCGGCCGACAGTGTCAGCCCGTTCGAACGGGTACGGGTGCAGGACCCGGCCGCCAACCCGCGGCTCAACAACGATGCGATGAACAACCTCAAGGCCGCCTGGCCGGTATTCGAGCAGGCGCGGATCGCCCAGGCCTGGGCGGGCACCATCGACGTGACGCCGGACTCGAACCCGGTGATTGGGCCGGTCGCGCAAATTCCCGGGTTGACTGTCGCCACCGGTTTCTCGGGGCACGGTTTCGGTACCTCGCCGGCGGCCGGCCATCTGGCGGCGGATATCGTCAGCGGGGATACCCCGATCATCGATCCGAGCCCGTATCGTTTCGATCGTTTCTAAGCCGGCCCAAGCCCAGCCTTCATGGAGCACAACGATGTCGCCTGCCAGCTGTTTTTTTACTAATCGCACAGGCTTGCGCCTGCATTTTCTGCAATGGGGCGAGCCGAGCGGCGTGCCTCTGGTTCTGCTGCACGGCTTGCGGGCCTATGCGCAGACCTGGGAGTCGCTGGTGCAGGCGTTGGGCCCCGGTTACTGCGTTTACGCCCTGGACCAGCGCGGTCGCGGGTTGAGCGATTGGGCCACGCCGAGCAGCTACCACACGCAATCTTATGTGGAGGATGTGGAGGACTTCGTCGCCCACCTCGGTTTGCAACGCTTCGTGTTGCTGGGGCATTCGCTGGGTGGCGCCAATGCCCTTGAATATGCACGGCAAAACCCAGGGCGTTTGCACGGGCTGATCATCGAAGACATCGGTCCCGGCTCTTCGATCCAGGGCGACGGCGCGGCGCGTATTCGCCGTGAAATGAGCCAGACGCCGTTGCACTTCGACAGCTGGGCGAGCGCCCGCGCTTTCTGGCAGGCGTCGCGCCCGGGCTTGTCGGAGCAGGGCCTCGCTTCCAGGCTGGCGCATTCGATGAAAGCGCACGAAGGGCTGATCAGCTGGCGGCACGATCAGCAAGGCATCGCCGAGGCGCGCCTGAGCATCGAGCCGACCGACCTGTGGCCGGCGGTGCGGGCCTTGGACTGCCCGACCCTGTTCATTCGTGGCGGGCGTTCGGACTTCCTGCCCACCGCGACGCTGCAGGCGATGCGTGACAGCAATCGGCAGGTGCAGACGGTGGAAGTCGCGCACGCCAGTCACTATGTCCACGACGATCAGGGCGAGACGTTCAACCGGCTGGTCGCTGACTTTCTCGCCAGCCTCACGACTCCCAGCCCATGAAGGCAAGCGCGCGCCGGCACTGACGTTTACGCCGCATCGAGACTGGCGCGGATCTTGTCCGCCAGCGCCAGCAACGGCGCGGCATACTGCGCGACCACCGCTTCGATCGGCTGCGGGGTCGACACGCTGATATTCAAAATGTGGTCCTGATAATTGCGTATGCCGAGTGGGGTCGAAATAGCCACCACCTCGGCCTGCCAGGACGCCGCGCAATACCCGCGAAGGCGGATGCTTTCATCGGCCTCGGCGATCTCGGCCGCCAACCCCTCCCATCTGGCGTCGCAGCGCCTGGCCTTGAACAGCGCCAGCAGCGCTTGCTGTTTCTGCGTTGGAATCGTCGCCAGGTAAGCGCGTCCCAGCGAGGTGAACTCCATGGGTACCCGTTGCCCGGTTTGTACGGTGCGTGGCGTGTTCTTGCGACTCAGGCGGATCGACTCCAGGTAAATCATTTCATCGCGGTCGGCGGCGGCCAACCCGACATTCACCCGGAGTGCATGAGCCGCCTCGCGCATCAGTGGCGCGGCGCGCTGAATCAGTGAACTGCTGTTGTACATGGCGTTGCCCAAGCAAAGCGTGGCGGGCGCGAGGCGATAGGCGCTGCGCTGGCCGTCGTACACCAGCATCCCGCTGTGAATCAGCGTCTGGGTCAAGCGACTGATGGTCGACTTGGACAAACCCGTGCGCTCGCTGATATCGCCATTCCCCAGGTACTCGGTGCCCGCGCGAAAGGCCCGCAGAATCTCGAGGCCCCGCTCAAGCGAGCGGTTGAGGGGCGCCTTGCCCGCACCGGGTCTGTCCAGGCCGTCATCCTCTCTCATCGTGTTCCACCCAGTGGAATTGGCGGATTGTTAATCATGGGGAGCTCCATAGACTCGGATCAGCGCAAGGCCTTTCAGTTTGGGCCGCTGCCATGCCAACAACAAGAGAGAGATTCCCCATGACGATGTTGCAAAGTGTTACTTCGCCGATCCACATGACCGTTGATGACGACGGTATCGCCGTGCTCACGCTCAACCGCCCCGAGGCGCGTAATGCGATCAGCGACGAGATGCGCAGCCAGATGATCGAGCTGCTGGAGGAGGTCGCCGCGAACCGCGCGATTCGCGCACTCATCATCACCGGCACCGGCAAGGGTTTCTGCGCCGGAGGCGACATCAAAGGCATGGAAAAGCGCATGAGTGCGCCGGCGGGCGAGGTGGCCTACAACGGTTGGAAGCGCCAGCAGCGCGTGCATCATGCGGTGTCCCTGTTGCTCAACCTGCCCAAGCCGACGCTCGCCGCGGTCAACGGCGCCGCCACGGGCCTGGGGTGCGACCTGGCGTTGAGCTGCGATTTCGTGGTGTCCTCGCGGCAAGCCAGTTATGCGATGAGCTACATCGCACGGGGCCTGATTCCCGACGGCGGTGGCTTGTATCTGCTGCCGCGTCGCGTCGGGCTGCCCAAGGCCAAGGAGCTGATCTATACCGGGCGCACCGTGCAGCCTGAAGAAGGTTTGGCGATCGGCCTGGTGGACCGGCTGGTGGAGCATGACGACCTGCTTGTGGAGGCCCGGCGCTGGGCCCTTGAGTTATCCGCCGGCTCGGCCACTGCGCTGGCCTTGAGCAAATCCATCCTGAACAACAGCTTCGAACTCACCCAGGCCCAGGTATTGGCCATGGGCAGCCAGGCCCAGGGCATCTGCTACACCTCCGCCGAGCACCAGGCATCGGTCGCCGCTTTTCTGGCGGCCAAGGCGAAGAGGGGGTGAGCATGGACAGCATTTCCCGCCTGATGAACCCGCGCAGTGTCGCCGTGATCGGCGCCTCCGGGGACGCGCAAAAAACCTCCGGCAGGCCCATCGCGTTCTTGCGTAAACATGGCTTCGCCGGCCGCTTGTACCCGGTCAATCCACGCTACGCCGAGATCGATGGATTGACGTGCTATCCCAACATCGCCGCATTGCCGGAAGTGCCGGACGCCGCCATCATCCTGCTCGGCCCCGAACGCGCCAACCAGGCCGTGGCCGAATTGGCGGCCATGGGCACGCCGGCGGCCATCGTGCTTGCCGGTGGTTATGGCGAAGCCGGCGAGGAGGGCATCGCGCGCCAGCAAGCCTTGCAAGCCGCGCGAGGCAACATGCGCGTGCTGGGGCCGAACACCATCGGCCTGATCAACCTCACTCAAGGCATCACCCTGTCTGCCAGCGGCGCACTTGATCAGGAGGCGTTGCGGGCCGGCAATATCGCGGTGATTTCGCAAAGTGGCGGGATTCTCGGCTCTATCCTGTCCCGTGGCGCAGCTGCCGGCATCGGCTTTTCAAAGTTGGTGGCAACCAGCAACGAGGTCGATCTGGACGTCGCCGATTTCGTCGATTACCTGGTGGATGACGCGGCAACCGACGTTATCGCCCTGTATCTGGAAGGGCTTCGCGACACGGCCAAGTTCAGCCGTGCCGCGCTCAAGGCGCGCGCTGCCGGCAAACCGATCGTCGTCTTCAAGGTCGGACGTTCCGAGGCCGGTGCCCGCTCGGCGGCGTCCCATACCGGCGCCCTGGCCGGTGCCGACGCGCTCTACGATGTCTACTTCAAACAATTGGGCATTGTTCGCGCCCAGACCTTTGCCGACTTGCTCGACCTGCCTTTCGCACTGGCCAGCCGGCGCACGATGGCGGGCAATCGTGTGGCGATTCTGACCTCCACAGGCGGCGCCGGTACGCTGATCGCAGATGCCCTGGGCGCCAGCGGGTTCGACACCCCACCGCCGGGCGAGGCCACCGCCGCGCGTTTGCGCGATCTCGACATCGGCGACCAGGCCGTGCTGGATCGCAACCCTATCGACCTGACGCTGGCCGGCCTGCAGCCGCATATCATGCAGCAGGCCATGTGCATCCTGCTGGAAAGCACGGACTACGACGCGGTCATCAGCGTGGTGGGGTCGTCCGGCGTCGCCCGCCCGACATTGATGGCGGATGCAATCCGCGACAGTCAGCGCGACAGCCGCAAGCCGGTCCTCGCCTATGTCAGTCCTTATGCACCGCAAGCCTTGCTGCGCATCAACAGCAACCAAGGCATCGCCTTTACCGCGCCTGAGGCGTGTGCCAGTGCGTTGCTGGCCTTGAAAGGCCACAGCGCTGTCGAGCCGTGCGCGGCGCCGACGCAAGCGCGCAATCAAGCCATGACCGCGACGGAAGTTGAGCAATTGCCGAGCGGCACCCTGGATGAACGGCACAGCAAGGCGCTGTTCAGCCGCTTTGGCGTGCCGGTCACCCGCGAACGGGCGGTTGAGCATACGAGCCAGGCAATAGACGCCGCTCGTGCGCTCGGCCCCAAGGTTGTGCTGAAGGTGCTCTCCGAGCGCATTCCCCACAAAACCGAAGTGGGCGGCGTCGCGCTCGGTCTTACCGAACACACCATTGGCCAGGCGCTGGAACACATGCGCGGCGTGGTCGCGGACAAGGTGGGTTTTGTCCCCGAGCGCTTTCTGGTTCAGGAGATGGTCAGCGGCGGCCACGAGCTGATCCTGGGCTTCCATCGAGACCCGCAACTGGGGCCTGCGTTGCTACTGGGGATGGGCGGTGTCAGCGCCGAACTGCTGCGGGACACCAGCATGAGGCTGCTGCCGATCAGCCGCAACGACGCGCAGGCAATGCTCAGAGAACTGAAAACCTTTGCGCTGCTCGACGGCTATCGCGGCGCCCCCAAGGCGGATATCGGTGCGCTTGTCGACTGCATCATGGCCTTCGCCGATATGGCAACGACCTTGGGCACCAAGCTCCACGAAGCCGAAATCAACCCTTTGCGCGTGTTCGCGCAAGGGCAGGGTGTCAGGGCGGTGGATGGCCTGGCACTGCTGGCGTGAGGCAACACCTGTTCCACTCTGTGGAATAGGTGGATTGACCCTCACAGCCCCGGTTTCATAATCAAGACAGCTTCATCAACGACTCATAAAAACAAGTAGGTCGCTATGAACGTACTCAACTGCACATCGAACCAACGGCTCCCTCTGGGCAACCTGCATTTTCAGAGAAGGAGCCCATCATGCCTGTCGCATTAAAAGCCATCACCACGCCAGCTGGCGCGGAACGGGATGAGCGCGCGTCGGCGCTGATCCAATTTATCGGTGTTTCCAAATCCTTCACGGTCAAGGGCGTGGCCAAACAGGCATCCCACAGCATCAACCTGTCGATCGAGAAGGGTGAAGTGGTCACCGTGGTCGGGCCATCGGGATGTGGTAAATCCACACTGCTGAACATGGTCGCGGGGCTGTTCGCGCCCACCGAAGGGCAGGTGGTCTACAACGGCAAAGCCGTATGCGGGGTCAATGGCCGTACCGGCTACATGACCCAGAGCGACCACTTGCTGCCCTGGCGCGATGTGGTCGGCAACATTGCCGTGCCCCTGGAAATCCAAGGCATGCCCAAGGTGCAACGGCGCGAGCGTATTCAGGAACTGATCAAACTGGTCGGTCTTGAAGGCTTCGAAAAATCCTACCCCAGCCAACTGTCCGGCGGCATGCGCAAACGTGCGGCGCTGGCCCGCCTGCTCGCCTATGACCCGGAAACGCTGCTGATGGACGAGCCTTTCGCGGCATTGGATGCGCAACTGCGCATGCGTATGCAGACCGAGCTGATTCGGCTCAGTCGGCGCTTGAACAAGACCGTGATCTTCGTGACTCACGACTTGGATGAAGCCGTCGCCCTGGGGGATCGCTGCCTGATCTTCGCCGGCCGGCCCGGCACCATTGTCAAGGACGTGCCGATCCCGCTGGGCGAGGAGCGCAACATTCTCCAACTGCGCAAGGACCCCAGGTACCACCAGCTTTGCGGCGACTTGTGGGACTTCATGACCCCATCTTTGAACGATGCATCGGAGGGTAACCGAGCATGAATATATTCCTTGGACGTCTGGCGATCTTCATCACACTGTTCGCCACGTGGGAGCTGTCATCGGGGCCGTTGATCGATCCCTTTTTCGTCAGTTCTCCCAGTGAAATCGCCGGCAAGTTCTACGAGCTGGTGATCAGCGGAAGGCTGTTTTCCCATGGTGGGATCACGGTGGTGGAAACCCTTGCCGGCTTCGTGCTCGGGGCGACGGTCGGGATCGGGGTGGGGTTGCTGTTGGGCCGTAACGAATTGCTGGCCAAGCTGCTCGATCCGATCCTCGTGTCGATCTATAGCTTGCCGAAAGTGGCCCTGGCCCCGCTGTTCATCATGTGGTTCGGCATCGGGATCGAGATGAAGATCATCCTGACCGCCACCATCGTGTTCTTCCTTGTCTTCCTCAACACCTACAGCGGCGTGCGAGCGGTCGACCGCGAGCAGCTGGAGATCCTGCGCTTGATGGGCGCACGCGAGCATCACTTGATCACCAAGGTGGTGTTCCCTTCGGCCATCCAATGGGTATTCACCGGGCTCAAGCTCTCGGTGCCTTACGCGCTGATCGGGGCCATCGTCGGCGAAATCATGGCGTCCAATCGTGGGCTCGGCTATCTGCTGCAAGATGCGGCGGGGCAGTTGGACACCGCTGGGGTGTTCGCCGCGTTGGTCGCCATCATCGCTCTGGCGCTGCTGCTGCAAGCGATCGTGCGTATGGTCGAGACACGCCTGATGCCATGGAAAAAAGATCTGGGTGATCGTGAAGCTTCGGTTTGACCTGTTCATAACTCACAAGAAAATACAGGTGTACGCATGTCTATTAAAAAACTGATCGCAAAGGCGGGCCTTGTCGCTTCGTTGCTGGCTGGCGCCACTGGCGCTTATGCGCAGGATATAAAAGTTGCCCTGGGCACCGATGGGTTCGTGCATATGCCGCTGTTCGTGGCGGTGGATGGCGGCTATTTCAAGAAGCAGGGGATGAATGTCGAACTCGTCAAGTTCAAGGGCGGCGGTGCCGCGACCTCGGGCCTGGCCAGTCGAACCGTCGAGTTCTGTTCCTGTGCGATCCAGAACTCGATCAACGCGAAATTGAAGGGCGCCGACTTGACCCTGCTGGGCCGGCTGGTGGGGCAGTACGCAAGCAACGTGGTGATCAGCCAGAAGAAAGCCGACCAACTGGGCCTGACCGCGCAAACGCCGATGGAGCAGCGGCTGAAAGCGATGAAGGGCTTGAAGATTGCGGTCAGCGGCGCGGGCGGCAGTGCTGATTTCCTGGTGCGGTTTCTCGGTGAAAAAGGCGGCCTTTCGGCAGAAAAGGACTTCACGTTGTTATACCTGAACAGTGCCAGCGCCATTCTGACGGCGTTCGCCCAGGAACGTATCGACGGTTTCGCACTGTCCTCTCCGACCTCGGACAGCGCCATTATCGAACACAAAGGTTTCACCCTGTTGGATATGGCCGAAGGACAGGTCAAGGAGCTTGATGGTTATCCCTCCATCGCCTTGAGTGCGCGCAAGCAATGGGCCGATGAAAACCCGCAGACGGTGAAGACATTCCTGGACGCGCTGGCGCAAGCGACGACGCTGATCAACGAGCACCCTGAGCAGGCCATGAAACTGGTGCGCGCGCGCTTTGAAGGCACGCCGGATAACGTGTACGCGGCGGCCTGGGCCTCCAACAAACACTCATTTCCTCAAACGCCTTATCTGAGCGAGGAAGACGTCGCCCGGGCGATTGCGTTTCTCGGCAAAGTCCAAGGTCAATCGATTCCCGGCAAGGCCGGCGACTACATGACCGCGATGCACTGACACCCTCACTCTTACCTGATGGATATACCGGCCCACCGATCTCGAACGAGCGCGGTGTGGCTGCGTACCGCCCGGAAATCATCATGAATAATAAAAAAATATGCACATCGTGGGGCGTGGTGTTCGCCGTCGGACCCTGCCTGGCCACCGCCCAGGCAGCCGACTTCTTCGCCGACTCCAAGGTCGACCTGGAAATGCGCAACTTCTACATGAACCGCGATTTTCGCGACGGCAGCGGCCCATCAAAACGCGATGAATGGGCGCAGGGCTTCATTCTGCGCGCACAGTCGGGTTACACGCCCGGCGTCGTCGGGTTTGGCCTGGATGCGATCGCCATGGTCGGCCTGAAACTCGATTCGAGTCCGGATCGAACCGGCACGGGGTTACTGCCGGTTCGCGATGACGGCAGCGCCCCGGGCGAGTATTCCAAGGCCGGGTTGACCGCGAAAATGCGCGTGTCCAAAACCGAGCTGAAGGTCGGCACCTTGATGCCCAAGCTGCCGACGCTGCAAGCGAACTTCGGACGCTTGCTCCCGCAAACGTTTCGCGGAGGCATGATCGAGTCCCGGGAGTGGAATGGCCTGGAGCTGATCGGGGGGCACCTTGATCAGGTCACCGATCGCGATGTCACCGGTGCGCGAGGGTTGTCGATCAATAACAAGAATCGGCGCTTTTCCGGCGCGCTCGACGGCGGCAACTTCGAGTTGGCGGGTGCCGCTTACCGCTGGAAGCATTTCCAGCTGACCTATCAGCTCGGACGACTGGAGGATGTCTACCAGCAGCACTATCTCGGTTTCAACAGTACCCACGACGTCGGTGAGGGTAAGTTCAAGGCGGATCTGCGCCTGTTTGTCAGCGACGATCAGGGGCAAGCGCGCGCCGGGCAGGTGGACAATCGTGCGTTCAGCGGGCTGGCTACCTATGAATGGCGGGGCAACGCATTCAGCCTGGGGTATCAAGCCATGCACGGGGATTCGGCGTTTCCCTACGTCGACGGTACCGACCCTTACCTGGTCAACTTCGTGCAGGTGGGCGACTTTGCCGAGAAGGGCGAACGCTCATGGCAAGTGCGTTATGCGCGCGATCTGGCGTCGTGGGGCTTGCCGGGGATGACCTTCATGACCCGTTACATCAAGGGCTCCGACGCAGAGCTGCGCACGACCGACTCCGGCGGCGAGCGTGAGCTGGATGTCGAACTGCAGTATCGGGTGCAGAGCGGGCCGCTCAAGGCCTTGGACATACGCCTGCGCAACGCGGTGTACCGCTCGGACTTCTCCCGTAATGCCAACGACACGCGGGTGATCCTCAGCTATCCCATTTCCTTCCTGTGACCCTTCCGCCTGGTGACGAAGGATCGTTACCAGGCGACGGTCGCATCACTCAGGTAACGCTCATGGAATCCTTGGTCAGTTTGAATTCAGCTGATGGCATTGGTGTCATCGTCATCCATAACCCGCCGGTGAACGCGTTGTCCCAAGGCGTCCGGCAACAACTGTCGGACTGTTTGGCACAGGCTCAGGCCGACCCCACGGTGCGCGCCATCGTCCTCGCCTGCCAGGGCACGACGTTTGTGGCCGGAGCCGATCTCAAGGAGTTCGACCAGCCGTTGATGGCGCCGCACCTTCCGGACGTTCTGAACACCATTGAAAACAGCCCCAAACCGGTGATTGCTGCGCTTCACGGCTCCGTGCTCGGCGGGGGGCTGGAGCTGGCGTTGGCGTGTCATCTGCGGGTCGCGGATGCGTCTGCGGTGCTTGGTCTGCCCGAGGTCAGCCTGGGCTTGATCCCCGGTGCCGGCGGCACGCAGCGCTTGGTTCGCCTGTGTGGCGCGTTGATCGCCGTCGACCTGGTCATTGCCGGGCAGCGTCTGACGGCGGCGCAGGCACACGCAGCCGGGCTGATCGATCACTGCGTGGCGACCGACGTCCACGTCGCAGCGATTGAGTACGCACGGCGCTTCAGTGTGGCCCAACCCTTCTGGCGGCGAACGCGAGATCGGCTGATTGCCGAACATGACGCCGCTGAATTCGAGGCGAAAGTCGCCGGCGTCATGAAAAAAATGCGCGGGCAACAAGCGCCCCTGGCTGCCCTCGAGGCGATCAAGGCCGCCCTGACCGTGCCGTTTGACGAAGGCATGGCCGTGGAGCGCAGGCTGTTTATCGAGCGCCGACAATCGGCCCAGGCCAAGGCGTTGCGGCATCTGTTTTTCACTGAGCGCGCCTTGGCCAGCCGCACGCGTCAGCTCGCTGCCAATGGCCACGCGCCCTCGATTCAAAAGGTCGCGGTGATTGGCTCAGGCACCATGGGCGCCGGGATTGCCATCTGCATCGCCAATGCAGGCCTCGTTGTAAGCCTGATCGACGTGCAGGATGCCGCGTTGCAACGCGGTGTGAAAAACATCGACGACTATTACCGGGACGCGTTGCTCAAAGGGCGGCTCGATGCCCAGGCTGCGCAACACTGCCGGGCCTTGATTCGGCCGTCGACCTCAATGGACGCGGTGGCGGACGCCGACCTGGTCATCGAAGCGGTGTTTGAAGACCTGCAGGTAAAACGTGCGGTGTTTCAACAACTGGACAGGTTGTGTCAGCCGCACGCCATTCTGGCGACCAACACGTCCTACTTGGACATCGAAGCCATCGCCGATGGCGTCAGCCGTCCACAGCAGGTCCTGGGCATGCATTTCTTCAGCCCCGCGCCGGTGATGAAACTGCTGGAGGTGGTGCGTACCACCCAGACCGACCGGGCAGTGCTGGCGGCGGTGCTGGCTTTGGCGCAGCGGCTCGGCAAGGTTGCGGTAACGGTCGGGGTGTGTGACGGTTTTGTGGGCAATCGGCTGTTGGCGGCGCGGGAGCGGGAAGCTATGTTCCTGTTGGAGGAGGGCGCGCCACCCGAGGATGTCGACCGTGTGATGCGTGCCTTCGGCTTCCCCATCGGCCCCTTTGAACTGCGTGATCTGGCCGGCGTGGATGTTGCCTGGCGCAACCGCCAGGGGCGCCTTTCTCGGTTGAACGAGCGTGAGCGGCGCTGCGATTGGGTCGATAAACTGTACGCCGCCGACCGTCTTGGCCAAAAAGCCGGTGTTGGGTTTTATCGATACGCGCCAGGCAGCCGCCAGGCCGTGCCGGACCCCTGGTTGACCGAGGTGTTGGACCAGCACCGGCAGCAATGGCACATCACGCCGCGGAACATCACCGATCAGGAAATCGAAGAGCGCTGTTTGTTTGCAATGATCAACGAGGCCGCCTGGCTGATCGACAACGATATCGTGGCGCACCCTGGCGATATCGATCTGGTGTGGATTCATGGATATGGCTTTCCGCGCTACAAGGGCGGGTTGACTTACCATGCCGACCAGAGGGGGCTGGGCTATGTGGCAAAAGCGCTGACGCGCTATAACCCTGAAGCTGGAAAGGCACTCTTGGCGTTCATGACGCGCCGCAAAACCTTCCACGCTCATTGACGATCGGCCCCGGCGGGTTGTTGAGCCCGCCGGGGCATTGCGTCAGGCTTCTTTGATCACATGCCTCAGAATCAACGTCAGGACCGTCGCGACACACAGCATCGCGGCCATTGCGATAAGGCCGGCGTTGAATGAGTGGGTGAGGTCTTTGAGCCAGCCGACCGCGTAAGGACCGACCAACCCCCCGAGGCTACCCACGGCGTTGATGAACGCAATGCCACCGGCCGCGGCTTGCTTGCTCAGAAACGTCGCGGGGATGCTGTAGAAGCACGTGCGGACCGAACTCAACCCGATCAACGCCACCGTGAGGCCAATCAGTGCCGGAATCAGGTCGCTGTAGACCACCGAGAAAATAAACCCGGCCGCTCCGGTGGCGCAGGTAATGGCCAGGTGGAGCACATACCGCCTTTTGCGCGCGAGCACCTTCGCCCACACGAGCATCGCGACACTGGCAATCAGATACGGTATCGCCGACACCCAGCCGATCTGAGTCGTCGTCAGCGCATGGCTTTTGAGGATTTGCGGCAACCATACGCCAATGCCCAGGATGCCGATGATGTAGCTGAACAGAATCGCGGCGAGCAGCCATACCCTGACGTCGTTGATGGACTGTCGAAAGCTGTGCGCGCCCTTTGACTCATGTTCCGCGTCGAGTGCCGACTGCAACGCTTGGCGCTCGTGCACAGTCAGCCACTTGGCGTCTGCGGGCCTGTCGGCCAGGCACTTCAAGCACAGTACGCCGAGCACACATGCCGGAAGGCCTTGTAGCACCAACAGCCACTGCCAGCCCCGGTACCCCCAAAGACCATCCATCGAGAGCATGGCGGCAGAGAGCGGCCCACCGAGGACGGAAGAGACGGGGATGGCAAACAGAAACCAGGCCATGACCCGCGTCCGGTATTGGATCGGAAACCACAGCGACAAGAAGAAAATGACGCCAGGAAAGAACCCGGCTTCTGCGATACCGGCCAGCAGGCGGATGAAGGCGTAACTGAGCGGCCCTTGAGCCAGCGCGGTGGAGGCGGAGAACAGCCCCCAGGTAATCATGATTCTTGCGAGCCATCGCCGCGCACCGAAGCGGTACAGCGCCAGATTGCTGGGTACCTCGAACAAGCAATAGCCCACATAAAAAATGCCGGCTGCAAAACCGAACTGGGAAGCAGTGAGCCCCAAATCTTCATTCATTGTCAGTGAAGCAAAGCCGACGTTAGTTCTGTCGAGATAATTAAAGAAATACGCGATGGCGAGCAGTGGGATTAACCTTATCGCGGCTTTACGGCAGGCACTCGATTCCAGCGCCTCCTGTCTTGTTACTTCGCCTGCTGTGAGTATGTTCATGCGCGTCCATTATTGTTGTAGTGAGGAACCTGGAAGCATAGGGGCGCGCTTCTTATCCTCGCCAACACCTTTTAACCATAGGTCGCTATAACCACAGGGCATGGGGCCGTGGCAGTGTTTGCGGGGATTCCTGCCATGCCCGACAGGCATCGAAAACCATGACGCATCAGCATTGGTTATTTTCTTGAAAGTGCATAAACCTGATGGCTCACACCCATCGGTTTGGCGTGCCAAACAATAATAAAAGGCTCATGTAATGCAATACACTAAGATGATTAAATCTCTCATAGTGGCAGGGCTAGTTGCCTATAGCTTGCCGGGACATACCGACGACATGGTCAGAACAATTGTTGCCGAGAAAGGCAATGTACACATTGAGGCGCTGGATCAGGGCAAGGGGCATGTCATCGTGATCCTGCCTTCAAAAGGCCGTGGCGCGAACGACTATGACGAAGTGGCCCGTTACCTGGTAGGTGACGGCTATCGCGTGATCCGTCCGGAGCCTCGCGGTGTCAAGGGCAGCAAGGCGCCCATGGATACGCCGACGCTGCACGATTTTGCGGCCGACGTCGCCTTGGTGATGGATAAAGCCAGCACCGGGCCTGCGGTGGTGGTCGGGCATGCCTGGGGAAGCCAACCTGCGCGTGTGCTGGCGGTCGATCGTCCAGATCTGGTCAAGGGGATCGTATTGGCCGCCGCGTCGATTGGTAAGTTGCCTGCCGGTTCATCTGAAAAGCCCTACGGCCGCATGCTCGAAGCGATCAAAGGCGCGGGCAATTACGCGTTACCCGAAGCCCAGCGAATCAGCTATCTGAAGGAAGCGTTCTTCGCCCCCGGCAACGATCCGCGCGCCTGGCTGAGCGGATGGTACGACAAGACCCACCAGGCTCAAGACCATGCACGGGACAGCACACCCGTGGATCTTTATTGGTCAGCCGGCGCAACCGTGCCGATTCTCGACCTGCAAGGGCAGCATGACGCCGTCGTTATCCCGAACATTCTTAAATCCATGCTCGGCGATCGGGTCGAACATAAAACCATTGCCAACGCCGGACATGCCATGGCCCCCGAGCAGCCGCGTGAAATGGCGAGTGCCATCGCCGATTTCGCTAAACGCGTGTATGCGGACAAGTGATCGGCGTCTGTCGCCGATTTGATTGACGGGCGGTGCATGCGTTGGCCGTGGCCTGACGGAAAAATGCTCCGGACCTTTCGGTTCGGAGCATTCCTCATCTGTTGCGCGGCGTGTATTGCGCGCTACATCTTGCGGGCGTACTGGGCCTTGGCAAACGCAGCGATGGCATCCGCCATCGCTTTGGGTTGCTCAGGCGCCATGGCGTGTCCGGCATCTTTCAAGACCACGACCTGGACCCGGTCACCGAGCATGCTTTTGAGCACGCCGGAGAAGCGCCGCGGGGCAACCGTGTCCGCTTCACCTTGCAGATCGAGAATCGGGGCACTGCCGGCGGCGAAGTAGTCGTCTACCGGTGTGGTGTTGCGTGCATGGGACTCGGCATCGTGGGTGGCCTGGTGCCAACCGCCCAGCCACACAGTAGGATCGTTGCCGGGGGCAAAGAAGGCCTTGCGCAGGTAGATCAGGCGTTGCTCTTCGGGCAGCGACAGGTCGCCGGCACCATCGATGGCCTGCCGCATCTCGGCATTGATCGGTTTTTCCGTCGAGCCCGGCGGCACTTTGCCGGCAGACGCTGCGGCCATCACTACACCGCGGACAAGGTCAGGGCGATCGGCGGCGAGCATGCGCGCGGCGAAGTTGCCCCAGGCGTGACCGACCACCACGACAGGGCCTGTGTTTTCATGTTCGACGACTGCTGCGACGTCCCGGGCAAAGTCGTGTACCGACAGGTTTTCCATCGGCCCTTTGCTTTGCCCTATGCCACGCGGCTCGGGCCTGAGGACGCGGAACCCATCCACCTGAAGATAATGGGCGACCTGGTCATAATCGCGAGCCGAACGCCCCAATGAAGGGAGCATCACGATCACCGGCCCTTTCCCTTGCGAGCTGACCTCGATTTGCACGTTGTCATAGTTGACCAGCGTTTGCTTGATCGGTGTGCCAGCAGCCATCGCAACGGCGCAAGTGAGGCCAAAGGTGGCGCCGAGCAGAATACGCGAGAGGGTTTTCATTATTTACGCTCCTGTGCCGTTGGATTGTTGGCCGGTTCGAGGCCGCTTTCGGTCAGCAGATGACGTGCGGCCGGGCTGTTGAGGAAGGCAATGAACTCACGGGCAGGTTGTGTATGAGGCGTCTCGCGGGCGACTGTCGCGCAGAACCGGCTGATTTTCTGTACCTCTTCGGGAAGCGGGCCCAGGTAGTCGACGCCGGGGGTGACCTTCAACTCGCTGATTTGCTGCATGCCGATGTCCGCATCGCCTCTGGCCAGCGCCGTGCCCACCAGTTCCTTGCCGGCGATCTCAACGGTTTTACCTTTGATCTTGTCGCTGATGCCCAACCGCTGGAACAGCTCGGTACGGATATACACGCCGCTGGCACCTTGGGAGTAAGCGATCTTGTCGGCATTGAGCAACGCCGAGGTGAGCGCGGCGACGCTTGATACGTCCGGCTTGGGTTTGCCGTGAGGCACCCCGACACCGATGCGCGAGTCGGCGATCTCGCGGCGGGTGGTCATATCAAACGCGCCGGTGGGCGAGAGCAGTTCCAGGGTTTCATCCGCCATGATCGCCAGGTCCATCGGCTCTTTATGCCTGATGCGTTCTGGAATGGATTCGGGCGATGTGCCCATTGAAGGTCCCCAACTGAAACTCAGGGTATTGCCGCTGGCTTTTTCGTAGGCCGGCTGAAGGTGTTCCATGGCACCCCGCAGTGCGCCACTGGCAATGATCTTCAGTTCAGCGGCTTGGCTCAATTGAGAAAAACCGAGCAGGCTGACCAAACCGGTGGACAGCAGTATCGGAGCAGATCTTGTTTTTTTCATGGTGCTGCCTTCTTCAATGGGCGCCTGTTTCAAGCGCCGCGAGTGTTGACGAATAACGAGTACAACGATGTGGTCGACGCCATCAGCAGACGATTCCCGCGTGGGCCGCCGAAGCACAGGTTGGCGCAACGCTCCGGCAGGTCGATGTGACCAATCGCGGTGCCATCAGGGGCGAAGATGCGTACACCGTCCAGTCCGGGCTCAGGCGTGGCCCAGCCGCACCAGAGGTTACCGTCCACATCCACGCGTATCCCGTCGGGCAACCCGCTGCCGGCATCGATCAGCTCACGCCGATGACTGACTTGGCCTTGCTCATCGACGCTGTAGGCGACGATGCGCCGAGGGCGAGCCCTGGACTCAACCAGGTAGAGGGTCTTTTCATCCGGGGAGAAGGCCAGGCCGTTCGGGCCGTCGAGGTCTTCGGCCACGCAGTGCAGGCTGCCGTCCGCATCGAGGCGATAGAGGTTGGCCGGCAGTTGCGCGGTGCCTTGCCGGCCCATGTAGTCGCTGATCAGGCCGAACGGTGGGTCGGTGAACCAGATACTGTCGTCCGACTTCACGACGATGTCATTCGGCGAATTCAGCGGCTTTCCTGCAAAGCTGTCGGCCAGCACGCTGATGCTGCCGTCGTATTCGGTGCGGGTGACGCGCCGGCCGCCATGCTCGCAAACGAGCAGGCGTCCTTGACGGTCGCGCGTCATGCCATTGGCCTGATTCGAGGGCTGGCGAAAGACACTCAAGCCGCCGGTGGTCTCGTCCCAACGCATGATGCGATCGTTCGGCAGGTCGGTGAACAGCAGGAAGCGCGCGTCGGCGAACCAGGCGGGGCCTTCCGCCCAGCGCAGGCCTGTACCGAGACGCTCAACCTTGGCATGGGCAAGGCGGTAGTGCGCAAATCGAGGGTCCAATTCGCGAACGCTCGGGTCGGGCACGCGGGAGCTGGGAACCCAGGTAATTTCGTTCATCGTTTGATCTCCTGAATGGACGCACATCAGGCGTAAAGGCGCGCCGGGTTGTCGACCAGCACCGCCTGCTGCAAGGCGGGGCTGTCGCACACCTGGCGAATGAAGGCGAGAAGCTGGGCATCGTCAGGTATCGGCCCTTTGATGTTCGGATGCGGCCAGTCCGATCCCCAGATGGCGCGCTCGGGGGCGCACTCCAGTAACGCGCGAACCTGATCCAGCGCCTGCGGCCAAGGGCCGGGCTGACCCTGCATGGCACGATCGATGCCCGACAGTTTGATCCAGCGATTCGCGTGGCCCAGTTCCGCCCGCAGTTCGTCCATCAACCGCGGATCAACCGGCTGGGTGAGGTCCGGGCGCGCCATATGATCAATGACCAGTGGCGTCTTCAGGTCGCGCCAGGTGTGGAGGAATGGCAACAGCGTCGGCAACTCCCCGTGCACCAGCACGTGCCACCCCAGCGGAGCGACGCGCTCGGCCAATGCGCGCAGCTTTTGTGGGTCGCGGGCCCCCGGCAGATGGCCCATCAAGTTGAAGCGGATACCGCGCAGGCCGCCGTCGTGCAGAGCCTGCAACTGATCGTCGGTGGTGGTTTCATCAATGATGCCGACACCGCGATAATGCCCGTTGCTGCTGGCTATCGCCTCCAGAATGGCGCTGTGGTCGGTGCCATAGGGCGCAGCCTGCACCAGCACGCCGTGACTGATACCCAGTCGACGATGCATGCCCAGCAGTTCGCTGAAAGGCGCAGGCTCAGGCGTATAGGCCGCGTTGGCCGGAAGAGGGAAACGCGCCCACGGGCCATAGATATGGGTGTGACAATCCCAGGCACCTGTAGCGCTGGATGAAATCGACATGCTGGCTCCGAAAGTCTGCCCCGATACGCCGCCTGCCAGACCGATACCGGCGGCAGCTATCATGGTGTGTTTGATGAACAGACGACGTGACGTCTGAACGCAGGAAAAGTCGTCCATGTTCGGCCCTGGTTGGGTAGGCGGGCAGGGCTGCGCTTTGCACAGCCCTTTGGAATGAGTCAGTCGCAGCGTGCGGTCATGCCGCCATCGACGATGATTTCCGTGGCGGTGACGAAGCGTGATTCGTCACTGGCCAGATACAGCGCTGCAAACGCCGTATCGCGGCCATCGCCCATGAACCCGAGTGGAATGCGTGCCACACGCGAATCGAGCAGTTTGCTCACATCGCCGCCCGTGCGTTGCCCGGCCAGGCGCACTTCGACCATCGGTGTATGCAACTGCCCCGGAACCACCGTATTTACGCGGATGCCCTTGGGGGCGTATTCGACGGCGGTGACGCGAGACAGTTGAATGACGCCGGCTTTGCTGGCGGCGTAAGCCACTTGTGCCGAGCCCGTCCAGCGCGTGCCGGACGTCGAGGCGGTGTTGATGATCGAACCGCCGCCCTGTGCTTCCATCAGTGGCAGCACATGCTTGCAGGTCAGGTAGACGCTTCTGAGGTTCAGGGCGATCTGCGCATCGAACTTGTCTTCGGCCAATGCCACAGCGCCGCCCGCGGCGGAACCGCCGACGTTGTTGACGAGAATATCGACTTGGCCGTAAGCCGCTTTGCACGCGGCGACCATCGAGGCGACCGCCTGACTGTCGGTGACATCGCAGGCGAATGGGGTGACCTCACCGCCGGCTTCACGGATGCGTTCGAGGGTTTCCTCCATGGCGCCCAGGTCGCGATCGACCGCGAACACCTTCGCCCCGGCCATGGCGAATATCACCGCGACCGCGCGGCCATTACCCCAGCCACTGCCGACACAGCCGGCGCCGGTGACGATAGCGACTTTGCCCTTGAGGCGATCGCTTTTTGGGAGAGTATCAGTCATGCAAGTATCCTCAGTTCAATGTAGTCGGCAGTTCGGCAGTGGCGCCCGCAGGTGGCGGAACTTCGAACACCTTGATGGTCATGGAAATCAGGGTGTAGTAACCCGCGATGCCGACCAGATCGACGGCCGCATCGGTACCCATCAGTTCGACGAATTCGGCGTAGAGGCCGTCGCCGATAGCGCGTTGGGCGTGCAGTTCGCGAATGAAGCGGTAGACCAGGGCTTCATCGGCGTTTTCGAACGCCGGCTCGCGGTCATCCCGAATCGCTTCGATGATGTGTGGCGCCAGCCCGGCCTTCAGTGCGAAAGGCTTGTGCGCCGCCCACTCGTATTCGGCGAGCCAGTGCCGGCCCATCAACAGAATGGCCAGCTCCGACAGGCGCGGGTCCAGGCAGGTGTCATAGCGGCAGTAGCGGCCCAGTGCCTGGGCGCACTCGGCCAGCGCTGGCCGATGCAGCCAGATCGCCAGAGGGCCGCGCACGCCTTGGCGAGGGCCATTGGCGATGCGCTCGTAAACCGGGCGCTGCGCGTCGCTGAGGTGGTTCGGGTCGATAGGCTTTAAACGATTCATGGAGCTTTCCTGTCAGGGACGCGGTGACTGAATAGACGGTTTGTGCGCGGGCGCGATGGCCGCCTCGGCTGACGGGCTTTCGACCGGTGGGCGCAGCAGGCTTCGGCTCGGCTTGCGGCCGGTTGCCCGCTCGAAAGCGTCGGGGTCGAATGCGCCTTCCCAGCGCGCGATGGCAAACACCGCGACGGTGTTGCCGACGATATTGGTCAGGGCGGTAGCGGTGGCCATGATCCGGTCAATGCCGAACAGCAACCCCAGGCCACTCAGCGGAAGGGTTTGTACCGATTGCAACGTCGCGGCCAGCTTGATGAAGGCACCGCCTGCAACGGTGGTACCGCCTTTGGAGGTGATACTCAGGATCGCCAGCAGACCCAGTTGCTGCACCAGGGAGAAAGGCGTGTCGGTCGCTTGTGCGATGAACCCGATCGCAACCGCCATGTAGATGGCAGTTCCATCAAGGTTGAAGCTGTAGCCGGCGGGCAGTACAAAACCGACGACCACTTCGTCACAACCGCTGCGTTGCAGCTTTTCGATCAGGCGTGGGAATACCACTTCGCCGGACGCCGTGCCGAACACCAGCAGGATCTCATCGCGAATCAGGCGCAGCACAGTGCCGAAGGGCAGGCCGATAGACCAACTGATCGAGCCCAGAATGCCGAAGACGAAGATCAGTGAAGCGGCGTAGTAAACCGCGATCAACTTGAGCAGATAGAGCAGGGTGTCGCCACCGTAACTGCCGATGGCCGCAGCCATGGCGCCGAACGCGCCCAGAGGGGCCAGCTTCATGATGAAGCCGAGCATTTTGAAGAGGATGCTCTGCGCCTCGCCAAGGGCTTTGACGGCGACCGAATCAGGGCCGCAGACGCGGTTGATGGCGATACCGGCCAATACCGAGATGATCAGTACCTGGATGATGTCGCCCTTGGCGAAAGCATCGACCAGTGTGTGGGGAATGAGCCCCAGCAGGTAGTTGATCATCGACACACTGCCTGCCGCAGAGGTGGCCTTGATCGCTTCACTGGATTCATTCAGGCTCGTCGCATGCAGGCCCACGCCCGGTTCAACGACGTTGACCAGAATGAAACCAATGAGCATCGCGACGGTGCTGACCACTTCAAAATAGACTAGCGACTTGATACCGAGTCGGCCGAGTTTGCGCATGTCCTGAACATGGGTAAGGCCATGAACCAGGGTGACGAAAACGATCGGCGCCAGCATCATTTTCAGCAGCGCGATGAATGCTTGTCCGAGGGGCTTCATGGCGACCGCCCATTGCGGTGCGGCGAAACCGAGGATGACGGCAGCAACAAGTGCTATCAGCACCTGTACGTGGAGTTTCTTCAACTGATTCATGGCATTTCCTGGCCCGAGAATGGGCATCATTATTCTTGTGGTAACACGTCCCTTGACGGGCAAGCTGGGCCTTCAGCTATCAGCGATGAGCATAGAAAAAACTAAAGCTAGGCACAAAAACCTTATTTTGATACAAAGCTATGCCATTACGGCATGGTGATAACGATGGATATTCGGGAACTACGCTCCTTCGTAAAAGTGGCCCAGTGCGGAGGTTTCAGCCGTGCGGCCAAAGAGCTCTTCATTGCTCAGCCGGCTCTGAGTCGGCAGATCGCCAAGCTTGAAGAGCAGCTTCAGGTGGCACTGTTCATTCGTCACGGAAGGGGGGTGGAGCTGACTGCCGCTGGGGCGCGTCTGCTGGAGCGGGCGGATGTAATGCTGCGTTACATGGAGGACACCGCTGACCATGTCCGAAACAGTGCGTTTGAAGAGCGCGGCCATTTGGCGATCGGGTTGCCTCCTGCGATCGGGACCATTGTGGGGCCGCAATTGATCCGTCGTTTTCACGAACGCTGGCCGAAGGCGTCGCTGCACGCGCTGGAAGGGTTGAGCACGTCGTTGCAGGAATGGCTGCTGGATGGCCGAATCCAGGTAGCCGTGGTGTACAACCAGCCTCTGCTCGAGGCCTTTGATGTCAAACCCATTTTCAGTGAGCGCATGGTGCTGGTCGGGCCTCCAGGGGAAGCGCCGAGATCGGTGCGTATCACCGGCCTGGCTGATTTCCCGCTGATCCTTCCGGGCCTGCCGCACAGTAACCGTCGCTTGATCGAGCAGGTTGCCGCGCAGAATGGACTGCGGCTGAACGTCATATTCGAAGTGGACAGCGTGAGCTTGACCAAGCGTCTGGTCGCCGAAGGCATGGGGTACTCCATTCTTGCTCACGCAGCCGTTCAGGAAGATATCGCGAAGGGGCTGTTGGTCGGTCACACCATCGAACGACCGGGCATCCGATCCACGGTTTCGTTGACGACACTCAAAGACCGTAGAAGCAGCCGCCTGGCGTTGAGTTGGGAAAAGATTCTGTTGGAGACGTTGGAAGAGCTGGTGACGGTCGGCGCGTGGAAGGACGCGACTCTCTGGCTGGGGCTGGAAAGCACAAAAACCTAGGGTGCCCCGGCATGGCAAAGGCGAACCACTCCAGCGAGTGGTTTTTTTTTGCCTGGATTTTTATGCGGTTGATACAAAGCTGATACGCGAAAAACAGTTAATGAGAATCCATGTCATACGCGAATGGTTTGGTATATCATGCGCCGCGAATTCTTGGCAGGTTTGCCTGCGCGTCGGCTCATTCATGAGGTCCAACATCCATGCGTCACACCCTGATTTCCCTCTGCGTGCTTCAGGCGTTTACTCCTTTTGCCTGGGCGCAGGTTGCCGCCTCTGAACAACCCAGCCTCGAGTTGCAGGCGACCACGGTCACCGGCGAAATGGACTACGAGACGGCTCAAGGGCCGGTCAAGGGCTACCGCGCGACACGTTCAGCCAGTGCGACCCGTACCGACACTTCGATTCATGAAACGCCGCAGTCCATCAGCGTAGTGCCCAAGGACGTGGTCGAGGACATTGGTGCGACTCGCCTGCAGGAGGCCCTGGACTACGCGGGCGGCGTCGGCCGGGCGAACAACTTCGGCGGGCAAGGGCTTACCAGCTTCACCGTGCGAGGCTTTACCACTGCCGAGTTCTACCGCAACGGTTTCCCGATCAACCGCGGCTACCCGAGCATGCCCGACGCCAACAGCATCGAGCGCCTTGAAGTGCTGCGCGGGCCGGCGACCATGCTGTATGGCCGTGGCGATCCCGGTGGCACCTTCAACGTGGTATCCAAGCAGCCGCTGGCCGAGCCCACGGTCACGCTGGGTAGCCAATTGAATGATCAGGGCATGAAGCGCGGCACCCTCGATGCGTCCGGCCCGCTGGATGAGCAAGGCGCGCTGGCCTATCGTCTGAACGTGGTGGGCGAGGGCGGCGACACCTTCCGCGACCATGTCTCGAGCGAACGCTACGGCGTGACCCCGGTGTTGACCTGGCAGGCCAATGACGCCACCAAGGTGATCTTCGAAGGCGACTTCATGCGTAACAATCGCCCGCTGGATCGCGGCCTGACACGCTTCGCCAACCAGCGTGGGACGCCGTCCCGTGACACCTTCTGGGGTGAGAAGTACGCCGGCGACCTGCACAACGATAACAACATGGCCCAGTTGCGCTTCGAACATCTGCTCAACGACAACTGGACCCTGGGCGGTGGGTTCCAGTGGCTGGACGGGACGATGAAGGGCAATGGTGTCGAGGCCAACGGCGCGACCAGCCTGGATGCCGATGGCCGCACACTTCAGCGCAACTTCAACTACCGCAAGCTGGAATGGACCGACAAGGACTACCAACTCAACCTGACCGGGCACTTTTCCACCGGCGGCTTTGATCACACCTTGCTCACTGGCATCGAATACGAAGACTACGACTACAAGTCGATCATCCAGCGTTCCAGCGCCGTGGCGGGGACCTTTCCGATCGATATCTACAACCCGGTCTACGGCCAGCCTCGTCCGGCGCTGACCCGCACGCCGACGCACGATAAAGAAAACCTCAAGACCTACGCGGCCTTCGTTCAGGACCAGGTGGCACTGACCGAGCGCTTGAAAGTCCTCGCCGGTGCGCGCTTCGAGCGCTTCGAGCACGATTACGAGTCCTACGTACCCGGTGTCAGAAGCTGGAACGCCGCCGACAACGCCGTCACCCCGCGCGTCGGCGTGATGTATGACCTCACCGACACCGTCGCGCTCTACGCGGATGCCGCGCGCTCGTTCAAGCCCAACACTGGCGCCAGTCGTCAGGGCGGTGGGTTCGATCCGGAGAAGGGCAAGTCCTACGAGATGGGCGTGAAGTGGGAAGCGCTTGACCGACAGCTGAGCGTCGATGCGGCGATCTACCAGATCGAGAAGAAAAATGTCCAGGGTGTCGACCCCGTTGACTCCGCCTTCAATGTTGCGACGGGCCAGGTCCGCAGCCGCGGCTTTGATCTGAACGTGGCCGGCAACCTGACGCCCGAGTGGCGGATGATCGGCGGCTATGCCTATGTGGATGCCGCCGTCACCAAGGACACCACTGTCCGTACCGGAACGCGTTTGGCCAACATTCCGCGCAATAGCTTCAGCCTGCTCAACGTGTATGAGTTCCAGGACGGCGCGCTCAAAGGCTTGGGCCTCGGCGCCGGTGGCAAATACGTGGCCGAGCGTGCCGGGCAGACGGCCAACAACACGTTCGCGATGGACGCCTACACGGTCGTAGACCTGCTCGGTTACTACAAGGTCAACGAAAAGGTCAGGCTCAACCTGGACGTGAAGAACCTGTTCAATCGCGAGTACGAAGAGGGCTCGTTCTTGAACTTCTACGCCTACCCTGGCGAGCCGCGCACGGTGCAAGTGGGTATTTCCTACACTCTGTAGCGCGGTCAGCGCCCGGCGCGATGTGCCTCGTCGGTTGATCCGGTGGTATGCCGGGCGAAGGTCACGCAGCCACACTTTTTGGCGGCCTGTAGGGAAACCCCTACAGGCTCCGAAAATCCCTCGCGCAATATCAGGATTGGATGATGGCTCTTTGCTAGATGTCGGGTTAGAGTGATTAAAAGGTTCTTGCGAATCTTCGTTTCTGCGACCCCTCCCGAGGCTGCAGGACACTTCATAATGTGGAGTGCATCATGAAAGTCCTAATCGCTGATGACTCATCCATGTCCCGCAAGCTGGTCTTGCGTTCCCTGCCAGAATCACTGACCGAAGATGTTCGCCAGGCCTGTAACGGTGCCGAGGTGATGGAGGCGTATCACGCCGGTTTGGTGGACCTGCTTTTTCTCGATCTGACCATGCCGGTCATGGATGGCTTCCAGACCCTTGAGGCGCTCAAGCGCGAGGACGCGAATGTGGTTGTCGTGGTGATCAGCGCCGACATCCAGCCGCTGGCCAGGCAGCGCGTATCCGATCTGGGCGCTGCTGCATTCGTCGCCAAGCCGGTTACGGCGCAAGCTGTACTCAATGCCTTGCACGTCATAGGGGTACTTTGATGGAAACCTTGGCCGCGCTAACCGAAGACCAACGTGACGCCTTGCAGGAATTGATGAACATTGCCATGGGGCAGGCCGCCGAACGACTGGCCCGGCTGACCAACACCATGGTTACGCTTTCGGTTCCTTTCATTCACCCACTGATCCGGGAGCAGGACAACCTGTTGATTCCGGACCATCTTCGTCGAAGCTCCATGATCGTCACCCGCCAGTCGTTCCTGGGGGAGTTGCGCGGAGAGGTGTTCGTTTGCTTTGGTTCCATGGGGGCCGACAAGCTCGCCGAATTGCTCGGCTATAGCGACGGCGGCCCTGCGCAGCAGGAAGAACTGATGCTGGATGTCACCAACATCCTGTCCGGCGCCTGCATCAGTGGCCTGGCCAAGCAGGTGGCGATACAAGTGAGTTATGACGCGCCGTCGATTCTGGTCCACAGAGAAGAGTCCGCGAACGCACTGAATGAATTGAACCTGAACGAACACCTGGCGATGGTGTTGGAAATCCGTTTCGAGGTGCAGGCTCATCAATTCTCTTGCGACCTGCTGATCTGTATTACCGAACGTACAGCAGGCGTTGTGGTCCGGGCCATCGATCGCTTGCTCTATGAGCTTTGAAGGGGCGTCTTCATGACAGACAACAAGGCAATTTCCCGGGAAACCCTTGAGTCGATGCTCAAGGCCATCAACATGGGCGTGCTGCTGGTCGACCATGACTGCAAAGTGCTGTTCTCCAACCACTTCATGTCCATCAACAGCGGCCGCAGCGCCGAAGAGCTCGTCGGTCGCACGCTGTTCGAAGTGTTTCCGGAACTGCCCGAGGTCTGGACCCGGCAGAAGATCAACAGCGTCGTCACGCTGCAGAACTTTGCGTTCACCTCCTGGCAGCAACGGCCGCACCTGTTCAACTTCGAAAGCACCCGGCCGATCAGTGGCTTGGTCGGGCACATGTATCAGAACTGCACGTTCTTCCCGGTGCAGGACGCCGATGGCGGCAGTCTGGGGGTGGGCCTGGCGATAAGCGATACGACCGATACCGCTGCCCGCCAACTCGAACTGACGCACCTCAACGAGTTGCTGGAAGAGGAAAAGAGCGCCCAGGCGCTGCTGATCGCACGGCTCGAGGAGGCTCAGGCGCAGTTGCTGCAGTCCGAGAAAATGGCTGCGATAGGCCAGCTTGCGGCGGGCGTGGCCCACGAAATCAATAACCCGATCGGCTTTGTGTGCTCCAACGTCAACAGCCTGCGGCGTTACCTGGTGGATCTTTTCGCATTGCTCGACGCCTACGAACAGGCCAGTGACGAAAAACATGCGCAGGCTCATCCCGAGCTTGCGGCCATGCGGGACAAGGCGGATTACGACTTCATGCGGCAGGACATCGACGAGCTGATCGTCGAGTCGGTCGAGGGGCTGGACCGGGTCACTCGTATCGTCAAGGACCTGCGCGAGTTCTCCCATGTCGACAGCTACGAATGGCAGTTGGCCGATCTGCACAAGAGGCTGGATAGCACCCTCAACGTTATCTGGAACGAGATCAAGTTCAAGGCTCAGGTGATCAAGCGCTACGGCGATATCGAGCCTATCGAGTGCATGGGCTCGCAGATCAATCAGGTGTTCTTGAATCTGCTCATCAATGCGAGCCATGCCGTGGGCGTTGATGGCGAAATCATCATCAACAGTGGCAGGGAAGACGGCGGTGTGTTCGTCGAGGTCGTCGACAACGGTCACGGCATCCCGCTGGACATCCAGAACCGGATATTCGAACCGTTCTTCACCACCAAGCCGGTAGGCATGGGCTCGGGCCTGGGCCTGTCGCTGTCGTACAGCATCATCGTCAAGCACCATGGAAGACTCACCGTCGAAAGTGAACCGGGCCGGGGCAGTTGCTTCCGTGCGTGGCTCCCGTTACGTCAGCCCCAGGTACAGGCCCACGCTACCTCTGCCGTTGAAGGATGCTGAGCATGAACACCACCGAGTTGAGCGAAAAACGCTACACCGTCATGCTGGTGGACGACGAAGAAAGTATCCTCAACAGCCTGCGCCGCTTGCTGCGTGGCAAGCCTTACGATTTGCTGCTGGCCACCAGTGGCGCGCAGGCGCTGAGCCTTTTCGAACTGCACCCCATAGACCTGATCGTCTGCGACGCGCGCATGCCGTTCATGGACGGCCCGACCCTGCTCCGTGAGGTGCATAAGCGCGATCCGCACTGCATGAATATCCTGCTGACCGGTTATGCCGACATGAGCATGATCACGCAGGCACTCAGCGATGGGTACATTTTCCGCTACATCAGCAAACCCTGGAAGGATGAAGAGCTTCAGCTCACCCTCGATGAGGCTTTGGAAATGCAATGTGTGCTGCGTGAACGTGACAACCCGAAGAAGCTCATCAGCGAATAGTGGCTCGACAGCTTCGGCGCCTCACGGTTTTTGATAAATCGAAGGCGCCACCAGCTTGAACGCATCGCTGACGCCGTTCAGGCTTTCCGAATGACTGATCATGAAATAGCCGCCACGTCGCAGGAATGGGAGCAGGCGACTGACCACTTTTCGCTTGGTCTCCTGATCAAAGTAAATCATCACGTTGCGCAGGAAAATCACATCGAATTCGCCCAGTTGGGGCAGGGTTTCGATCAGGTTGACTTGCACGAAACTGACCCGCTGGCGCAGGGATTTATCGATCAGGAAGGTGCCTTCCTGCTGGCCGATGCCCTTGAGGCAGTATCGACTGAGCAAGGACTGCGGCAGTCTGTTGGCGCGTTCCATCGGGTAATGCCCGTTCCGGGCCTTGGCCAGTACCTGGGTGCTGATGTCCGATCCGATGACCTCCCAGGGCGTGCTGCGCAGGGTTTCGGCAAGGGTCATGGCCAGGCTGTAAGGTTCTTCGCCCGAGGAGCTGGCCGCGCTCCACACCCTGAAGGTCTTGCCTGGCGACGCGAAGGGCAATACCCGTTCGCGCAGGAACTCGAAGTGCTTGGGTTCACGAAAGAAATACGTTTCGTTGGTGGTCAACAGGTCCAGGGCGAACTGCAGTTCGTCGGGGTTCTCCTTGCCCATTATCATTTTGAAATACGCGCCGTAGCTCTCCAGTTCATGGAACTGCAGGCGCTTGAACAGACGCCCGGCAACCAGGGCTTTTTTCATGGGTGACAAGTGGATGCCCGCTGCACCATAGAGCCAGGACTGGAACTGGGTGAATTCACGATCTTCAAGATTGATCTGTTTCAATCCGAACTCCTTGTTCGTGACTTACAGCTCCTGGAGGCTGGGGCTGTCACCGGCGTCCGCCAGTTGAGACATTTCATCCATCGACAACACCTTGTCCACCTGCAAGACGATGACGAACGTGCCGGCGACCTTGGCCATGCCGCTGATGAAGTCCGGGCGAATGCGCGCGCCAAAGCTGGGGGCTGGCTTGATCTCGTCCGCCGGAATTTCCAGTACCTCTGACACACTGTCCACCAGAAGCCCGATATCCTGGGCCTGGTGGTCCTCGCTGCTGGCTTCGAGGATCACCACACAGCTGCGTCGAGAGACCTTCGTGCAGGGCTGCCCGAACCGTGCCTTGAGGTCCAGCACCGGCACCACGGCACCTCGCAGGTTAAGCACGCCGCGCACGAAGTCGGGCATCATCGGCACCGGAGTCACGTGTCCGTACTCGATGATTTCCTTGATGCCCTGGATATCGATGGCGAACATTTCGCCGCCCAGCAGGAGCGTCAGGTACTGCGCCTCCTGCTTTTGAATCGCCGTCGTCTGTCGGGTATCGGTTAACGCGCCCATGTCGCTCTCCTGCATGAAAAAAGCACCGCGTCCGGTTTGCGCTCAGAACCGCGTGAACTCGCTTTCGTCGGGGCCTGCGCTCTTGAGGAAGGTTTTCTGCGGGACCGCTCGCGGTGCCCGCGCCACCGCACGCGATACGCTGCTTGCCTGGCTGGATTTGCCCAGTGTGACGTTCGATGCCTGATCGCTTGCGTCCAGCCTGAAAAAACTCATGGCCTGCTGCAACTGTTCGGCCTGGGTACTCATTTCTTCGGCGGTGGAAGCGAGCTCTTCGCTGCTGGAGGCATTTTGCTGAGTGACCTGGTTGAGTTGGTTCATCGCCGAATTGATCTGCGCCACGCCGGCTGCCTGTTCTTCGGAGGCGGCCGTGATTTCCTGGACCAGATCGGAGGTCTTGTTGATCGACGGCAGCATCTCGCCAAGCAGATGGCCGGCCCGTTCGGCCATTTCGACACTGCTGGTGGACAGTTCGCCTATTTCCAGAGCGGCCACCTGGCTGCGCTCCGCCAGTTTGCGCACTTCGGCCGCCACCACCGCGAAGCCCTTGCCATGTTCGCCGGCTCGCGCCGCTTCGATGGCGGCGTTCAAGGCCAGCAAGTTGGTCTGGTAAGCAATGTCATCGATGATGCTGATGCGTTGCGCGATTTTTTTCATCGCCTGCACCGTCTGCTGAACAGAGTCGCCGCCGTCTCCTGCTTCCTTGGCCGCCTTGCTGGCCATGCCGTCGGTTATCTTGGCGTTCTCGGTGTTCTGGTTAATGCTGGCACTCATTTGTTCGATGGACGCACTGGTTTCTTCGACGCTTGCGGCTTGTTGGCTGGTGGTCTGGCTGATGGCCTGGGCGGTAGCGCTGACTTCCTCCGACGCGCTGGCCAGACCGTCGGCGGCATTGCGCACCTCACCGATAATCTGCGAAAGCTTGCCAATCATTGCCTGCATCGCCGTGAGCACACGCCCGGTTTCGTCCTTGGAACCACCTTCGATCTTCACGGCCAGGTTACCTTCGGCCAGTTGGCTGGCCACATCCACTGCCCTTTTCAGCGGGGTGGAAATGATGCGTGAAATAAACAACGCCAGCGCGATACCCACCAGCAAAGCCACGAGTACCGCGGCGATGATGGACAGTCGCGCATTGGCGTAGATTTCGTTACCGCGTTGATTGGCTGCCGTGGCTCCGGCGTCGTTGAGGTCGATGAGTTTTACCAGGTCGCTGGAGATCTGTTCGAAGTCCCGTTTCGAATCCCCTTTGAGAATGACACTGGTCTGTTCCTTCAAACCCTGCCGCGACTCGGCCAACAGGTTCTTGCTGGTGTTGAGGTAGCTGTTCCAGTTGGTCTTGAGCGTATCGAACAACGCCTGTTCCGCCGGGCTTGAGATCAGCTCTTTTTCATAGCGCGCCATGCGGGTCTCGACTTCCTTGCGGGCATCGACGATCTCCTGTTCATATTGCGCCTGTTCCGTCGGGCTGTCGGCCATCAGATAGCGCAGTTCCTTGACCCGATAGTTGGCGACAAAAAAACGAATGCCGGAGACAACCCGCACCGAAGGCAACCAGTTGTCGCGCATCTCAGCGGCAGTTTCGTTAACCAGGCCCAACTGGATGATGGCGAACACGCCCGTCATGGCCGTCAGCACCAACACCAGCAAGAACGAAGTGATGAGCTTGGTAGCTATCCTTAAATCGTAGAACCATTTCATTGAAAGGCCTCTCCATGTGCGGTGCGGTTGGCTGAATTGCCGGGTTTGCTATCGTTCGAGGAATAAACAGCGGTTTGCCCAGGCGTTTGCTGGGCGCGTTGTCTGGTTGTCGGTGCGCCAGCCGCTCAATAGCAGGGCGCACGCGCCACAGGCAGCGGCTACGAGCGATAAGTGGAAAAAAGTGCGAGCCTGAGGAAGCGGCTGCAAGTTGCCGTATGACGACATAGGTTCCTCCCTGAATCAGTAAATAGCGATCCTTCTCACATCAGCCTATCGGCTCGGGCCAAGATCAACTTGAGCGCAGAACAGGTCAGTCGTCGGTCAGCGGTAAAATAATTCGGTTTTACCGGGGCGGTAAGTAAGGGCTGTAATAAAAAACGGCCCGGCAGCGGTGATTTATATAATCGGTAGACGACTGACGGAGGCGTGGCGTTATATAAATAGCGCGCAATCGCCGCGTGCGATTCCTTCAACGTCATGATTGCCTCCTAGTTTCTTTGTCCTATCCAGGTTTCTAAGGCCTTGGAACTCATAGGTTTTTCTATCAAGTAACGCTGCAGAACTTCTTGGTTTTCTACACCTTCTGCAACGACTCGGTAGCCGATATTTTGAAGTTATGCAGAATAGTTTCGCAAATTTGCTCAGGGCCCGGCTCATTCATTGAGAATCAAGCCGAATCGCGTCGGACTGATTTTATAAAGCAAGCAATTATTGGGTAGCAGTTTTGTAGGCGCGACGTTATCGTCAGGATCACGTCTTGTGCACAGATATAACCCGGTGCCTTGACTATATCGTTGAGGACTTTCGGCGTAATGACGTCGACTGCGTCAATCTCGCATGCGCTGTTTACCCGGACCGTTTGATGTATATCTTCCTCAAACCTCAATCGATTAAACAACCCGGTGGGTTGGTCTACGAAGTTACGAGCGCGCATGTTGCAGATACGCATCATGACCCGTTCAGCGAAGTCATTGAGCATGCCTCTGTCCAAATCGCCCATGGGCGCGCGCGTGACAGTTTTTAGCCTTTCAGCTTCATTCGACGGAATAGGAGCGCCTTCGCCCATGATGACCCTCGCAATTGCTTGGTTCTACCTACAAGGTATCAGGTGATGATGTCATTATGATATCATTTTTTCGTTCACGGCAACGCTCAACGGTCTGCGCCTCGGCGTTGCGGGTGAGCACAGACAAGAGGTGATGCAAAACCCGCGACGGCCCACGAGTATTGACTTGGATCAGCTCCTGTAGCGCCTTCTCTTCTATCGTGCTGCAGCTCTTTGAAGCCTGATATTGGGCTACAGTTCGAGCAAAGGATTGAGTCGTGGGTCTGAAGGCGCTTTAACGCGAGATAGACAAGTTGGCGGTGAGGGGCCGTGCTCTCGTAAAAAGGTCAATGTTCAGGCGTTTCCGATTTCCAGCGCTGCGTAGAAGGTTGCTAGGCGTTTTACCCGCCTTGCAAATATCGTTAAGTCCGTTCAACGACCGAGGGCACAGGGATGATGGCTCGCGACGCACAGGCAGTGGCTGACGACGATACGTTGCGAACCCTCGAGAGTGTGCTCGGCTGTCTGTCCATTGCGGTTGTGGCGCTGGACCGCGCCGCTCGGGTTGTCGCCGGCAATCCCGCGTTCGCCCAACTGCAAGTTCAAAATGGCGTTTCTCCGGCAGCGGGCGGCGAGTTCATCGCCCTCCTGCGGCCCGAAGACCATGGGCTGTTTTATGCGGCGCTGGAAACGGCCACAGGGAACACGCGGGCTGGTTTCGCGGCGTTGAGCAGAGGGGCGTGCGGGCTGGACGTCTCCCTGACGTTGTGGCGCGATGCGTATTTTATTGTCGAGGTCGTTGCCCGCCAGGGCGCGTCGGCTCCGCCATCCGAAACCGAAAGCTACGCGCAGATCCCGCTCAGGTCGATTTTCGATTCCTCCGGTACCGGCCTGGCGCTGGTGTCGCTGGACGGTCGTTGGCTACGGGCCAATGGCGTCATCTGCAGGTTGCTTGGGTATAGCGAAGCGCAGTTGCAAACCACCACGTTCATGGCACTGACCCACCCCGAGGACCGCGAGGTCGGCAAGCAGTTGATCGACGAACTCAAGCGCGGTGCAAGGTCGGGCGCGACGTTGCATAAACGCTATATCCATCGCGACGGGCGGGTGGTGTGGGCGCGGTTGACCGTGGGAATGGTGCGGGACGATCAGGGGCAGCCGCTCTGCTTTGTGTCCCAACTGGAGGACATCACCGAGAACTGGCAGCTGCGCGAAACGCTGGTGGGCAGCGAACTCAAATTTCTCACCCTCGCGGAAAGTTCACCCAACATCATCGTGCGCTACAATCGCAACCTGTTGCGCACTTACGTCAACCCGGCCTTTTTGCGCTTGACCGGCATGTCTTATGACGAGTCGATAGGCGTGAGCCCCGACGAGGATGCGGGTGACTATATCAACCAACTGCGCCATGTCGTTGCGACGGGTGAAACCGCGCAATTCCTCGACAGTTGGACCTTCGCGGACAGTACCGAGTTGGTCAGTTGTGCGGTCAGCCTGACGGCCGAGCGCAGCCCGACAGGCGAGGTGATCGGCGTGTTGGCGCTGGCCCACGACATTACCGAGTTGTGCAAACAACAGGTCCTGGAAGACGCGCGCTTGGGGATTTTCGAAAAAATGGCGACGGGCGCGCCCCTGGAAGAAACGCTCGGGCTCCTGGTGGACTATCTGCAATTGGCCTTGCCCCATCGGTCCTGCCGGGTGCAGTTGGTAGCGCCGCTCGGCACCGGCGCGGTGATGAATACGGCGTCTGCCGTAGGCTGGTCCGAGCCGATCGTGGACAAACAAGGCCACGTGCTCGGCACTTTCGAGTTGTCTCAGTCGTCCGGCACCGGGCCGGATGAGAGCGACATCCTGCGTGTGCGCCAGACCTGTCATATTGCGGCGATCGCGATCGAACGCTGGCAGTCAGAGTCGTTGCTCCGCGAGCGCGAGCGTCGTTACCGTGACATTTTCGACCATACCCTGGACATGCTTTGCCTGCTGGAAATGACGGCGGTCGGTTGCCTGCGTTGTGTCGAGGTCAACCCGGCGTTGTTGCGCGCGCTGGGCAAACCGCATGCCGACGTCATCGGTGAGCCGCTGGAGTTGATCTTTGGTCGGTTGGACGCGCAAAAAATCCAGGCGCTTTGTGAGCAATGCACAAGCGCCGGGCGGGTGGTTGAGTCGGATGAGGGCATGGTGCTTCGCAACGAAGTCCGTCAACTGCACTTTACGCTGGTGCCGGTGGCGGATTCAGGGCGTGTGGCGGCGCGGATATTGGTGATCAGCCGCGACATTACCCTGTTGATCAGGGCCCGGCAGAAAGAACTCGGACGCCAGCACGACATCAGCGCACTGGTCGAAAACAGCCCGGACGCTATCGCTCGGTTGAGTGCTCATGGCGAAGTGCTCTACGTCAATGCGCAGTTGCGAAGATGGGTGGGCGGGGCCTGGCCGGAACTGATGGGCATGCCCATGGACGCGGTGGCGCCGCTGAACCACCAGTCTCAGCTGTTTCGCGAATTGGTGGCCCAAGTGATTCAGGAAAATAAAGCGACTGAGCAGGAGTTTCTGCTCTCGGGGTTGAAGAGCGCACCCAAAGTGGTACTGATCCACTTTGTTCCAGAGGTCGACGGCCAGCGGGTCGTGAGTGTGCTGGCGGTGGGGCGCGATATTTCCAGGCTGCGGGCTGCCGAGCGGCGCCTGGCCAACTCCAATGCACAATTGCGCGATCTGTCGACCCGTCGCGAAACGGCGCGGGAAGAGGAGCGCAAACTGATCGCCAGGGAGATCCATGATGAGCTGGGCCAGCACTTGACGGCACTGCGCATGGGGATATCACTGTTGAGGTTTCAATTCGGCGCCTCGACACCCGAGCTGACCCCGCAGGTCGAGCGGCTGATGGTGCTGACCGACAAGACGATCCAGGTCGTGCGTGATGTCTCCACCAGCCTGCGACCGTCCGCGTTAAACCTGGGGCTGGTTTCCGGTCTTGAGTGGCTGACCACCGAGTTCGTCACCTTGACCCGGGTTCCCTGTGTGTTACACCTGCCGTCGATTCCCCTGACGCTCCCCGATACCCACGTCACCGCCGCGTTTCGCATCGTGCAGGAGTCGTTGACCAATATCGCGCGTTACGCCGAAGCGACACAGGTCAGCGTCACCCTGAGCCCGCAGGAAACCAACTGGCTGCTGGAGGTCCAGGATAACGGCAAGGGGTTTGACCCCGACGCCGTCACCCGGCAGACCCTGGGGCTGGCCGGGATGCGTGAGCGTGGCCTGATGTTGGGCGGCAAAGTGATTGTTTTCAGCCATCCCGGACAGGGCACAACAGTCCAGGCATTCATTCCGATGCACAAGGATACGTATTAATGATTCGCATGCTGATCGCCGATGACCACACCATCATGCGCGAAGGGCTCAAGCAGTTGTTCATGCTGGTCGCCGATGTCCAGGTGGTGGCCGAAGCCGAGAGTGGCACGCAAGTGATCGAGCTGTTGCGCCAGGTCGAGATCGACCTGCTGCTGCTCGATATGAACATGCCGGGTATCAGCGGCGAAATCCTGATCGCCCGCCTGCATACCCAGTACCCGGAGCTGCCGATCCTGGTGTTGAGCATGCATAACGAAATCCACATTGCGCAACGCGCACTGCGCGCCGGTGCGCTCGGCTACCTCACCAAGGACCGCGACCCCGAGACCCTGTTGGTTGCCATGCGACGAGTGGCCAGCGGCCAACGTTACCTGGACCCGGCGCTGGCAGAGCAGATTGCCCTGCAAAGCAGTGGCCTGAAGCAACAGACCTACGTTGAAAGCCTGTCCGATCGCGAGTTTCAGATTCTGCGCTTGCTGGCTCATGGCATGAGCGTCAACCAGATCGCTGAACAGTTGGTCATCAGCAACAAGACGGTCAGCACCCACAAGACCCGGCTCATGGAAAAGATGGGGTTCGGCTCTACGGCGGACATTGTGCGCTTCGCCATGACCTTGGGTATTTCGTGAGCAAGCCCCTTGTGTAGGGATTTTCCTACCTTGGTTGCCGGTATCCCTACCCTGGAATAGGGATGGTCCGATGGCCGTGGTGCCATTATTGGGCCAGTATCCCTCTCAAGCAATCGAACTGCCGATCAACCGGCGACGAGATGCTTCGATTGGGAGACAGACCGTGAGCGAACAGACCACACCCCCCTCGGCTGCTTTGATAGTGTTTCCGGTCGCCTTGGCCGGTCTGCTCGGAGGCCTTGCGGTTGCCTACAGCAATGACTTCAGCGCATGGGCTGTGGCGGCAGGGGGCGCGTTGTTGGTGCTGTGCGTTGGCTTGGGCCTTTGGGCAAACAGATGCTTCCAGGCGCATTGCAACAGCCTGCAACGCCAGCTCGATCAGCCGCCCGAGGTCTCGGCGACATTGGCCGTCGATAACGGCCTGGCAGACGTGTGCCTCAGCGTGCTTCCCGTTTGGTCCAGGCAGATCGAAGCCGCGCGCCTGATCAGCGAAACGTCCATCCTCAAGCTCAGCGAACGCTTTGGCACGCTGTCATCGAACATCAGCCACAGCGTGGCCAGCAACGGCGGGCAAGATGCTTCCCAGCAATTGGTCGACTTGCTGGAAGTCGGCCAGCGCGACCTCAATTCCATCGTGCTGGCTCTGCGCTCCGCGCTCTCCAATAAAGAGAGCGAACTCAAAGAAGTCCTGCAGCTCTCCGGCTTCACCGAACAACTTCAGCAGATGGCCAAGTTTGTCGGTGACATCGCCAGTCAAACCAACCTGCTTGCCCTCAACGCCGCCATCGAGGCCGCGCGCGCCGGTGAGGCGGGGCGAGGTTTTGCGGTGGTCGCCGATGAAGTGCGCAAGCTGTCGAGTATGTCCGGCGAGACCGGGCGCAAGATCAGTGAAACCGTGAATACCGTCAATGCGGCCATTGCCCGCACAGTGCAAATGTCCCGCCACCACGCTGAACAAGACACTTTGACCCTCGCGGATTCGGAGCGTGTGGTCTCGCAGGTCATCGAACATTTTCGCGGTACCGCCCAGACCCTCGTGCGCAACAGCCATGACCTGCAACAGCAGAGCGCCAACGTCGCCGACGAGATTGCCCAGGTGCTGGTCGCCTTGCAGTTCCAGGACCGCGTCAGCCAGATGTTGACGCTGATTACCCGCGACCTGGACAAGCTCCAGCAGCAATTGGACGAGCGCCAGGCATCGAGCCTGAGCGGGCATACCCTCAGCCCGATGGTCAGTGATCGTTGGCTGCAAGAGCTTTCAACGGCCTACACCATGCCGGAGCAACACGCTATCCATGGCGGTAACACGCACGCCAAGTCCGATGACAGCGAAATCACCTTTTTCTAGAGGAGCTTTTCCGATGAGCAAAACCATTCTGATCGTCGACGACTCCGCCTCCATCCGGCAGGTGGTCAGCATCACTCTCAAAGGCGCGGGTTATGACGTGATCGAAGGCTGTGATGGCAAAGATGCGCTGAGCAAACTGGACGGACGCAAAATCCACCTGATTGTCAGCGACGTGAACATGCCGAACATGGACGGCTTCAGCTTCGTCAAGGCGGCCAAGCTATTGCCGGCCTACAAGTTCACGCCGGTCATCATGCTGACCACCGAGGCCAGTGATGCGATGAAGCAGCAAGGCCAGGCCTCCGGTGCCAAGGCGTGGATGGTCAAGCCCTTTCAGCCGGCGCAAATGCTCACTGCCGTCTCCAAGTTGATCCTGCCATAGCAATGACCAGCGACCGCTGGCCAGGAGGTTTCCATGAAAAGCACCGTACCGATGCTACGTCGAATCCAGGTCATGGAAGGCCCCCTGACGATCTACACCGCCACTGAACAAAAAGACCTGTTGTTGTCGTTGTTTCCGCTGGCGCATGAGGTTGAGTTGGACTTGTCCAATGTCGACGAACTGGACAGCGCCGGTCTGCAACTGTTGATCCTCATCAAACGCGAGTCGCTCAAGGACGGAACGCAGCTGTTGCTGAGCAACCCGAGCGCGACCGTAATCGAAGCAATACGGCTCAGCGGTCTTGACGACTACTTCGCCAATCCGCTTTTCGCCCAGTCGCTTGGAGCATGATCGTATGGCCCAGCCCATGAACATGGATGACGTGCTGCAGACTTTCATTGCCGAGAGTCGCGAGCTCCTGCTGCAAATGGAAGACGCACTGCTGCAGATCGAGAGGTCGCCGCAGGACCTCGACACCATCAACGGCTTGTTCCGCGTGGCCCACACCATCAAAGGCTCGGCCGGCTTGTTTGGCTTGATGCCCATCGTTGAGTTCACCCATGTCGCCGAAAGCGTCCTGGACCGGGTCCGCAGCCTGGAAGTGCGCGTCGACGAGGCATTGAGTGCGTTGTTTCTCGATGCCCGTGACCATATCGGCCAGTTGATCGACCTGCTGGCCGAGGATGGCAACCTTGACCGATTGGACGAACCGCTGCGGGTCCAGGGCCAATGCCTGGGCGAGCGGCTCGCGCAGTACCTGGAAGGCTCGGTGCCGAGCGCTTCGCCCGCTCCAGCCACGTTGCCGGCGGACGAGCCGGGCGCAAGTCCCGGCCACTGGCACTTGTCCCTGCGCTTTGGCCCGGATGTATTGCGCAACGGCATGGACCCGCTGGCGTTCCTGCGTTACCTGAGCACGTTGGGGCAGTTGCTGCATACCGTCACACTGTGCGAGGGGTTGCCGCCGTTTGCGTCGATGGACCCGGAAACCAACTACCTGGGCTTTGAACTCGCGCTGCTCAGCGATGCCTCGCGGGAGGTCATCGACGGGGCCTTTGATTTTGTGCGCGATGACGCGCTCGTCCAGATCCTTGCACCGCAAGCCTCTGTCCAAGCCTGTCGCGCGCATCTCGACGGATTGCCGGAAGACAATGCCGTGCTGCTTGAGCTGCTGGTGCGTTGCGGCACATTGACGGAGTCCCAGGCCCTGCTCGTCACCCAGGAGGGTGAGCAAGCTCCGGTCGAGATGCGCGGCGAGCTGGACGCAGCCCCCGATTCAGTCGCGCCGTTGATCAAGGCCGGCAAGGGCGCGGCGAGCAACGAAGGCAACCTGATCCGCGTCGATGCCGCCAAGCTGGACCAACTGATCAACCTGGTTGGCGAGCTGATCATCGCCGGAGCCGGAGCCAACCTGGTGGCAGTGCGTAGCGGGATTGGCGAGATGATCGAAGCCACCAGCCTGTTATCGCGCTTGGTGGAAGAGGTGCGTGACTCGGCACTGACCCTGCGCATGGTGCAGATCGGCGCGACATTCACGCGCTTCCAGCGGGTGGTGCGCGACGTCTCCAAGGAACTGGGCAAGGACATCGTGCTGCAGATCGGCGGTGGCGAGACCGAGTTGGACAAGACCGTCGTCGAACGTATCGGCGACCCGTTGACGCACTTGGTGCGCAACGCCATGGACCATGGCATCGAGGCCGTGTCGACGCGCCTTCAACGGGGCAAGCCGGCCCAGGGCACGGTACGCCTGAATGCCTACCACGAGTCCGGCAGTATCGTGATCGAAGTGTCGGACGACGGCGGTGGCCTGGCCAAGGACAAAATCCTGGCCAAGGCCCGCGAGCGTGGCCTGGTGGGGGACGGCCAGCTACCGGCGGATAAAGACATCCTGAACTTGATTTTCGAGCCGGGCTTCTCCACCGCCGACCAGGTCAGCAACCTGTCCGGCCGCGGGGTGGGCATGGATGTGGTCAAGCGCAATATCACCGCGTTGCGCGGCAGCGTGAGCCTCGAGAGCGAAGAAGGGCAGGGCACAACGGTACGGATTCGTCTGCCGCTGACCCTGGCCATCATCGACGGCTTTCTGATCGGGGTGGGCAAGGCTTCTTACGTCATCCCGCTGAACATGGTGGAGGAGTGCATCGAGCTGGCGCCTGGACAGGGCGCAGACACCGGCTACCTGGACCTGCGTGGAGATGTGCTGCCGATCCTGCGCCTGCGGGACATGTTCGATGTGCAAGAACCTCGAGGCAGTCGAGAAAACGTGGTCGTCGTGCAATACGCCGGCTTGCGTGCTGGCTTGGTGGTCGATCGCTTGCAGGGGGAGTTTCAAACCGTGATCAAGCCATTGGGCAAAGTGTTTGGTGAGGCCCATGGGCTCGGCGGGTTCACCATCCTTGGCAGTGGAGCCGTCGCCCTGATTCTGGATATACCCAATTTGTTAGGACACGTTGCCAAGGACGCCACCCACCGTTCGATCCCAAGTCCGTTATCGACTTAATGAGCGTCATCAGGAGTTCCTCGCCATGACCGTTATCAGAAATATCATGCTGTTGGTTTTCACCGCAGTGCTCGGCGTTGTCGTGTTGGGTGGTACCAGCCTTTACCTGGCCGGTGAAATCAATACGAGCGCCAGTTATGCCAACGTCAATACCGTGCCCAGCTTGCTGGAAATCGACCGTGCGGCGGCTGCGTTCACCGACCTTCACGCCCTGGAATGGCAGCGTCTGAACGATTCCGAAAAAAACTTCGTGTCCAGCTATGCGCAGAACGTGGCACAGAACTTCAGCGCGATTGGCAAAGCCCTGGATCACTATGAGGCCGCATTGGTCTCCGACGACCATGACGCAGCACTGTTGAAGCAGTTACGTGGCCGCTTGGGTGAATTTGCGACCCTGCAGGCGCATTTCGACAAGTTCATCGACGACGGTGATCAAGCCTCGGCCCGCGCATTGATCGAGGCCAGCCAGCCATTGCAGAGCGCGGTGCTGACGACGATCGGTGACCTGCGCGAATACAACCTGGAACTGGGGCGCAAGGGCCAATTGGTTGCCACCGCCACTGAGAAGAATGCCCGCTCCCTCATCCTGCTGGTCAGCGCGCTGACATTTTTAGCCACCGCGTTGGTGGGCGCACTTCTGGGGCGCAACCTGATGCGCCAACTCGGCGGCGAACCGGTGGCCGTGCGCGCTTTCGCCGCTCGCTTGTCAGCGGGGGAGCTGGATGCCAAAGCCACGCTCAAGCCCGGTGACACCACGAGCTTGATGGCGTCCATGCAACAACTGGGCGCGAGCCTGCATGGGCTGGTCGCGGAGATAAACCGCATGTCCAGTGAACACGACAAGGGCGACATCGATGCACAGATCGATGCTGGCCGCTTTCATGGCAGTTACCGCTCCATGGCCCAGGGCATCAACGAGATGGTCAACGGCCATATCAGCGTGAAGAAAAAAGCCATGGCCTGCATCCGCGCCTTTGGTGAAGGTGATCTGTCGGCGTCGCTGGAAAAATTCCCGGGCAAAAAAGCCTTTATCAATGAAAACATCGAGCTGCTGCGCAGCAATGTGCTGGCGTTGATCCATGAGATGCAGCACATGTCCAGCGAGCATGAAAAAGGCGACATTGACGTCATGATCGACGTCGATCGCTTCTCGGGTTCGTACCGCGATATCGGTCAGGGCATCAATCAGATGGTCAGTGGCCATATCAGCGTGAAGAAAAAAGCCATGGCCTGTATCCGCGCGTTCGGCGAAGGCAATCTGTCAGCACCGCTTGAGCAATTCCCCGGCAAAAAAGCCTTTATCAACGAGAACATCGAGCAACTGCGGGCCAATATCCTGGCGCTCGTCGAAGACACCAGCCAGATCAGCGACAGCGCGCTGATCGGCAAACTCGATACCCGGCCTGACGCCGCTCGGCATCAAGGTGATTTCCGCCGCATCATCCTGGGGATCAACGGTTCGCTGGATGCGATCATCGTACCGATTACTGAAGCCATGGATGTCTTGTCGGCGATGTCCAATGGCGACCTGACCCGGACCATCAACGGCGACTATCAAGGCAAGTTCCTGGAACTGAAAAACTCGGTCAACGGCACCGTGGAAAAACTCTCGGAAATCATCGGCGAAGTGCGCGGCTCGGCCGATTCGCTGTCCAGTGCTTCCGAGGAGATCTCCGCCACTGCGCAAAGCATGGCGCAGTCGGCGTCCGAACAGGCCGCGTCGGTGGAGCAGACCTCGGCATCGATGGAGCAGATGTCGGCGTCCATTGCTCAAAATACCGAAAATGCCAAGGTGACCGACGGCATGGCGGGTAAAGCCAACAAGGAAGCCTCGGAAGGCGGTCGCGCCGTGAAGGACACGGTGGCGGCGATGAAGACCATCGCTGAGAAAATCGGCATCGTCGACTCCATCGCTTACCAGACCAACCTGTTGGCGCTCAACGCGGCGATCGAAGCGGCGCGTGCCGGCGAGCACGGCAAAGGCTTCGCGGTGGTGGCGGCCGAAGTGCGCAAACTGGCCGAGCGCAGCCAGATCGCGGCGCAGGAAATCAGTGAAGTGGCCAAGAACAGCGTGGCCTTGGCGGAACGGGCGGGCAACCTGCTTGACGAGATTGTGCCCTCGATCGCCAAGACCTCTGATCTGGTGCAGGAAATCGCGGCCGCCTCGGAAGAGCAATCCATCGGCTCTGAGCAAATCAACAGCGCGATGTCGCAGATGAGCCAACTGACCCAGCAAAACGCTTCGGCCTCCGAAGAGCTGGCGGCGACGGCCGAGGAAATGAGCGGCCAGGCCGAGCAGTTGCAGGAACTCATGGGCTTTTTCAGCGTACAGAGCAAGCGCGCCGGGCGGACCGCCTCGATGCCCGTGATCAATCGCGCGGCATCCACGTTCGACCAGGATAGCCGTGCGGTGGAGAGCGGTTTCGTCCGCTTCGGGAGCTGACCCATGAGCGCCACAGCCGTTATGCCGAGCACTTTGGAGTCAGCGCCGCAGGTCGATGAGCCCTTGCAGTACCTGACCTTCTTGGCTGACCAGCAGATGTATGCGGTCAATACACTGAACGTTCGCGAAATCATCGAATACAACCAGGTGACCACGGTGCCGATGATGCCGACATTCCTGCGCGGGGTGATCAACCTGCGCGGTTCAGTGGTGCCGTTAGTGGACCTCAAGGCACGGTTTGGCAAGGGTGTGACGGTGCTGGGCAGCCGAACGTGCATCGTCATTCTTGAAGCGGCGAAGGAGGGCGAGTCCCAGGTGCTGGGGGTGGTGGTGGACTCGGTCAGCGAAGTGATTGAGATCCTCGATATCGATATCAAGCCCGCGCCGGCCTTTGGTAACCCTATCCGTACCGACTTCATCCGGGGGATGACCAAGGTGCGAGGTGCGTTTGTCACGCTGCTGCAAATCGAGCAGGTGTTGTGTGTCGATGAGATGGCCGGCTTGATGCGAGCTTGACGTGTACGACCGCGCCTCCCGGCGCGGCCGCAAAGTAATCGATGCGAGGTGAGTCATGGCGTTATCCATCGCAAGTCCAGGGAAAGCCACGGTCTCGAGCCCTAGCCAATACCTCACCTTCGAGTTGGGGGATGAGATGTTCGCCGTCGGCACGCTCAACGTGCGAGAGATCATCGAATACGGACCGATCACCAGCGTGCCGTTGTTGCCGCCCAGCATCCGCGGCGTGATCAATCTGCGCGGCGCGGCGGTTCCGGTGCTGGACCTGGGCGTGCGCTTTCGCGGCGAGCGCACGGTGCAGACCTCGAGGACCTGCTTTGTGATCCTTGAGGTACAGGCCAATGCCGGGGGCAAGCCGGTGGGCATCATTGTGGATGCGGTCAGCGAGGTCCTTGAAATCGCCGATCAGGATATCGAACCGTCCTTGAATTTCGGGACCGATGTCAGAGCGGACTTCCTGTTGGGCATCGGCAAATTGGAGAGCGGTTTTGTGTTGTTGCTGGATATCGGTCGCGTGTTGTCCCTGGAACAGGTCGATGTGCTGGCAACCCTTGATCCCTTGCTGCCTTCAACTGCCTGATTGTTTTTTGGGAGTGTCCTCATGAACGTGATTCTCTCCGATGCGGAGTTCCTGCAGTTTCGCACTCTCATTCATCAAATCGCCGGCATCAGCCTGTCGGATGCCAAAAAACAGTTGGTGAGCGCTCGGCTCGCCAAGCGCCTGCAAGTGTTCAAGCTCAATACCTACGGCGCGTACTACAAAGTGTTGATGAAGGACGCGACGGAACTACAAGTGGCGGTCGATATGCTGACCACCAACGAAACCTACTTCTTCCGCGAGCCCAAGCATTTTGATTTCCTGCGCGATGTCGCACTGCCCGAACTGCGTGGCGCCGGGCCTTTGCGTGTATGGAGCGGCGCCTGCTCGAGCGGTGAAGAGCCCTACACCCTGGCCATGGTCCTGGCGGACAGCCTCGGCGGCCGGCCCTGGGAAATCGTCGCATCGGATATCAGCAGCCGGGTACTGGAAACGGCCCGCCAGGGGCGCTACCCCCTCGAAGGCACGCGCGGCATTCCCCAAGCGTTGCTCAACAAATATTGCCTCAAGGGCGTCGGCGCCAACCACGGTTGCTTCATGGTCGAACCGGCGCTGGCGTCGAGGATCGATTTCCAGGCCATCAACTTGAACAATCCGCTGCCGAAACTGGGAATGTTTGACGTGATCTTCCTGCGCAACGTGATGATCTATTTTGACAGCGAGACCAAAGTGCAAGTGGTCAAGCGCCTGGTCAGCCACCTCAAGCCCGGCGGCTATTTCCTGGTCAGCCATTCGGAAAGTCTCAATGGCGTGACCGATGAACTGCGACTGGTCAAGCCTTCGATCTATCGGAGGCCACATGCCTGACACCCCACCGTCCCGCGAGGTGTACCTGAATCCCGGCGAGTGGTTTTTCGGTTCAGGCGCCATTCGGCTGCGCACCGTGCTGGGCTCATGCGTTGCATTGGTGGTCTGGCATCCGCGGCGCTTGTTGGGCGGCATGTGCCACTACCTGCTGCCCCGGCGCGCAGTGAAGAGATCGGCTGCACTGGATGGTCGCTACGGTGATGAGGCGCTCCAATTGCTGCTCGGCCGAATGCACGCGATCAAGGTGCCGCCGACGGAGTTCAGAATCAGCGTGTATGGCGGCGGGGATATGTTTCCGGGGCTGGCGCGTTCGGACAATCACTACGTTGGCCAGCGCAATGTCGAGCAAGCCAGGCACCTGCTCGATTCGCATCAGTTGCGGTGTCACAACTTTCATGTGGAAGGCGTGGGTTATCGAACCGTGGTGTTCGATCTGGCCAATGGCAACATCGAACTCAACTACCTGGCCCTGCATTGGCCACTCAGCAGCCCTCATGGAGAGCGTGCGATATGAGCCTTATCAAAGTACTGATCATTGACGACTCCGCGGTGGTTCGCCAGGTGCTGACGGCGACCCTTGGGCAAGACCCGGCCATTGAAGTGATCGGCGCGGCGGCGGACCCGGTGTTCGCCATGGACAAGATGAACAAGCAATGGCCGGACGTCATCGTGCTGGACGTCGAGATGCCGCGGATGGATGGCATTACGTTCCTCAAGAAACTGATGGCCGAACATCCGACGCCAGTGGTCATCTGTTCCACGCTGACCGAGAAGGGCGCGGCCACCACCATGCAAGCGCTGGCGGCCGGTGCGGTGAGTATCGTGACCAAGCCGCAACTCAATTTGCGTCAGTTCCTGACCGACAGTTCCGATGAATTGGCCGGTGCCGTCAAGGCCGCAGCCCGTGCCAACATGAAACGCATGGTGCCGTCCAGCGAGCGAGCCCCGGTCAAGCTGACTGCCGACGTCATACTGCCGGCGAGCACGCAGGCCATGGCGCGCACCACCGAAAACATCGTCGCCATTGGTACGTCCACCGGCGGCACGCAAGCCCTGGAGCTGGTGCTGACTGCCTTGCCCAGGGTGTGCCCGGGAATCGTGATCGTGCAGCACATGCCGGAACACTTCACCGCGGCATTTGCCGAGCGGCTCAACCGCCTGTGCGAGATCGAAGTCAGGGAGGCGAAAAATGGCGACCGGGTCATTCCCGGTTGTGCGTTGATTGCTCCCGGCGGCAGGCACATGTTGCTCAAGCGCAGCGGCGCCCAATACCTGGTTGAAATCGTTGATGGGCCCCCTGTCAGCCGGCACCGCCCTTCGGTGGACGTGCTGTTTCGTTCGGTCGCCCGCAGCGCCGGCGGCAACGCGCTGGGCATCATCATGACGGGCATGGGGGACGATGGCGCTCGCGGGTTGAAGGAGATGCACGACAACGGCGCGCTGACGCTGGGCCAGAATGAAGAGTCGTGCGTGGTGTACGGCATGCCTAAGGAGGCCTTCAAGCTCGGTGCGGTGGAGCGCGAGTTGCCGCTCGAACAAATTCCAGCCGCGATTCTGCAGTCCATGCACCTGCGCCGCTGACGGTTGATGCTGGTGAACCGAGGTTTTTTGCGCGCCTGGGTCGGGTTGGGCGGCGAGGGGGCTGGCTGCGCCGAAACGGCTTGGGAAGGTGATGAGTTCCGTATCTCAGCAGATGCTCTTCCTACCTGGGCGCTGGAAACTTTCAGCGCGATCAGGAACCGACTCCCACAGTTCTGCCACACAGGATAAGCCTGCTTCCGCTGGTTTGCTTGACGATTTATCGATCGTCGGGGCGCCTGGAGCGCTGAGGCAAGGCGTCTGATCAAACCGAACTGGAGAACTAAATGTCGGCATCAGTATTCATGCAGTCTGTCGCTCACTCCTCTGATGACAAGTCTTTCAGAGACCCCATGTCCATTGCCGAGCGGTCTATGAGCTCATCGGCCAGCCAGAGCCTGTTCTGGGATTCGTATCACTTCGGCTCAGCATTCGGCAGCACGTCGTCGCGCCCGTACTTCGGCCACGGTCATTATCACTCGGGGCCGCCGCAACGTCCGCTGCCCGATAATGTGCGCCCGAACCCCGGCCCGCCGCCGCGCCCAACCCCCGAACGGCCGGACCCGCATTACTCCAAGCAAAGCAATCAGCAACTGGCCCAGGCGCTGCTGAGCAATTACGGCGCGTTCAGGGAAGGGCATTTTTCGCGGCAAGTCACCCTCGAAAGCCTGAAAAAAATGGCCGAGCGACCGTTGACCGGCAACCCGCAGATGGACGCCAATATCCGCCTGGCGAAGGAACTGCTGCGGCGTCCCGAGCTGGTACGCGCGCTCGATCGAAACATGAGCACCGGTGCTTCGGATGGCCGCTTGTCCAGGGACGACATTATGAGCGTCATCGGTTCCGATAACCCCTTTAAACTCAAAGACGACAAACAGCTGATCAAGGAAATGCTCGGCCATTTCCAACAGTTGAAGGGCAACGGGCGGGGCGACAGCATCAAGCTCGACAAGCTCAAAGAGTTTGCGGCGCAAGCGTTGACGGGCAACCCCTTCACTGACCATCTCATCCAATTGACCAAGGAAGTCATGGCCCGTTCGATTCTGCAGGGGCGGATGGACAATGTTGACGAGTGGCAGCGCGACGGCAAGATTTCGCGACGCGAACTGCTGAAACTGCTGCGTTAACTCGGGCACAGCCGAATGCCGCGTCACTCGCGGCATAGGTTGGCAAGCGTAGTGAGCAGGAAGCACCACTTCAGTCAGGGAGGAAGGGTTTTACCACGAAGAGATTGCCATCGGCCGTTGAATGGCTGCCGGTGTCTTCACCTACCGAATCAGGTCTGGACTATGAATTCGACATCCTTTGAATCTCAGCCCTCCCAGTACACGGTTGCGAGCCTGGCGATGCCTGCACGGGAAGCAGGCCTCCCAAGCACATCCCGTTCGCAGGCACTCAACCTCATGTCTTCGCCGAAGTTCAGCTTCAGGGCGCCCACCGCCGAAGACTTCGATAAAGGTTCTCGAACATTCACGGAGGAACCGTTGTCCAGCCCTGTGTTTTCCACGCTCGCCGGGTTATGGCACAAGTTGTCTTGCCGTCTGGCCAATGACACCGAGCGGCATCTGGGCTAACCACTGAACCGTTCTGCCAGGCACAGCGCTGCGGACGGGAAACGATAAGGCAGGGAAGAAACGATCAGGCGTACATGAGCTACTTGAAGGATTCAGGCCGCTCATGTCCTTTGCTCATACCCGCAGTATTTTGCCGCTGACCGCCACCGCTGCGAGCAATCCCCCGATCAACAGGAAGGCAGTCGCCAGGCTGCTGCCATGGGCAATGAAACCGATCACCGCGGGCCCCGCGAGAATACCGGCATAGCCGAGGGTGGTGATGGCCGGCACGGCGATGTGTTCCGGCATGACGGTCTGCTTGCCGACAGCGGTGTAGAGCACCGGGACGATATTTGAACATCCGGCGCCGACCAGCGCATAGCCCAGCAGGGACATGGCCCAGGCCGGTGACAGGGTCGCGAGGAAGATCCCGGCCGCCGCCAGCGCCCCGCCGGTGACGATCACCCGGGCAGCCCCCAGTCGATGGACAATCCGGTCGCCGGTCAGGCGCCCGGCGGTCATGGTCAGGGCAAAGGCCGCATAACCCAGGCCGGCGTAGGCTTCGTCCAGGCCGCGTTCGGCACTGAGGAACACCGCGCTCCAGTCGAGCACGGCGCCTTCGGCCAAAAACACGATGAAACACAAGCCGCCGATAAACAGCACCACGCCGTGGGGAATGGCAAACGGCGGCCCGGCGCTTTCACTGCCGTAGGGCAACCAGTGGGGGGCGGCCTTGAACAGCGCCAGCGCCATGATGACGATCACCACCAGGGTCGCCTGCAGCGGCGAAAACCCCAGCCCCAGCAACCCGGAGACCCCCGCTGCGCCGACGATGCCGCCCAGGCTGAACAACCCATGGAAGCCCGACATCATGGTTTTGCCGCTGGCGCGCTCGACGATCACCGCTTGCAGGTTGACCGTGGAGTCGACCGTACCCAGGCCCGCGCCGAACAGGAACAGACCAGCCATCAGCAACGGGATCGAACCGACCGTGGCGAGCATGGGCAACGCCAGGCAGATCAGGACCGTCCCGGCGCTCAGTACGCGCCGGCAACCATAGCGCGAGGCCAGTGCGCCGGCCACTGGCATGGCGATGATCGAACCGACCCCCAGGCACAGCAGCAACAGGCCCAGAGTGCCCTCGTTGAGTTCGGCGCGGGCCTTGGCATACGGCACCAACGGCGCCCAGGCGGCGATGCCGAAGCCGGCGATGAAGAAGGCGATGCGCGTCGACATTTGCTCCAGCCGCCCGGGAACCACGGGCGCTGGGGTGGGGATGGCAGTCATGGAGAATCCTTGGTTTTGCGTTCAACGAACGATGTCCGGCACGACATCCTTACACATCAAGCCTGATCGAGCGAGCCAGGTTCACGCGGCGTTCGCGCTGGCGGCGGGTTTTATTTTCGCCAGCACGGAACGCTCTGGACACTGGCTGCCACCTAGAGGACATCGACGTGTAGGAGGTGGTCTGGAAGGTGCGTAATCCCCGTGAGAATTGCTGAACCCCAGGCTTCCTGCGGCGGATGACGCACCTTCCAGACCACTTCCCACGCGCCGACCGTTCTGTAATACGCTGCTGCTTCTGTGTGCAGACGATTGGACGGACGAAGCGATGAAGGACTTTCAGCCAGGCGACCCCACGACCCGGTTCTACGATGCCCGCGGCAATATCTATGGGGTGGTCAGCCCGGCCTGTTTGCGTCGCCACGGGGTCGAGGTGCCCGACACTGCGGCCCTCGCGGCGAGCCGGCGCGACGCTTGGGCACTGCCGGCCATTGCCGCCGAATGTGGCTGGGGGCCTTCGCCGCGTCCGGCCGGCGCCAAGGCGCACCGTTGTGATGGGTTGTTGGTCGGGCCGTTCCAGGCGGCGCCGCCGTTCGACCTGTTGATCGTCAACACTGACGGCTCCCTTGCGGAGCGCAGTGGCAATGGCCTGACCATCTTTGCCCAGGCGCTGAGCGATCAGGGCTTGATGACGCAGGGCTGCGAGCTGCGGGTGCATCACGATAAACAGGATGCGAAGTCGCCGCTGGCCACCTATGTCGAACCGGCACTGCACGAGCAGGTGCGTGGGTTCTGGCTGGCGTTGGGGCCGCCGGCGTTTGGCCCGCTGGCGGTCGGCGCGGACCTGCCTGGCGCCGAAGAAGGGGCGTTCAGCCATCTGCCCGCGCTGGCGGCGATCAACCCGGCATGGACGCGCAGCCAGTTTGTGCGGGTGGGCAACCCCCATTGCGTGACGTTGGTGTACCAGGCCGCTGCGCTGCCGGACAATCTGCCGATGCACCAGAGCGCACTGTTCGAGCCCTTGCAGGCGATTGCATTTGCGCCACCTGCCGGGCGTGGCCAGCCCTGTGTGGCCGGGGTCAACTTGCAATGGGCTGCCCAGGCGTCCGGCAATCGAGTGCTTGCGCGGGTGTTCGAGCGGGGAGAGGGGCCGACGGCGTCCTCCGGGACCAGCGCCTGTGCCGTGGCGTGCGCCGCGTGGCGCGCCGGTTGGGTCGCGGGCGGGGAGGTCGCGGTGGTGATGCCGGGCGGTACGGTGCCGGTTCGGTTGCAGATTCAGGATGCGACAGTGCTGAGCGTCAGCCTGTTCGGGGCTGCGCGGCCGCAGCTCGATGCAGGGCCGCGCGGCTGATCGCGTCGAGTCGTATCAGCGGCTGCTCATTGAACCCCGCGTGCTACAAAAACGTCACCTGCGCCGGCTGGCGCTTCATCAACACCTTGCCGTTGCGGATCGAGTACAGCGCCAGGCCCTGGCTGCGAATCACCTCGTAGTCGCTGTCGGCCGAGAGGATCAACAGGTTGGCCGGCCGGCCGGGTTCCAGCCCATAGCGATCGCCGAGGGCCATGGCCTTGGCGCTGTTGTCCGTGACCAGGTCCAGGGCGTTTTGCAGGTTGCGGTAGCCGAGCATGTGGCAGATGTGCAACCCGGCTTCGAGCACCCGCAGGATGTTGCCGTTGCCCAGGGGATACCAGGGATCGACGATGGAGTCCTGGCCGAAGCACACGTTCATGCCGGCTTCCAGCAGTTCGTTGACGCGGGTGACGCCGCGCCGTTTCGGGAAACTGTCGAAGCGCCCTTGCAGGTGAATGCTTTCGGTGGGGCAGGAGACGAAGCTGATACCCGAATGCCCGAGCAGGCGGAACAGTTTGGCGCAGTAGGCGTTGTCGTAGGAGCCCATGGCCGTGGTGTGGCTGGCAGTGACGCGGGCGCCCATGTCGCGGCTGCGCGCTTCTTCGGCGAGCACTTCGAGGAAACGCGAGTGCGGGTCGTCGGTTTCGTCGCAATGCACGTCGACCAGGCAGCCGCTGCGTTCGGCCAGGTCCATCAGGAACTTCACCGAACTCACGCCCTGGTCGCGGGTGTATTCAAAGTGAGGGATGCCGCCGATCACGTCGGCGCCCAGGCGGACGGCTTCTTCCATCAGCTCGCGGCCATTGCGGTACGACTCGATGCCCTCCTGGGGAAATGCGACGATTTGCAGGTCGATCAGGTGCGCAGTGTCCTCGCGCACTTCGAGCATGGCTTTGAGCGCGGTGAGGTCCGGGTCGGTGACGTCGACGTGGGTACGCACATGCTGGATACCGTGGGCGGCGAGAGCCTGGATGGTTTTCCTGGCGCGGGCCTTGGTGTCTTCGTGGGTGATGGTGGCTTTGCGTTCGCCCCAGCACTCGATCCCTTCGAACAGGGTGCCGCTCATGTTCCAGCGCGGCTCGCCGGCGGTGAGGGTGGCGTCGAGGTGGATGTGCGGTTCGACGAAGGGCGGTATCACCAGGTTGCCGGCCGCGTCGAGGTCGTCGGGCCCCGCCGTGGGGGCTGTGGTTTGCGGCGTGATGCTGGCGATCCGGCCGTGTTCCAGGTGCAGATCATGCAGGCCTTCACGGTTGCGCAGGCGGGCGTTGATGATGTGCATGGGCAAGTTCCTCTTGGCTAAAAACAATCAGGCAGACAGCCGCCAGATCATCAGCGCGATGCCGATGTCCAGGCGGTCATACGAATTATCCAGCCTCAGCCCGCACAGGGCTTCGATGCGCTGGACGCGGTGCGTCAGGGTATTGCGGTGGACGGCCAGGCGCTGCGCGGCGGCCACCAGGTTACCATTCTCGTGGAACCAGGCTTCGAGGGTCGGCAGCAGGCTTGGGCCATGGTGCAGGTCGTGGCGCAGCAACGGGCCCAGGCGGTCATTGAGAAACTGGTCGAGCAGCGCACGATCGCGCACGCCGCTGAGCAGCTTCAATACGCCGAGTTCGTCATACACGCAGAGCCCGGCGCGTTCGCTGAAGCGCCGCGCAGCGGCCAACGCCTGGCGCGCTTCATCCTGCGCCTGGGCCAGGCGCGCCGGCGGGTGGGCGGCGGCGCTCAGGCCGATGAACAGTTTCAGCGGCGCCAGACGCAGGTTCAGCGGCTTCAACCAATTGGCCAGTTGCTCCCGGTTAGCCAGCGCCGCGACGGCATCGGCGGCCGGCAGCAGCAACGTCCATTGGCCGGCGCGCCCGAGTACCGGCACCGCGGCCGACAACTGCCGCAAGCGCCGGGTAATGCTGTCGTGTTGCCGCGCCAACTGCGCTTCCATCTGCGCGGCCTCACCCTGGGCAAATAACGCGTCGCTGCCCTCCAACTGCAACTGCACGATTTGCCAATGGCCGGCCAGGGGCATGCCCAACTGGGCGGCGCGGTGCAGCAGCAGATCCAACGATTGATAGTCACCGGCCAGCAACCGCTCCAGCACATCGTGCCGCGAGCGGCCCAATTGCTCCGACTGGATCAACGCCGAACCGATCGCCTGGGTCACCAGCACCATTTTCAGTGAGTAAGGCTGTTCGATCAGCGGCATGTCGGCGGCTTCGGCGGCGTCCAGCAAGCGCTGGGGAATCGCCTGGATATAGGCCGGCCCGGTGAGAATCACCAACCCGGCCACCTGACGCAGGCAGGCTTCCTCCAGCAGTTGCAGCAAATTCGCTTCGTCCCGTGGGTGATTGATACCGGTGACGAACACCAGTTCGCCCCCCAGCACCCACTCGGCGATGCCGCTGTTCTCTGCGACATACGGCCAGCGCACGGCATTCTCCAGGCCCGCCGCCCCGGCGCGCAGACACAGAGACTCCAGCCCCGGCAGGGCGAGCACATCGGCAATGGTCAGGCTCATGCCTGTGCGTCAGCCAACGGTGCCCGCACGCGCAGTACGGCGCTGAGTAGCATGTAGGTCAGCGACGCGGCCACGATCCCCACCAACGGCGCCACCCAGGGCGAATTGAACGCCAGTACGGTGCCCACGGCGTAGGCGGTCAGCCCCGGCCAGTTGAACGCCGGCAGGCGCGCATCGGCCAGGCGCGGATAGCGGCCGCGGTAGCGATAGAAAAAGTCCGCCATGATCACCCCGCCAATCGGTGGAATCACCGTGCCCAGCAGGATCAGGTACGGCACCAGCATGTCGTACATGCCGAGCAGCGCCAGCAGCGTGCCGATCACCGCACCTGCCAGGGTCACCGTCTTGCGGCGGCGGGTGCGCAGCAGGTTGCAACCGGCCACGGCGAAGTTGTAGATGGTGTTGTCCTGCGTGCTCCAGATATTGAGCAGCAACATCGCCATCGCGGCCGTGGCAAAGCCTTGCAGCAGCAACACCTCCACCACGTCGGGCTGTTGATAGACGATGGCGCCATAAGCCCCGATCAGCACCATCAAGCCATTGCCGACAAAGAAACCGATCAGGCTGGCGAGCACCGCGACCTTGGCCGAGCGCGAAAAGCGCGTCCAGTTGGTGGCCTGGGTCGCGCCGCTGACAAAGGTGCCGAACACCAGGGTGATCGCCGTCGACAAGTCCAGTTCCGACGTCGGCACCACCGCCAGCAAGCCTTGCAGCCCGCCGACTTTCACCGTGGCGACCCACATCGACAGGCACAACAGAATGCCCATGGCCGGCACCGCGATGTAGGACAGAATCTCCAACCCGCGATAGCCCACGTAGGCCGTGGCGCAGAACAGCAGGCCAAACAGCACCATCAGCACCAGCACGTTGCCCTGGCTCAGCTCGAAATATTTGCCCAGCACCACGGCGGCGGTGGCGGTGCCCCAGGCGTACCAGCCGATCTGGGTGAAACCGAGGATCAAATCACTGAGCTTGCTGCCGACTTCGCCAAAACAGAAGCGCCCCATCAGCACCGAGTTCAGGCCGCTCTTGAACGCGATGTAACCCAAGCCTGCGGCATAAATGCCCAACAGCAGGTTACCCAAGGCCACGACGCCGAGCATGTCGACGAAACTGAACGCCACGCCCAGCTTGCCGCCGGCAAACATGGTCGCGGTGAAAAAGGTGAAGCCCAGCAGCACCATGGCGGTGGACGCCAGGCCCTTGCGTGCGTGCATCGGGACTTCGCTGAGGGGGTAATCGTTGCCCGGTTCTTGCTGCGTCATGTGCCTTGCTCCCTGAATGAGTGACGCAGGCCTATTGCACCGCGCGTGCCAATTGAGCAGCAGTGACGGGCGCACGGTGGGTGTTGTGCAGTATGCACAGGATTTATCGCCAGACAGGCGCGGAACGCGGGCGGGAGTGGTCGCGGTGCCCAATCGGGCACGAAAGCGGTGCAGCGGTGATACAAATTGGATCAGTCGAACAGCGTCAGCGTGGTTTCGCCGCGATGAAACGCAAAGGCCGCCTCGAGATCGCTTTCGATGGTGCGCCCACGGGACAGCGGCGGCAGGTCATCGAGGGCGAAAAAGCCCACCTCGGTGGTTTCGAACCCGGCCGTCGGCGCCAGTTGGTCGACCCGTTCACACAGGAAATACAGCTTGTAGAAGTCCCGCACATCCGGGCGATACAAGCCCTTGGCCTTGTGCGTGACGCTGTAGAGCGCCCGCGCCGTCACGGTCAGCCCGGCTTCCTCGCGGATCTCCTTGACGATGTTTTCTGCGGCCGACAGACCGATATCGGCATAGCCCCCCGGCAGCGCCCAGCAACCATCGGTCGCCTCGCGTACCAGCAGAATGCGCTCGCCGTCGATCACCGCGCCGCGGACATCGATCATTGGCGTCGAATAGCGCTGGGCGAAATCCGGGACGAGCCCGCTGATGCGCTCCAGCGGCACATTGCCCAATTGCGCGAGCATGCTGTGGGCGATCTCGGCAATTTCTTCCAGGCGCTCGCGTTCGAAGTCGTCGGTGCAAAAGTGCAGCCCCGTGGAAGCCAATGCCTGCAAGCGTTTGGCCTGGGCCAGCCAGGTGTTTTCCATGGGGTGCTCCCGCAGGGCGTTGACGTGAGGGTTACTCGCCGCGATAGATGCAGCCGCTGGTGCAGGTTTCATGGATGCGAATCGCGCTGAGTTCGGGCAGCAGGGGTTTCAATTCGGTCCAAATCCACTTGGCCAGTACTTCGCTGGTGGGGTTTTCCAGGCCGGGGATGTCGTTCAGGTAGTTGTGGTCGAGGCGTTCATAGAGCGGCTTGAAAATCGCCTTGATCTCCGAGAAGTCGCGAATCCAGCCGGTATGGGGGTCCAGGTCGCCGCTCAGGTGGATCGCCACCTTGAACGAATGCCCATGCAGGCGCCCGCATTTGTGGCCGTCTGGCACGTGGGGCAGGCGGTGGGCGGATTCGAATGTAAATTCCTTGAAGATTTCCACAGTATTTTTCAGCTCGGTCAGGTTTCTGGCAGGCGGCGAGTTTAACAGCTACATCGCGCCTCGCGCATACCGCTGGGTCAAAGCGCCTGCAAGCGCTCGCCCAGGCCACCCTGGTCGGCCAGGTGCAGAAACTCATCGCCCAGGCGCCGGCTCTCGCTCATTGCGGTTTGCCAGTATTTGTTGCGAGTCGCGTCATCGCCCAGAAAGCGCTTGAAGTCGCTGCGGTCCGGCAGTTTGCCGTGGGGCAGGCGGGCCAGGTAGTCCTTCGACGGCGCCAGCAGCAACACGTCCTGCAAGCCTTGTTGATTGCTGCGTCGCCACGGCAGGCCCTTGTCGAACCAGCCGGGGATGACGCGGTCGGTGAAGTGCGGGTACAGCACGATGTCATCGCCGTGGTAGGGCAGGTCGAGGTGGTAATCCAGCAGGCCGCCGTCGCGGTAGGTGCCGGCACCGGCGCCAGGCAGGTCGCGCACGCCTTGCATCACCAGGGGAATCGAGCCGGACGCCAGCAGCGCCTGGCGCAGGTTGCCCAGGTTCAGGTCGAGGAAGCGCGACGGAAAATCCCGCAGCGCATGCACTGGCGGCGCCTGGCGCGGGTCATGGATGATCAGCCGCTCGAAATGCCGCGCCAGCCGCGCGCGGCCGCGCAGGTTGTCGGCAATCACCGACGACAGGCCCAGGCCCAGCCGCCCGCGGTGGTCATCGGCGAGCAGGCCGTGGCTCTTGACCACCATGATGTTCAGCCGATAGCCGGGGTTGTCCAGCACCCGCGCATCGCGCCCGGCCAGCAGGTCATCGAGCATGCGCCGGCAGCTCTGGCTGACCTCGGCCATGGTCACGCCTTTGGCGAAGCGTTGTTCGTTGTACAGGCGGCCGAGGTCGAGCAGGCCTTGCACCGGGTCGGGCAGGCAGGCGCTGGCAAACCGCCAGGAACCGATGGAGGCACCGATCAGCGCACGTTCGCGTGGCGCGCGGGGCAGCCACTCGCCGAACAGCGCCAGGTCCAGGCCCTGGATGCCCAAGGCCTTGGGCCCGCCTGCCGCACCGGGAAGGATACCGACATCGGCAGGCTTGAGGCCTTGCTCGCGAATGCGCGCAAAGGCGCGTTTGCCGGCCTTGAGGGTCAGGGCGGGAAACTTGATGTGGATGGCTGTCATACCGGTCTCTGTTGAAGCGAGCGGGGCAGTATAGAAAATCTCGTCGGGTGAAGGAAAACGCGGGTGACGCGAATTGCCATGGTGGCAATTCAGTTTCAGTTAAGTTGCCGCGGATACGCTGGCGGGTGTAGGACAAATATCGTGAAACGGAGACTCAGCATGAAGCGTCTCACAATGCTGGTCGCCGCCGGGTGCGCGGCCTCTTTGGCGGCACAGGCCCTGGCAGCCGACCCCGACAAGTCACTCCGCGGGCCCGGCACTGTTACTATTGTCGCCTTCGATCAGCTGGACGCCACGGCCCTGGCCTTGCATCCCGGTTCGACCCTGCTGGACACCGACCTGGACGAGGTCTACGGCAAGTACCTCTACGAGGTCGAACTGGAGGATGTCGACGGCATCGAATGGGAGGTTGAATTGGACGCGCTCACCGGGCATGTGCTCAAGAATCATCAGGATACGTAATGAAGGTATATCGACGCGCCGCTGGCTGGGCGGGGCTGGTGCTCCTGGCGTTTTGCTCAAGCCTGTCAGCCCGCGACCTCAACCAGGACGAAGCCTTGGCACTGCGCCAGCAGGGGGTGATCCTGCCGCTCGAGCAACTGTTGCAGCAGGCCATGGCGCGCCACCCCGGCTCGCGGCTGCTGGAGGCCGAGCTTGAGAAAAAGGACGAGCAATATGCCTATGAAGTGGAACTGGTGACGACCGACGGTGTGGTGCGCGAGATCAAACTCGACGCCACCAGCGGTGCGCTGATCAAAGACGAGGAAGACTGATGCGCCTGCTGTTGGTGGAAGACAACGTACCGCTGGCCGATGAACTGCTGGCCGGCCTGCAGCGCCAGGGCTATGCCGTCGATTGGCTGGCCGATGGGCGCGATGCCGCGTACCAGGGCCGCAGCGAACCCTATGACTTGATCATCCTCGACCTCGGCCTGCCCGGCTTGCCCGGGCTCGAGGTGTTGGCGCAATGGCGCGCGGCCGCGCTGGCCACCCCGGTGCTGATCCTCACCGCGCGCGATTCCTGGGCCGAGCGCATCGAAGGGCTCAAGGCCGGCGCCGACGATTACCTGAGCAAACCGTTTCACCCCGAAGAACTGCACCTGCGTGTCCAGGCGCTGTTGCGCCGTTCCCATGGCCAGGCCAACCAGCCGACCTTGCAAGCGGCCGGCCTGCACCTGGATGAAGGGCGCCAATGCGTGCTGCGCGACGGCGACGAAATCCAGCTGACCGCCGCCGAGTTTCGCTTGCTGCGCTATTTCATGTTGCACCCGCAACAGATCCTGTCGAAAAGCCATCTGGCCGAGCATTTGTATGACGGTGAGACCGAGCGCGATTCGAATGTGCTCGAAGTCCACGTCAACCACCTGCGCCGCAAATTGGGCCGCAGCGTGATCGAAACCCGGCGCGGCCAGGGTTACCGGTTCGGCGCCAGTCCTGCATGAAGTCGATCCAGCGGCACCTGAGCCTGGGGCTGATCAGTGTGATGGTGGTGGTCGGCGTGGTGCTGGCGCAAACCAGCCTGTGGTTGTTCGAAGCCGGTTTGCAGCGCTATCTGGAGGCCGGCCTGCGCAACGACAGCGAGAACCTGCTGGTGGCGCTGGTGCGCGGGCCGAATGGCGTGCAACTCGACGAGCAACGCCTGGCGCCGGCCTATCAGCGGCCGTTCTCGGGGCATTATTTCCGTATCGATTTCGCCGACATCCACTGGCGCTCCCGCTCGTTGTGGGACCAGGAGCTACCACGCCTGCCCGCGGCCGGGCTCAAGGGCAATCTGCAGCTGGGGCCGGAAGGCCAGCAACTGTTGGTACTGCGCTCGGACTACAAGCGCTTCGGCCAATTGATTTCCATCAGCGTGGCCCAGGACTACACGCCCGTGCGCGAAAGCTTTCGGCTGATGCGTCAGATCGGCCTGGTGCTGGGGGTGGCGGCCCTGTTGCTGGTGTTGATCCTGCAACGGGTCACGGTCCGTCGTGCCTTGCGCCCGCTGGAAGTTGCGCGCAACCAGATCGCCCAGCTGCAACAGGGCCAGCGCTCGCAACTCGACACCCAGGTGCCGCAGGAGCTGGAACCGCTGGTAGCGCAGATCAACCACCTGCTGGCCCACACTGAAGACAGCCTCAAGCGTTCACGCAATGCCCTGGGCAACCTCGGCCACGCGCTGAAAACCCCGCTGTCGGTGCTGTTGAGCGCGGCGTCGAGCGAAGCGCTCAAGGATCAGCCGCGCTTGCGCACGCTGCTGCGCGAACAGCTTGAACAGGTGCAACAGCGCCTCGACCGCGAACTCAACCGCGCACGCCTGGCCGGCGACACCCTGCCGGGCGCCTTGTTTGATTGCGCGAACGAACTGCCGGGCCTGCTGGCGACCCTGAACATGGTCCACGGCGACCACCTGGACTTGAGCCACCACGCCGTCCCTGGCCTGCAATTGCCCTGGGACCGCGAAGACCTGCTGGAGCTGCTCGGCAACCTGCTGGACAACGCCTGCAAATGGGCGGATGCGCAGGTGTGCCTGAGCATCGGCGAGACGCCGCACAGTTACCTGCTGGCAGTGGAAGACGACGGCCCCGGCATTCCCGAAGCCCAACACGACCGGGTGTTCAGCCGTGGTACGCGCCTGGACGAGCAGACCGACGGCCATGGCCTGGGCCTGGGAATCGTGCGCGATATCGTCGAGGTGTGGGGCGGGGTGTTGCAGTTGCAGGAAAGCCAACTGGGCGGGCTCAAGGTGCTGATCGAACTGCCCAAACGCTGAGGTCGATCAAAAATGGGGGGAGGGGCTTACCCCCGGTGCAGACCGGAGACATCCTTTACGTTTGAAACCGGAGACATCGTTTACATGTATTAATCATGGCCTGGCGATGACCAGCCGATCAAAAGTGTGGGAGGGGGCTTGCCCCCGATAGCGGTGAATCAGTCGATGTAGCCTTTGACTGACCCACTGCAATCGGGGGCAAGCCCCCTCCCACATTGGATTTCCTTCAGAGTTGGTGTCGGTCACTCACACCTGGAAATGATCCATCAACCCCTGTTGTTGATTGGCCAGGTGGTTCAACGCCTGGCTGACGCGCGCCGATTCGTTGGCCTGTTCCGACAGCGACTCGGTGACATCGCGGATTGTCGCCACGTTGCTGTTGATCTCCTCGGCCACTGCGCTTTGCTCTTCGGCGGCGCTGGCGATTTGCAGGTTCATGTCGCTGATCACTGTGACCGCGGCGCCGATCTGGCGCAGGGCGGTGACCGCCTCGCCGACTTGTTCGACGCTGCTCTGGGCCTGGCGATAGCTGTTGCCCATGGCGCCGACCACATCGGTGGTGCCGCTTTGCAGTTGCTCGATCACCAGGCGGGTTTCTTCCACCGACTCCTGGGTACGACGCGCCAGGTTGCGCACTTCGTCGGCGACCACGGCAAACCCACGGCCGGCCTCACCGGCCCGGGCCGCTTCGATGGCGGCGTTGAGGGCCAGCAGGTTGGTCTGCTCGGCGATGCCGCGAATCACTTCGAGCACCGAGCCGATCTGCGCACTGTTGGTCGCGAGGCCTTCAACCTGGGCCATGGCGGTGCTCATGTCCGCCGCCAGATGGCCGATGTTGGTGGTGGTGCGGTCGATCACCTGCAGGCCGTCACGGGTGGCCTGGTCGGCATCGCGCGCGGCTTGGGCGGCCTGGGCCGCACTGCGGGCGACGTCCTGGGCGGTGGCGCTCATTTCATGGGAGGCGGTGGCCACCTGGTCGACCTGGCGGTATTGCTGCTCCATGCCGGCGCTGGTTTCGCTGGCGATCGCGGCGGATTGGTCGGCGGTGCCGCGGGCGTCCTGCACCGAGCGTTTGACCTCGGCGATGATCGGCTGCAGTTTGTCGAGGAAGCGGTTGAACCAGCCGGCCAGTTGCCCCAGCTCGTCCTGTTTGGCGTAGTCCAGGCGGCGGGTCAGGTCGCCTTCGCCGCTGGCGATGTCTTCGAGCATGTGCGCCACGCTCAGGATCGGCCGGGTCACGCTGCGCGCCATCAGCCACACCAGTCCCAGGCCGATCACGGCGGCGAGCAGGCCCAGGCTCAACTCGAGCAGGGTGCCGCGGGCGTTGTCGGCGTCCAGTTGCGCCTTGAGCGCTTCGGCCGGGCCCACCAGGACTTTTTCCGGCACATCCAGCAACACGCCCCACGGCTTGCCGCCGGGGATCGGCGTGAACGGCGCCAGGACCTTGAGTCGATGGTCGGCACGCAGGCTGCTGATCCGCGTACTGCCGGCCAGGGCGCTGAGCAATTGCGCGCCGCTGGCGGTGTCGACCTGGTCCAGGCGCTGGCTGAGCTTGCTCGCATCCGGGCTGTAGCCGGCCAGCAAGCCGGTGGCGCTGAGAATGCTGATCTGGGTCTGGCCGTCATACAGCGTGTGGCTCGCCTGCTGGCTCACCGCCTGCAGGCTGTTGAGGTTGATGTCCACCGACAGCGAGGCGATGACTTTGCCATTCACTATCAGCGGGAACACGAGGCTGGTCATCAGTACGTTTTGGCCGTCGATGACATAGAAGTACGGTTCGATCACACACGGTTTGAGGGTGGTGCGCGGGCAGGTGAACCAGGCGTTGGCCTTTTCTCCACTCGGGCCGACGCTGGTGTCGGACATGTCGCTTTCGGGCAGCGACATGGCGGTGAGTTTGCCGGGCGTCGGCTGTGACCAGTAGAGGGCGAATCGGCCTTTGTCGTTGCTGCCCAGCTCTGGCTGGTTGACGAACAGCTCATCCTTGCCGTCCAGGGCATTGGCTTCGAACACCAGGGACAAGCCGAGCAGGTCGGGGTTGGCCTGCAAGGCGGCCTTGACCTGGCGGGTCAAGTCTTCACGGGTGTCGAAGGCGTCAAGGAAGCGCTTTTCTGCCTGTTCGCGCAGGAACAGCACCTGGCGGGAAAACCCGTGACCGTATTGATAGGCATCCATGAACTGCTGGCGGATGCCCAGCGCCTGCGCTTCGCCCTGGGCTTCGATACGCGCCTGGGCCGCTTCGTCGAGCATGTGCATGCTGGAGGCTTTGACCTGCTGCGAACTCTGTTCCATGCGGTACAGCGACAGACCCACCAGCAGGGTCACGATCCCCAGCAGGCAGAGGCCGGCGAGCAGGGTGATTTTCCATTGAATGGACAGCTGTCTGAGGGACATCGCGGAGCATCCTTTACCTGAAAACATAGAGAGCCTTTATATCGGCGGCTGTATTTTTTTCTTTATTCAAACGTTCAATTTAAATTTGAAAGCGACGTCGTTTTTTGACATGCGACCGCGCCTGCTGCAAAGTGCGCGCCCTCTAATAAGACCTCCTTCCAGCCTGCACACCGGCAGTCATGCCGGTGCGGGCATGCCTGTATTTTGTTTTTTGCTTGAGGTAACCATGATTAACGCAGTCATCGCCGCGGTCGGCACCATGCTGGTGCTCAGCTTGTCCCGCGTGCATGTGGTCATCGCCATCATCGTCGGCGCCCTGGTGGGCGGGCTGACCGGTGGCCTGGGCATCGACGCCACGCTCCAGGCCTTCAACGGTGGGCTGGGTGGTGGCGCGACAGTGGCTTTGTCCTACGCATTGCTCGGCGCTTTCGCGGTGGCGATTGCCAAGTCCGGCCTGGCCCATGCCCTGGCGGACAAGGCGTTGCTGCTGGTCGATCGCCAGGAAGCCAGCGGCGGCAGCCATGTCAAATGGCTACTGATCGGCCTGCTGTGGGTGGTGGCGATCGCCTCGCAAAACATCCTGCCGATTCATATCGCGTTTATCCCGCTGCTGGTGCCGCCGTTGCTGTACGTGCTGACCAAACTGCAACTGGACCGTCGCCTGATCGCCTGCGTGATGACCTTCGGTTTGATCACGCCCTACATGTTCCTGCCGGTGGGCTTCGGCAACATCTTTCTCAACCAGATCCTGCTGGCCAACGTGGCCAAGAGCGGCGTGGACATCAGCCAGGTCAACGTGACCCACGCCATGGGCCTGCCGGCGCTGGGCATGGTGGTCGGCCTGCTGGTGGCGGTGTTTGTCAGCTACCGTAAAAAGCGCGTGTACGACCTGGAGAAAATCGAGCGGGTCGAACAGGTCGCGGTGCAATACAACCCACTGACCCTGCTGGTGGCCGGCCTGGCGATCGCCTCGGCGTTCATCATTCAGTTGTGGTTGGACTCGATGATCATCGGCGCCCTGGCCGGGTTTTTGATTTTCTCGGTATCGGGCATTGTGCGCTGGCGCGAGACCGACGACCTGTTCACCGAAGGCATGAAGATGATGGCGATGATCGGCTTCATCATGATTGCCGCTTCAGGCTTCGCCGAAGTGCTCAAGGCCACCGGTGATGTGCGCTCGCTGGTGGAAACGTCGGCGGCGTTCATCGGCCATAGCCGTGGGATCGGGGCGTTGCTGATGTTACTGGTGGGGCTGCTGGTGACCATGGGCATCGGTTCGTCGTTTTCCACGGTGCCGATCCTGGCCGCGATTTTCGTGCCGCTGTGTGTGCAACTGGGCTTCAGCCCGCTGGCCATTGTGTGCATCGTCGGCACGGCCGGCGCCTTGGGCGATGCCGGTTCGCCAGCGTCGGACTCGACCCTGGGCCCGACCTCCGGCCTGAATATCGACGGCCAGCACCACCATATCTGGGACACCGTGGTGCCGACGTTCCTGCATTACAACATCCCGCTGCTGGTGTTCGGCTGGGTGGCGGCGATGACGCTCTGACGGGGTCGTCCTACAGAATCTGCGCAACTGGCCGTTAACCTCTTAAGCCGCCACTAATAAGAGAGAAAAGCCATGCGTCTGAGCCTGAAGGTCAAAGTCCTGTGCCTGGCCATCGTGCCGGTGCTGTTGTTTGCGTTGGTGATCAGCCTGACCACGGTGTGGATCCTCAAGGGGCAAGCGCGCAACGAGGTGGATGAGACCCGCCAGCACTTGCTCGACGCCGCCAAGGCCACTCTGCAGAGTTATGTGGAAGTGGCCATGACCACCATCAAGCCGCTCTACGACGCCGCCGCCCCGGGCGATACGGCGGCGCGTGCCGAGGTGGTCAAGCTGCTGTCCAATACTAGCTACGGCAAGGATGGCTACTTCTTCGGCTACGACTCCGAAACCATCCGCCTGTTCAAGGGCAACAGCCCGGACGGCGTGGGCAAGAGCTTCAAGGACAACCGCGACCCGAATGGCGTCTACGTCAACCGCGACCTGGTCAAGGTCGGCAAGGACGGCACCCACTACCTGCAATACAGCTCGACCCAGCCCGGCCAGACCGAACTGGTGCCCAAGCTCGGCTACACCGAATACCTGCCCAAGTGGGACATGGTATTCGGCACCTCGGTCAACCTGGATGGCATCGATGCCCAGGTGGCGGTGGTCGAGGCCAAGGTCAAGAAGCGCATGGAGGGCGTATTGCTGAGTATCTTCGGTGTGGCCGTGCTGGTGCTGCTGGTGATTGCGGCGGCGGGCATGGTCCTGGCCAATACCATCCTGCGTCCGCTGCACCTGATGAAAGCCAACCTCGACGATATCGCTGCCGGTGAGGGCGACCTGACGCGGCGCCTGGCTATCACCAGCCAGGACGAACTGGGCGATCTGGCCGGGGCCTTCAACCGGTTTGTCGAAAAGATCCACGGTTTGGTGCGCCAGATCACCGAAATGACCGCGCAACTCACCGGGCTGGTGGGCCAGGTGTCCGACCAGGCGCAGCGTTCGGAGCAGGCCATGGAGCGTCAGCGTCACGAGACCGACCAGGTGGCCACCGCGATCAATCAAATGTCTTCCGCCGCCCAGGAAGTGGCGCGCAGTGCCCAAGGCGCTTCCGTGGCTGCGCAACAGACCGACGCCGAGGGCCAGGCCGCCAAGCGCGTGGTGGACGGCAGCATCGCGCAGATCCATGCGCTGGTGAACGATATCCGCAGCAGCGGCGTGTCCCTCGACAGCTTGCAGCAGGACGTGTCGTCGATTGTCAGCGTGCTCGGCGTGATCCGCTCGATTGCCGAGCAGACCAACCTGTTGGCCCTTAACGCCGCGATCGAAGCGGCGCGGGCGGGGGAGGCCGGTCGCGGCTTTGCCGTGGTCGCCGACGAAGTGCGTGCCCTGGCCAGTCGTACCCAGACCAGCACCCAGGAGATCCAGGGCATGATCGATCGCCTGCAAAAAGGCACCGTCGCCGCCGTGGAGGCCATGCGCCGCTCCAGCGATGCCGGGGACGGCACCTCGGCCCAAGCCAACGAAGCCGGGGCGTCGCTGGACACCATGGCGCAGTTGATCGGCACCATCAACTCGATGAACGCGCAAATTGCCAGCGCCGCCGAAGAACAGACCGCCGTGGCCGAAGAGATCAACCGCAGCGTGCATCAGATTGCCGTGGCGGTCGACAGCGTGGCCGATGAAACCCAGTTGGGCGCCCAGACGTCGCGCAGCCTGGCCGACCTCGGCCAGCGCTTGGGCCAACTGGTGGCCCAGTTCAGGATCTGAGGGGGGTTACTCGACGTCGCGCATCAACAGGCCGAAACGCAGATCCATCTGCGCCGGCAAGGGCACATACACCGTGTGCCCATCCCCCGGCGCCACCTCGATGGCTTCGCCCTTGGCGTTGTGCAGGGTGGCCAGGTCGAAGTGAAAGTTGCCGGCGGGGGTCATCAGTTCCAGGTGATTGCCCACTGCAAAGCGGTTCTTCACCTTGACCTCCGCCAGCTCGCCCCGGCGCTCGCCGGTCAATTCGCCGACGAACTGCTGACGTTCCGACACCGAACTTCCGTTCTGGTAGTTCTGGTACTCGTCGTGTACATGGCGACGCAGGAAACCTTCGGTGTAGCCGCGTTGGGCCAGTGACTCCAGGTTGGTCATCAGGTTGCGGTCAAATTCGCGACCGGCCACGGCGTCATCGATGGCCTGGCGATACACCTGGGTGGTGCGCGCGCAGTAGAAGTGGGACTTGGTGCGGCCTTCGATCTTCAACGAATGCACGCCCATGCGGGTCAGGCGCTCCACATGCTGCACCGCGCGCAGGTCCTTGGCGTTCATGATGTAGGTGCCGTGCTCGTCTTCGAAGGCGGGCATCTGTTCATCCGGGCGGTTGGCCTCCTGCAACAGGAACACCTGATCGGTCGGCGCGCCAATGCCCAGTGTGGGCTCCGGCTGATATTCCTGGACGATATCGCCGGTGACGTTTTCCACCGCCGGCGTGGCCTGGTATTTCCAGCGGCAGGCGTTGGTGCAGGTGCCTTGGTTGGCGTCGCGCTTGTTCATATAGCCGGAGAGCAGGCAGCGCCCGGAATAGGCCATGCACAACGCGCCATGGACAAACACTTCCAGCTCCATGGCCGGCACTTGCTCGCGGATTTCGCCGATCTCTTCCAAGGACAATTCCCGCGACAGGATCACCCGGCAGATGCCCTGCTGTTGCCAGAATTCCACACTGGCCCAGTTCACGGTATTGGCCTGCACCGACAAGTGGATGGGCATCATCGGGAAGTGGCGACGCACCAGCATGATCAGCCCGGGGTCGGACATGATCAACGCATCCGGGCCCATGGCGATCACCGGGGCCAGGTCCTTGAGGAAGGTCTTCAGCTTGGCGTTGTGCGGCGCGATGTTGACCACCACGTAGAAACGCTTGCCCAGTGCATGGGCTTCCTCGATGCCCAGGGCCAGGTTGGCGTGGTCGAATTCGTTGTTGCGCACGCGCAGGCTGTAGCGCGGCTGGCCGGCGTATACCGCATCGGCGCCGTAGGCGAAGGCGTAGCGCATGTTTTTCAGGGTGCCGGCGGGGGCGAGCAGTTCGGGTGCAAGGACGAGAGACATGGGGAGTGGGGCCCAAAAGGCCGCGAGCGTAGCCGAACGCGTATAGGGATTTATTGATCCAGGTCTACGCTTGCTGCAACAAAAAAGGCACTCCCGGGATTTGCGACGGACTAAGCACGTGGACGCAAGCGCGCGCCCGGCTTTTTGACCTGGATCGGACATGAATCAAACCAATCTGCAATTCAAGACTCTGCTGTTACTGCTGGCCCTGGTGACCGTTGCCTTTATCTGGATATTGCTGCCGTTTTACGGCGCGGTGTTCTGGGCGGTCATCCTGGGCATCATCTTTGCCCCGATGCAGCGGCGCCTGCAGGTGAAATCAGGCTGGAACCGCAACCTGACCTCCCTGGCCACCCTGACGGTGTGCCTGGTGATTGCGATTCTGCCGGTGATCATCACCAGCGCCTTGCTGGTGCAGGAGGGGGCCACGCTGTACAAAAATGTCGAAAGCGGCAAGCTGGACGTGGCCGGGTATATCGAACAGTTCAAGAACTTCCTGCCACCTTATTTTCAGCACCTTCTGGACCGCTTCGGCATGGGCAACCTGGAAAGCCTGCGCGAGAAAATCGTCAAGAGTGCGATGCAGGGCAGCCAGTTCTTCGCCAGTCAGGCGTTCAGCTTTGGCCAGGGCACGTTCGATTTCCTGGTGAGTTTTTTCATCATGCTGTATCTGCTGTTTTTCCTGCTGCGTGACGGCCCGGAGCTGGTGCGAAAAGTCCGCACGGCGGTGCCGCTGGCCGAGCCGCAAAAGCGCCGCCTGCAACTCAAGTTCAACCGCGTGGTGCGCGCCACGGTCAAGGGCAACGTGTTGGTTGCCGTGACCCAAGGCGCGTTGGGCGGTTTGATCTTCTGGTTTCTGGACATTCCCAGCGCGTTGCTCTGGGCGGTGCTGATGGCGTTTTTGTCGCTGCTGCCGGCGGTGGGCGCGGGGATCGTGTGGGGGCCGGTGGCGGCCTACTTCCTGCTGAGTGGGGCGATCTGGCAAGGCGTGGTGCTGAGCCTGTTTGGTGTGTTCGTCATCGGCCTGGTGGATAACGTGCTGCGCCCGATCCTGGTGGGCAAGGACACCAAGATGCCGGACTACCTGATTCTGATCTCGACCCTGGGCGGCCTGTCGGTGTTCGGCCTCAACGGCTTTGTGATCGGGCCGCTGGTGGCGGCGTTGTTCATGTCCAGCTGGGCGTTGTTTGTCGAAAGCAAGCCGCGGCTCAAGTTGCCGTTGCCCTAGGCCTCAGGCGCGCAGCCTGAAGGTTGCCGCTTGTTGCTCGGCAGCCGATAACGACGTGAGCGGGCCGCTGACGGGTTCGCCATCGTGCATCAGGTACCAGCAGGCGAGTACACCCAGCTTGCGCAGGGGGGCAGGAACGGCGCTGCCGATGACGGACATGATCTGAATAGTGGGCATATGGACCTCCAATCGCTATGAGGGTCACCTTACGGGGTGCCAGCGTCGAGGAAAAATCACCCGGCTTGATAGTCGACATCAACGCCAGGCGTCACTCCACCACTTGATCGAGCATGTGTACCACTTCTTGCTCATTGAGCAGGCCTTTGCGCACCAGGCTTTCGGTCAGCAGTGCGAGGAATTTTGCGCTGCGGTGGCCTTCCAGGTGCTTGAGTTCGGTCAGTGCGCTGTAGACCTTGCTGGACGTACAGAGTCCGGCTACGTGGTGTGGATTTTGCGTGGGCATGGTCAGCCGTCCTTGTTGTTATCGGGTTCAGAGGTGGGATAGTGAAAGTGAGTCGTGACACAAACATGACAGCGCGAGACCCGGTCGGGCAAGTAGACTTTCGGCTTCGATGATGTGGGATTACGACTCGGCCATTGTCCTTATAACGACCTTGGTACGATCAATCCGCGCGAGGTGCGATAAAACGCCATGCAAAAAAGTGCCGGTGTCAATTCTTTCGCGCAAATCAAGAAGGACTTGAAACCGTATATGGGACAGTAGGTTAGCTCCTTTCGGGGCCGCTTAGAAGAAGAGCGGCGTTGTCGGCTAGGAGCGACATAGGAGCGTTGGGAGAGAAAGCCGCATCGCACTGTGTAGTGCTGGATTGCCGAGGAACGGCGGGCCTGTCGCATCATCATAGCCCAACAGGCTCGGCGGCATCCAGAATGAAGAACGCGCAGCCTGGGCTGCGCGTTCGATGGATGCCGTTGAATAGCATGCGGTGCAATCATGGCGGCTTCGGTGGTGTGCTGCGGGTCGCCGTGCCCTTCCTGAATCCTCGATCCCCCGCCATGAACGCTTCCAGCATATGCGGGATCAGCGTCGCCGCATCAACGGCCTCGCCATACGCCTGCGCGTGTAGCGCGGCGTAGCGGTCGAGGTCGACTTTCAAGCTGGTCGGGCAAACGAAAGTCAGCTTGGTGCTCTCGGTCTTCGGCAGCGGGCCGAGCCGCAGCTTCTTGGTCGTGCTCATCGTGAAGTCCCCCGGTTGAAGAACAGCGGCTGGTACGGCCGCAGCACCAGATCCCGGTTGACGATGATGCGAACCGGCAGGCCCGGCCGTTGCGTTAAGGTCGGCTGGATGTTGAGGTTGCGCCGGGTCATCTCCTGGCCGACCTGATTGATGCTGTCCTGCGCGCTGTCGCGCCCAGCGATGATGACGCGATCACCATCCTGCCGGTTCTCCGGCGCGGCCAGCTCGGCACCGACGCCCAGCAGCGTGGTGAGTGCCGCACCGGCAAAGATGCGGCCCCAGTGGTAGTCCACATCGTCCTCCAGCCCGGCATAGCCGGCTGGGTCGGTGCCGGCCAGGTTGTCGAGCGTGAGCGAAGACGTGTCCGGCAGGATGATCCGGTTCCAGACGACTTGAACGCGGCTCTGCCCGTAGCTGACCTGGCTGTTGTATTTGCCCAGGATGCGCGAACCCTGCGGAATCAGCAGGAAGCGCCCGGTGGCTGTGTCATAGACCGGCTCCGTCACCGTGGCGATCACGTCGCCGGGCAAGTCCGACTTGATGCCCGTCACCAAGGCACCTGCGACCACTGTTCCGGCCATAACCTGATACGGCGAAATTGGCAGAGTCAGATTGCCGGAATTACGGGTTTCAGTGGGGCCAGCTTTCATGAAAGCCTCTTTCTGGTCTTGCCGGTTTTGCACCGCTGTCGGGTCAGCAGGTTGGGCCGCCGTGGAGGCCGGCCCGGCCGCCAGCGGGTCAAACGCCGCATTGGCGGCGAAGCCCGGCGCAGCGGCCACCTGTGTCTGCGCTACCGGCGCCGCATTCTGCCCACCCGAGCGGAAGAACACGGACGAGGCCGCGGCCGCCTCGGCTTCTTTTCGCAGGGCATCGTTCGGGTCGTGACCGGGGGCCGCGTAGGCAGCCGTCGCCGGTTGCTGCGACTTCACGATAGCCGGGCCAAGATCGCCCGGCAGCGGTGGCCCTAGTTCGGGAACGGCTGGCAGCAACGCCGGCGGCAGCTTGGAATAGTCCGTCGGCAGCGCATCCAGTCCTTCCGACTTTGACACGCGATCGACGTTGTAAAGCTCGGTCTGCTCGCCTGTGCTGCGTCGATGAGGTTGCAGCGACCACATCAGCGCGCCGAGCACGGCGACCGCTAGGACGCCGGCAAGGATGGCCAGCGAGCGCCGGTTCAGGCGTGTGACTGGACGCGGCTGGGCGCGCAGCGCCACTGCCTCCGGCGCCACCTTGTCCGCCTGCGGCGCGGCAAGGTCGGGAGTGTCATCCTGGCTCATGGTCAGTTCCTCCGTGCAACACCATCGGTGCGCTCGATCCGCACCACGTCGCCGCCATCGCCGCCCAGCCGCAGTTCGGCCGCGCCGAACAGGCGATCCACGACGTAGTACGGCGAGCGAAAACGGTAGTTCACCAGTTGCCCGTCGCCCTGCGCGCCGATGACAAACAGCGGCGGCAGCTCGCCCTGGGCGATGCCCGGCGGGAACTGGATATAGACCTTCTCTCCATCATCGAAGGCGCGCAGAGGCTTCCACGGCGGGTTGCTGCCCGATACCGCGTAGCGGAAGCGGATCTTGTCCAGCGACAGGCCCGTATCGACAGGCGTTGTTGCCTGCGCTGCCTGCGCCTGGCGCTGCAACGCGAGCATTCGGTCTTTCGGATAGTCCCAGGACACCGACGCCATCCATGCCCTCTCGGTCGAGGTCAGCTCCAGCAGGTAGGTGCGCCGACTGGTGGTGATGACGAGATTGGTTTTCAGACCGGAGCGGATAGGCTTGACCAGCACATTGACGCGCAGATCGGCCCCGCCGCCGCTGGACGTGTCGCCCACGATCCAGCGCACGGTATCGCCGGCGGCGACCGTTACCAGTTCCTCGCCCGGTTGAAGCGAAACCACCGTCACGCGCCCCGGCGACGCATAGACCTGATAAAGCGCGCCATCGGTGAACGGCCACACCTGAATCGCGTTGACGTAGCCCTCACGGGTAGGCGCGATACGCGCTTCTGCATTGGCACGGGAAACGCGCACCTTTTCGTCGGCCGGCTCCGGCGCAACGGGGGCCTCATCGAGTTCCGGCAGGGGCTTCAACTGCGCCGGCAGCGCCAGCGGTTCAGGGACGGCGACGACTTCGACGGGCTTGGGCGGTTCGGGCAACGGCTGGGCCAGCACCGTCTCGTCGAGCGAGATGGATGGCGGCGGCTTCCCCTGCGAGGCGCAGCCCGCGAGGGCCAGCAGCGTCAAAGGAACAACGTAAAGGCGGAAACGAAGTTTCATGGTTTGGCTCCTTCGGAAGAATCCAGTTCGCGGCTCCATGACAGGCCGTTGACGTAGATACCCAATGGGTTCTTGAGCAGGCGCTGTTCAGTACGCGGGGTTTGCAGGACGGTCGAAAGCACGGCGTTCCAGCGTTCGGTGCCGGCGGGCGCACCGTTGACATAGCGCTGCTCTGTCCAGCGCACGTTGAAAGACGTGTCGCTCGCGCGAACCACGCTGGTGATTTGCACCGTTACCGATTCCTTGCCGATGCGGGCGAATGGGTCATTGGTGCGGGCGTAGTCGTTGAGCACCGCCGCGCCCTTGTCGGTGGTGTAGTCGTAGGCATCGAGCCAGTTCTGCCGCACCACGATGGGGTCGATGGACAGCGAGCGAACCAGCGTCACGAAGCGCGCCAGGTGGTGCGCGATCTGCGCGTCGCCGGGCCGGTACGGCGTGGCGGCCTCTCCCACGGCGCGCACCTGCCCGGCTTGATCGACCTCGATGACATAGGGCGTCACGATGGACTGCGCCGAGCGCCACACCAGGCCGCCGGCCATCAACAGCGCGAGCACTAGGCAGCCGAAGGCCATCAGGCGCCAATTCTTCGCCTGCACGCGGGCGGAGCCGATACGGTCGTCCCACACCTGGGCGGCGGCTTGATACGGGGTGGCAGGCTGCGGCGTATCGGCGTAGCGCACCTGCGGTCGTTTGAATCGCATGGGTGTTCTCCTTGAAGGTTAGGTATCGGAATCCCGCAGGCTCGGGCCTTGCCCGGAGCCGCCGCCGTCGCCGCCGCGCAGCGTGTGGGCGGCAGTGGTCGCGGCATGGGTAGCCTGCTGGCGGCGGTGCATCCGCTTGGCCCAGGCCGGTTGCTGTTGCTTCTGCGAGCCTGCGGTGCCGTCTGCGGTCTGGCCGGGGCCAGCACCGTCGCTGCCGGCTTCTGTGCCGTTCCAGCCAGCGCGGAAGGAGTCGGCCACCTTCTGCCCAACAGCGGAAGCACCAGAGGTGACGCTGCGGCCTGCGGCTTGTGCGCCAGTCTTGGCGACATTGCCGAGGCCAGCCGCCGCGCCCTTGGCACCGCCGCCGGCCGCAGCGGAACCGGCCTGGAACGCCGATCGGGCACTGCCGGCCGCCGAAGTCGCGGCACGCGCACCGGCACCGGCCAGCTTTGCGGCCGCCGGGGCCATTCGTGCCCCGGCCATGACGGCGCCGCCCACGCCCGTTACGGCGGCGCCGATGGCAACGCCGGTGCCGACAGCCCCGACCGCAGCACCAGCCATCGCGCCCGCACCAAGCTGTGGCGCACCGGACACCAGGCCGGTGGCGATACCGGGGCCGAAAATGCCCAGCGCCAGCAGCGCGAGCGAGGCCAGCATCACGACCAGCGCGTGGTCGATGGATGGTTCGTCGGGATGCACCTGGAACTCGGCGAACAGGCCTGAACCGATGCCGACGATGACGGCCAGCACCAAGACCTTGATGCCTGACGACACCACGTTGCCTAGCACCTTTTCCGCGAGGAACGAGGTCTTGTTCCAGAGTGCAAACGGGATCAAGACGAAGCCGGCGAGCGTAGTCAGTTTGAACTCGATCAGCGTGATGAAAAGCTGTACGGCCAGCACGAAGAAGCAGAGGATCACCACCAGCCAGGCGATGAACAGAACCACGATAGGGTCGATGTTCACGAACACCTCGGGGAACCCAGCCATGTCCCCGATCTGTTCCAGAATCGGCGCGGCTGCGTCGATGCCGGTCTTCGCCAGCCGGCCCGGCTGAAGGAAGTTCTCCATCGTGATGGCCGAGCCGGTAGCGGTAATTCCCAAGCCGGCGAACGAGCGGAACACGATGCTCGCCAGCCAGTTGAAGTTGCCGATGATGTAGGCGAACGCGCCGACACAGAGCACCTTGCGCAGCAGCTTGGCGATCACGTCGTCGCCCTGGCCGGTGGCGTGGCTCATGGCCCAATACAGGCCAGCGATCGTCATGTCGATGACGATGAGCGTGGCGGTGAGAAATGCCACTTCGCCCTGCAATAAGCCGAAGCCCGAGTCGATGTAGCGCGAGAACGTATCGAGGAAACGGTCGATGATGGTCACGTCGTTCATGGCGAATCCTCGGGCGGAGTGAGCGGAACGGCGCCCTCTGGCAATTCATCTGCGGGCGTATCGAAGCTCGGCGGAATCGGCGGGAGTTCAGCCAGCGAGTTGTATTCATCCGGCCCGGTATGGCCGGCGAAGAAGCGCCGCCGGAAGGCTTCAGCGGCGGCGCGGCAGGCATCCTCGCCCACGGCCTGCCGGTCGGCCGCGCATTGCCCGCGCAACGCCTTGAGCCGCACCGGATCTGCGGCCAGGGCGTCGGCCAGGTTCTCGGCCGGCTGCTGGCCGCACGCGGTCAGCAGCACGGCCATCAGGACGGAAGCGCATCGCATGGCCGCCTCCGGTCAGTTGTTATAGAAGTTGACGGACTGCGGCGTGTACGGCGTGCCGGTGCCCAGAAAGCGCCGCCGCACTTCGCGGGCGCGCTCCATAGCCGCCGCTTGCCGCGCCAGTTCCAGTGAAGCGGCCCGGTCTTGCGTGATCTGGAGCTGCTGCGCCTGGATCGACTGCTTGGCCTGCAAAGCCAGGAGCTGGTTCGTCGCCTGCATCGCTTGCAGCGCGCCGGTGGCCGACTGGCTCTGGCTCACGAGATCGGCCAGCGCGCTTTCGTCTTGGGCGAGGTTCTGCGACACCTGCGCCTGCATCCGCATCGCGGTGTGCAAGCCGTTCAAGGTGTTCTGCCAGCGTTCGCGGGCGTCCTGTGCCATGCGGTCGCCGCTGATGGTGGCGGCGTACTGTTCCGGGTACAGGCGGGCGAACGTGGCATCCATGCTCTGCACGTCGTAGGCCAAGCCGCGCGCCTCGGCGATCAGGCGCTCGGTGGTGGCGAGCGTCGAGCGCAGGCGGTTGACGATGTTGAAGTCGAGATTTGCCAGGTTCCTGGCCTGGTTCATCAACATCTGCGCCTCGTTCTGAAGCTGGTTGATCTGGTTGTTGATCTGTTCCAGCGTGCGCACGGCGGTCAGCGTGTTCTGCACGAAGTTGGACGGGTCGAACACCGTCAGCGCGGATGCGGGCTGCACGGCCAGCAGCGATACCGACAGCACGGCAGCGAGTGAGACAGAGAGCAAACGGGGCTTGGTCTTCATGGTGAAACCTCCAGCGGTTGAGAAGCGAGAAAGGAAGCTGCCGCCGGAGCGGACGGCAGCAGGTCGGCGGCCCAGCCGAGGCCGCGATGGCGCAGCCACGCGCCGGCGAAGCCGGGAGCGCCGGCCTGCGTCAGCACGCGGTCAATATCGCGTTGGTCTTGAGGGGTGGATGCGCCCGCGAATGCGAGCGCGACAGGCCCCAGGTCGAGGTCGAACAGGCGATTGCCGAGGCGCGACTGGTAGTAGTAATCGCGCTTGGGCTGTGCGGTCGCCACGATCTCAATCTGGCGGCTGTTCAAGCCGAAGCCTTCGTAGATCGTGCGAATCTGCGGCTCGGTGGCCTGCGGGTTAGGTAAGAAGATCCTGCTCGCGCAGCTTTCGATGATGGCTGGCGCGATGGTCGAGTCCTTGATGTCGGCCAGCGACTGCGTGGCAAAGATGACGCTGACGTTCTTTTTTCTGAGCGTCTTGAGCCATTGCCGGATGCGGGCCGCGAAGGACGGCTCATCGAGGAACAGCCACGCTTCATCGAGGATCAGCAGCGTGGGCGCGCCGTCAAAACGTTCGTCGAAGCGGGCGAACAGGTAGCGCAGCACTGCTTGCACGGCGGCGGGGCTGTGCATCAGTTCTTCCATCTCAAAGCCCTGCACGTCGGCCATGCCCAGCCGGTCGTGGTCAGCGTCCAGCAGCTTGCCGTGGGCGCCGCCCAACACATAGGGCGCGAGCGCTTGGCGCAGCGCGTTGGACTGCAATAACACCGACAAGCCGGTCATGGTGCGCTGCTCCACTGGCGCACCGGCAAGGCTTCGCAGCGCCGACCAAATGGCAGCCTTCTCGTCCGGGCCGACCGTCACGCCTTCGTGCAGCAGCCGGCCCTCCACCCATTCGGCGGCCCAGGTGCGGTAGCCCTCGTGGGCTATTCGCGCGAGTGGCTGGAAGGCGATGCCGCCATCGGCACCGAGGTCGTAGTGCTCACCGCCAAGGCCGAGGATGGTGGCGCGCATCGAGCGCCCCATGTCGAAGGCGAAGATCCGCGAGCCGAAGTAGCGCCGGAACTGCATGGCCAATATGGCGAGCAGCACCGACTTGCCCATGCCGGTCGGCCCGGCGACAAGGGTGTGCCCCACGTCGCCGATGTGCGTCACCAGCCGGAACGGCGTCGCGCCATCGGTGCGGGTGACGATCAGCGGCGGGCCATCGAGGTGTTCGTTCTTCTCCGGCCCAGCCCATACCGCTGACATCGGCATCATGTGCGCCAGGTTCAGCGTCGAAACGATGGGCTGACGCACGTTCGCGTATGCGTTGCCGGGGACGGACGACAGCCAGGCATCGACTGCGTTGAGGGTTTCGGGGATGGTCACGAAACCCCGGCCCTGGATGACGCGCTCCACCATGCGCAGCTTCTCGTCGGCCACGGCCGGGTCGGCGTCGAGCACCGTCACCGTGGCGGTGAGGTAGCCGAAGGCGACTTGATCGCTGCCCAGCTCCTGCAAGGCGGCATCGGCGTCGGCGGCCTTGTTGCTGGCATCGGTATCGACCAGCGGGCTTTCCTGCTGAAAGATCGTTTCGCGCAGCAGCGCGATGACGTTCTTGCGCTTGGCGAACCATTGGCGCCGCAAGCGCCCCAATTCCCGTTCCGCCTCGGCTTTGTCCAGGCACAGGAAGCGCGTACTCCAGCGATACGCAAAGCCCAGGCGGTTGAGGTCGTCCAAGATCCCCGGCCAGGTCGAGGTCGGGAAGCCTCGTACCGACACCACGCGCAGGTGCTGATCGCCCAGCATGGGCGCCAGGCCGCCGACCAGCGCGGCATCGGCCAGCAGTGCGTCGATATGGAACGGCACGTCGGGCACGCCGACGCGATAGCGCCGCGTGGAGACTGTGGCATGCAGGTAGGTCAGCGTCTGGCTATCGTCCAGCCAGGCAATCTCCGGCATCACACCATCGAGCAGGTCGAACACGCGATCGGTCTCTGCCACGAAGGAATCAAGCCGACCACGCCAGTCCACACCCTCAGTGGGCCGGTTCTCGTACAGCATCCCAGCCGCACGGGCGCGAGACTCTTGCGGCGGTAGGTGTTGCAACGTGAAGTGATAGACGCTCTCGAAATGGCCATCCGACTCCTCGAACGCCGCGCGTCGCTCCTCATCCACCAGCCAGGACAGTGGTTCGGGAAAGGAGGATTGCGGATAGCTCGATGCCCGCATCCGCTCGGCCTCGATATAGAAGGCCCAGCCAGACCCGGTACGGCGAAGCGCGTTGTTCTGCCGCGCCGACGTGGCAATCAGCTCGCCCTGTGTCGCACTGTCCAAGTCGGGGCCGCGAAACTGGAACGTGCGTTGAAACGAACCATCTTTGTTCAGCACAACGCCCGGCGCGACCAGCCCGGCCCAGGGCAGCCAGTCGGCAAGCAAGGCCGGGCGCTGACGATATTCGGCAAGGTTCAGCATGGCGTCCTCCCCTCACACGTCCAGAAGCGGGCGGTGTTTGATATGCCGCGCGAAGACCTGCATGAACTGCGGATCGACGCGCGCACCCCATACGGCCAGCGAGTGGCCGACGATCCAGAGCACCACGCCGGGAATCCACAGTTGCAGGCCCAGCCCGACGGCGGCGGCTAGCGTGCCGTTGGCAATCGCCACGGTGCGCGGCGCACCGCCCAGCAGGATCGGCTCGGTCAGCGAGCGATGCAGCGGCACTTCAAAGCCCGGAAGATCGGTGGCCTTACTCATACGACGGCCCCTCCGGAGAAGCTGAAGAACGACAGGAAGAACGAGGACGCGGCGAACGCGATGGACAGGCCGAACACGATCTGGATCAGCTTGCGAAAGCCGCCGCTGGTATCACCGAACGCCAGCGCAAGCCCCGTCGAGATGATGATGATCACCGCCACGATCCGGGCGACTGGCCCTTGGATGGATTCGAGGATGGAGGTCAGCGGCCCTTCCCACGGCATCGAGGAACCGGCGGCCTGCGCCGTGCCCGCCAGCAACAGCATCAGCGCGGCCAGCAGCAGCCCTTGCCCTGCGGGACGGGCCAGGTGGCGCAGCCGCGCCATGCTGGACAGGCGAGAAATAGGATTTACGGAAAGACGGAAAGCATCAACGTGCGTCATGGCAGTTCTCCAGGTTGGTCAGGGGTCGAGGAAGGCGCAGCGGCAGCGGCTGCAAGAGGAACCGGCGGCAGCTCGGGAAACGGCGTTTCCAGCGCATCTGTCAGGCGATAGCCCGCACCGTCGAAGCCGACGACACGGGAGATGGTTTCGACGTGACGTTTGCGGCCACGGCCTGCGATGTGAATCACCACGTTGACCGCCTCGGCGATCAGGGCGCGGGGCGGATTCACTGCCACTTCGAGGATCAGTTGCTCCAGACGCAGCAGTGCGCCCAAGGCGGAGCCGGCATGGATGGTGGCAATGCCGCCGGGGTGGCCGGTGCCCCAGACCTTCACCAAGTCCAGGGCTTCGCCGCCACGCACTTCGCCGACGATCACGCGGTCAGGCCGCAGGCGCATCGTGGCCCGCACCAGCTCGGTCATTGTGACGACGCCGGCGCGGGTGCGCAGCGGCACATGGTCGCGGGCCGCGCATTGCAGCTCGATGGTGTCTTCGAGCACCAGCACGCGGTCGCCTGTGGCGGCGATCTCGGCCAGCAGCGCGTTCGCCAGCGTGGTCTTGCCGGTGCTGGTGCCGCCGGCGATCAGGATGTTCTGCCGCTCGCGCACGGCGCGGCGCAGGAACTCGGCCTGCCCGGCGGTCAGGATGCCGTCGGCCACGTAGCGATCCAGGCCGATGATGCTCACGGCCCGCTTGCGTAGCGCGAAGGCTGGCCCCGGGGCGGCCGGAGGCAGGATGCCCTCGAAACGCTCGCCGGTTTCCGGCAACTCGGCGGTCAAGAGCGGCTGGCCGCGATGCACCTCCGCGCCGACATGCGCGGCGACCAGGCGGATGATGCGTTCACCATCGGCCTCGGGCATCTCCACGCCCAGCGGCGAGCGACCCGACGACAGCCGATCCACCCACAGGGTGCGATCGGGGTTGAGCATGATTTCCACAACATCCGGATCTTCGAGCGCAGCGGCGATCAGCGGCCCCATCGCCGTGCGCAGCATCTGGATGCGGCGATCCTGGGACGCCGCGGCGGATGAGCGAGATTCAGGCGGAATCTGCGGAACGGCACTCATGACGCACGCTCTGCAGCTCGCTCATCGGCGGACGCCATCGCTGCTGCGTCATCCATCCGCATCGGATCGGGGTGCAGTTCCTCCACCACGTCGCGCACCAGACTGCGGCCACGCAGCAGGTGGCGACCCAACTGCTCGACGAACTGCTCGAAGCGCGCTTTGCCCTGGGCGCGGGCCGCGTCCTTGTGGGCTTCTGGCACCGGCGTGCTGATGGTCAAGAAATAGCGGATGAACAGCGCCAGCGTTTCGATCTGGATGTTCTGGTCGCGCTCCATGCGTTCGGTCTGCCGCGACAGTCGATCCAGCCGCTTGGCAATGGCGGCCTCACGCTGGTCGCCCGCATCGGGTGACAGCCAGGACGCCAAGGCCGCTGCGACGATGGAGGACTTGGACACGCCTTTCTTGGCGGCAAGTTCATCCAGGCGCTTGGCGTGCTCGGGCTGGATGAAAAGATTGAGGCGGTATTGGCTCATAGGTCGATTCCGTCGTTGGGGTCGAGAGAAGCCAGCCGGGCCGTGCGCTGCATGGCCGGGTCGAGCTGGCCGGGAAGCGGGAGCGCCAGGTCGTCGTCATCGAGCAGCTCCAGGTCGTTCGCACACGCGTCCAACTCGGGCTCGTAGGCGACGGTTTCGGAGAGTTCGAGCTGGCGGCGCGGGCCGCCGTCATCGGTGCCGCCCGGACCATCGGCGGATACCGAGGTCGGCGCCGTAGGTACGGCCGGGATCGCCAAGCCGCTCCAGTCGTCGGGGCGGGCTGGCGGCGCGTCGGCGTACCTCCCGACTGCGAGCACGGGCGGTGGCAGGACGCGATCCTTGAAATTGGCGTCGACGTAGTAACGCAGCTTCTTCGCGCGGATCGGGGCAACGCTGGACACCATGACTACGGCGTCCTCAGGTGGAAGCTGCATCACCTCGCCGGGCGTCAGCAGCGGACGTGCAGTTTCCTGACGCGACACCATCAGGTGCCCCAGCCACGGAGCGAGGCGGTGGCCCGCGTAGTTGCGCTGCGCGCGAAGCTCGGTGGCGGTGCCGAGGGTTTCGGAAATCCTTTTCGCCGTCCTTTCGTCGTTGGTGGCGAAAGTCACCCGGACATGGCAGTTGTCGAGGATGGAATGGTTCTGCCCATACGCCTTGTCGATCTGGTTCAGGCTTTGAGCGATGAGAAAGCTGCGGATGCCGTAGCCGGCCATGAAGGCAAGCGCGGACTCGAAAAAATCGAGGCGACCCAGCGCCGGAAACTCGTCCAGCATCAGCAGCAGCTTGTGCCGGCGCGCGATGCCATCGCTGCCGTCGAGCGATTCGGTCAGCCGCCGCCCGATCTGGTTCAAGATGAGCCGGATCAGCGGCTTGGTGCGGCTTATGTCGGAGGGCGGCACCACCAGATAGAGCGATACCGGGTGCTCGGCGGAAATCAGGTCGGCGATGCGCCAATCGCAGCGCGATGTGACTTCGGCCACGGTCGGGTCGCGGTACAGGCCGAGAAACGACATGGCGGTGGAGAGCACGCCCGATCGCTCGTTGTCCGACTTGTTGAGCACTTCGCGGGCAGCGGATGCGACAACCGGGTGAGGCGCATCGCCCAGGTGCTTCGTCGTCATCATCCGGTGCAGCGTCAGCTCGAACGGACACGCCGGGTCGCTGAGGAAGTTGGCGACGCCGCGCAGCGTCTTGTCCTCGCCTGCGTACAGAACATGCAAGATTGCACCGACCAGTAGCGCGTGGCTGGTCTTCTCCCAATGATTGCGCTTCTCTAACGCACCTTCAGGGTCAACCAGAATGTCGGCGATGTTCTGCACGTCGCGCACTTCATGTGCGCCGCGCCGGACTTCAAGCAGCGGGTTGTAGGCGGCCGACTGCCTATCGGTGGGGTTGAAAAGCAGGCAGTGCGAAAAGCGCGAACGCCAGCCCGCCGTGATCTTCCAGTTCTCTCCCTTAATGTCGTGAATGACGGCGGACGCCGGCCACGAAAGCAACGTAGGCACCACCAAGCCCACGCCCTTGCCCGAGCGCGTGGGTGCGAAGCTCAGGACATGTTCCGGCCCCTCATGTCGGAGGTATTGGTCGTCGTGTTGGCCGAGGAAGACGCCCGCCGGGAGGGTCAGTCCAGCTTTGCGGATGTCGACGGCATCGGCCCAGCGTGCCGAACCATAAGTCGTAACCAGCCGCGACTGCCGAGAACGCCATACCGACATGGCGATGGCGACGAGTAAAGCGAACAAACCGCTACCACCCGCAATCGCACCGCCTGTGTCGAAGACGTGCGGCGCGTAGGCATCAAAGAAGAACCACCATTCGAACAAGCGCCACGGGTGATAAACCGGTACACCTAGAAGATCGAACCAGGGCGATCCGAGGCGTACTTGATAGCCAAGGGTCGCTGCTGTCCATTGTGTGGCGCCCCAGACGCCGGCGATCACGATGCCGATTACCACAGCGATCTGGCCGAACAGAACGTTCGTCCCTTGCATGACCTGTCCTCCGATTTCTCCTGCGCTGGTGTCTCATTGAAAGCGTTGCACAGGGGGTGTCGCAGGCGTCAGGATCGGTTCTGGGCTAGTGCCGGTCAAAGACCGTTCGCAGCACAATGGTCGAGGGAAAAGAAAGAATGAGCGCGGTGGCGAGTCAAAGAAAAGCGCCGCAAGCGAAAGCGCACTGCGGCGCATACAGAGTTCCAAGCAAGTTACCCAAAAAAAGCCGTCAATGGGCCTTGCTTCCACTCATAGGCAATATTTAGATATCATGAAAAACGATGATATTTAAGATTGGAATAAAAATGAAAAATATCAAGAGTATGGATCTCAACTTGCTCAAGGCGCTGGACGCATTGTTAGACGAACGCAATGTGACACGGGCGGCGGCCCGTCTGGGACTAACCCAGCCGGCCTTGAGTGGCATGCTGACGCGGTTGCGCGAGAGCTTCGGTGACCCGCTTTTCGCGCGCTCGCAGCGGGGTATCGTTCCAACGCAGCGGGCGCTGGATCTAGGGATGCCTGTCAAGCAGGTGCTCGCCGAAATCGACGCGCTGCTCCAGCCACCTTCCTTCAATCCGGCCACCGCACAACTGACCTTCTCCATCGCCGCGACGGACTATGCGCTGCGTGCCGTTGCTGTCCCATTTCTATCGGCACTTAAACGGCACGCACCGCGTGTACGAGTCTCATTAGTGCCAGTCGAGAGCGGGCAGCTACAGAACCAGCTTGAGCGCGGTCAGATCGATTTAGCCCTCCTGACGCCAGAGATCACTCCGCCAAATCTGCATGCCCGAGAGCTGTTCAAGGAACACTATGTGTGTGTCCTGCGGGAAGACCATCCTGCGGCTATGGGGCGCAAGCTGACCGTTAAACAGTTCTGTGCTCTCGACCATGCGCTTGTTTCCTACGATGGTGGAGGTTTCCGCGGCGTCACCGACGATGCGCTAGAACAGTTGGGCAAACGACGCAGCGTCACACTGTCGGTCAAGAGCTTTCTGATCTTGCCAGACATCCTGCGTGCCAGTGACATGGTTGCGATCTTGCCGAGCCGCTTGGTCGCCGGTATGGACAAGCTGGCTATCTCCCTGCCGCCGGTGAAGATACCGGGGTTCACCAAGACGGCTGCTTGGCACGAACGCACCCATCACGATCCAGCACATCGCTGGATACGAGCACTGCTGTTCACTTCCTGTGCTAACAACAAGTAGGCAAGATCGCTCCTATCGTCATGCTCAGCACAACTCTACCTCGCACTACAAATAAGCAATCAGTCGGCTCAATTGGAGACGCGCCCTTTCGTAGCGCCGCTGCGAGATAGCCTAGTCGGTGGATGGCAGAACCTAGGCCTTGATATCATATTTTATGATATCAAAAATAGAAACTTAGGATTTCACTTATTGCAGATGGAGGCTCATGATTTGCTCCATGACCACTTGAATGACGCAGCCACCCCTGTTGCGTCATCGACATTTTGTGAAGGAGCTTCGATATGAGCAAGCAACAGAACGCCATCCTCTGGCCCGAAGGCTACACGCCGGGCTTTACTGAGAATTTCGCCTCCAATGAGATCATCGCCGCCGGCTTGAGCGCGGCCGACGTATGGCCTCTACTCGTCACACCATCGCTGTGGCCAAGCTACTACGCCAACTCGGCTAACGTGTGCTTTCATGACGGCAAAGGCCCGGTACTGGCCGACGGCGATCGGTTTTACTTCGAGACCTTCGGCTTCCCGGTAGAGGGGCAGTGCAACAAATACGTGCCACCTGCGGATGGGCAACCCGGCCGCGTGGCCTGGCACGGCTGGTCCGGCGAGGAAGGCACAGATACGCGCCTGGATGTGCATCACGCCTGGCTGGTTGAGAACCTGGACGGCAGGCGCGTGCGCATCCTCACGCAGGAAACTCAGAAGGGCAAACCGGCCGAGGAGCTGCACAACGCCAAACCCAACCCGATGATCAACGGCCATCAGGACTGGCTCGACAGCTTGGTCGAGGCAGCGCGCAAAGCCAAGCAGGCGTAGTGGTCTCCGGCCGCTTGATCCCAAGCGTCTGAACGGAGAAAACCATGATGAGAACTCCCCTCAGGATTCTGCTGGTCCTGACTTCGCAGGCAACGATGGGCGACGAACTGCTCAACCGCGAATGGTTCCGCAGTCGGACCGAAGCGAAGGTGCTGATCGAACGTTGGCGACAGTTCTACAACGAGCAGCGGCCGCATAGCGCGCATGCTTACAAACCGCCGGCGACGATCCGGCGCAACTGGATCCAATCCGATAGCATCCCCTCCGAACTCACTGCCTGACTGGCTACAAAGTTCGTACTCAGGTCACCTTGGCGCAGGCACTGAAGGTGGAGCCACCCGGAATGGGTGCTCCCACCGCCTTACGCGCACTGGCTCGAACTCTCCCGAGGCGCCGGCAAGCTCGTCACATAGCGACTAGAGAGAGGAGGTGACCGTACGAGTTCCCAGCGCCCGATCCACTCTGGGAGCTGGGTCGCCTAGCGACTACGCTACCAATGGAGCTAGCGATCAACTCGATAACTTGAGCGTGATAACGCCCAGGATGATCAACGCCACGCCAAGGTATCGCATCAGGGAGGTTGGGTCGCCATAGAAATGAATTCCGACTAAGAAAGTTCCCGCCGCTCCGATACCCGTCCACACCGCATAAGCAGTCCCAATCGGTATCTGACGCTGAGCAAGCCATAGGAAGGCGCCGCTAATTGTCATGAAAGAGACGGCTACTGCGACCCCACTCCAACGCGATGTTGGCTCTTGCGCCATTTTCAGCCCGACCGGCCATCCGATTTCAAACAATCCAGCCAAAACAAGATAGATCCAACCCATTGCGATTCTCCTTCAAATTTTTCATATCCGGCATACATACTCCGGCATGACCACCAGCTTAGAACTTCGGCGGCTCTTTAGGCGTGGTGTGGGGCACATCGCCATCTTCGTAAAAGCGCTTTCGCGTAGCCTCGGCAACCCGGTTACATAGTTGGTCGCCCAGCATTGGTCGATCCAACTTGCATTGCTTGCGCAACTCTTTCAGACGCTCAGGATTGAGCGCTAATTCATCGACTGTCGGAAGGTTGGCTTTATCTGGTTTCCCAGATGGGCTGCAGGCTGCCAATGTCGAGGAAAGCAATATGAGAGCAATCTTCTTCATGGTTAATTTTCTTTGGGAGATTGTGTGATGGTTTACCGCCGACCTTTGGCATCTGGAGATTTGATCGAATGAACGCGTTCCATGAAGCGAGTCAGCATTTCTGACGGCTCGCTGGCCGGCCGTAGTAGATAGGTCGTGAGCATTGGCGAACGTCCAGTCAGCGGCCGTGCGACCACCCCCTGTTCCCTGCTGGCTGTGATATGCGCGCCTCCTGTGAGGCCTAGTGCAAGTCCCGCCGAAACCAGGACCATCATTAGATCGCTGGAAGTCACGCGTTCGGCAATCAGTGGCTCTATGTCCACGCGACGTAGCACCCGTTCAACTTGCCGAGCATGGCCCTCACACGCCACCGCGTCGCAGAGCACCAGCGGATACCGCAACAGCTCTTCTAGGGGAATCTGTTTGTGGGATAGCAAGGGGTGCCGTGCGGGCACAGCTACCATCAGAGGGTCACTCCACACCGGCACGGCGATGATGCCTTCGCCGACTTCATCCGATTGAGCGAAGCCGAGATCGTACAGTTCGCCACACAATCCCTTGATTTGCTGTGCCAAAGGCACCTCGAAGAAGCGAACTTCCACTTCCGGCTCTTCCTGCCGGCAGAGCGCCAACAACGCAGGCAGGCGCGATGGCGTGATTCCATCAGACAATGCAATACGGAGCTGGCAATGAAAGCCATTGGCTGCGGCGTTCACACTGTCGCGCGCCTGCTGCAAAGCTGCGAAGACACGCGGCACGCTCTCAAAGAAGAGCCTGCCCGCACGAGTCAAGCGGGTGCTCCGAGTGGTTCTCGCAAATAGCGCTACGCCCAACTCTTCCTCAAGTTCCTTGATGGCGCGCGACAGCGGCGATGTCTCTATGTGGAGGCGCTCTGCGGCTCGGGCAAAGTGCAGCTCCTCTGCCACCGCCAGAAAGTAGCGCAGGTGTCGAATTTCCATGTTCGCATTCCTCATCACTCAGGCCTCACCACCTTCGCCTTGCGTCACGCTATTTAGCTAGCCTTCGCAAGCTGCTCCAGCATGTTTCTGCGATCAAACAGGAGAGCCGGATAATGCTTTTGCCAGGACGCCCCATTGCATGGCTGTCTCGGCCCGCGTGCGGATCAGCGAAGCCTGCGCTGACAGCACCCCGGCCTCAGCCTCGGCCACCACCGTGGCGTCCACTTGTCCCGCCTCGAACAGACGTCGGCTGCGATCGAGCTGACGCTCCGCGACTGCGACACCCTCGGCCTGATGCTCCAGTGCTGCGTGCTGCGTATGCCAACCGAGATATGCGTTCTCTACGTCCTGCAAAGCACTCAACAAAGTGCGCTCGAACTCCGCACGGGCAGCTCGGCTGCGCGCCTCTCCGGTCTCGATGCCGGCACGGATCGCGCCACCATCGAAGATCGGCAACGACACCCCGGCCCCAAGTGAAAAAATGTTTCCAGTGATGCGGGTTCCCACACTCTCTACGCGCTGCCGTCCGCCGCTCAGGTCCAACACCAGCCTGGGGAAGCGTTCGCCTTCGGCTGCGTTCCAGCGCGCGGTTTCGGCGGCGAACTTCGCTTCGGCGGCGCGCACGTCGGGCCGCTCACTCAGCAGGTCCGCAGGTATGCGTGTCGGTGTCCAGTCCGGGACGGCGAGCGACGCAAGAGTTGGGGAAGCTGCAGGCGCTCCGGGCGTTTGTCCCACTAGTACATCGAGTGCATGCGTCGCCTCGCCGCGCGCACGCCGCAGTTGCTCTTGCTCCACGCGCAGTGCGACGACGCCGGCGCGGGTACGCTCGATGTCGAAGCCGGTAGCTTGTCCGGCCTCGAACTTCCGTTGCATCAGCAAGACGAGTCGTTCTGCGGATGCCAGCCGCGCCGCGGCTAGCGCTTCGAGCTCACTGGCTTGGCGCTGCTGCACAGCCGCCGACACTGTTTCAAACGCGACCTGCCACCGCGTGGCAACCCACGCTTGTTCGGCTGCCACCGCATCCAGGCGCGCACCTTCTGCTGCCTGCGAAAGCCGTCCCGACAGGTCTGCCTCCCACGATGCGGACAACGTGGCGCGGCCATCATTGCCGATTGCAACGTTCCCTGAATAGTCGCGTCCTCGAGTTGCCTGCGTGCCCGCGGACAACGAGGGGAGCAGGGAGGCCCGTGCTCGCCGCGTGGCGGCCGATGCCTCGTCCACGCGCGCTCGCGCAATCGTCAGTTCGGTATTGCGCTCCAGCGCCGCCCGGACCAAGGCATTGAGGTGCGGATCGCCGTAGGCCGTCCACCAATCGACGGGAAGAGTACGGCGGGACGATTTGTCCAAGATGCCTTCACCTCCCTCTTCATTTGAGAAATGGGCCGGTACATCCAGGCGAGGTGGATCGGCAGAGTGCGGGGCATGGCTGCAGGCCGCAAGAAGCAGTAGCGGAGAAATCATGGCAATGAGGCGATAGCGTTCAAGAATTTGAGACATGGCAGCTCCTTGCGCTCCGAAAAAGTCTTGACGGACTGTTGTATGGCTTCTACTATACCGTCTGGACTGTATATGACTCAAGCTTTTTTGGAGCACGACCATGCCGCCCCGCGCGAAAACAAAGTTGCCCCCCCCGTCCACTGCCCATAGCAGCGCCGATGCGCAGCCCGGCCTCCAGCAAGGAGCCCAGCGAACTCGCGACCGCATCCTGCAGGCCGCCCGCGAACTGGTGCTGGAGGAAGGTGCCAGTCGCTTGACACTGGACGCCGTCGTTGTGCGGGCCGGGTTGAGCAAAGGGGCGTTTCTCTATCACTTCAAGACCAAACGCGATTTGTTCGTGACACTGATCGACGAGATGATCCGGGCGTTCGACGCGGTACAAGCCAATCACGAGCGCAGGTTTGCCGGAGATCCGGACCCCTGGCTGTCGAGCCAGGTGGAAGCGATGCCCGACGACGAGATGCAGAAGATGGGCGCAGCGCTGCTCGCGGCAGCTGCGGAAGATCCAACACTTCTCGACCCACTGCGCGAGTGTTACCGCGTGCAGTACGAACGCGTGCGTCGATCCCCGCGTGGCACCGAGACCGCGGCACTCATCATGCTGGCATTGGATGGCGCCCTGTTCGCCGATCTTCTGGGTTTGCCAATACTCGCACCCGCAGAGCGGCGGCATTTCTTTCGGGCGCTCCAGGATCTCGCCTCGGGCCATCTCGAACTTGTCCCGGCAAAAGGACGCACATGAGTCGCGTCCGTAGCGGTGTCATGACCGCGTGCGCACCGCGCTCCTTGGCGGTTGCTTGCACACTATCCATTTCGACTCTGCTCTCAGGGTGCGGAAACTCGCAATCCACCGTATCCGAGCCTCCGCGCGCAGTGAAGCTCGCCGCCGCGCAGTCGGATCTCCCGCATAGCTCTCGCATCGAATTGACTGGCTCGGCGCGAGCAACCGAGCGCAGCATCCTAGGATTTGAAACAGGAGGACGGATCGCCAAGTTGAACGTCGACGTGGGTGAACGGTTCTCCCGCGGCCAAGTCCTGGCAGAACTTGATGCGCAACCTGACCGGCTTCGCGTGACACAAGCGCAAGCATCCCTGGCGGCCGCCGAAGCCGGCCTGATGGATCGACGTGTACAGACAGATCAACAGCGCCGGTTGCTCGAAAGCGAAGTCATCTCCCCTGCTGCGTTCGAGAGCGCGAAGGCGCAGCTAGCGGTCGCAGAGGGTCAAGCGCGCACTGCCAAGGCGGCGCTTGGCCTGGCCGAACGAGCACAACGTGGCACGATGATCGTCGCTCCTTTCGATGGTGTCGTGGCGGAAAAGCTGGCTTTGGCGTTCACCGACATTGCTGCTGGTGCGCCGGTATTTCAGGTCGACGGCGTGCGCAGTGGCACTGAGATCATCGCGAACGCGTCTACTACACAGGCACCTCACATAGATGTCGGCCAACGCGCAGAACTGAGCTGGAGCGGAGCCGAACAACCAATCCGAGCGGTGGTACGTCGTGTCGGTCTGCGCGCCGAAAATGGCTCGCTCCTACCCGTGGTGCTAGTGCCTGAAGATAACGCGCAAGCGCGCGCACTTCGGCCAGGTATTCCCGTACAGGTCGTGCTCGACGCACCTGCGGCAACCTCCAAGACCTCTCGGCCCGAGACTGTATCCATACCTTATGCCTCGCTGGTGCTCGGCACGAAGCCGGGCGAGGCTTCCGTCTTCGTCTACACCCCTGAAGATAAGAAGGTGCACCGTCGCGCGGTGCGCTTCACGCCGGTACAGGAAGGAGACAGCGCGCGCGTCCTCGCTGGACTCAAGCCCGGCGAGACGGTGGTTGCCGCCGGAGGAGGATGGCTCACCGATGGACAGCCAGTGACACCACTGGAAGCCACCACTCAATTGACCAAGCGCTAACGCGATCCACCAGGTTACTTCATCATGAAGATCACCGAGATGGCGCTGCGCGCCAGTCGACTTACCTACTTTGTAGCGCTCATCATTTTCGTCGCCGGCATCGCGACCTTCCTGAATTTTCCTTCTCAGGAGGAGCCGACTGTCACGGTCCGCGATGCGATGGTCACGGCGTTGAACCCGGGGCTGCCCGCCGAACGCGTTGAGCAACTCATTGCCCGGCCGATCGAGGAGCGCTTGCGCGAACTGGCAGAGGTCAAGCGCGTGACGAGCACCGTGCGCGCAGGCAGCGCCATGATCCAGGTCACGATCTGGGACCGCTACACCGACTTGGCACCGATCTGGCAGCGCGTCCGGGCCAAGGTCGCCGATTCGAAGGATGCCTTACCACAGAGCACGATGGGGCCTTTCGTCGACGAAGACTTCGGCCGCGTCGCGGTTGCCTCGATTGCGGTCACTGCACCAGGTTACTCCATGAGCGAGATGCGCGTCGCGCTCAAGCAGATGCGCGACCGCCTGTACACCGTGCCTGGTATTGAGCGCATCACTTTCTACGGCCTGCAGGAAGAGCGCGTCTATCTCGAATTCGATCGGCCTAGGCTCGCGCGATTGGAGCTGACACCACAGGGGGTGATCGACCAACTCGTCAAACAGAACGTCGTCGCTTCGGGTGGACAAATTGTTGTCGGCGGCATCAATGCAACCTTGGCGGTCAGTGGCGAAGTGCGTGACGCTCCCTCCCTGCGAGCAATGCCGATCGCGCTGCCACGACCGCAAAGTAGTACGGCGCCCGTGCCGACGATCGCATTGGGTGAACTGGCGCAGGTGAGTGTGCGGCCAGCCGATCCGCCGGAATCTGCTGCCATCTACAAAGGCCAGCCCGCTGTCGTCATGGCGGTTTCGATGGCCTCCGGTCAGAACGTGGAGCAGTTCGGAAAAGCGCTCAAAGCACGGGTTGCAGACCAGGAGAAGCTGCTGCCGGCGGGTTTCGATCTGTCATACGTCACTTTCCAGGCCGATGTCGTCAAGCACGAGATGGGCAAAATGAACCACGTCATGATGGAGACGATCATCGTCGTCCTCGGTGTCGTCGTGCTATTTCTCGGTTGGCGCACCGGGATCATCGTGGGCATGATCGTGCCGTTGACGATCCTCAGTGCACTCATCGTCATGCGCGCGATGAACATCGAGCTTCAGAACGTCTCGATGGGCGCCATCATCATTGCGCTCGGCTTGTTGGTGGACAACGGCATTGTGATTGCCGAAGACATCGAACGCCGCCTGGCCGGTGGCGAAGATCGTAAGCATGCCTGCCTCGAGGCGGGCCGCACGCTCGCCATTCCGCTGCTCACGTCCTCGCTCGTGATCGTGATCGTGTTCTCGCCGTTCTTTTTTGGCCAGAACGCCACGAGCGAGTATCTGCACAATCTCGTGGTCGTGCTGGCACTGACGTTGTTCGCTTCGTGGCTGCTGTGCCTGACTGTCACGCCCCTATTGTGCTACCACTTCGCCAAACCCCATCACAAGCAGGAGCAGGGCGACGCCTATGACACCCGCTTCTACCGTGGCTACCGGCGCGTACTGGAGTGGGTGCTCCACCATAAGGCGGTCTATGTAGCGTCGATGATCGCGGCGCTTGCCATTGCGCTGTATGGCTTCACCACCCTGCCGTACGATTTCATGCCCAAGTCCGACCGGCTTCAGTTCCAGATTCCGGTGCAGCTCGCCCCCGGTACCGACTCGCGCGAAACGCTCGCCCGCGTGAAGCAGATCAGTGGTTGGCTGGGCGACACGAACATCAATCCAGAAGTCTCCGATCACATCGGCTACGTCGCCGATGGTGGCCCGCGCTTCATCCTTAGCCTGAATCCACCACTGCCGGCATCGAACATCGCGTACTTCGTTGTCACATTGAAGCCGAAGAGCGACATCGACGCCGTCCTCGCCCGCACCCGCAGCTACTTTGCGCAAGCACATGGCGACGTGCGCGCCGAGCCCAAGCGTTTCTCGCTCGGTGCGACCGAGTCAGGGACTGCCATTTATCGCGTCAGCGGTCCGGATGAGGAGGTATTGTTGGGGGCCGCGTCCAAAATCGAAGCAGCGCTGCGCAAGCTGCCCGGCACCATCAACGTCAAGAACGATTGGGATACGCGCGTTGGCCGCATCGACGTACGGGTCGACCAGGACCGCGCGCGTCGGGCGGGCGTGACGACTGAAGACATCGCTGGCGGGCTGGATGTCCGCTACAGCGGCAGATCGATCTCGGTTATTCGCGACGGTGACACCTCCGTCCCGATCGTCCTGCGCAGTATCGTAAGCGAGCGTCGCAGCACGGCAGACGTAGGCGCGACGCTCATCTATCCCACCAACGGCGGTCCAGCGGTGACGCTGGCTCAGGTCGCAGACGTATCGCTCGCGAGCGAGCCCTCGGTCATCCAACGGCGCAATCTCATCCGCACGATCACCGTGCAAGGACAGAACACCTCTTACACCGCCCAGGAGATCATCAACCGCCTGGCGCCTAGCGTCGCTGCCCTGGACCTGCCCGCGGGCTACTCGGTTGAACTTGGCGGCGAGATCGAGGAAGCCGCCGAATCGAACGCCGCGCTGTCGACCTACATGCCCCTCGCATTTCTGGCGATGCTGATGCTGTTCGTATGGCAGTTCAATTCTTTCCGCAAGCTCGGTGTGATCCTCGCGACGATCCCTTTCACGCTTATCGGCGTGGTATTGGCTCTGAAGCTGACCGGCACACCTTTCAGCTTCATGGCGACCTTCGGCGTACTGGCCCTGTTCGGGATCATTGTCAACAACGCCGTGCTCTTGCTGGAACGCATCGACCAGGGGCTAGCGGAAGGCCTGCCACGCCATGAAGCCTTGGTTGGGGCCGCGATACAACGGCTTCGTCCAATCGTGATGACCAAGGTCACCTGCATTTCGGGACTGGTGCCACTCATGCTCTTCTCCGGACCATTATGGAAAGGGATGGCGATCGCGATGATCGGTGGGCTGGCACTCGGAACGCTGGTGACGTTGGGCTTGATTCCGCTGCTTTACGAAGTCCTGTTTGGAATCAAGCGAATTGGGCCGTGGAACCTGAGTGTCGCCACCGCGCATGGAGATCGCTCATGAGTCTCTTGCGAGCCGCCGCGTGCTGCGCATTCTCAGAATTCGTATGCACCCACGCTTCATGCGTATGTCTCGCTAGGCTTATGCGATTCAGCACCCATCCGCTGATCTGGAAATCCTGGTCGATTGTCATTGCCGCAGGGGTTCTAGGAGCGGGCTATCCACTGGGCCTGCGGGCCATCACGGCGGGCGGTCCGATGCGCTGGGTCGGCCTCTGTGTGGCAGTGACGTGCATGGCGGCCAGCGGCGCACTTTTGTGGTTCGCGCTCAAGCGGATTCCGATCAGCGCGGCCTCTGCAGCCTGGGCAGGAATCGGGCTACTTGGAAACTTGGGCGTCGGCGCCCTCCTACTAGGCGATGTCGCATCGGTAACGCGCTGGTCTGGCACCGCCCTCATCGCAGCAGGCATTGCCTGTCTTAGTTTCGTTTGATCAAGGAGACCCATTATGAAGAGCAAAACTGCATTGATCCGCGGCGGCATCTTTTTTTGCGTAGCAGGCGCGCTCTCTGGATGCGCGACCAACAGCATGACGCGCTCCGGATTTCTCGGCGACTACGAGAAGTTATCGCCGACACGATACGAGAACGTACTGATGTACCGCGCAGCGGGATTCGAGCCCAAGCGTTATGCCGCTGTCGTGGTGGAAGAAGCGCAGATCAAGACCGCCTCGGGTCGCATCGATGGGCTCGATGACGCGCAGCAGCGCGAAGTGCTAGACCATGTGACGAGCGAACTGAAACGCCAGGAAGGCAAAAGTCCCGCCCCCCCAGGTGGCGCGGGACAGGTTCGGGTGCGTGTAGCGGTCACCGAACTGCAGACACCGAATCGGGCAGTCAATGCAATGACGACCCTGCTGGTTGGACCCGTGACGACGGGTGGTGCCAGCCTAGAGTTCGAAGCAGTCGATTTAAGGACGGGACGCCGAGTTGCTGCCGCCAGTTGCTTCGAGCGCGGCAACGTCATTAAAGAGTTCGCCGGTTCGTACACATTGCTGGGTCATGCCAAAGCGGCGATCACGAACTGCATCGAGCGCATCGACAGCGCTTGGCGGGACACGCAGCCATGAGCAACGCTTCACAGGCTTGGCTCCGGCAGGATGCCATGGTCGGCGGTGATCACAAATGGCTGGCGGGTGGCGACTGGACGATAGAGCACTACGCCAGTCTGGCAAAATCCGTGTCCGCCGCCCGCATCAGTCATGCCGAGGGGTACGCCACTCCCTTACTCGACTGGACGCAAGTCCAGAGACTGGACACCGCCGGCGCGGCTCTGCTGGTGGAAATTCTCGGGCCAGACTCGATACTCGACCGGCCGGAGGCAGCTCCAAATCTGTCCTCGGATCGCCTCGCCCTAATGAGAGCGCTGGCCGCCGCTGCTACCGATCAGCAGAAGACGGAGAAAGCAGCGGTGAGCGGGAATCCTCTGCTCCGCGGTCTGGGACGCATAGGCCTGACCTTGGAACAGGGCTGTCGTGCGTGTCTTGGTCTGGCCGGGTTCGTGGGCCAGATCATCGAAACATGGAGCCGTACCGTTCGTCACCCGCGTCGCTGGCGCGCGACCTCGGTGATCGCTCAAATCCAGCGATCAGCGGTGGACGCCATTCCCATCGTGGCGCTACTGAGCTTCATGGTAGGAATGGTGGTGGCGTTCCTGGGAGCAACGGTGCTGGCCAACTTCGGTGCGAGCATCTTCTCGGTGCATCTGGTCGCCTTCTCGTTCATGCGCGAGTTCGGAGTGCTGCTCCCGGCCATATTGATTGCAGGCCGTACCGCAAGCGCGTACACCGCCCAAATCGGTTCGATGAAGGCAAATGAAGAGATCGATGCGCTTCGCTCCAACGCGCTCGACCCCATCGAGTTACTGGTGCTGCCACGCGTGCTGGCGCTTCTTGTGTCCTTGCCACTGCTCACCTTAGTAGGCATCTTGGCTGGCATTGCGGGCGGCGCCACCGTATGCGCACTGAGCTTGGAAATTCCTCCCGCACAGTTCCTTGCCATCGTGCAGGAAAAAATCGAGGTGCGCCATTTTCTTGTCGGAATGAGCAAGTCCCCGCTCTTCGCGGTGATGATCGCCGCTATCGGCTGCCATGAAGGGTTCAAGGTCGCCGGTAGCGCTGAGTCGGTAGGCGACCACACGACGTCTAGTGTCGTGCAATCAATCTTCATGGTGATCCTGATAGACGCCATCGCTGCACTGTTCTTCATGGAGATGGGCTGGTGAGCGCGGTGAAGCAAGACACCGACAACGGTGTGCGACACGCTATTGAAGTGCGCGGCCTGGACAACAGGTTTGGAACCCAGCAGGTCCATCAGGACCTAGACCTGGACGTGCGGCGCGGGGAAATCCTTGGCGTGGTGGGAGGGTCAGGCACCGGGAAATCCGTGCTCTTGCGTAGCGTCGTCGGGCTGCAGAAGCCGCATTCGGGCGTGGTCCGTATCGGGGGGCGCGACCTACTGCGAGCCCAATGGCTTGCGCGCGCGCGTATGGAGCGAAGGTTCGGCATTCTGTTCCAGAAGGGCGCGTTGTATTCATCGCTGACCGTCTTGGAGAACGTCGCTCTTCCTTTGATCGAGCATGTCGGTCTGGCGCGGCCTCTTGCCGAGCGTTTGGCAAGAAGCAAGCTGGGCTTGGTGGGGTTGCCTGCCGGAGCGGGAGACAAGTATCCGGCCTCGTTGTCCGGAGGCATGGTGAAACGAGCAGCACTGGCGAGAGCCTTGGCGCTTGATGCGAACATCCTGTTTCTTGACGAACCCACCGCAGGACTGGATCCAATCGGGGCTGCATCTTTCGACCAATTGATTCTGACCCTGCGCAATGCACTGGGCCTCACGGTGTTTCTGGTAACCCACGACCTCGATACGCTGTACACCATATGCGACCGTGTCGCGGTCCTGGCGAACCAGAAGGTACTCATCAACGACGGCATCGAGGCAGTCGAGCGCTTCAAGCACCCGTGGATACAGGAATACTTTCACGGCCCCCGTGGCCGTGCGGCCGCACAGGCCACTGGTGCTTCCAGCCAAGAGACGCAGCCATGAAACCCCTCCGCATCTGCATCATTCTTCCGTCGCGCACGCATTGGGCTGGGCGCACGCAATATTTAAACTCTGAGAACGAGGTGGTCTGATCATGGAACCACGTGCCCATCATGTATTCATTGGTCTGTTCGTCGTGCTGCTCGGTGCGATTGGTATTGGCTTCGCGCTTTGGCTCAGCGACACACGTTCCGACCACGATTACCAGTATTACCGGATTATGTTCGATGAGCCAGTGACCGGGCTTACGCCCGGCAGCCAGGTTCAGTACAGCGGAATCACGATTGGCGAAGTCGTTGCACTTTCTCTTTCACCGCGAGACCCAAGGCGGGCGATAGCGCGCGTACGCATCAATGCCACCATCCCGGTCCGGCAGGATACCCGCGCTGAATTGGTCATCACGGGAATTACCGGCAACGCGGTGATCGAGTTGAGCGACGGTGGGCCAAACGTGCCATTGCTGGATCGGAGAGAGGACGAGGAACCGTTGATCCTCGCACCACGTTCGGCGATGGCATCCCTGGTCTCCGGTGAGGGGAACAGCATGACGACACTCAACGGCATCTTGCTGCGCACGCAGGAGTTACTGTCGAAGGAGAATTTGGCTCTTGTGCACCGCAGTCTGGTGAATCTTGAACAGACCACGGGCGCGGTCGCTGACCAGAGGGCCGAGATCGCGACGTTAATCAGCAATCTGACCGAAGCAAGCAGAGAATCGACAGCTGCCGTGCGCCAAGCAAATAGCACTCTTCGCGATGCCAACCTGCTACTAAATAACGATGGTAAGCAAATCATGGTGAACACGCGTGATGCAACGGCATCCCTCGAACGCGCCGCTTTCAGGGTTGAGACGCTACTGCAAAACAATCAGGAATCGCTGAACCAGGGCTTGGCCGCCACAGGTCCTGCCATGCACGAACTCCAGCAGGCGCTGGCCAATCTAAACACCGTGCTGCGCCGACTGGATCGCAATCCGGCGCAATACCTGCTCGGTGGAGAGAACATTGAGGAAACCAAGCCGTGAACACTTCCGCCAGGATGATTCCCGTCGCTGCCGTGACTATGACGCTAGTACTCGGCTTGTCCGCGTGCAGTGTGCTTCCCAAAGCAGCTCCAATGGTCACCTACAAATTGCCCGACTATCACATCGCCCAGGCGGAGAGTACGCCGCGCGCCGTTCCGGGACCCGGGGCGCTGCGCGTCTACGCCCCTGAGAGTAGTCGCGTCCTGGATTCGGAGCGGCTGTTCATTGCGCAGCCCGATGGTCGCTTGTCGGCTTGGCAAGGAGTGCGTTGGGCCGACCCCGCACCGGTGCTGCTGCGTGACCGAATCGTCGAAGCCTTCATGCGCGATGGGCGGTCGACTTCCGTGATTACCGATAGCACCCCAATGAGCGCCGATATGGAGTTGCGCAGTACGCTGCGGGCGTTCCAGCTCGAATACCGCGGCACTGAAGCGATCGCCGCGGTTCGGCTCGATGTGCAACTGGTCGATCCGGCCAAACGGACTGCTATTGCCAGTAGACGCTTCGAAGCAATCCAAGCCACAGGCAGCAAGCGAGAGGCCGATGTGGTGAGCGCGTTCGGTGTCGCCACGGATATATTGGCCGGGCAGATCGTTGAATGGGCAGTTCAGGTCGGGGCAGCGCGTTTGCGAGTTGCACCGGAATTGGCAAGCAACCATGCACCCACAGCGTCGTCGATAAGCACAGACTAGTCGTCTTAACGGAGCACAGAAGCTAGGGCCAAAACGCTGCTCGACACCTTAACTCGGTACGACAGCCTACGGCCCCGATCCAATCCCAGGACCTCTTTGCCGTCCAACCTCCCATGACACACCGCCGCCGCGTACAGTCGCGGCGATCTGCTGCCCCAGTCGTGGCTCGATTATCGGCCGCCAAGGCACCAGACTGAATCCCATGCCGTCATCGAGCAGCGCATAGCGACCGCTGGCGAGCATGACCGAGCGCCGGTAGATGCCGGCTACGCGCTGCCCGTCTGTGACGTGCCGATGCTCCAATCCGCTATCGGCGGCAATGTGCTGGGCGGCCTGCGCCAGCTCCCGATTGCGCAGCGTTTCCAGCAGATTCCGGGAGAGAATCAGCCGCTGCCCGCGCCGCTGGGCCAGCCCCTGTTCTTCGAGGAAGTCGGCGCGCTGCTGCAAGGCTTGCCTAGCATCGCCGCCAAAGCCCAGGTCGCCCAGTCCCTTGCCGCCGCCGATCAACTGCTGATCCAGCCAGGTCGCGCCGATGACGCGGGCCTGCCGTTCAATCGGCAGATGCGATTTCAGTTCGACCGCCACGCCGCCCAGCCGCTGCGCGTCGTACTGGCGGCCACGCTCGGCCAAGTCGTCCGGCACCTTCCATAACCCCTCGGCCACGCGCTCCACGATGCCGGCCCGCCGTAGGGCTTCCAGCCGGCGGATATGGGCCGCCACAGCCTCTTGCGGGTCGCGGCCGGGCTTGGCTCGGCCTTGCTCGATCGCCAGGTGGTGATCGGTGCGGTACAGGCCATTGCTCGCCAGCGTGGCGATGTTCTTGTCGGCCGCCCGCACCTCGGCGGAACCGCGTACCTCCACCACCGCGCCGATGGGATAGTTCGCCAGCTCGTCGCGGGCGTCCAACGCGACGTAGTGGGCTTTGCCGTCCAACCCGTCGATGACCAGATAGCCGCGGTCGTGCAGCTCGTCGGCCAGACCCTTAGCAGCCACGCGACCGACGATAGTGCGGCCGTCGTCGCCCGGCTCGAACACCGCCAGCTCGCGAGGCTTGCCGCTCATGGCCCGCTGCATCGTTCGGATGATGTCGCCACGCTCGCCCAGGGCACGCAAGGTCTTCTCCGCGTCCGCATGGACGGCCCAGGTGCCGGGCTGCACCTCGTCGGCCAGGCCCAGGCGCTGCAAGTGTTGCAGGCGGCCGATCAGCAGCAGGCGCTGGCGTTGCAGCCGGGGTTCGTTGAAGCGTTCGATCTGCACCCGGCCATCCTCGCCGGCCTCGCGCTGCAACGTGCGGTCGAGGCTCGTCCACCGCTCTTGCTCCACCTCGCGCTGCAAGGTCTGCTGGATCTCCAGTTCGGTGCGCGGCCCCAGCCATTCCGTCGCCAGCTCGGCGGCGCGATGGCGGAAGCCGTGGGCGATGTAGTCGCCCGCGATGATGAGGTCTTTGCCGGTATCGTCGCGTCCGCGCACGATCAGGTGCGTGTGCGGGTTGTCGGTGTTCCAGTGATCGACCGCCACCCAATCCAGCCGCGTCCCCAGGTCGGCCTCCATCCGGTTCATCAGGTGCCGGGTGTAGGTGCGCAGGTCGTCCAGCTCCGCACTGTCTTCAGGTGAGACGATGAAGCGGAAATGATGTCGGTCGTCCTGGCAGCGTTCCTTGAAGGCATCGAGGTCGGCTTCGTCGGTCTGCGGCCCGTAGGCACGGCCCGGCTCGCCGTTCCGGCCGGCACCGTCGCGCTCGATGTAGCGCAGGTGCTTGGCGAGCGACTGCGGACTGGCGTTGCGCTGGTTGACCAGCAGCGTCTTGATGGTCACGCGCCGTGACATAGGGGTCAGCTTTGCGCCTGCGAAGCGCGCCGCCGTATGGCCGCGTCCAAGCCGTGAGCCGGGCCGCTGGCCGGCGTGCTGGCCGCTCCCGCCAGCGGTAGGACGGCGCACCGCCGACTTGCCGCCGCTGGCCTTGCCAGCCTGCTTGAGCACCTTGGAAACGAAGCTCTGGCCCTGGCCTTTGCCTCGGTTCTTCGGCGCGCCAGGGCGCACCCAGAAATCATGGTCGCCGCGGTCGGTCATGGCTGTGCTCCCTGCAAGCTCCGGCGTGTCCGAGCGTGCGAAGCACGCGGACATGCCTGCATCGGCGCGTGCCTCGCGCCCCACGCGGCACGGCGGCGAAGCCGCGCCGTGCCGCGCCACCCCCACGTGCAGACTGGCTTTGCGGGCGGCAGAGTGCCGAACCCTTTTGTCTTGCCTTCCGCCTTTGCCCCTCGCTGTCGCTCCGGGCGTCGGCGGCCCGGCGGCGCTGCGCTGCTTGCAGCCAGCGCGCCGGCGAACGCGCCAATGGCCGCAGGCCGGGCGCGTTCGAGGCAAGACGCCTGCACGCTGGATGGCTGCGCCGGATGTTGCGCGAGGCGCGGCGCGAATGCGCCCGCGCTGCACGCGCGACGACACGGCAGCAGCCACTGGAACGACATGCTCGATGGCACGATGAGAGGCACGGCAACGTGCAGCGAATCGGCGGCCATCATGGGCGTGTCTCCAGCCAGACCGGGTGCGCGATGCCGATCACGGCGGATGCGCTGACCGGGCCGAAATAGCGGCTGTCAAACGACGCCGGATTGGTCACGCTCAACAGGAACAGCTCGCCCGGTTCGAGGCGGCGGCAAAGCTGCAAGGATGGCAGCGGCCGGCCCAGCCGGTCGGCAGGCAGCGCGGCGGCCGCAGGCACGCCGTCGATGCGTACCTGCCCGGCGACGATGCAAACGTGTTGCGGCGCGACTGCGCCCACACGTTTGAGCAGCGGAACGCGGGTCGGCAGGTAGCCGCGCTGCGCAGCCAGCATGGCGGCCCTGTCGGGCAGCGGCACCAGCACAATGCTGTCCACGGACAACGGACGTGGCAGCGAGGCGGTGCGCAGGTCGAGCGGCTCGATGCGATACCAGCCGACCGCCACGCTGTCGGACGGGTTGTAGGTCAGACGCGGCAGCGGCGACACGAAAGCCGCCCAGGCCAGCGCAGCGAAGCCGACGGCGGCGAAGCCCGCCAGCACGATGCGAGCGCGCAGGCGCGAGCGAGGATGCGGCGCGACTTCGTGCGTGCATGTGGTGTTGGATTGGGTCGTCATGGCAGCGCCCTTCCGGCCAGCCAAGCGGCGTGCCGCTCGGCGGTGTATTCGGGCAGCGCTAGGCGGGCCGCCAGACGGTTGCCCAGCGTGCGCCAGTACGCGGGCGACACGTCGATGGCGGCGATGTCTTGCCCTTCGATGCCGTCGATGCGTTCCAGCACGACACGCACCGCGTTTTCGCCTTCGGCGTGCAGCAGCAGGCGTGCGCCCGGCTGCACGCCGGGGATGCACTGCATGTCGTCCAGCGGCGTGGCGGCTTGCATCACCATGAGCTGCCAACGGATCGTGCCGTAGTCGTTTGCTTCCCAGCGCACGCGGCAGAACATTGCACGCGGCAGGAACACCGCGCAGCGCCGCCAGCGGTCGAGCCGCAGCATGCGCGCCGGTTCGCCGAAACGCAGGTAGAGCTTGAATCGCGGTTCAATGTAGGCGAGCGATACGCGAGTCAGCGGCACGCTGCCGGCCTGGCCGGCGAGCGTCGAAAGCGAAGGCGGCAGCGCAGCAGCCGTCGCCGCCTGAGCGGCAGGCAAGGCGGATGCGTTCATGGCAGGTTCTCCGTGCGGTTGTCGGGGAACTCTCGTTCCAGTAGTCCGCGCAGCAGTTCGGCCACGGTCACGCCCTGGCCGAAAGCGGCGATCTTGATGCGCGCGCGCAGCGCGGGCGTCACGTCGAGGGTCAAGCGTGCGGTGTAGAGGTCGCCCTTATTGAGCGCATCGGCATCGCCCTGGCGAATCCACGCCTCGGCGTGCGGATTCGCGGGCGGACGTGCGCCGATGCCGACGCGCTTGCTGCGCAGGCTGCTCATGTCGGCCACCGCAGCAGTTCATCGGCGAGCGCGGCGATCTCGCGTGCGGCGGCGCTGTCGGGCGCTGTCTCGCGGGCGAGCCGGCCAGCGGCCACGCTATCGGCGAAGACGATGCGCTGGCGCACTTCGCTGCGCAGCGCCGGCAGCGGCTGTTCGGCCAGCGATTGCCGCGCTTCCCTGCCGATGATGGTGGTGCTGACGCGCCGATTGATGACGAAGGCCGCGCGCAGCGCAGGCCGGAACACCTGTGCCTCACGGATCAGCGCCACCATCTCGGCGCTGGCCCACAGGTCATACGGGCTGGGCTGCACAGGAATCAGCACGCGCTCGGCCGCCAGCAGCGCCGAGCGCGCCAGGGCGGCGATGCGCGGCGGGCCGTCGATGATGACGTGATCGGCGCGGCGCGCCAGCTCGGGCGCTTCCTGATGCAGTGTCTCGCGGGCGAGGCCCACGGCGCTGAACAGCCGTGGCAAGCCCTGCTGGCTTCTGCGCTGCGTCCAGTCCAGCGATGAACCCTGCGGGTCGGCGTCCAGCAGGATGACGTGCAGACCACGCAGCGCCAGCTCGCCGGCGATGTGGGTGGCGAGCGTGGTCTTGCCGACGCCGCCTTTCTGGTTGAGAAACGCGAAGATCATGGCGCGGCCCTCGCTGCTGGAAAGCCGGCCTGGCCGTGCCGTTTCGCGGTTGTCCACCGAAACGGCGCGCTTCTACTAAAAGTTAGAGATTTATAGTTAGGTAAGTTAGAGGGGACGCAAACCCGCGCCGTTACTGGCTTTGCGGCGTTTTCGTACTCCTGATAGCACGAGGGTCGTACTCCCGATAGCACGATACCCGGTACTCCTGATAGCACGAGGCCGTTCACACCTTTTCCCGCAGTTATCCCCGTGCCGTGAACGGCACGGGCCGGAAGGTCAGCAGTTCCAGCCTTTCGCCCGGCATCGGCTCGATGCCCAGGACGTAGCCGGGCAGCGACTGCCGCGCCACCAGCATGCGCAGGTCGTAGGCGAAGTCCGAGAAGCGGGCCGCGCTGCCCGACTTGCGGTAGAGGTGCCGGAAGTCGAATTGCCAGCCGTGCTCCTGCCGTCCGCCGTGCTTGCGCACCAGGCGGTACAGCCAGCGTTCGATGCCGCCCTTCAAGCGGAAATAGGCAGGGTCGATGGTCAGCACCAGGGCGGCATCTAGCACGCCGGCATAGAACCAGTCCGGCAGGATCAGCTCGATGCCCAGCGGCGTGCCGCTGGCGTCGGCCAGCTCGCGCCATTCGTTCACCCACGAAAAGCGGTGCAAGCGCCGCCCAGTGGTTTCGCGGATGGAAGTCGCCACGCTGGTCGATTGCAGCCGGTCGAGCGCGGCTTTCAGACGCTGGTAGTCGTTGAGGGACGTGCCGCGCCCGATGAAGCGCAGGATTTCGTAGGGCGTGGCGTGTATCCAGCGCGACGGGCGAATGCCTGCGTCGCGCGCCTCCACGATCTGCGAGGCCGCCCAAATCAAAACGTCGGCATCCCAGATCGTTGCGATGCCGTGCTCCTGCGTTCCCTCCACGCGGATGGTGATGCCACCCGCCCGGAAGTCGATCGGCTCGGTGCGCCGCGACTTGGCGAGCGAGAAGAACGGAAAGGCCATCAAGTCCTGGCTGTCGCGCGGCGCCATGTCGCCCGGCAACGCGCGGAACAGGTCGAGCTGTTCCCGCTGCTGCGATCGCTGCCCCGGCGGCAGCGATGGGCTGGACATGACGATGGCCACCGGCGAGCCGACGATCAGCGGCCATCACGGTAGTCGCCCGCGTGACGCTCGGCATATTCCGGGTCGGATGTGGCCTCGTAGCTGCGCTGGTCGGCCCAGGCATTGAGGTCGGACACCGCGTACATGACGCGGCGGCCGAACTTGCGGAACTTCGGGCCGCCGCCGATCACGCGCTGTTTCTCCAGCGTGCGCGGCGACAGCCGCAGGTATTCGGCGGCTTCGTCGTTGGTCAGGTAGCGTTGGGGCTGCACGGGCGCAGCGACAGCAGCGGCGGCAGGCCGCAAGGGAGCGGGTCGCACGGGATGTACCTCCATCAAGCCCGGCCACACCACGCGGCCGGATAGAGGCACTTTCAAGAAAGCAAGGCTTCTTGCTCAGGGACGTTTTGCAGGGGATGCAGCGCGTCCCTGTGCAACGGGCGGAAGCTGTGCAAGGCGGCGATAGCCTCCGCGCATCAGCGCATCGCCCCGGCGTACCAGCCGGCGAACGCGGGCGCGCAAGGCGCTGTCGGCGTACCAGTCGTCGGCAACGGCATCGACGCCGAATAGCCCTTCGGCCACGTCGCGCAGGGATGCGCCAGCGAGGGAGCCGTCGAGCGCCTGGAGCGTGTTCAACTCCAGCAGCGCAGCGGGGGCCGGCCGCGACCGTGCTGTTCCCGCTGGCGCTGCATCGCCAGCGGCGGCCAGCTTGTCCAGTTCGGTCGCCAGCGCCTGATAGCGTCCGCAGGATGCGGCGCAGGCGCGAATGGCATAGGCGTAAGCCATGCCGTCGACCAAGCCGGGAGCGATCACCAGCCGCAGGCAGCAGCCCGGCCAGCGTGTCAGCAGCACCAGGCGCTTACCGTCGTGGATCAGGTGCTTCTGGCCGGGGAGGCGCCAGAATGCGAAGGCCACCGCGTCGGGCGGCGGGTCGGCGTCCGGGTAGAGCTGCACCACCGCATCGTGATCGGGGAACCAGGCCGGATGCGCGTCGCGCGCATCCAGGGCGGGATCTTCCAGCAGGCGCAATCCCCAGCGCGCGGCGGCCTCTGGCCGGCGCCGCCGGCGCAGCCAGTCGCGGCGGTAGTCGGGGTGGCGGCGCAGGTATTCCCAGGCCAGCGCGGGGCCGTCGAGGTGCAGCGTGTAGAGATACGCGGCGGTCGGATACCAGTGTTCGGCGCTCGGGTCAGCCATGACGCAGCCTCCTGTCGTTCAGCAGGAACGTCGCCACGGATTCCGCCGTGCGGGAGCTATCGGGCCGCCATCAAGTCGTCATCGAAATCGGGATAGGCTGTAACTGCTGGTGTCAAGACTGATTCGCTCCAGGGCATTGCGGAAATCGTCTGAATGCGACGACTGCGCCGCCACGAAAATGGCGCGCAGCATGGAGCACCGTGCAGCAGCCCGCGCCAAAGATCATGACTGTTTGCAACAGAAGCGCACCGCTTCGGTGCAAGAGTTCGGATTCAGACCGCGCAGGTCTTGGGTAAGACTGAAATAGTCAGAATGCGCCGTCGTTGGCTGGGACTGCTCAGTCGGTGATCGAGCCGTTTTCCTCGGCCAGCCGCAGGTACTCCGACAGCAGCCGCACGGGCTGGAAGTAGCGATCGCGCATCACAGGTTGCTGGCGCGGCCCGACGATGGACGCCAGATCGGACAGCTTCACATGGCCCAGGCCGGGCATGCCTATTCCCAGGTCGATCAGCCCCCAGGCCGTATCGCCATCGGCCGGGTCGAGCGCGGCCAGCAGCCAGGTGGTGTGTGCGTCAGGCGTGAACAGTCGCACCACCGGCATCGGGTCGATGCCCCGATCAGCGGCGAGTGCCGCGCCGACGGCGAGCAGTTGCGCCCGCTGTTCAGCGGTGACGAGCGGCTGGGTCATGGCCCGAATCCCCACGCATCCGAGGATGCACGGATACGATTTTCCACCGAAGCGCGGAACCCCCGAAGCGGATGCGTGCTTTGGCGGGAAAGCATGAAGGCGCAAGCCATCGAATCCGTACATGCACGGAAACGCAGAAGCGGAATTACGTAGGCCAGGAAAGACACGGATGCGGTTCCCCGATTCTGTCGGAATCCGCCCATGCGGATTTCCGTAAAAGCACGAAAGCGGTTCGGCCAACAGGAATGAACACTTTAGATTGTAGCCCTATTGGGTGCAATGGTCTGTCATCTTGGTTTTTACGGGGAAACCAAGTTGGTGACAGCGAAACACTCATTGGCGACGGCAATACGGACGATCAGGAAAGCGCGTGGCTTGAGCCAGGAAGCGTTCTCCGACGTGTCCAGCCGCACCTACATGAGTTCGCTGGAACGCGACTTGAAAAGCCCGACCATGCACAAGCTGACCGAGCTGTGCGAGGTCATGGACGTGCATCCGTTGACGTTGCTGACGCTGGCCTATGCTGGCGACAGCACGCGCAAGGCCGATCAGCTTCTGGTGCAGGTGCGCCAGGAGCTTGAGGCGGTGTTGAAGGAACGCGACACGCCATAGGCGCGTGCGTGACGTGCTGCGCCAGCAGCACGGCGCCCCGCCGCAATGGGCGGGGCGCGGTGGGCGGCCGTCAGGCCGCCTTGGGCTTGCTGCGCGACCAGATCAGGTCGTGCGTGCCGTCTTCGTTCTCGATCAGGCGGGCATAGACCGTCGCCGGGAACGAAGGGTCGTCGAGGGATACGGACACGTAGGGCCGCCCGGCTTCGCTGGTCTTCTCCCACGCCGCGCCGATGTCGTGGCCGGCCGCCTGAAGGCGGAAGTCGGGGGCGTTCTCGGTGTCGCCCTTGTCGTTGGGAATCAGCTTGATCTTGACGTTCAGGGTCAGGGTGCGGAGCTGGCCGGTGAAGCCGTCTTTCTCTGCGGTGAAGGTGCCGATGTTAGCCATGATGTTTCTCCTTTCGGGTTGAACGAGGTCGCGCCAGTGCGTCCTTGTTGTGATCCGGCCGGCGGGGGATGGGCTGGCCGCACCGCGCAGCGGTCGCAACACCGTGGAGAGCCTGGAAGCGAAAAGAATTTGTCCCGAGAGGAATGCGCGTAGCGCAGGGGAAATTGTTTTCGCTGGAAGGTTGCGGCCATGAAGCCCAAGGCGCAGCCGTTCCCTCGCCAGGATTCACGACAAGCCAAGGACGCACAGGCCGCCCGCTCCCGAATGGAGATGTGGCCGACTCGGCATCCCCGCGTGACGGCTTCACCGGCTTGCACCCTGGCACTGGCAAGGCCAACACCCCAACGACAAGCGAGAACGCTCCTTGCCGCAGATTACGGCGACGGGCTTGAGGCGTGGCGTGGATGCTCCATAGCGAGGCCGGGTGGCGTGTCGGTAAACCGTCCTTCGTGACGTACAGGCGCGAACCGCCAGCGTCGAGGACGGCACGCTTTGGCTCAACCTGCCGCAGCAAGCCGGGGCGTAGCCCCACAAGCCCCGCCCAGTACGGCGGGGCGCTAACCTGGCTAAACCGGCAGTGCCAGTTCGGCAGTATTCGTGAGGTGCCAAGCTACGCGTGGCGGGGCTGGGCCATGCGCCGCCCCCCCCCCCCGGAAGAAAGCGTCGGCTCGAAGGCGTGAGGGATTGAAGCCGAATAGCCGTGACGGCAAAAGTAGCACGGGGCGCAGCCCGAAGATCCGGCGGCACATCGTGCCGACACGTCCATACAGCCTTAACACCCAGGTAGAGTGACAACGGAGAATGACTCGTCACAGCTATTATTCGACAACGAGTCATCAAAGGAACAGGGAGAACCATATATGCCATATCCCGTTGTGCCGTGGGAGCACGTTGCACCCAATTACCATCGAGGTACGATTCTGCTGGGCAATGGGGCTAGCATTGCTGTTTCACCGAGTTTTGGCTATGGCTCGTTGCTGGATCATGCCCAGCGAGCAGGCTTACTCGGAGCTGACGTACAGCAACTCTTTGGCTTTTTCCGAACCTCCGATTTCGAGTTGATCCTTCGACTGGTCTGGCAAGCGTCAAACGTCAATAGGTCACTACAGATACCAGACAATCGCACGCATCAAGCCTACCTGAATGTCAGAGAGTGTTTGATTCAAGCCGTTCGCGACGTGCATCCTGCATATGATCTAGTGAGTGGTCATTTGCCAAGCATGTACCAGTTCCTCAGAGGGTTCGATACGGTAATTTCCTTGAACTATGACTTGCTGGTCTATTGGACGATGACCTATGGACTCGACATTCAGGACGGACATCTATTCAAGGATTGCTTCCTGGGGAATGGCATGTTCGACGACGCTTGGCAGAGATTTCGAGCCCCCTATAGGGAACGGACTAACACCTTGGTGTTTTATCCGCATGGAAGTCTGGCTCTGTGCCGAACTGCAGTGGAGCAGGAGTTCAAGATTCACAACGCTGGGGAAGGTTTGCTGGAGGCCATCCTTGCGGAGTGGCGCAGTGAGCGCGTTGTGCCGCTGTTTGTCAGCGAAGGGACGATGCTGCAGAAAGTTTCCTCTATTCAGAACAGTTATTACCTTTCTACGGTGTACCGGGAGGTACTTACGTCACAGCGGTTCACATTGACGTTATTCGGCTGGGGACTCGGGGAGCACGATCGGCATTTATTGCGACGGATGCGCGGAACCGGCATCCAACGGGTGGCAGTCTCCGTTTTTGGTGGCAATCAGGTCTATTGCAACCATGCCTACCAAGTCATTCAGGATGATTTAGGGCCTGTCCATGTGGACTTCTTTGATAGTGAAAGCCCTGGATGCTGGATTCATGCGGTTCCGCCGGCGTTACCAGGACCTGGCTAACCCTACGTCGGCTTTCAGCGTTATCCGATGGCATCGTTGAAACCCCGGCGCGGTGCGCCGGGGTTATGCTGCTATGTCAGGCGGCGAGCGCGTGGGCTTCCACTACGTCGGCAGCATCTTCCACGTCCTCCGCGCCGTCCTGCGGCTCCGTGTCGTGTCCGCTCTTGAACACGGCGGGCATCCAGCCCATACCATCGGCCAGCCGTTCCGCTTCGCTGGCAATGTAGGCCTTCTTCAACTTTGCCAACCGTGTGACGTGTTCCGCTGCGAACTCGCCCACGGCTTCCAGAATCGCGGCCTTCGGCACATGCTGGAAATACCCGTCTGCGGTGGGCTGCCACCATGCGGCCATGTCTAGCCCCACGGCCTGCGCCAGTTCCGCGCCCGGCTGTTGCGCCGTGGCGCGAGGCGTCACCACGTCCACGGTCGCCGCCACGCATACCGCCAGCAGCCGCACCAGTTCGCCTTGCTCCATCGCCAGCAGCGCGGCGAACAGTTCGGCGCTGTCCTGCGGCAGCGCTTCGCCCGCGACCTGCTGCAACTCGCGCAGGGCTACGGCGGCGGGCGATTCGGGCCAGTCGGGGGCCATGCCTTCCAGCCGGTCTTGCACTTTCAGGCTCACGCCCAGCGGCAAGTCGTGGCCGTAGTGGTTGTCCTGCAAGACGCTCTGCACCATGCCATGCACCAGCGCGGCCAGCGCGACTTGCGGATGTCGGGCGACTTCGATTTGCAGCGCGGCGGTGCGGTGCGCGCTCAACCGCTGCGCCAGCCGGTCGGACAGGCTCGCGGCCTTGGGCTGCTCGGCGTCCTCGCCTTCGTCGTCGTTCCCGGCTTCGCCTTCCGCGCTGCCGAAACCCTGCCGCAAGCGTTCCAGCGTGCGCAGCGCGTTGGCTTCGGCTTCGCGCAACAGCCCGCGATGAATCACAGCTTCGCCGCCGCGGTCGAGGGTGACGATGGCACCGGCCACGGCGCGCACGTCCGGGGCGTAGCCCCGCAAGGCTTCCTCCACGGCTTGCAGTTCCCCGGCGACCTGTTCGCGGCGCGGTTCCAGCGCCTCGGTCTTGTCCTCGTCCTCGGCGTCGTAGGCTTCTTCCAGTTCGGCGTCGATCTTGTCGAGGCGGGTTTGCAGCGATGCGATGCGGCGGGCTTCGCGGGCGCTCGGTTCGCGGCGCTGGCGCGGCGCGTTCTGGAACGCCTGCCGCTCGGCGTAGCTCATGTGCGGCACGGCTTCCACCCATGCCCAACCCTCGGCGCGCACGTTCCCGGCCAGCGCATCCAGCTTGCTGCGCACCAGCGTTTCCAGCAGCGCGGCGTCGGTCAGGTAGGTTCCGGCATCGCCTTCCGCGAACAGGTCGCGGCGGATGCCGCCGCCCGCCGCCGTGTAGGCGTCCAGCCCAACGAAGCGCACTAGCGGATGCGTGGCGTCGATTTCGCGCTCGGTCAGGCGTTCGCGCAACGCGGACGCGCCACGCTGCCATTCGGGCGCACCGTAGAACGCGGCTTCCTGCGCGGCGTGGTCGTCGGTGATGGTCAGGGCCATCAACTGTTCCAGCGTGACGGCTCCGCCCCGGTAGTCGGCCAGCAGGCGCGGCGAGACGTTGGCGAGTTTGAGACGGCGCTGCACCACAAGCGGGGTCACGCCGAAGTCGGCGGCAATGTCTTCGATGGGGCGGCCTTCCTTGACCAGCGCGGCGAACGCCTCGAACTGGTCGGCGGGGTGCATCTGCTCGCGCAGCAGGTTTTCCGCGAGGCTGACGGTACGGGCCGAAGCGTCGGGCACCAGCAGGCAAGGCACTTCAAAGTCGGCGGCGATGCGCTTCTTCTTCGCCAGCAGCTTCAACGCGGTCAGGCGGCGGTCGCCCGCCACCACTTCGTATTGCTCGCCATCGGCGGACAGGATGACGACGAGGTTTTGCAGCAGACCGATGCGGGCGATGCTCGCGGCCAGTTCGGGAATGGACAGGCGCGGGGTCTTGCGTGCGTTGCGCTTGGAGCGGCGCGGCAGCAACTGCGAGAGCGGAACCAAAATCAGGTTCTTGGTCGGGTCGGCCACTTCCAACGGCGCGGCGGTTTCGATGGCTCGGGTTTCGATTTGGGTAACGGCGTTCATGGTGATAACTCCTTGCGGTTAGGGATGCAGCAGCGAGAGAAGCGGCAAGGGCTGCTGCCTGCCCCTGCCGCGTGGGGATTCAGGCTTTCAACTGGCGCATGCCATCGGCTAGCAGCCAAAGCGCACGGTTGAGGCGGATGTTCTGGTCGATGCCCTGCACCGGGCGGGTTTGCTGGCGGCGTCCGTTGGCGCTGCGCCCGCGCAGTCCGCCTTGGGTCAGGTTCTCTTGCGTGCGGTTGAACACGCTCCACAAGTCCGGGCGGCGATCATCAAAGCGGCGCGGCATCAAGATTTGTGATTCCGTGATGGGCGCGGGCTTGTCGGGGTCGTCGTACTTGAGGGCCAGCGCGGCGCGGGCGAACACTTCGGATTCGCCATCGTTCAAGGTGATGGCGCGCATGGCATCGCGGGATTCCTGCACGTGGTCGAAGCCGCGCAAGACTTCGTAAGCGCCTTCGATGACGGAACCGGCCACGTCGCCTTTGTGCGGCACGCGCACATCGGCCACTGTGTCGCCGCAGACAAGGCCATTGCTGCAAACGAACCGGAACATTCCGGCCAGCATCTGATAGCTGCTCGTGCCGTCATGCGAGTTCAACAGCACGATTTCATTGGCTTCCGCGCCGTTGATCTGGCTGGCGTGGCGCAGGCGCAGCATGTGCTTGGTGAAGTCGCGGCGGTCCTCGTTGCGCACGCGGGTCTGCGCCACCATGAAGGGCTGGAACCCTTCCTTGCGCAGTTCCGCCAGTACGGCGGCGGTTGGGATATAGGCGTACCGCTCGGAACGGCTTTCGTGCGGGGCGTCCGCGAAGATGGACGGAGCTACGCGGCGGATTTGGTCATCGGACAGCGGGTAGTCGCTGCGCAGCGACGGGGAGCGGGAAGCGAATCGGGATGCGAGTTGCATGGCATTTCTCCTGACGAAAAAGGTTTGCTGTTCAAACCGCACACCGGATTCCTAGATTCGGAGCCCAGCCTTTCGGCTGTTCGGTGCGGTCGGCACGAGGAACCCGGTTGGCCTCGTTGCCACCGTCTTTCCTGAGTTCATCGCCCGCGGCCAAAGGAGCGCGCGGACGGGGGCCGTCAAGGAAACGAGCGCAGGGTTGGTGCGGCCCGCAGGCGCAGCCGAGGACACGGCCCTGCGCGCCTTGACGGCACACGGGAGCGGGCTACGGTCGCGGGTAAGGTGATGAAGTCAGGGGAGACGGCTGGACAAGGCAACGGCCATCCCTGTATGCCGACCGCACGCAAGCGAAGCGCGCAGGCCCGAAGCTGGAAGCCGGGCCGAAGGCGTCAGCCGAGCGGAGCGAGGGAACGATGGACGCCAGATAGGGGCGAGACTCGCGCAGCGAGGCTCGATGCGCTACGCGCACGACAGCGCGACCGGCCATTGCTCAGATGGCCGGGGACGCCCGAACGCAAAGTGGCCTTTACGATGACGCTATGCCCGAGACAGAACACGCCGATTCCAACGATCCCCTGGAACACATGTTCCAGCGCTCGGAGGCCTTGCACGAACGGTTCAACGAACTGCTCGACGGCGCCGATTTCGACGGCTCCCCATGCATCTGGCCTGGAGGTGCTGCGTAACTCGAACGGCCTGAGGACCATGATCGCCATGATGATGGCCATCCTCAGCGGCGATGAAGCCATCACCATTCCGATGGGCAAGGCCCAGCCGGCGTTCGCCGACTGCCCGCCGGACTTGCTCAAGCCCTGATGGCCGGTCATACGACACCCCGCCCGACCAGGCGCGCATAGGCGCTCAGGCGCTTCTGGGCGTGGAATCGCAGATCACGCTAGACGGCAAACCTGCCAGTCGACGACGGCGCTGTGACCGCCACTGCCGCAGCCTCTCTTACCACTTGACCTCGCTTTATGAGATAATTACTTTAGTCCATTGAAGAATTTTTATTTTTCAATATAAATCAATTAGTTATCGAGGTTGCGGGCGAAATGAGAGAAGAGCAGTCAGATTTAGCCCAGATGGTCCGCCTGGCTTTGGCCGAGCAGAGTGAGGATGTGCGCCTGTTCACGGCGCGGCTAGTCCGCAAGTACCGAGGGACGGCGCCCGACTTGGCCGAGCAGCTCGAACTGTTCCTGAAGTCGAAGCCAGTACGCAGTGTCTCTCCCATGCGCAAGCTGTCGCCTCAGCCGCCAACGGCCCACGCCTTGCCGGTTGACGACGAATCCCGTCTCTCTCTCCTGAAGGTGTTCAAGGACGAACCGACGACAGATGCGCCGCTGCTGTCCGGCGATGTCGAGGATTCACTGGGGCAACTCATCGCCGAGCGCCGGCAGAGCGATCGACTTCAGGCCATGGGGCTGACGCCGACCCGCTCGGCCATCTTTGTGGGGCCGCCCGGGGTCGGCAAGACACTCACGGCCCGCTGGCTGGCCGCGCAATTGAAGGTGCCGCTGTACGTGCTCGACCTGACAGCCGTGATGAGCAGCCTGCTAGGCAAGAGCGGCACCAATCTGCGGGCGGCCATCGATTTCGCCAAACGCGAGCCTTGCGTGCTGCTGCTGGACGAAATCGACGCTATCGCCAAGCGACGCAGCGATGACAGCGACGTAGGCGAACTCAAGCGCCTGGTCACGGTGATCCTGCAAGAAGTCGACGAATGGCCTGCCAGCAGTGTATTGCTGGCGGCCACCAACCACCCGGAACTGATCGATCCGGCGCTGTGGCGACGCTTCGACCTGGTAGTCCAGTTCAAGACGCCCGATGAACAGGCAGTCAAGGAAGCCATCAAGCGATTCCTGGGGCCGGACTACGCCCTTTTTGCCCGTTGGATCGACATCCTGGTGTTTGCATTCGCCGGCCATTCGTTCAGCGACATCGAGCGCGACGTGCAGCGCTTCCGGCGTGCCGTGGCGCTGGGCACGACCACCGACGCTGATCTGGTCGAAGACTTCATGAAGGCGCGTGCGTTGGCGCTCGATAGGCAGGGCCGCATCGATCTGGCGGTGATGCTGGCCAAGCAGACCCGCCTGTCCCAGCACACTGTTTCCGACATCACCGGGGTGAGCCGGGACACGATCCGAAAGTACACCAATGAGACGTCTGCGGTACGAAAGGCCGCACAACGGAGAAAGGCTGACGCATGAGCCAAACCAATTTCCTGATCGGTCGTGGCGAGCTGCTGACCCATGACATCGTCGGTCCGAAGCGCATGCCAGGCAAGGCCGAGGTCTACACGTTCGCGCAGGCGAGGGAGCGAATGGTTCCTCAGTTCCGCAGTGCAAGCAAGGCGCTGGACGAGCTATCTGCTGACGCTTGCCCGGGCGACTTCGCGGTAGCCCGGCTGATGATGAATCCCAGCTTCATTGCGCGCTCGTATTTTCCGACAGGACTGCTGCGTAGTACGGGACTGGAGTCCATCGGGAGCCGTACCGTCAAGGTCAAGCCGCAGGCCTGGACCCGCAAGGGGCAGCCGCATGAAACCACAACGACCGAACTGTTTGTCGCCGGCAAGCGCCAGGCTTTCCGCAACCTCTCCCGATGGACGCAAACCATTGAGGCGGAATCCGACGAGGGCGAAGATCTTGCCCACATCGAACAGTTTGCCGCCTTTGCGCCAGCAGAGCGAATCGTGGGCCTCGGCGGCCCGAAGGATCGCTTTTTCGAAGTAGGCCTACATCTGCTACCGGATGAAGACCCGGGCCTAATCCAGAAGGCTTTCGTGAAGTTCGCGCAGCAGGAAGGCGTGAAGGTCCACAGTGAAGTCGATTTCATCGCCGGCAATCTGTGGTTCGTGCCGGTCGAGGGCAAGCCGCGCGACATTGAGCGGTTGGCCAGCTTCGCCTTCGTGCGGGTGATCCGTCCCGTGCCAAAGCTGCGTGGTATCCGTCCCTTGCAACGCAGTGGTGGGCCCTCAGTGGGATGCAGCCTCCCCACCGAACAGGCCCTTTCATCCGAACCTCGTGTCGCCATCCTGGACGGTGGCCTGCCTAAGCACCATCCGATCGGCCCCTGGCTGCGCTCGTACCGCAAGCTCGACGAAGACGCCGACGATGATCCGGACGGCCCGGAGCATGGCTTGGGCGTGACCTCGGCCGTGCTGTTCGGTCCGATCCAGCCCAACGGTACGGCCGGCAGGCCGTTCGCCCCGGTGGACCATCTGCGCGTGCTGGACCAGGAGGCGGGCGGCGAAGATCCATTGGAGTTGTATCGCACACTCGGTCTCATCGAGCAGGTTCTGCTGTCGAGGTCCTACGAGTTCATCAACCTGAGCCTGGGCCCAGATCTCGAAGTGGAGGACCGGGAAGTTCACGCTTGGACGTCCGTTATCGACGAGTTGCTCAGCGACGGCGACACGCTCATGACGGTGGCCGTTGGCAATAACGGAGACCGGGACCGCGAGCTCGGCTACAACCGCGTACAGGTTCCATCGGATTGCGTGAATGCGCTCGCGGTCGGCGCGGCCGACGACACCGATGCTGGCTGGGCACGCGCGCCCTACAGCGCGATCGGGCCGGGCCGCAGCCCCGGGGTTATCAAGCCAGACCTGATGGCGTTCGGTGGCAACCCAGCAGCCAAATACTTTCATGTGTTGGCGCCGAACGTGAAGCCGGTGCTGACGCCGCAGTTGGGTACCAGCTTCGCGGCTCCGTACCTGCTGCGTAGCGCGGTCGGCGTACGCGCGATCCTGGGCGGAGATCTGACGCCACTCGCCATCAAGGCCCTTCTGGTTCACGCGGCCGATCCTGGCGAGCATGATCCGGTCGAAGTGGGTTGGGGCAAGATTCCTGAGGACACCCTCGACATTATCACCTGCCCGGATGGTGTGGCCCGCGTGGTCTACCAGGGCGAGCTCAAGCCCAGTAAGTACTTGCGTGCCAGCCTGCCGCTGCCCAAGGAAGGACTGCTCGGCAATGTGCGTCTGAAGGCGACGTTCTGCTATGCCTCACCCACCGATCCGCAGGATGCCGCGGCCTACACCAAGGCCGGCCTCGAAGTCGTCTTCCGGCCCAACGACGAGAAGATCAAGGATGGCAAGAGCAACGCGGATACCAAGGGCTTCTTCGACTTGAAGAAGTTCGCCACCGAGCAGGAGCGGCGTTCGGATCAGGGCAAATGGGAAACTGTGCTGCACGGAGCCAAGACCTTCCGCGGCTCCAGCCTCAAGAACCCCGTTTTCGACATTCACTACAACGCCCGCGACGGCGGCGGCCGGGCCACCACTGGTGCCGAGAAGATCCGCTATGCACTGATCCTCTCGGTCGAGGCCCCGAAGCATGCTGATCTCTACAACGACATCTTGCGTGCCTATGCCAAAACCCTCGTGCCGATCCAGCCGCAGGTGTCCTTGCCGATTCGTGTTCGGTGACGGTGGAAAAGAGAACGCATGTATAGAGCGGGCTGACGGGCAAGGAGAAGATCGATGCCGAAACCCTTGAGAAGCAAGGATAAAAACGGGGAGCCGTTCGCGCGACCCCCGGAGATCGACGCCTGTTTGCAGAGGCTGGAGTCGATCGATGCCGCGACACGCCTGCAGGCCTTCACCGTCGCGTCGAGGAAGAGCGACGGCTATGTGCCGTCGGAAGCACTGACATATTTCCTGCGGCGCGCCCATGCGACAGGCGCAAAGGACGAGTTCAAGCAGCTTTTCGGACTGCTCATGAAGCGCGTCGGGCAGTCTCTGTTTGCATCGATCCCGGACTCTCGTATGGCCGGGGCACAAGACATCAGAGAAGAGGTCATGAGCCGATTCGCTGAGCGAATTGCCAAGGACTGCAGCGGCCGCTTCGCTATGCTGGATTTCTTTGAAGTGCGGTTCGACCTAGCATTCGCCCGGTTCCGCAAGACCGTGCTGAGGCAGATTGGTCCGGCCTCGGTCCTTACAGTGCCGCTGTCCACGGATGACGATGAGGGTCAGGACATTTCACCGGAGGTCGAGGCAGCAGCGGCCGACTTCCTCGGAGGCGACCCTCAAAAAATTGACGACCCGGCTTTCCGGTTGGAGTTGGACGCTGCGATTGACGCATTACCAGACGATCAGAGGCGGGTCGTTGGCTTGCTACGGCAAGGCTTCCAGATCGACTCGAAGGACCCGAACATCATGACTATCGCGAAGATGCTCCAGTGCGATGAGAGAACCGTGCGCAATCGCCGCGACCGTGCCTACAAGACCCTCAGGTCTGTTCTGCAGGAGGACGCATGAGTACGTCAAAGCCTTTCGCTGCAGACGAGGAATCTGTGCTGATGGCGTTCTCCATGGAGCCCAACCATGGCCGGGAAACGCTTGAACGCTACATTAGGGAGTACCCGCAGCATGCGACCGCGCTGATCGACTGTTCGATCGATCTGCTTTATGAGGCGCCAGAAGGCGATGTTCCGGCGACCGAAGTGCCGGACAGCGCGATTGATAAGGCCTGGCAGCGATTCGAGCGGGCTGTCCAGCAGCCCGATGCGGAGGTTGCGAATCCGTTCACCAAGCTCAATACGAGCAGCTTCAAGTCGCTCGCACGCAGCCTGGACGTCAGTAACCTCTTCCTCATGCGGGTGCGCGATCGGGCCATTCGTACTGCCACCATTCCTGCCCGATTCGTCGAGAAGCTTGCGTCAGAACTGGGTGTCACCGTTCAATCTGTGAACGCATACCTGCAGGGGCCACCGGGCATGGTTTCCGGACACGCTTTTCGGTCAAATGTGAAGCCGAGTGTGGGCGAGCAGATCACGTTCGACCAAGCTGTCGCGACTTCACAACTCACGCCGGAGCAGCAGGCGACGCTAAAGGCACTGTCGGACTGAACGATGGACGCCACCGAGGCCGCTCGACTGGAAGCAGAACGCCTGCACCGTGCGAACGTCGCGGCCGGCGGAGATCCGACCCGGCCTTTAGTGTTTGCGCTTCAGGAAGCCTCAAATCGCGGCTTGGATGTGTACGCGCTGCGAGAAGGAGACCCACAGCTTAAGGGAGGCAAAGCCACGTTCGACTGTCAGGCTGGAGGCATCCTCTACGAGGATCGTGGATCAGACTTCGAGCGCGCGTTTTTGATTGCACACGAACTCGGCCATGTCGTGCTGGAAGGTGGCACGCTCGATGTGGTGACGGTGGATGTCGAGCCCGACCGATCGCTGGAAGACGCACCGGTGGGCGTCGATCGTGTCCTTGACTACGGGGCGCGTGAGCGACGTGAAGTGAAGATGGACCTCTTCGCGCGCGAGTTCCTGCTGCCGCGTCCTGTGTTGCGCGAGTTGCATGTCAACGAAGGACTGACATCCGACGCGATCGCGATGCGCTTCGGCGCGCCGCTCGCTGTGGTGCAGCAACAGTTGCTTGATGCACTGCTGCTGCCAGCGGCCGAAGAGCCGAACCCCGTAGGCGCCGGCGCCGTGGCAGCTCCGCTCACCCCAGACCCCACGCAGGCTCAGGCGGCAGCACATCGTGGCTTGGCGTTTCAGCTGCAGGCAGGGCCGGGTACGGGCAAGACGCGGACGCTTGTTCGTCGCATCGAAGGGTTGCTTGCGGACGGCGTCGATCCCACCACGATCCTGGTACTCACCTTCTCCAACAAGGCGGCCAATGAACTGTGCGAGAGGATTGCCGCGAGCAATCCTGTCGCGGCGGCGGCGATGTGGATCGGCACATTCCACGCATTCGGGCTGGACATCGTTCGCCGCTTTCACGACCGACTGGCGCTGCCGCCGGACCCACGATTGATCGACCGGACGGAGGCCATTGAACTCCTGGAGGACGAGTTTCCGCGGCTCGACCTGAAGCACTATCGCAACCTCTGGGACCCGGCCCTGGATTTAAGCGACATGCTGAGCGCGATCTCGCGCGCCAAGGATGAGGTTGTCGATGCAGCAGGCTATCGCGCCCTCTCGCAGTCGATGGCGGATCGAGCAGGGACCGACCAGGACGCGAAGGTTCGTGCGCAGAAGTGCCTGGAGGTCGCCACGCTCTTCGAGGCGTACGAACGGCTGCTGACCGCGCGCCAGCTGCTGGACTTCGGTGACCTGGTCGCGCTGCCGGTTCGTCTTGTCGAGGGCAGCGCCGAGGTAAGGGATGCCCTGCGTGCTCGCCATGAGCATGTACTGGTAGATGAATACCAAGATGTCAACCGCGCCTCGGTCCGGCTCCTGAAGGCCATCGTCAGCGACGGCCGCAACCTGTGGGTTGTCGGCGATGCACGCCAATCCATCTACCGCTTCCGCGGCGCCTCTGCGACGAACATCGCGCGCTTTGCGATCGACTTCCCCGGCGCGCAGGCCGCACAGCTGGGCGTCAACTATCGCTCCGACGAACGGATCGTCGATGTGTTCACCGAGTTCGCGCGCGGCATGCAAGCATCCGCCGGTGCGTTGCCGCTGAACCTGCTGGCCGACCGCGGCTCCACAGGAGAACGGGTTGAGCTTCGCGTTGCCGGGTCGGCTGACGATGAAATCTCCGCGCTTGCCGCGTCGATCACGGCCCTGCACGAGCAGGGCATTGCCTATGGTGGCCAGGCGGTGCTGTGCGCGTCCAATGCGCGCCTGAACGCCATTGCAGAAGGTCTTGAGGCCCGGGGCATTCCCGCGCTGCACTTGGGCAGCTTGTTCGAGAGGCCGGAAATCAAGGATCTGCTGGCCTTGCTCTCGCTGGCGACCGACCCGCGGGCGGCCGCGATGGTGCGCGTGGCAACCATGGCTCGGCACCAAATGCCCTTGAAGGATGTCATGCGGGTCATTGAGCCGCTGCGGACGACGAATCCAGCTTCGCTGGATTGGTTGGCAATACACGCCGGAGTGGATGGCCTGACAGACGGCAGTCGAGAAGCGCTATCTCGCCTGTCCGCGCTCTTTGCAGGTGTGAACGCATCGACTGACCCCTGGCTCTTACTTGCTGGATGGACGATCGATGGTCTCGGACTCGCGAAGACGCTTTATTTGGCTGGTGATCCGCAGAGTCGCATGCAAAGTCTGGCTGTCTGGCAGTTCTTGAACTTCTGTCGCCGGCAGCCAAGAGGCCAAGGCATGCCAGTGGTTCGCCTGCTTGATCGCGTCAGGCGGTTAGTTCTGCTCTCTGAGGATCGTGGATTGAGCCAGTTGCCCCGCAGTGCCGAGAACATCGAAGCAGTGCGCTTGATGACCATCCACGGAAGCAAGGGGCTGGAGTTCGATGTCGTTCATTTACCTGGCATGGTAACGTCCGGCCTACCGCGCAACAACGTGCCGCCGCGTTGTCTTCCTCCGGACGGTCTGATCCATGGTTCGGAGGGACTGACCGGCATCGAGGCGGTGAAGGCCGGCCACGACGAGGAAGAAGAGTGCTTGTTCTTCGTAGCGCTTTCGCGAGCGCGCGATAGGCTGCAGCTGTATGCCTACGCCAGGCAGGCAGATGGTCGTACGCGTAGCGCCTCCAAGTTTATCGCCCCGATCGACCGACTCCTTGTTCGTCCGGTACCGGTGCCGTTGCAAGCCGGCTCGACATCGACGGGCACCCCGCTCGCCATCACATGGCAAGGGCGTCCCCAATGGACCGACATCCAGGTCAACCTCTTCGAGCGGTGCCCGCGCCGCTTCTTGTACACGCACGTGCTGAGGCTTGGAGGTCGACGAACTGAAACCGCATTCATGAAGATGCACAACGTCGTGAGCGACGTGTTCGATTGGTTGAAACGGGAGCACGAGACGACAAGTCCCACGGTCGACGAGCTGGCTGCATGCTTCGAGGAGGCCTGGTGCTCCAAGGGTGCGACAGAGCATGGATATGCGGAGGACTACCGCCGCATCGGCAAGCGGCTCGTCGATTTCCTCATCGAGAGCCGGAATCGTGACGTGGCCGCGCCGGCGCCACCGATCTCGCTGGGTTGGGCCGAGGGCGAGATCCTCGTAACCCCGGATGGTGTAGCTCACGGAGCCGGTGGCCGGGTCACGGTGCGGCGCGTCATGACGGGCAAGCAGCGCTCGAACGCCTTCGATGATATTGAGTACACAATTCTCCAACTCGCCGCCGTCCAGGCTTATGGACCACATGCGCAGGTCGAGGTGACCTACCTTACCAGCGAAACCATCCAGCCGATGGAAATCACGTCGCGCAAGCTGGAATCCAGGCGCGAGAAGCTGCAGACCTTTCTTCAGGCAATGCAGGCCGGGCAGTTCCCCTCTAAGCCCGAGGCTCGTAGCTGTCCGCGCTGCCCGCACTTCTTCCTCTGCGGCGAGTTGCCCGGAGGGGGGTGGGTACAAGAAAAACTTTGATCGACCTTTCCGGTCTGCCGCTGGGCTGCGATTGACCAAGTAAGGGGCTAGAAAACCTGCAATCCCGCAGATGACGGCTCTCCCTATGAGGCAATCAAATGCAAACCCAGACCACCAGCGGTGATGACCGCTTCGATGTCGAAGATGTTGCTGCGGCGATCCGCGAAGGCCGCAGCCTGCGGCCAGCGGCGCTCTACCGGATCGTCGTCCTGGACGACCAGCTCCACGAACGTCACGTCGATCTCTCCGATCCGGTGCCGACCGGGCGCCAGATCCTTCAGGCCGCCGGATCGCGCCCGGCCGATGAGTACAGCATTTATGCGATTTTGACCTCTGGCGAGTTCGAGGACCTGCGTCTGGACGAAACCTACGATCTGCGCGGCCGCGGTGCGGAACGTTTCGTCATCTTCCAGACTGATCGCGCGTTCAAGTTCACGATCGATGACCGGCAACTGGAGTGGGGCAAGCCCAGCATCAGCGGCCGCGTGCTCAAGGCGCTGGCCGGTGTCCCACCAGAGACCTACGACGTCTATCTCGAAGTGCGTGGCGGGGGCCAGGACATTCTGATCCGCGACGGTGACCTGATCGATCTGGGTAAGCCGGGCATCGAGCGCTTCATCACGCTGATCCGTGACACCACTGAGGGGCTGCTCACGCTGCCCGAAGCGGACCAGCGCTATCTGAGCAGCCATGGCGTGGCTTTCGAGATGGTGAGCGACGGTGCGCACACGGGCGTCATCTTCAAGCAGTTGCCGCTGCCCTCCGGAAAGCTCAACCACGCCACGGCCGATGTGCTCGTTCTCCTGCCGCCGGGCTATCCCGATGTTGCGCCGGACATGTTCTATTGCGACCCGTGGCTGACGCTGCAAAGCGTTGGGCGCTACCCGACCTGCGCTGACCAGGCCCACGCGTTCCAGGGCCGCAGCTGGCAGCGCTGGTCGCGCCACAACACAGCGTGGCGCCCGGGCATCGACGGCCTGCACACTATGCTCAAGCGCATCGAGCACGCCCTGGCGGAGGCGAAGTGATGTCGCCGGCCGCTCTGGACATCGTCCTGCTGGAGCCGCACGAGGCGGCCCTGCGCTTGCTGCTGCAAAGGGAAAACGGTGCCGAGGCGTCCGCCTACGTGCTGTTCGGCAAGGCTGACATCTCGGCAGACCCCTGGTCGGGAGTGCCTCGCACCAGATTGATCTCGCACGAAGTCATCCCCGTCGCGGCCGATGAAATGGTCTCCGCATCGCCTGTCCATGTCACATGGTCCACCCGAGGCTTCATGCGCATTCTCGGCATCGCGAAAGAACGGGGCTTGGTTGCGGGCCTGGTACACACGCATCCGAACGCGGCAGCGTTCTTCTCCGACCAGGATGACCGAAACGAGTCGGAGCTGGCCCGGACGACATTCAACAAGGGCGTTTCCGGCCTAGCCAGCATGGTGTTCGGCCGCGATGACGCCATCGCGGGCAGGCTCTGGACTGCCCCCGGCAAGACGGTCATGGCATCCTCGATCTCGCTGGTAGGAAGCCAGATCAAGATCGCGCGCAAGGTGGCTGCGGCTGACGAAGATCAATTCCTGGCGCGGCAGGCCGCGCTCTTCGGCCAAGGGTTCAATCCAGTCGTGCGCGGGCTGCGGGTGGGTGTCGTAGGGGGCGGCGGCACGGGCAGTGCTGTCGCGATGCTATTGGCGCGGCTGGGCGTCGGCTTTCTGGGGCTGATGGACAAAGACACCATTGATGTCACCAATCTCAACCGCGTGCATGGCTCGCGCACCGCAGATGTGGACGCCGGCTTGGCCAAGGTGGACATCCTCGCGCGCGAGATTCGCGCCGCGGGTCTCGGCACCCAGGTCGTCACCAAAGAGGAGTGGGTCGGCCATCCTGATCTGCGCGATCTGCTGCGCTCCTGCGACGTGCTTTTCGGCTGTACCGACGACCATCAGGGGCGGCTGACGCTCAACCGCCTGGCGCACTACTACGGCATCCCGCTGATCGATGTGGGCCTGCGCATGCGCGCGGCACGCAGCGGCGCGGACTTCGACATGACGGGGCGCGTGTCGACGATTGGGCCCGGCAAACCTTGTCTCATGTGTCTGGGAGTAGCCGATCCGCGCCGCGCTGCGGCCGAAGGACTCCGGCGCAGCGACCCGGCCGAGTTCGAGCGGCGTAAGGCGGAAGCCTATGTGGACGGCGGCGGCGACCCGGCGCCTGCGGTGGTCACGTTCACTACGGCCATCGCCTGCGCGGCCGTCGATGAACTCATTCAGGGACTGACCGGTTTTCGCGGTCCTGCGGGCATGTCGCACAACAGGATTCGCCGCTTTGACCGCGTAGAGGATCGCACCATGACCTGCCGACCCTTGGCGTCTTGCCCGGTTTGTGCCAGCCAGGCGAGCTGGGGACGCGGCGATGTCAACCCATTTCTTGGGGTGATCGGATGACCATGAAGCGACTTATCGCGCGAGCGCTGCGCCGGCTCGGGTGGCTGCAGTACAACCTGCTCGTTTACCCGGTCGCGCAGCATCCGGGCAATAATGCCGTGCCGCCGGGAGAGCTGTGGCTGGTCATCGACACCGGCGTCAAGAAGTGGGCTTGCATGAGCTGCCCCGGCGGTTGTGGCGTGCAGATATCACTTTCCCTTAACCCGGATCGACGACCCCGGTGGTCTGTCGAAACAGACTTCTGGGGGCGACCAACCATGTCGCCCTCCATCCACCAGCATCGGGCATGTTCCTGTCACTTCTGGGTAAAGAAGGGTTTGATCGAGTGGTGCCGGTAGAGACCCACCCGGCACCATGTCCGGCCGATACGCAATCGACGCTGTCGTCGGCAAAGGTGCAGCCTTTGCCAAGCTCCGGGAGAAATCCACCATCCGCTGGTCGACTGCTGTTTAATATCAGATTCCGAATATTCGTCCTTGCGGTTCAGTGACTCCAACTCATACGAGCTCTTGATTGCATCGTCAGGCTTTGGCGGTGCGCTCATAGAAGTGGCTGCCGATCTGCCTTCGAGCTGGCGCACCGCGCACCGCGCGGCGCCTCGGCCTCGTAAAACCGACGGGTATGGTCATCCTTGACCGCCAGCAGCCGGACATAGGCCGACCACAGCAACCTGAAGACCAGGGCCAGTTCGGAGAGGTCAAATTTCCGAGACAGCGTCTCGGAAATTGCCTCAAGGGGGTAAGCGGCAAAGAAGCGCCGCATGTTTTCCAGGTTGTCCGGGCTGAACCCGCGCCCAAAGCGCGCCGTCAGACCGGCGGACAACCGCGCCATCAACTGCTCGCCGTAACCAGCCCGCCGCCTGCCTTTCTGCTCGGCTTGCACGATCCGGCGGCCAATCTCCCAATAGCTGGTCGTCATCAGCGCATTGACACTGCCCGCCGCTGCTTGGCGCGCGGCATCCAGCAGTTCCACGATGCCGCCCTGGATGCCAGCATATCCAGCCCCGGTAAGGCGGCGGATTCCCCACTGCTGCGGGCGTCTTCCTTGTCATGCTGTCACCTCCACAGAACGGGACGCCCCGGTAATCGCCAGCCGCCGATTCGCCACCAGCTCGGCGGCATCTCGCACCGGCTTGTCCTCGGTATGTACGTAGTGCATAAACATCGCAACGGTCTTGTGACCTGTGAGCTTCATGCCCACTTTGGTTGGCACGCCTGAGTTGGCAATGTCGGTCGTCGCTCGATGGCGGATGCCGTGCGTGCCGACATGCGGCACGCCGGCGGCCTTGAGCACGCGCTTCCAGCCGCCATAGTGTTCGCCATGCGTCAGATGCCGGGCCGGGTCGTTGGGCGACGGCAGGACGTAGGGGGAGCCCTCCCGGCGCGGCGCCGTCGAAAGCAGCCGATAGGCTTCCTCGCTCATGGGTTTGGAAATGCCGCCGGTCTTGCTGTCGGGCCAGACGACGCGGCGCTTTTCCAGATCAACCCAGCCCCATTCGAGCGGGCAGATTTCGGAGCGGCGGGCGGCAAACTCGAATTGCAGGCGGATCGCCAGCGGGATGACGTAGTTCTCCAGTCCCTCGGCTTCCAAGTGCTCCAGGTGACGGAAGATCCGCACCAGTTCATCGTCCACGATGAGCCGGGTTTCCTTGCCGGGCGGAAACATCGGGACGTGGCGGCACGGGTTTGTGCCGTCCGGACGCAGCCCCCACACTTCGGCCAGGTTGAACATCTTGCGCAGCACGCCGAAGGTGCGGTTGGCCTCGGCCGGCTTGTGGGCCAGCTTCTTCATCAGCGCGGCCACGTCCGGGCGCTTCACGTCCTGCACCTTCATCCGCCCCATGATCGGGATGATGCAGCGGTCGATGACGCCCTGATAGCCGCGCTGCGTGCTGGGCTTGTTGCGCTGCTTGGAGTAGTCCTCCATGAAGGTGTGGCAATACTCCTTCATGGTCTGTGCCTTGCGGGCGGCGGCCTTAGCCGCGCTGGGGTCGCCGCCCCGGCGCACCTCGGCCAGCCACTCCTGCGCCATGACACGGGCCTGCTCGACGGTCAGTTCGCCGTACTGGCCCAGGGCCGGCTTGCGGCGCTCGCCGGCGTTCGTCCGGTACTGGAGCATGAACACCTTGCGGCCGGCCGGGGTGATCTTGCACAGGAAGCCGGGCACCACGGTGTCCCGCAGTTCGATGGCCTGCGCCTGGGGCTTGGCGGCATCGACAGCGGATTTGGTGAGTTTGATTCTTGCCATGATGACTCCTCGGAAACCTCGGTTTCCAAGAGCCACATGGGAGCCACGCGACCGGAAGCCGGGTCAAGTTTCGGAAAGCACCGGCATATGATGGACGCGCCTAAGTCCTTGATAAACCTGCTGTAGCGGGCCTGGGCGCAGTCCAGCGAAGTGCCGGGCTGGAGTCATCGTCAAACAAAAAAAGGCCCCGCGGGTGGGCGAGGCCGGTTCAGGCAGATCGGTTCAAGCTTACCAACCGCGACCATAGTAGCCGTGGGGGTGGCCGTAATAGCCACGCGGTGGCCCGTAATACACCGGCGCCGGGCGGTAATAGACTTCTTGTTGCACATACACCGGCGGCGGTGGTGCGTAGTACACAGGCGGCGGTGCGGCGTAAACCGGTTGCGGTTGCACATACACCGGCTGCTGCACATAGACTTCACGGGGTTGGCTGGCAACCACGGAGCCTACGACGGCGGCGCCGACTAACGCACCCAAGACGGCCGGACCACCCCATCCACCACCGTGGGCGGAGGCTTGGCCTGCCATAGCGAGTGCACCGATAAGCAAGGCGATCTTGGGGATTTTACGAATCATGGTCATTCCTCGGTTAGCCCCTGCGCTTGTGGCCTGCAATCAATTGGCTCAAGTAATGTCGCGGGGATACTTTTAAGACAACGTATTTCTGAAAAACAGCACGGCCGATTGGTAAAGATTGTGTAAGGTCTGTACCGATTTGCTTACTTCAAGGAGTTACCCATGCAGATGCACCCCAACAAGGATACCCAACTGTGCATGTCACTGTCGGCGCGTCCCGGGAATTTCGGCCTGCGATTTCATAACCATTTGTATGAACAACTGGGTCTGAATTTCTACTATAAAGCCTTCAGCAGCCAGGATTTAGCCGGCGCGATCGGCGGTATCCGGGCGTTGGGGATTCGCGGTTGCGGGGTGTCGATGCCGTTCAAGGAGGCCAGTATTGCCCTGGTGGACGAACTGGACAGTTCGGTCAAAGCCATCGCGTCCCTGAACACCATCGTCAACACGGCCGGCCATCTCAAGGCCTACAACACCGACTACATCGCCATCGCGCAACTGTTGAAAAAGCATGCAGTGCCGACAGATTCGACCTTTGCCCTGCGCGGCAGCGGCGGCATGGCCAAAGCCGTGGCCAGCGCCCTGCGCGACGGCGGGTATGCCAATGGCGTGATCGTGGCGCGTAACGAAGCGGCGGGCAGGGCGCTGGCGCAGAGCCTGGGTTATCAATGGCAGGCGCAATTGGGCGATCTGCGCCCGCAGATGTTGATCAACGTCACGCCGATCGGCATGACCGGCGGGGCCGAGGCCGATCAGTTGGCTTTCGAGGCTGACGCGGTGGACCAGGCGCAGACTGTGTTCGATGTGGTGGCGATCCCGGCGGAAACACCGTTGATCGTGCGCGCACGTGCCCAAGGCAAGCGCGTGATCACCGGGCTGGAAGTGATCGCGATCCAGGCGCTGGAGCAGTTTGTGTTGTACACCGGGGTGCGGCCGACCCAGGAGCAGTTCGAAAGCGCCGTCGCGTTTGCGCGAGGCTGAACAGCGCGGCCAATCACCTGTAGGAGCAGGCAAGCCGGCTCCTACAGGGGGTTGAGCGTGTCAGGCCTGTTCCAGCTGTGCCAGCCGTTCTTCGAGCGCGGCAATCCGCGCTTCCAGCTCTTCGATGCGCTCGACTGAGACCCCGCCGGCCCCGCGTTCCACCGGGTTGCCGCGCGCCGCGATAATCGCCTCGATATCCGCCGGGTCGCCCAGCGCGTGGGTATAGCGATCCTCGCGTTGCCCCGCCTGGCGCGGCACCAGCACGGCCAGCCCCCGCGCAATCAGGCGTTCCAACTGGTGTACGACCTGGTCGGCGTCTTCGAAGTCATGCATGCGCCCGCTGCGGGTCAGCAGTTCGTTGACCGTCTGCGGCCCACGCAGAAACAGCAGCCCGGTCAGGATCACCTGGGCCGGCACCAATTCCAGGGCCTTGTCGACCCGGTGTTCCCAGCGGTCGGCGCGGCTGCCCATGACCAGGCGGGTGAAACCCTGGCCTTCCAGCACGCGCAGGCTTTGGCCGACCTGGCCTTGACTGAGGTTCATCACCGGCTCGCGGCTGGTCTTCTGGTTGCACGCCAGCACCAGCGCGTTGAGGGTCAGGGGGTAGGTTTCCGGGTTGGTCGCCTGTTTTTCGATCAGGCAGCCTAGGATGCGGATTTCCGTGCTGTTCAGGCGCGGCTCAGGGGTGTCGATATCGTGTTCAGCGGTCATCGCGCTTTCCCTATGCAGTGAACGCACTAGCCTAATCCCGAAAAAATAAAAGACAAGCGGCCGGCATGGCTATAATCGCAGCTGGTTCCAACCCAGCCCTTACCGATGAGACTGTCATGACTATTTCCCTGTACGCCGCTTCCGTCCCAGTCTTCAAGCAAATGCTCACCGCCCTGAGCGGTGTGCTGGACAAAGCCGAAGCCCACGCCACCGCGAAGAACATCGAACCCAACGCCTTGCTGCAAGCGCGCCTGTTCCCGGACATGTTCCAACTGGTGCGCCAGGTGCAGATCGCCGTCGACTTCGCCAAGGGCGTTTCCGCGCGCCTGGCCGAGATCGAAGTGCCGAAATACGAAGACAACGAAGTGACCTTCGCCGACCTGCAAGCGCTGATCGCCAAGGTCCTGGCGTTTATGGACAGCATCAAGCCCGAGCAAATCGACGGCAAAGAAGGCATCGAGATCATCACTCGCCCAGGCACGCCGAAAGAGAAGCGCTTCAGCGGCCAGTCCTACCTGCTGACCTACGGCCTGCCGCAGTTCTTCTTCCACGTCACCACCGCTTACGCACTGCTGCGTCACAACGGTGTGGAAGTGGGCAAGCGTGATTACATGGGCGCTTTCTGAATAACCGTGTACTGAGCGCATAAAATAAAAAAGCCCGGGGTCGTTCCGCTGTGAACGGCCCCGGGCTTTTTTGCGAGCGCTGTTTAAACCGGTTGCTCTTCCTTGCCCAGGCACGCCGCCGCAGTAAACAGCACATCGGTGGACGAGTTGAGCGCGGTTTCCGCCGAGTCCTGCAACACACCGATGATGAAACCTACGGCCACCACCTGCATGGCGATATCGCTGGAGATGCCGAACAGGCTGCACGCCAGCGGGATCAGCAGCAGCGAACCGCCGGCCACGCCCGACGCACCGCACGCGCAAATGGCGGCGACCACGCTGAGCAGCACGGCGGTGGGCAGGTCTACGATGATGCCCAGGGTGTGTACGGCGGCCAGGGTCAACACGGTGATGGTGATCGCCGCACCCGCCATGTTGATGGTGGCGCCCAGCGGGATCGACACCGAGTAGGTGTCTTCATGCAGGCCCAGGCGTTTGCTCAACGCCAGGTTCACCGGAATGTTCGCTGCCGAACTGCGGGTGAAGAATGCCGTGATGCCGCTTTCGCGCAGGCACATCAATACCAGTGGGTAGGGGTTGCGGCGCAGTTTCCAGAACACGATGGCCGGGTTGATCACCAGCGCCACGAACAGCATGCAGCCGATCAGCACCACCAACAGGTGGGCGTAACCGAGCAGGGCGCCGAAGCCGGAGGTGGCCAGGGTCGAGGCCACCAGGCCGAAAATCCCCAGGGGCGCGAAGCGGATCACCACGCGCACGATCAAGGTCACGCCGTTGGACAGGTCATCGAGCACCGTGCGGGTGGTTTCGCCGGCATGGCGAATCGCGATGCCCATGCCGATGGCCCAGGCCAGAATGCCGATAAAGTTGGCGTTCATCAGCGCGCTCACCGGGTTGTCCACCACGCTCAGCAACAGGCTCTGCAACACCTCGCCGATGCCGCCGGGGGCGCTCACGGTGGCGTCGTGGGTGGCGAGCACCAGCGGCGAGGGAAACAGCGTGCTGGCGATCACTGCAACCACGGCGGCCGCGAAGGTGCCCAGCAGGTAGAGGAACAGGATCGGCTTGATGTGGGTTTCCTGGCCGTGTTTGTGGTTGGCGATCGACGCCATCACCAGCACGAACACCAGGATCGGCGCCACGGCCTTCAGCGCGGTGACAAACACTTTGCCGATGAAACCGGTGGCCCTGGCGGCGTCGGGCAACACGAAGGCCAGCAGAATACCGGCGATCAGGCCGATGACGATTTGCGTGACCAGGCTGACGCGCGCGAGTCGTTGGAAAAGGGAAGGGGCAGCAGTCATAAACGGTTGTCTCTGGTTTTTTTAGTAGGACGCAGCATTGCAGGTGGAGCGCGCTGTAGGAAGCGGGTGCGGAGTCTATCATGCTGTAGGAAATGTCCCTGTTGATGCGGCATTCCGTCACCCATTTGCGGCCAATTCGCACAGATCCTGTTAATATCGCCGTCTCTCATCTTTCCTCTTCGTCAGCGGGCCTCCGGGCTTTCGTTGATGTTGTCGTTTCTGGAGTTTTCATGCTGTTTCCCATCCTGCTGCTGTCGGCCGCCGGTTTTACCGTGCTGACCACAGAATTCATTATCGTCGGCCTGTTGCCGTCGATTGCCCGGGACCTGAATGTCAGCGTGTCCCAGGCCGGCCTGCTGGTGACGCTGTTTGCGTTCACCGTGGCGGCGTTCGGCCCGTTTCTCACGGCCTACTGCGCGCGGTTCCAGCGCAAGCGCCTGTTCATCACGATTTTGATCATGTTCTCCGTGGCCAATGGCGTGGCTGCGCTGGCGCCGAATATCTGGGTGATGTCCCTGGCGCGCTTGATTCCGGCGTTGGGTTTGCCGGTGTTCTGGGCGCTGGCCAGTGAAACGGCGGTGGACATCGTCGGCCCGGCATACGCCGGTCGCGCCATCGAGAAGATCGGCTTCGGGATCGTCTGCGCCACCGTCTTCGGCATTCCGGTGGGCACGTTGATTTCCGATATGTTCGGCTGGCGCAGCGCGTTTGCGGTCCTCGCGGTGATTGCCTTGGCCAAGGCGCTGCTGCTGTTTGTCTACCTGCCGGTGACACAGGCGAAGAACGCGCAGGTGACGTTGCGCTCGCAATTCAAGCTGCTGCGCAGCCCGTTGATGCAGGGGCATATCCTGCTGTCGATCCTGGTCTTCAGCGGCATGTTCACCGCCTACACCTACCTGGCCGACATCCTTGAGCGCCTGGCCGGCTTCGACGGCACGCTGGTTGGCTGGTGCCTGATGGGCTTTGGCGCGGTCGGGTTGATCGGCAACTCCCTGGGCGGCCGTGCGGTGGATCGCCACCCCTTGATTGCGTCGATGGTGTTCTGCGGGTTCATGATCGGCGGCATGGTCGCGTTGGTGCCGGCGATTCACTCCACCATCGGCCTGGCGGCGGCGATGGCCGTGTGGGGCGTGACCCAGGCGGCGATGTTCCTGGTCAGCCATGTGCGGCTGATGAAGGCTGCGCCGCATGCGCCGGCGTTTGCCGCGTCGCTGAATATTGCCGGTGGAAACCTCGGTATCGGTCTCGGCGCCTTGGTCGGTGGGCATGTGATCGACACCCTCGGCCTGGCCAGCCTGGGCCTGGCTGCGTCCGGGTTCATCCTGGTGTCGATGCTGCTGGCGCTGTGGCTGATGAGCGCCAAACCGCTGCCGACTGGCGCTTGAACCCTCAGGGCAGGGCGGTGAACAGTTCTCGCCTGGCGCCTTCGGTAATCGCCACGATGCCGGGGTGCTTGACCTTGCGTTCCACCGAAATCGCATAGAACGATTCGGTCACTGCCTCGGTCTGGCCAATCAGCGCGACGCCGTACTGGCGCACCACCTCATCGGCGATCACGCTGGGGGCGATAAAGATCCCGCTGCCGGATTGGCCGAATGCCTGCATCAAGGCACTGTCGTCGAACTCGCCGATGATCTTCGGTTGGATCTGTTGCTCGGCAAACCAGCGCAGCAAGCGGCTGCGCACCACGGTCTCCGCCCCCGGAATCAATAGCGGCGCGCCCTGTAAACACTGTGGGAAAACGCCGCGGTGTCGGTCAGCCAGTGCTTGGGTAGCGAAAAAACTGATGCCGCATTCGCCCAACTTCTGGCTGTAGCCTTTGATGTCCAGATGCGTGGGCATGGGGCTGTCGGAAATCACCAGGTCGAGGCGCTGGATCGCCAGGTCGGCGAGCAGGCGTTCGAGTTTGTCTTCGCGGCAGGTGATGCGGATCGGCTCGCTGAGCTCCATGGTCGGCGCGATCAGCCGGTAGACGATGGATTTGGGCACCACATCCGCCACCCCGACGCGAAACAGAATCTGCTGCTCATTCGGCTGGGCGCGCAACATCGCCTCCAACTCGTTGCCGGTCTGGAACATCTGCTCGGCATAGGGCAACGCCTGGCGCCCGGCTTCGGTCAGCTCGAGCTGACGGCCAACCCGCTGAAACAGGGCGATACCGAAGGTTTGCTCGAGCAGACTGATCTGCCCGCTGATGGTCTGAGGGGTGAGGTTCAGTTGCTCACAGGCGCGCACGATGCTGCCGGTCTTGGCCACCACCCAGAAGTAATGCAATTGTCGGTAATTGAGCATGCCGGCCTACACTTCGTTAAAGCCGAAGTATACGCGAGAAAAATACGAATTTTCCTGAAGTGTTCCCCTGCATAGAATGCATCGCTATCGAGGGGCCACTATTTGGACCCAATGGTTCTAATGAGGAAAACATCATGAAACTCAATTCTCTGGGCGCGGCATCGTTGCTTGCGCTTTCATTAGTAGTGGTCAGCGGTTGTGATCAGGTCGAAAAAAGCGCACAGCAGGTGATGGGCAAGGCCAGCGAATCGGCCAAGCAAGTGATCGATGACACCCACAAGGCCGCCGAGCAGGCATTGAGTGAAGCGACCCAAGGCCTGATCAGTCCGCAGAAAAAAGACGATCAGCCGCAAAACGAGTCTGAATCGACGCGTAAAGAAGCCTAATTTCCCAGCACAACGTCAGGATTGATCTATGGACTACCTTGTACAACTGGCCGCCAGCCCCACCGCCTGGGTCGCACTGGCGACCTTGATCGTGATGGAAATCGTGCTGGGCATCGATAACCTGATCTTTATCTCGATCCTCACCAACAAATTGCCCGAGCAGCACCGGGCCAAGGCGCGGCGCATCGGCATCAGCATGGCGTTGGTGTTGCGCCTGGGCCTGTTGAGCACCATTGCGTTCATCGTGCAGTTGACCACGCCGGTGTTTGAGATCCTCGGCCAGGCGTTTTCGTGGAAGGACATGATCCTCATCGCCGGCGGCCTGTTCCTGGTCTGGAAGGCAACCACCGAGATCCATCAAAGCATGGACCCGGAGCCTGAAGATAAGGCCAGCAGCGGCAATGCCGTGTCCATCGGCTTTGCTGCGGCCATCGGCCAGATCCTGATGCTCGACCTGGTGTTCTCCATCGACAGCATCATCACCGCCGTGGGCATGACCGAGCATTTGCCGATCATGATCGTTGCCGTGGTGACCTCGGTCATCGTGATGCTGGTGGCGGCTGAACCGCTGGCCAAGTTCATCCACGACAACCCGACCGTGGTGATGCTGGCCCTGGGCTTCCTGATCATGATCGGCATGACCCTGATCGCCGAAGGCTTCGGCGCCCATGTGCCAAAAGGCTACGTGTATGCGGCCATGGCGTTCTCGGCGGCGATCGAGTGCTTGAACATCGCCCGGCGCAACCGCCACAAGCGGTTGCTGGCCGCCCGCCAGTAATCGCAGCAACCCAAAAAGGCCGGCTGTGCTCGTAAGAGCCCCGCCGGCTTTTTGCCGTCTGTTAGAATCCGCGCACTTGATAGCTTGAGGTCCACCATGAACGAGCCGATTCGCCTTACCCAGTACAGCCATGGCGCGGGGTGTGGCTGCAAGATTTCGCCCCAGGTATTGGAAGTGATCCTCGCCGGCAGCGGCGCACAGAACCTTGACCCCAACCTGTGGGTGGGCAACGCCTCGCGGGACGATGCGGCGGTGTACGCCATCGACGACGAGCGCGGCGTGGTCTCCACCACTGATTTTTTCATGCCGATTGTCGATGACCCGTTCGACTTCGGCCGGATCGCCGCCACCAACGCGATCAGCGACATCTACGCCATGGGCGGCGACCCGTTGATGGCCATCGCCATTCTGGGCTGGCCGGTGAATGTCCTGGCGCCTGAGGTTGCCCGCGAAGTGATCCGTGGCGGCCGCTCCGTGTGCGACGAGGCTGGCATTCCCCTGGCCGGTGGCCACTCCATCGATGCGCCGGAGCCCATCTTCGGCCTGGCCGTGACCGGCATCGTGCAAAAGCGCCATATGAAGCGCAACGACACCGCCACCGTCGGCTGCCGTTTGTACCTGACCAAGCCCCTGGGCATCGGCATCCTGACCACTGCCGAAAAGAAGGGCAAATTGCGCGAGGCGGATATCGGCCTGGCTCGTGACTGGATGTGTACCCTCAACAAGCCTGGCAGCCGCTTCGGCAAACTGGCCGGCGTCACGGCAATGACCGACGTCACCGGCTTCGGGCTTTTGGGCCACTTGGTGGAAATGGCTGACGGCAGCGGCGTGACGGCACGCATCGAATACGACAAAGTCCCACGCCTGCCCGGGATCGAGGACTACCTGGACCAGGGCTGCATGCCGGGCGGCACCTTGCGCAACTTCGACAGCTACGCGAGCAAGCTCGGGCGCCTGCAGGAGCTGCACAAGCGCGTGCTGTGTGACCCGCAGACCAGCGGCGGCCTGCTGATCGCCGTTACGCCCGCGGGCGACGCCGAGTTTCATGCGGTCGCCAGCGAACTGGGCCTGACCCTTGAGCCCATCGGTGAATTGGTTGAGCGACAGACCCACGCGGTAGAGGTGTTTTGATGGCGACTGACATCACCGACTACCGCGACATCTTCCTCAACGACCGGCCGATGATGGATACCCGCGCGCCGGTCGAGTTCGCCAAGGGCGCGTTCCCGGGCGTGGTCAACCTGCCACTGATGACCGATGACGAGCGTCAGCGGGTCGGCACTTGCTACAAACAGCAGGGCCAGCAAGCGGCTATCGTGCTCGGACACGAACTGGTGTCCGGGGCGATCAAGGCCGGGCGTATCGAGCAATGGGCGCGGTTCGCCCAGGCCAATCCCGACGGCTACCTGTACTGCTTTCGTGGCGGGCTGCGCTCGCAGATCGTGCAGCAATGGCTGAAAACCGAAGCCGGTATCGAGTACCCCCGCGTCGGCGGCGGCTACAAAGCCATGCGTGGTTTTTTGCTGGAGACCGTCGAACAGGCGGTCGCCGAGTGTGATTTCGTGTTGCTGGGCGGCATGACCGGCACTGGCAAGACCGAAGTGCTCGGCCAACTGCGCAACGCCCTGGACCTGGAGGGCCACGCCAACCATCGCGGTTCCAGCTTCGGCAAACGGGCCACAGTGCAACCGTCCAACATCGACTTCGAGAACCGCCTGGCGGTGGACCTGCTGAAAAAACGCGCGGGCGGCGTCGAGCAGTTTGTGGTCGAGGATGAGAGCCGCATGATCGGCAGTTGTGCGCTGCCGTTGCCGTTGCACAAGGGTATGCAGACCTTTGCGATGGTGTGGCTGGAAGACACTGTCGAAGGCCGGGTTGAACGTATCCTGCGCGATTACGTGGTCGACCTTTGCGCCGAATTCATCGCGGTATTTGGCGAAACCGGCTACGTCCTGTTTGGCGAGCGCCTGACCCAGAGCCTGGCCAATATCCACAAGCGCCTGGGCGGCGAGCGTTTCCAGCGGTTGCAGGCGATTCTGCAGGACGCCCTGGCGGAACAGACCCGCAGCGGCGCTGTGGACCTGCACCGGGTGTGGATCGAAGGGTTGCTGCGCGAGTACTACGACCCGATGTACGCCTTCCAGCGTGAAAGCAAAGGCGCGCGCATCGAGTTTGTCGGGGAGCAGGCAGCGGTGGTGGAGTATTTGCGCGAGCGTGGTGCATTGCGAGGTTGATGCCTGCCTGCAATAAGGCCCTCAACCCCGCCTGCCACTTACAGAATCGCCGCTCCAATCAAGCCGCAGACCACGCCTACCAGCATGGTCAAGCCGGCCACGGTGACCAGCACCCGCGCGTCGAAATCCTTGCGCAACATCAGCAGCGACGGCAGGCTCACGCTCGGCAGGGTCATCAACAGGGCCACGGCCGGGCCGCTGCCCATGCCCAGCGTCATCATGGTTTGTACGATAGGAATCTCCGCGGCGGTCGGAATCACGAACAGCGTGCCGACAATCGCCAGCGGCACCAGCCACAGCAGGCTGTCGGCCATCGCCCCATCCACATGGGGAAACAGCCAGACCCGCGCCGCGCCCAACACCAGCACTGCCAGGATATACACCGGGATCGTGCTCCAGAACAGTTGCCACAGGGTGCGCAACCAGCGGCTGAAAAACGGTTGCGACTCGATCACGCTGGCCTCGGCCACCGCGCCCAGCGCCGCTTCCGGCACTTGTTCCGGGCGCGCGATGCGCTGGGCCACCAGGGACACGCCCACCACCAGCACAATCCCCGCCACCAGCCTTAACGCCGTGAAGCCCCAGCCCAGCACAAACCCCATGAATACCAGGGTGGCCGGGTTCAGCACCGGGTTGGCGATCCAGAACGCTAGCGCCGCGCCCACCGACACTTGCTGCCGGCGCATGCCTGCCGCCACCGGTGCCGCGCAGCAACTGCACATCATTCCGGGCAGCGCGAACAGCCCGCCGCGCAGGGTCGAACCCAGCCCGGCACGCCCGAACAGGCGCAGCAGCCAGTCGCGGGGGATCAACACTTGCAGCAACGAGCCCAAGATCACCGCCAAAACGGCGGCTTTCCAGATCGCCAGGAAATACACCTGGGCGTAGGCCAGCGCCGCGGCCAGTGGCGAGGTTTGCTGGTCATTGAGAATCGACGCGCCGATGCTGTGGTTGTCGGCGGCGACGAACGCCTTGAAGTAGTAGGGCGACCACTTCACGTAGTAGAGGCCGATGCAGGCGACCAGCAGGAACAGCGCTGGTTTCCACCAGAACGACCAGCCCCGGTTGGGCTGGGTGGAGACGAGGTTGGACATGGTGTTGATCCGCAGATGAGTCAATAGCCGCGCATCATACGCCTCTATTGCTCAGGCTTCAGAGGTCTGCGCTGACCTGCGTCGCCGGTGGGCAGGTTTGTTCGCCGTTGTTCAGGCCCTGCTTGTAGTTGCGGCTCAGCAGCGAGGCCTTGCCGTTATGCCAGGTGAGCGTCAACACATACAACGTGTCGTAGTCATTGCCGGACCAGTCTTGGGTGATGGTGTGCTTTTCGCCCACCGCTTCGCTGGCCACCTTGTTGATCAATTCCGGCAGATAGCCGTGGGACCAGGCGGTGTAGATGATGGCGTTGTGGTACTTGTTTTCCACCAGTTCGTCGGCGAGGGCGCTGGTGTCATTCGCCGAAAACTTGATGTTCACCGGCAAGCCGAGCTTGATCGCGCTGGGGCTGATGGTCATCAGTGGGCGAATGTAGCTGTAGGAATTATCTTTTTCGCCTTCCTCGACATTGCGCGTCGGGTTGGCGGCGAAGACGAAGTTGGCCTTGCCGAACTTTTCCGGCAGCACGGTGGCCAGGTTCATCGCACGGTTCAGGCCCTGGCAATTGAGTTGGCCCAGGCCGCCGACGGGTTTTTCGCCGTGGCGCAGGAACACCAGGGTTTGCACGCCGTCCACCGATTCGGCGCGGCTGATGCGCGATTGCAGGGTCAGGTCGAGGGCGCCGCCGACCAGCAACAGCGGTAATATGATGTATGAATATCGTTTGAGGCGTTGCGCAAGGCACAGAGGCTTTATTGTCATTGGGCTCGAGTCTTCAGTGCATCGGATTAAGGCGGACAAGCCCGGCCCCAGTGACACACGCGGCGTCCTGCGGGTTCCGTGTCTTATTAACAGGGTGCCTCCATTCACCGTTCAGCGCACTTAAGAGTCCACTCGGCCACTTTGGTTCGCTCGTGGGGGAGAGTAGCGAGGGCATGTTGCGCAATGATGACCCATGCAGGATGCCGGACAGATGATTATCATGGGGGTTTCCGCCGAGGGATATCCCGATGAATTCACTCGCCGCTTTCCCGATCAACCGCAAATGGCCCGCCCAGCATCCGGAACGCCTGCAACTGTATTCGCTGCCCACGCCCAACGGGGTAAAAGTCTCGATCATGCTCGAAGAGCTGGGCCTGCCCTACGAGGCGCACAAAGTCAGCTTCGAGACCCAGGACCAGATGTCGCCCGAGTTCCTGTCGCTGAACCCCAACAACAAGATTCCCGCGATCATCGACCCCAACGGCCCCGGCGGTCAGCCGTTGGCGCTGTTCGAGTCCGGTGCGATCCTGCTGTACCTGGCGGAAAAAACCAGCCAGTTGCTTTCCGAAGACCCGGCGACACGTTATGAAACCATTCAGTGGCTGATGTTCCAGATGTCCGGCATCGGCCCGATGTTTGGCCAGGTGGGGTTCTTCAACAAGTTCGCCGGCAAGGCCTACGAAGACAAGCGCCCGCGTGACCGCTACGTCGCCGAGTCGCGGCGCTTGCTGGAAGTCTTGGAAAAACGCCTGCTGGGCCGCACCTGGATCATGGGCGACGACTACAGCATCGCGGACATCGCGACGTTTCCGTGGATCCGTAACCTGATCGGTTTCTACGAATCCGGTGACCTGGTCGGCATCGCCGATTTCCCCAATGTGCTGCGCGCGCTGGACGGCTTTGTCGCACGTCCGGCAGTGATCCGTGGCCTGAACATTCCGAGCTGAGCCCATGCCGACTTTCGATTTCAAACAACTGGATGTCTTCAGCAGTGTGTCGCTCAAAGGCAACCCGCTGGCAGTAGTGCTGGGGGCCGACAGCCTCAGCGAGCAACAGATGGCCGACTTCGCCAAATGGACCAACCTCAGCGAAACCACGTTTTTACTCACGCCCCGCGATCCACGGGCTGACTACCGGGTAAGAATCTTCACCACCTTGCAGGAGCTACCGTTCGCCGGGCACCCGACGCTGGGCAGTTGTCATGCATGGTTGCAGGCGGGGGGCATTGCGCGAGGGGAGGAAATTATCCAGGAGTGCGAAATCGGCCTGGTGCGTATCCGTCGCCAAGGCGATGAGCTGGCGTTCATCGCGCCGCCGTTGTTGCGCTCGGGCCCGCTGGAGGCGGCGTTGCTGGAGCGCGTGCGGCTGGGGTTGGGCCTGGCGCCGGAGGCTATTGTGCGCAGTCAGTGGGTGGACAACGGCGCAGGTTGGCTGGCGGTGATGCTGGCCGACCGCCAGGCGGTGCTCGATCTGCAGCCCGATTACTCGCAGTTGCTCGGTCTGGCGGTGGGCGTGATTGCCCCCTGCGATCCCGAACGCGACGCTGTAGACACGCACTTTGAAGTGCGCGCGTTCATCGCCGGCGACGGGTCCCCGGAAGACCCGGCCACCGGCAGCTTGAATGCCGGGGTGGCCCAATGGTTGTTGGGCGAAGGCCTGGCACCGAACTGTTACGTGGTCAGCCAGGGCACGGCCATGGGGCGCGCGGGGCGTATCCGCATCGAGCGCCAGGGCGATGAGATCTGGGTCGGCGGTGCTGTGGCGGTGTGCATCGAAGGGCGTCTACAGCTCTAGATCAATGCAATTGTTGTGGGCCTTGCCATAAACTATTGCCTGCCTGGCATTTGCGCTGCCGGGGTCGGGGGGCATACGCTTTCGCCCCAACGTTTTTAGCCTTATTCAGGACAGCCATGACCAGCCAGTTCCCTCAAGCCCGCCCACGCCGTCTGCGCCGCTCCCCGGAGTTGCGTAGCTTGTTCCAGGAAACCGAGTTCACCCTCAACGATCTGGTGCTGCCGATTTTCGTCGAAGAAGAAATCGACGACTTCGTACCGATCACCAGCATGCCGGGTGTGTTGCGCATCCCTGAGAAAAAGCTGGCCGGGGAAATCGAGCGCTATGCCCGCGCCGGGATCAAATCGGTGATGACCTTTGGCGTGTCCCACCACCTGGACGCCAGTGGCAGCGACACCTGGAAGGAGCGCGGCCTGGTCTCGCGCATGTCTTCGATCATCAAGGACGCCGTGCCGGAAATGATCGTGATGTCCGACACCTGTTTCTGCGAATACACCGATCATGGCCATTGCGGTGTGATGCATGGCGCCCATGTCGACAACGACGCGACCTTGGTCAACCTCGGCAAGCAAGCCGTGGCGGCGGCTCGTGCCGGTGCCGATGTGATCGCGCCGTCGGCGGCGATGGACGGCCAGGTTCAGGCGATTCGCCGGGCGTTGGATGACGCCGGTTTTACCCATATTCCGATCATGGCCTACTCCACCAAATTCGCTTCGGCCCTCTACGGCCCGTTCCGTGAAGCGGGTGGCAGCGCGCTCAAGGGAGACCGCAAAAGCTATCAGATGAACCCGATGAACCGCCGCGAAGCCGTGCGTGAATCGCTGCTGGACGAGCAGGAAGGCGCGGATGCGCTGATGGTCAAACCGGCCGGTGCCTACCTCGACATCATCCGCGACATCCGCGAAGCCTCGCGCCTGCCGGTGGCGGCGTATCAGGTCAGCGGCGAGTACGCGATGATCAAATTCGGTGCTCAGGCAGGCGCGATCGATGAGGACCGCGTGGTGCGGGAAACCCTGGGTTCGATCAAGCGCGCCGGCGCGGACCTGATCTTCACTTACTTCGCCATGGACCTGGCGCTGGCAGGGATCTAAAGCGCCCAACCTGTGGGGCGGGTAAGCCCGTCCCCCACAGTGGGTTGCAGCGTTTTTCAGCGCTGTGCGAGCGCCAGGTTCAAGCCCAACCCCGCAAAGGCCGCCGCAAAACTGCGCCGCAGCCAGTTCTGTACCCGTGGTGACTCGATCACTGCGCGGCGAAACACATTGGCCAGCAGGCCATACACCACAAACACCGCAAACGTCATGGCCATGAACACGCCGCTCAGCACCAGCATTTGCAAGGCCGGCGCCGTGCTGGCCGGTGTGACGAACTGAGGCAGGAAGGCCAGGAAGAAAATCGTCAGCTTGGGGTTGAGAATATTCAGCAAAAAGCCGCGCAGCATCAGGCCACGGGCCGTGGTTGCCGTTGGTGTGTCATTCACCGCGAAGGCCGAACGATCGCGCCAAGTGGCGTAGGCCAGGTACAGCAAGTAGGCGGCTCCGGCGAATTTCAGCGCTTCGAATGCCAATGCGCTGGTGTGCAGCAGGGCGGAAAGGCCGAGTATGGATGCCAATAAGTGCGGGATGATCCCAGCGGTACAGCCCAGCGCGGCGAACACGCTGGCGCGCTTACCGGCCATGAGCCCCGTGGACACGGTAAAGATCACGCCGGTGCCGGGAATCAGCACAACGATCAGGCAGGTGATGAGAAAGTTCATGCTGAGCATGGCATTCAAACTCCTTGTACGAATGGTCGGTGAAAGATCCTGTCATATTCGCATTGTGTTGGCGAGGGGGCCACAGGGCGAACCCGCGTTAGACTTATCGGTCGATATCTGCATCGCCCGGCCCATCGCCCCTCAAGGAAGCCCCATGCACCTACGCCGCCTGATCCTGTGTCTCACGCCCTTGCTGGTGCTGGCCGGTTGCTCGACCACACGCGGCCCGCAACAGCCGGAGCGCAGTGAAGCTGAGGTCAAGGCGCAGATCGTGCGTTTGCTGCCCGCCAAGGTCGCCGATCGCAACGGTTGGGCCCAGGATATCTACACCGCTTTCGATACCCAGCACATCTACCCGAGTACCGAAAACATCTGCGCCGTGCTGGCGGTGACTGAGCAAGAGTCCACTTACCAGGTCGACCCACCTGTGCCGAACATGGGCAAGATCGCCCAGGATGAAATCCTGCGCCGTGCCGGTAAGGTGCATGTGCCGGCGGTGTTGGTCCGCACGGCACTGCAACTGCGTTCGCCCACTGGTAAGTCCTACGCCGATCGCTTGAATGCCGCCCGCACGGAGAAAGACTTGAGCGGGATCTTCGATGACTTCATCAGCATGGTGCCCTTGGGTAATACGCTGTTTGGCGGCTTCAACCCGGTACACACCGCCGGCCCGATGCAAGTCAGCATCGACTTTGCGCAGAAGCAGGCGCGGGGTTATCCCTACACGGTAGACGGCACGATCCGTCGGGAAGTGTTCACGCGACGTGGCGGCATGTACTTCGGCATCGCCCATTTGCTTGGTTACCCGGTGAGTTATGACCGGCCGTTGTACCGGTTTGCCGACTTCAACGCCGGTTGGTACGCCAGCCGCAACGCTGCGTTCCAGGCCGCCGTCAGCCGCGTCTCAGGCACCGAGTTGGCGCTGGACGGGGATTTGATCCGCTACGGTTCGCTGCTGCCCGGCAGCACCGAATTGGCAGTGCGTTCCCTCGGCGCCCGGCTGGGCATGCGCAACCCCAGCATCCGCAGTCAGCTGGAGCAGGGCGAACAGTTGGATTTTGAGCAGACCACGCTCTACACCCGCGTGTTTGCCCTGGCCGACACGGCGGCCGGCAAACCGCTGCCGCGCGCGATCCTGCCGGGCATCGTGCTCAAGAGCCCGAAGATCACTCGCAATCTGACCACTGCCTGGTTCGCCCAGCGGGTGGATGAGCGTTATCAGCGCTGTACGAAGCGCTGAGGCCGGTCCTGAGCGGGGTTGGCGAATCAGCCCCAGGCATTGCAGAGGATATGTGCGGCTGATGGTAATGGTCGCCGTGTGAGGCCTGGGGTACACCTCATGCCTGACTCCAAGGAAGACTCCGCGATGATCGCTCACGCCGTGCCCGAAGGTTTTGTCTCACTGCCGCGCAGCAGCCCGCTGCTCGACTTGTTGGGCCCGGCGTATTGCCGGGGTGAAGGTCTGCAACTGGAAATCGGCCTGCGCGCCGACAACCGTCATGCCAATGGCCGCGGCACGGTGCATGGCGGGGTGTTGGCGACTCTGGCGGATATCGGCATGGGCTACGCGATGGCGTTTTCCAGTGAGCCGCCATTGCCGTTGATTACCGCGAGCATGACTGTCGATTACCTGGGCGCGGTGCAAGTGGGGGAGTGGATCGTGGTACGACTGGAGCATCACAAGCGTGGCCGGCAAATGGCGTTTGCCACGGTGAGTCTGCAGGTGGAGGAGAAAGTCGTGGCGCGGGCGAACGCGGTGTTTGCGGTGCCGCGTGCGGACTGACAGACGAAAAAAAGCCCGGTTTTTCGTGGAACCGGGCCTTTTCGTGTGTTGCTCTTGAATCAGCTGCGCTCAAGGGCCAGGGCTACGCCTTGGCCGCCACCGATGCACAGTGTCGCCAGGCCTTTTTTGGCGTCGCGCTTGATCATTTCGTGCAGCAGGGTCACCAGTATGCGGCAGCCTGATGCGCCGATCGGGTGGCCAATGGCAATCGCGCCGCCGTTGACGTTGACTTTGTCGGCGTCCCATTCCAGCTCTTTGGCCACCGCCAGGGATTGCGCGGCAAAGGCTTCGTTGGCTTCGACCAGGTCCAGGTCGCCGACGCTCCAGCCGGCTTTGTCCAGGCAGCGGCGGGTGGCCGCGACCGGGCCGATGCCCATGATGGCCGGGTCGACGCCGGCATTGGCGTAGCTGGCGATACGCGCCAGAACGGGCAGGCCAAGGGCCTTGGCCTTGTCGGCGCTCATCAGCAGCACCGCGGCGGCGCCGTCGTTGAGGCTGGACGCGTTGCCCGCAGTGACGCTGCCGTCTTTCTTGAACGCGGGTTTGAGTTTGGCCAACGACTCGGCGGTGGTGCCGGCGCGCGGTTGTTCATCCACGGCGAAGGCCACCGGGTCGCCCTTGCGCTGCGGGATCAGAATCGGCGTGATCTCATCGGCAAAGCGGCCGGCTTCGATGGCGGCGGCGGCTTTTTGCTGGGACGCGGCGGCGAAGGCGTCCTGGGCTTCACGGCTGATGCCGTACTTGTCCACCAGGTTCTCGGCGGTGATGCCCATGTGGTAGTCGTTGAATGCATCCCACAGGCCGTCGGTGATCATGCTGTCGATCATCTTGGCGTGGCCCATGCGCAAACCGGTGCGCGCACCAGGTAATACGTAGGGGGCCAGGCTCATGTTCTCCATACCGCCGGCGATGATCACGTCGGCATCGCCACAACGGATGGCCTGGGCGCCCAGGTGCAGGGCCTTGAGGCCCGAACCGCAGACCTTGTTCAAGGTCATCGCGGGTACGGCATGGGGCAAGCCGGCGAGGATCGACGCCTGGCGCGCCGGGTTCTGGCCTGAGCCTGCGGTGAGTACGTGGCCGAGGATCACTTCATCCACCTGGGCCGGGTCGAGGCCGGTCTGCTCCAGCAGGCGACGGATTACGGCAGCGCCCAACTCCGGTGCCGGGATGCTCGCGAGCGATCCTTGAAAACTGCCTACGGCGGTACGTGTGGCAGCAACAATCACAACGTCTTGCATGGAATGTGTCCTCACTGGAATTGCATTTCTGGAACGTGGTCGGGGACGATTAGTTTACCGGCTGTCTTGCTGACAATCTCTTCAATACTGACCCCTGGGGCACGCTCCTTTAGGATAAAGGCGCCGTTGTCGATTTCCAGGTATGCAAGGTCCGTCAGCACACGCTTGATGCAGTGGGCACCGGTCAGCGGCAGGGTGCATTGGCTGAGCAATTTGGACTCACCGTCCTTGGAGGCGTGGGTCATGATCACGATGATGTTTTCCGCGCCGGCCACCAGGTCCATGGCGCCGCCCATGCCCTTGACCAGCTTGCCCGGGATCATCCACGAGGCGATGTTGCCCTGTACGTCCACTTCAAACGCGCCGAGCACGGTGAGGTCGACATGGCCGCCGCGAATCATTGCGAAGGACTCGGCGGAGGAGAAGATCGAGGCGCCGATGCGCGCGGTCACGGTTTGTTTGCCGGCGTTGATCATGTCGGCATCGATGGTGTCTTCGGTGGGAAACGGGCCCATGCCGAGCAGGCCGTTTTCCGATTGCAGCATCACTTCCATGCCTTCCGGGATGTAGTTGGCCACCAGGGTCGGAATGCCGATGCCCAGGTTGACGTAGAAACCGTCCTGCATTTCGCGGGCGACGCGTTGAGCCATTTGTTCGCGGGTGAGAGCCATTGTGCTGTTCCTCTTGTTCTCTTCGGGCTGGAGGGATTATTTGCGGACGGTGCGCTGTTCGATGCGCTTCTCGAAGGTGCCGCAGATGATCCGGTCGACGTAGATGCCAGGGGTGTGGATCTGCGACGGTTCCAGCTCGCCCGGTTCGACGATTTCCTCGACTTCGACCACGGTGATCTTGCCGGCGGTGGCGGCCAGCGGGTTGAAGTTCTGGGCGGTGTGGCGGTAGATGACGTTGCCGAAGTGGTCGGCTTTCCAGCCTTTGACGATGGCGAAGTCACCGGTGATGGATTCTTCCATCAGGTACGGGCGACCGTTGAATTCGCGGGTTTCCTTGCCTTCGGCCACCGGGGTGCCGACGCCGGTGGCGGTGAAGAAGGCCGGAATGCCAGCACCGCCGGCGCGCATTTTTTCCGCCAGGGTGCCTTGGGGGGTGAGCACCACTTCGATTTCGCCGCTGAGCAGTTGCTTCTCGAACAGGGCGTTTTCGCCCACATAAGACGCGATCACTTTGCGGATCTGCTTTTGTTCCAGCAGCACGCCCAGACCAAAGCCGTCGACGCCGCAGTTATTGGAAACCACGGTCAGGTCGCGGGTGCCTTTGCGCTTGATCTCGGCGATGAGGTTTTCCGGAATGCCGCACAGGCCAAAGCCGCCAGCGAGTACGGTCATGCCATCTTCCAGGCCTGCGAGGGCTTCTTCATAGGACGCCACGCGTTTATCGAAACCTGCCATATGCACCTCTTTTATTGTTAGTGGGCCAGCCAATGCCTCGAGTGTTGCGCCGACGGATTGATTTGTTAAGTTGTTTTTTAAGGTTGATTGATTTAAAAAACTGCATAGTCGAGCCGTCGTCCGGAGTAATGTCATGACCGTCAAACAGATGCGTGCCTTTTTGGCCGTGGCGCAGAGCCTGAGTTTTGCCGCCGCCTGCGAGCGCCTGCACCTCTCTCAGTCGGCGCTGAGCCTGACCATCAAAGGCCTGGAAGAAGGGCTGGGCGGGCGCTTGTTCAGCCGCAATACACGGAATGTCGCGCTGACCCCTGAAGGGGAATCCTTATTGCCGCTGGCGCGTCGGCTGATTGCCGATTGGGACAACGCCGAGGATGAACTGCGCCAGCGCTTCACCCTGCAGCGCGGGCGCGTAACGGTGGCGGCGATGCCGTCGTTTGCGGGCAACCTGCTGCCGCCGATCCTGAAGATATTCCGCGCGCGTTACCCCCATGTGAACGTGACGGTGCATGACCTGATCAACGAACAGGTGCTGGAAATGGTCCGTGATCGCCAGGTCGAGTTGGGCGTGGCGTTCGAACCGTCCGAGGGGTCGTCGCTGGCGTTTACGCCGTTATACCTGGACCGCTTCATTGCCGTGGTGCCCATGGATTCACCCTTGGCACTGCGTGCTGAAATCGACTGGAAAAGCCTGTTGGAACAACCGTTCATTGCCCTGCAACGACCCTCGACGGTACGGGTGATGCTGGAGGAGCATCTGGGTGCCTTGCAGATGAAATTGCCGGTGGCGCTGGAGAGTCATCAATTGGCGACGGTGGGCAAGATGGTTGCCAGTGGCCTGGGGGTCAGCGCCGTACCGGCATTATGTGCGCAGCAGATGCAGGAGGCGGGCGCCCATTGCATCACCTTGACCGATCCGGTGATCGAGCGGCCGATTGGTGTGTTGACCAAACCGGGGCATGAACTGTCGGCGGCGGCACAGGTGTTGTTTGATATTTTCCGCGATGAAGCAGGGAAAGGGCGTTACCCCAACTTTTGAAGTTGCATAAAAAATGTGGGAACTGGCAAGCCAGCTCCCACATTAGTTGAGAAGTACTTAGTAGTAGCGGTCGATTACTTTAACTTGCGAGTTGTCTTTGAAAGACTCCCACGCGTGGTTAAGTGTGTCGAACACTTGCTCGATGAAATTGCGATCGGCCGCCGCTTTCTTGCCGACATAACCCTGGCCACGGCGGTACATCTTCAGGCGCGCCGCCAGTTCACGGTTGTTTTTGTCGAACTCGGCTTCTTCGGTGTGGGGCGCCAGGCAGTCAATTTGGACTTTGCCCGATTTGCCAATCCACAGGATATGGTCGTCGAGTGTGTCTTTCTGCGCTGCGAACATCTCAGCCAATTCTTCGATAGTTGGTTGGTTGTTCAGATTCATGTGTAAGCCCCTTGACCAGTTGGCGATCTATCAATTGATTCGTTAAAACTGCTTAGTTGTCTCCGGTTCCGAAAACCGGGCGTCAGTGACGGTCTGCCGAATACGGGCAGGGTCTTGAACCTGATGCATGTAGTCTTGCTGATGAACTGCTACGCAATGGTTTCATAACGAAGACAAGCAGCGTTTGAGCTCCTTGTACCGAACCCTTCGGGTCGGTCAGCTTCATCAATCTGCCTTGTGGGCAGTGCACATCCGGAAGAAACAGCTCGGCGGTCAGACGAGCTTGTTCAAAACGCTTGTTACCAACGCTCCCGATCCGGGAGACGTCTAGATCATGCAAGGACAAAAAGGTTACGTCAACGGTTATGTAGTGATTATTTTTGATCACTACATAAATCGCCGTGGGGACGGGGGCATGCGAGGAGGTGTGACTTAGGCGTCATTTTTTGTGCGGTGGGTCGCTGCAGTTCGTTGGCTTGCCCGGGTCTCCCGCTGATTTTTGAGGGGCGTGCCCTGGCTATCCCAGGCGCTCTGCCAATAGCGGCAACAACCGCTCGCAGGATGCCGCGATCTTCAGTTGCAACAACTCATCCCCACGGGTCTTGCCCAGATTGATGGCAATCACCGGTTTGCCTTGCTCGACCATCGCCTTGCACAGGCGAAACGCCGAATAGGCCATCAGCGACGACCCCACCACTAACAGCCCCTCGGCGTGTTCCACCGCCGCCATCGCCCTGGCGGCGGTGGCCTGGGCAACGTTTTCGCCGAAGAACACGACGTCCGGTTTGAGCCGTTCACCGTCGCAATGGGGGCAGCGGGGCACGCGAAAACGTTGTTCAAACGCTGCGTCGAGCAGCGTATCGCCGTCGGGTGCCTGCACGGCGTCGACGCCCGCCAGGTACGGGTTCTCGGCCTCCATCAACCGTTGGATCACATCGCGTGCGCTGGGCCGATGGCAATCCAGGCATAGCACGCGATGCAAGCTGCCATGCAGCTCGATCACATCCTCACTACCGGCCTGGTCATGCAGCGTGTCGACGTTTTGTGTGATCAGCCCGCTGATACGCTGGCGATGTTGCAAGGCGGCCAGCGCCAGGTGGGCCTGGTTCGGCTGCGCAATCCGCACCCGTGGCCAGCCCAGCATCGCCCGTGCCCAATAACGGCGCCGCGCTTGCGGGGTGGCCAGGAACTCCTGGTACATCATCGGCGCCTTGCCTCGGCGCACGCCTTCGCTGTCCCGATAATCCGGGATACCTGATGACGTGCTGATCCCCGCCCCGGTCAGCACCAGAAAACGCCGTGCGGCCATGGCCCGGTGCAGAGTGTCGAGGTGGTCTTCTTGATGTTCGAGCATGGGCTCTTCTATTCGCCGCGAATGTATTGCTCCAGTTGCTTGATCAGGTTGGCTTGTTCGGCAATGGCTTCCTTGACCAGGTCACCGATGGAGAGCAGGCCCAGCAGTTTTCCGTCGACGACCACCGGTAGGTGGCGCAGGTGACTGTCGGTCATGATGTTCATGCAGGCTTCGACTGTCTTGTGGGCATCGACCGTGATGACTGGAGAGCTCATGACCTCGTGGACTTTGGTGGTGACGGAAGAAAGGCCTTTGAGTATCAGCTTCCGTGCGTAATCGCGCTCGCTGATGATGCCAACCACCTCACCCTGCTTGACGACCGGCAAGGCCCCGACATTTTTCGATGACATCACCACCAACGCTTCGAATACGGTGTGGTCCCATTCAATGGTGTGGACTTCCTGGTTTTGCTTGTCTTTGGCTTTGAGTACTTCTGAGACGGTTTTCATGGTGGCCACTCCGGTGTTGTTGTTAGGAAGTCAGCAATCCCCTACAGAATCCTAGACGGCCGGCGCCGGAGCAAGGACCAAAGCGGCGTTAAAACTGTCGAAAAACGTCATCCGCCGGATTTATTCATGGTTTACCCGGTACTTGTCGGCTTTTTCGCCCGCTTTGGGCTGGCCGCCGTCTTGCGGGGCGCGGCCGTGCGTTTCTTCTTCCACGGGGTGGCGCCGCGGCCTGCCGGGCTGGCGGGGCCGGTGATGGTCATACGCATACCGTTGCAGCGGGCCACTTGCTTGCTCATCCAGGCCGCTTGCTTGGCGACGAATTCTTCCAGGCTCATTTCGCCGCTTTGCACCATGTCCAGCGCCTGTTCCCAGATCGCCGTGGTGCCCGGGTCGGCGATGGCGCGCGGCACCGCATCGATCAGGCTGAACGCCGCCGGGGTGGCCGAGAGGGCCTTGCCGTTCTTCACCAGGTAGCCTCGGTCCAGCAGGCCCTGGATGATCCCGGCGCGGGTGGCTTCGGTGCCGATGCCGGTGGTGTCCTTGAGCTTTTGCTTGAGCAACGGGTCTTCCACCAGCTTGGCGACGTTTTTCATCGCCTTGATCAGGTCGCCCTCGGTGAAGGGTTTGGGCGGCTGGGTCCACAGGTCCTTGAGGTTGACCTTGGCAACGGCGTAATCCTGGCCCTGCACCAGCGCCGGCAGGGCTTGCGGCACTGGCGCCTCACGGCCTTTGGCGGGTGCAAGGGCTTCGGGCAGCGCGCGTTTCCAGCCCGGCTCGATGACGACTTTGCCCACCGCGCGCAGCGCTTGGCCGGCACAGTCGAAATCCGCCTGGGTGCGGTCGTATTCATGGTTGGGCAGAAACTGCGCCAGGTAGCGCGCGCGAATCAGTGTGTAGACCGCCCGATGCTTGCCGGTGAGCTGCCCGGCATCCTTGCCGGCGCCGGTGGGAATGATGCCGTGGTGGGCGCTGACCTTGGCGTCGTTCCACGCCCGCGAGCGGCGCTGGGGATCGAGATGCGGCATCAGTTCGTTGACGGCCGCGTCGGCCCGGCCCAGGGCGGCAAGGATCTTCGCCGCGTCGCCATGCTGACTCAATGGCAGGTAGCCGCAATCGCTGCGCGGGTAGGTGATGGCCTTGTGGGTTTCGTACAGCGATTGGGCGATGTCCAGGGTTTCCTGGGCGCCGAGACCGAGCTTCTTCGAGCAGATTTCCTGCAACGTCCCCAGGTCGAAGGGCAGGGGCGCGACCTCGCGCATGCGTTCGGTGCGCAACTTCACCAGCCGCGCACTGGCGGCGTGGGTCATGGCGTCGGCGGCGTCCCGGGCGAGTTGCGGGTTGAGGCAGCGGCCTTGGTCGTCACAGGCATCGTCGACGGCGCGCCATTGGGCGGTGAAGGTCATGTGCGCGTGGCGCAGGTCGACGTCGATGGCCCAGTAGGCCACCGGTACGAAATCGGCGATGCTGCGGTCGCGGTCGACCACCAGGCGCAGGGTCGGGGTTTGCACCCGGCCCACCGGCAGCACGCCTTGGTAACCGGATTGGCGGCCGAGCAAGGTAAACAGGCGGCTCATGTTCATGCCGATCAGCCAGTCGGCGCGGGAACGGCCGAGGGCCGAGTGGTACAGGCTGAAGGTCTCGGCGCCGGGTTTGAGCGCGGCCAGGGCCTTGCGGATGGAGGCGTCGTCCAGCGCCGACAGCCACAGGCGTTGGATCGGCCCGCGATAGCGGCAATGTTCCACCAGCTCGCGGGCGATCATTTCGCCCTCGCGGTCGGCGTCGGTGGCGATCACCAGTTCCAAGGCTTCCCCCAGCAGGCGCTTGACCGCCTTGAACTGGGCGGCGGTCTTGGGCTTGACCCGCATCTTCCATTTGTCCGGGACGATCGGCAGGTCGGCGAGCACCCAGCGCTTGTACTTGGCGTCGTAGGCGTCGGGCGGGGCGGTTTCCAGCAGGTGGCCGATGCACCAGGTGACGGTCACCCCGTTGCCCAGCCAGCAACCGTCGCCACGGCGCGTGGCGCCGAGCACGGCCGCAATATCCTTGGCCTGGGAGGGTTTTTCACAGAGGAACAGCCGCATGGTCATCACATCAGATCGGGTTGATGCCTTGCAGGATGCGTAGTCCGAGGGATTTGAGCAACCATTATCTGTATGGATGTACAGCAATTTGTGTGGCGCCGCAGAGCAGATGTGGGAGGGGGCTTGCTCCCTCCCACAGGGGACCTGCGGTGTTCAGGTGGTCGGGTCAGTTGTTGTCGATATCCACATGCCGCGTTTCCTTGAGGCAGAACATCCCGACAACCAGGCTCACCCCGGTCACGACCACCGGATACCACAAGCCATAGAAGATATCGCCGGTGTACACCACCAGGGCAAACGACACGGTCGGCAGGAAGCCGCCAAACCAGCCGTTGCCGATGTGATAGGGCAGGGACATCGAGGTGTAGCGGATGCGTGTCGGGAACAGTTCCACCATCAACGCCGCCAGCGGGCCGTAGCACATGGCCGCGATCAGGATCAGCACCACGATCAGCACCACCACCATCACCTTGTTGACCTGCGCCACATCCGCCGATGTCGGGTAGCCGGCCAGGGTCACGGCGGCGCGCAGGGCCGACTCGTCAAAGCCATCGATGTGCACGTCGCCCACACTCACCTGCACCGGGCTGCCTGCGGGGGCGGCGGCGCTGCTGTAGGGCAGGCCTTGCTTGACCAGGAAGGTCTTGACCTTGTCGCAGGGGCTGTCAAAACGCGCCTTGCCCACCGGGTCGAACTGGAAGGTGCAGGTGGCCGGGTCGGCCAGCACGGTGATCGGCGCCTGGCGACTGGCCTGGTCCATCGCCGGGTTGGTGTAGTGCGCCAGGCCCTTGAAGATCGGGAAGTACAGCGCGGTCGCCAGCAGCAGGCCGAGCATCAGCACCGGTTTGCGCCCGATCTTGTCCGACAGCCAGCCGAAGAAGATAAAGAACGGTGCGCCAATCACCACGCTGATGATCAGCAGCATATTGGCCAGGGCCGGGTCCATCTTCAGGAACTGCGTGAGGAAGAACAGTACATAGAACTGTGCCGCGTAAAAGGTCACCGCTTGCCCGCCGTTGATGCTGAACAGCGCAATCAGCACCACCTTGAGGTTTTCCCACTTGCCGAAGGACTCGCGGATCGGCGCCTTGCTGGCCTTGCCTTCCTCCTTCATTTTCAGGAACGCCGGCGATTCATGCAGGCTCATGCGGATCCAGGTGGAAATGCCCAGCAGCACGATGGAAAACAGGAACGGAATGCGCCAGCCCCACACTTCGAACTGATCGCCAGTGAAGTAGCGGCAGGCCAGCACCACCAGCAATGACAACAGCAGCCCCAGGGTGGCGGTGGATTGAATCCAGCTGGTGTGCAGGCCGCGCTTGCCGGCGGGGGCGTGTTCGGCGACATAGGTCGCCGCGCCGCCGTACTCGCCGCCCAACGCCAGGCCTTGCAGCATGCGCAGGGCGATCAGGATGACCGGCGCGGCAATGCCGATGCTGGCATACGTCGGCAGCAGGCCGACACAGAACGTCGCCACACCCATCAGGATAATGGTCACGAGGAAGGTGTACTTGCGCCCGATCATGTCGCCCAGGCGGCCAAACACCAGCGCGCCGAACGGGCGCACCACAAAGCCGGCCGCGAAGGCCATCAAGGCAAAGATAAACGCCGTGGTGTCGTTGACCCCGGCAAAGAACTGTTTGCTGATCACCGCCGCGAGGGCGCCATAGAGGAAGAAGTCATACCACTCGAATACCGTCCCCAGGGACGAGGCGAAGATGACTTTTCTCGATTCGCTGACGGTGCTCGTGCTGACCGCCGAGCCCAGGGTTTGAGCATGTTCTGACATCGGGTATCCCTCACAGTGATTATTTATTGTTGTTCCACTGTCGGCGCCAACCTCAGCGCCGGTCTGTTTTCCGTTCCTCTGTAGGCGCGCGCTTGCTCGCGAAAATCGCCAACGATTACGCGGGAAATCTGGATGAACGCGGCGCCTTTGTGTTTTTCGCGGGCAAGCTCGCTCCTACAGTGTTCGGTGAAAGGATCAGTTGCGCGGCTTTCTCCGCGATCATCAGCGTCGGTGAGCAGGTATTGCCGGATGTGATGCGGGGCATGATCGAGGCATCGGCGATGCGCAGCCCCGGCACGCCATGCACCCGCAACTGCGCGTCGACCACCGCGTCCTGGTCACTGCCCATGCGGCAGGTGCCCACCGGATGGAAGATCGTTGTGCCGATGCGCGCCGCGGCTTCGTGCAGTTGCTCTTCGGTTTGCAGCGCATCGCCGGGCAAGTATTCCACCGGTTTGAACGGGCTCAGGGCCGGCGCGGCGACGATCCGTCGAGTCAGGCGAATCGCGTCGGCGGCCACCCGCAGGTCTTGCGGATGGCTGAGGTAATTGGGCTGGATCAACGGCGCATCCGCCGGGTTGGCCGAGCGAATATCGATACGCCCGCGGCTTTGCGGGCGCAGGTCGCAGACCGACGCGGTAAACGCCGGGAACGCGTGCAGCGGCTCGCCGAAGCGCTCCAGGGACAGCGGCTGCACATGGTATTCAAGGTTGGCCGAGGTTTGTTCCGGGCCCGAGCGGGCAAACGCACCGAGCTGGCTGGGCGCCATCGACAGCGGGCCGCTGCGGTCATACAGGTAACGCAGGCCCATGCCCATTTTGCCCCACACGCTGCCCGCGATCTGGTTCAGGGTGCGCGCGTTTTCCAGCTTGTAGATCAGCCGCAGTTGCAGGTGGTCCTGCAGGTTGCCGCCAACCCCCGGCAGTTCATGCAACACATTGATGCCGAGCGGCTTGAGCACGTTGGCGGGGCCAATCCCCGAACGCTGCAAAATGCCGGGCGAACCCACGGCGCCAGCACACAACACGATTTCCTTACGGGCCTTCCAACGGAGCGACTGGCCGTGCTGACGCCCGACCACTGCCGATGCGCGGCCGTTTTCCAGCAACACGCGGTCGACTTCGACTTCGGTCAAGACCGTCAGGTTCGGCCGTTGGCGGATCGGTTTGAGGAACGCCTTGGCCGCATTCCAGCGGACGCCGGCCTTCTGGTTGACCTGGAAGTAACCGCAGCCTTCGTTATCGCCCTGGTTGAAGTCGCTGACATTGGCGATGCCGCTTTGCGCCGCGGCCTCGCGAAACGCATCCAGGATCGGCCAATGCAATCGCTGTTGCTCGACGCGCCACTCGCCGCCGTCGCCGTGAAATGCCGAACCGCCAGCAAAATGGTTCTCGCTGTGCTTGAACAGCGGCAGCACGTCTTCCCACGCCCAGCCCGGGTTGCCTGCCGCCGCCCAGCCGTCGTAGTCCTGAGCCTGGCCGCGCATGTAGATCATGCCGTTGATCGACGAACAACCGCCGAGCACCTTGCCCCGCGGGTAACTCAGGGCGCGGCCTTGCAGGCCGGCCTGGGCTTCGGTCTTGAAGCACCAGTCGGTGCGTGGGTTGCCGATGCAGAACAGGTAGCCGACGGGGATGTGAATCCAGGGGTAATTGTCGCGACCACCGGCTTCAAGCAACAGCACACGGTGGGCGGGGTTGGCGGACAGTCGATTGGCCAGCAGGCAGCCTGCGGGGCCGGCGCCTACGACGATGTAATCGTATTCAGCAGTTGCAGTGGGCATCTGAGGTCTCGCTTGTTTTTCTTATTGGCTCCATCCTAGTTGTTAGTTTTCGTCTTAAAAATGTTAGTTTTTACCCAGTGGCTGTGCGTTTTTAAACAGTGCGGTCCAGGCTCACGGATTGGAGGCGCTATGTTCGACTGGAATGACCTGCGGTTTTTTCTTGAGTTGCAGCGCAGCGGCCGCCTGCTCACCGCCGCGCAACGCCTGAAAACCACCCACGCCACCGTGGCGCGGCATATCGAGGCGATCGAGAAAAGCCTCGGCACCGCGTTGTTTGTGCAGCACGCCCACGGCTATGAGTTGACGCCGTCCGGCGAGGCCCTGCTCAAACACGCCGAAGCCATGGAAAACGTCGCGCTGCTGGCCGAAGACGAACTGACCCACACCGCCGCGCCCCTGGGCAAGATCCGCCTGGGCGTGGCCGAAGGGCTGGGGGTGATGTTCCTCGCCAGCCGCATGGGCGGGCTGTTCGAGCGCTATCCGGGGTTGGAAGTGGAGCTGGTGGCCGTGCCGCGTTTCGTCAGCATCCTCAACCGCGAAGCCGAAATCAGCATCCACCTCGAACGTCCCAGCGTCGATCAACTGGTCACGCGCAAACTCACCGACTACCGCCTGGCGCTCTATGCCAGCCGCGCGTATCTGGCGCGCACCCCGCCGATTGAAAAACGCGAAGACCTCGCCGCCCATGCCTGGATCGATTACGTCGACGATCTGCTGTTCAGCCAGGAACTGAAACTGCTCAGCAGCTTCTGCCGCAACCCCAAAGTGGTGTTCCACAGCACCAGCGTGATCGCCCAGCACCAGGCGGCGCGTTCCGGGCTGGGGATTGCGGTGTTGCCGTGCTTCATGGCGGCCGGTGATCCGGACCTGGTGGCGTTGTTGCCGGGGGAGGGGATTCAGCGCAGCTATTGGATCAGCTCGCGCCGGGAACTGCACAAGTCAGTGCGGCTGCGGGTGTTGTGGGATTACGTGGTGGAGTTGTGCGCGCGGGAGCAGGCACTGTTGCTCGGCGGGTCCACCTGAAGAACCTGGATCAAAAATGTGGGAGGGGGCTTGCCCCCGATAGCAGTGTGTCAGCCAAAACATGCATGACTGAAGCAGCGCTATCGGGGGCAAGCCCCCTCCCACATTGGATCTGTGGTGTTGCTTGAACTGAGTCAATCGCGCAAGACGAATTCCGCGCTGCCCAGCCGTTCTCCATTCACCAGCACATGCACCGCATGCTTGCCCGGGTAGTGCTTGCGCGTGGTCAGTTCACGGATATGTTGTTCGCGGCTGATGTGCTGCTGCTCGCCTGCGCCAAGGGTAAAGGCCTTGAGCTTGAACACTTTGGCCGCACGGTGGCCGGCGCTTTTTACGTAGTCGATGGCGTAGTCCACCACCAGTTTTTGTGGTGCGGCGGCGGTGGATTCGAGGCTGAAGGTCAGGTTGATCCGCTCCCCCAGTGTGATCACCGCCGGCGTGACGCGCAGGTGATGAATCTTGACCTCGGCCTTGGCTCCCGCGCCGATGATCGTCAGCGCGCGGGTGTTGCCCTGCTTGATCAGGCTGCGCAGTGCATGGCGGGCGATCCAGGCGGTGTGCGGGTTATCCAGCGACCAGCCTTCGATCAGGCTGAGGACCCAATCGGGGTGGTCCTTGGTGATGTCGTTGAGGTGGTTGGCCACGGACTTGCGCACGTAGAGGCTGCTGTCGGCCTTGAGGTTGTCGAGGATCGACGCGCACAGCGCGGGGGTGGCCTGCACGTCGGCCAGGCGGAATGACCACGGCAGGCGCGGTCGCGAGCCTTCGCTGGCGAGGCGGCGCACGTGTTCGTTGTCATCCAGCGACCACTGTTGCATCACCGCCAGGGTGCGTTGGAAGTCGTGCAGCAAGAAGTGCCGGATCGCGAATTCGGCGGAGCCAAAGGTGGTGAAATATTTGAGCGCGGCCATGGAGCGCTCGAAGTCATCCCGGCCATGACTCGCCACGTAGTGCGGCAGGAACAGGCTGACAAAGCCGCTGTTCAAGCGCGGCGCGAGGGCATAGAGCAGCGTGAGAGTCTGTGGGTAATCCAGCGGGATCACCGCATGCAGGCTGTCGCTGACCCGCGCCACGCGCTGCATCACCGACAACTCGGCCAGCCCGGCCTTGGCGTGCTGGAGAAAGCCCTGGGCGTCGAACGCCGGGTACACCGCCGTCATCTCGGTGGCGATGTGTTGCAGGCGTTCGGCGTTGAAGATTTCCTTGAGGGCCGGGGCGCTTTGGTCGGTCATCGGTGATTCCATGGGGGGTTAGAGAAACCAGCGGTATTCCCGTGCGTTGATCTCCTGCTGAAACGCCAAGTGGTCCTGGCGTTTGTTCTCGCAGTACACGTCGACAAATTCCGCGCCCAGCTTATCGCGCAATACCGCTTGATGTTGCATGGCGCGCACGGCCTCGAGCATTTCCAGGGGGAAGTCGGTGCCGCTGTTGCGGTCGTCGTTCAGTGGGGCGATGGGTTCGCGCTTGGCGTCAAGCCCATGCTCCAACCCCACCAGAATCGCCGCCAACACCAGGTACGGGTTGGCATCGGCGCTGGCCAGGCGGTGTTCGATACGCAGGTTGCGCGGGTCGGACTCGGGGATGCGTACGCACGCATCGCGGTCTTCGAAGCCCCAGCTGGCACGGGTGGCGGCGTTGACCGTACCGCCCAGGCGGCGGAAGGCGTTGTGGTTCGGCGAGAAGATCGGCATGCAGTGCGGCAGCAACTCCAGGCAGCCGGCCACGGCGTGGCGCAGGGGTTGCTGTTGATGGGCCGCGAGTATGTTGTTGCCGGCGCCGTCGTACAGGCTGACATGCACATGCATGCCGCTGCCGGGGAATTGCAGGTAGGGTTTGGCCATGAAGCTGGCGCGGTAGCCGTGCTTGAGCGCCACGCCACGGGTGCTGCGGCAGAACAGGGCGGCCCAGTCGGCAGCGCGCAGGCCATCGTCCAAGTGGCCGAAGTTGATCTCGAACTGGCCGGGGCCGAGTTCTGCGGTGATCACCGTGATGTCGATGCCTTGGTCCTTGGCGGTTTGCGCCATATCGTCGAGCACCTCGCTGAAGCGCGACAGTCGCTCGATATGCAGGTTGGGCTGGTCGTCGGCGTCGTCACTCAGCGGGTCGCGGGCGAATTGCGGCAGGCCGTTGTCGAGCTGCTTGTCGAACAGGTAAAACTCCAGTTCAAAGGCCACCACCGGGTGAATGCCTTTGTGGTGCAGGCGTTCCAGGACCTTGGCCAATACTTCCCGCGGTTCGAATTCGATCGGCGCTTGCGTACCGTCCGAGGTGATCAGCATCTGGCCCAGCGGCTGCGACTCCCAGCTCACCGGCTTGAGCGTGCCCGGCACCAGGCGGCGGTTGGCGTCGGGGTCGCCGTCGTTGAAGCAGTAATCACCGATCTTGAACAACCCGCCCTGAACCCCCAGCAGCACGGCGTTCTGCGGCAGCTTCAAGGGGCCGCCGGCGGCGACTTTTTCCAGCATCTCCACCGGGTAGCGCTTGCCGTAGAAATGCCCGGGGATGTCCAGGGCGATCAGGTCGACATAACGCACGTCGGGGTGGTTCTGGCGAAAGCTCCGTACTTCGGCCAGCAGCGTGGAGGAATGGCTTTTCACGGGTGTAGCTCCTAGTTGTAAACCCACAGCACGCGGGCGGGCAGTTCGGTCAGGTTGGCGTAGCGGCAACGGGCGAAACTGGCCAGGTGGAAGCTGTCGCCTTGGTGCAGGGTGACCGAGTCGGCTTCCCCTTCCACCCACAGCGTCAACTCACCCTCCAGCACAAACCCGGCCTGCTCGGCGCGGTCGCTCATGGTCTGCTCACCGCTATTGGCTCCGGGGGCCAGCAGGCTGTCGAGCATCGAAAACGCACCGTTCATGTTGGGGGAGACCAGGATGTCGGTGATGCCATTGGCGTAATACACCGTGCGCCGCTCGTTGGGGCGCGTCACCCAGTTGATGGCCTTGGGTTTGCTCAGGCTGTAGAAATAGGTGGTGGGCACGTCAAGGGCGTGGCTGATCGCGGTCAGGTCCGCCACGGTCGGGCGTGACAGGCCTCGTTCGACCTGAGACAGGAAACCCACCGAACGCTCGATCTTTTGCGCCAATTGCGCGAGGGTGAGTTTCTTGTACTTGCGCAGGTCGTGGATCAGGATCGCCAGGGCTTCGAGTTCTTCTTGTTGGTTCATGAAATTTATTTCGTTAAATTTCATGAAAAATTACAGGATAAATTTCACGAGAGCAATGGGTTTGTGCTGCTCAAAACCACTAACGGCACCATCCTCGAGATCACCCCGGTCAAGCGATAATCCGCTGGCAACGCCTGCTTTTTTCGGGTTCCTGAGGTAAGGTGACCGGCTGCAATGGCCGCGTTACCTTCATGGAATGAGAGCAGGATGCTTGCCACCCTAAGACACTACCCCCGCACAGTGAAGCTGTTGCTGTCCGCCACGTTGATGTTGACGCTGGCCAAGGCGATCACCTTTCCGTACCTGGTTATCTACCTCACCCGGCACTTTGCCCTGGACATCACCCAGGTCGGCCTGGTGATCGGCAGTTCGCTGATCGTCGGTTCGTTGCTCAGCGTGTATGGCGGGTTTCTCGTCGATCGCATCAGCAGCTATCGGTTACTGCTGGGCTTGAGTGCGCTGTTTGTCGTGGGCTTTATCGGTACGGTGCTCGCGCAGACTATCTGGGCGTTCTATGGCTGCCTGATCCTGATCAACCTGGCTTACGCGGTCATCGATATTGCGATCAAAGCCGGCTTTGCCAGCCTGTTGCCGGAAGACGCGCGCAGTGAGGTGTTTTCCATCAAGTACACCCTGACCAATATCGGCTATGCGGTGGGGCCGCTCTTTGGTGCGATGGTGGCCAGGCTGGATATCAGCTTGCCGTTTATGCTGTCGGCGCTGTTGGGGGTGGGGTTTTTCCTGCTGTACTGGCGCTGGGGTGATCGTGCGCTGGCCACTGTCGATGCCACGCAAAAGCCGGTGTCGTTCCTGGCTGTCGGCCGCGTGCTGTTGAAGGATCGGCGCCTGGTGTGCTTCACCGTTGGCGGCGTGCTCAGTGCGGTGGTGTTCGGCCAGTTCACGGCTTACCTGTCGCAATACCTGGTGACCACCACCACTGCTGAATACACCTACAAGGTCATCAGCGCGGTGCTTACGACGAACGCCGTGTTGGTGATTGCCTTGCAATACGTGATCGGTCGGCGCATCTCGCACCGTTACCTGAGCCAATGGCTGATCTTCGGCTTGAGCATGTTCATGCTGGGGTTGATCGGCTTTGCGCTGTCCACCAGCGTACTGTGGTGGGTGCTGGCGATGGCGGTGTTTACCGTGGGGGAAATCGTCGTGTTCCCGGCCGAGTACATGTTTATCGACCGCATTGCCCCGGACCACCTGCGCGGCATGTATTACGGCGCGCAAAACCTGTCCAACCTCGGCGCCGCGCTGGGGCCGGTGCTGTGCGGGTTGGTGTTGGCCAGCCTGCCGGCGCATTACATGTTCTACATGCTGGGGGCGTTTATCGTCGGTGGCGGGGTGTTCTATTTCATGGGTGCGAGGCTGAAGGCAAGTCATCCAGAGTGAGTTTGCCCAGGTGGTTGCTGTGCAGCTCGTAGCGTAATTCTTCGACCATCTTGTCCACTTCTTGCGGGGTCTGCAGCCGATTGGTGCTGATCCCGGTGACCACCAGGTCGACCCGGCCGGTTTCGGCGTCGAAGACTTTGAGGGTCAGCGACGCGTCCCGGCACAGGGTGAATTCGCACGTCAGCGGCGACAGGCCTTCTTCGATGCAATTTCGCAATTGAGACAGGGTAAACATGCTAATTCCTTCCGGGTGTGGAATACGACGACACAGGATCGAAAGCCTGTGCCCACCCCAGGAAGGTTAAGCATTACACCTAGGCGCAATAAGGCGAATTCGCACTAGCCGCACTAGTGCATTTGTACTTTCAGCGCTTGTTTTTCAGACGCAGTTCACCGGCGAACAGCCCGCGCTCACGGGCCCAGACGATCGCTGCACTACGGCTATGCACCCCCAGTTTGGAATACACCGTGGCCACATGGTTACGCACCGTGTTGGGCGCCAGCTTCAGGCGCGAGGCGATCTCTTTGTCGGCCAGGCCTTCGCAAATCAAACCCAGCACATCGCGCTCGCGGGTGGTGAGATCGGTGAAGGCAATGCCCGGCACATTGGGTCGGTTGGCGCCTTTGGCGTTGGCCAGCTTTTCGATCAGGGTCTGGCTGAACCAGGAGGCGTCCTGCATCACTTCTTCGATGGCCGCCACCAGCTCCAGCTCCGAGCGTTTGCGTTCGGTGATGTTCATCAGCACCAGCAGGTAGCAGGGCACGTCCTGGATGCTCACGGTATCGGCGGACACCACGCAGTCGATCACCTCAGCGCCTTTCTTGCGCACCTTCAGATCCAGCCCGTCGAGGTTGCCGGCTTTTTCCAGAGTGGCGAACAACTGCGCGCAGGCTTGGGCGCTGTCGATGAAGTCGATGTCTTCGATGGCTTTGCCGATCAGTTCTTCACTGGTGTAGCCGGTAATGCTTATGAAGGCTTCGTTGATATCCACCACTTGACGGTTGTCGGCGTTGCACACCAGGGTTGGCACCGGCGTCAGGCGGAACGACTTGGCGAAGCGCTCCTCACTCTGGCGCAAGGCGATTTCTGCCTTGCGCCGCGGTTCCAGGTCGGTGAAGGAAAACAACATGCAGTCTTCCTCGTTCATGTCCAACGGCTGGCCGGCCACGATCACCAACTTGCTGCCGCCCTCGGGCAATCTCAATTCGGCCTGCATCTGCGGGATGGTCGCGCCTTCGGCCAGGCGCTGGATGGCCAGGTCCTTGCGCTCGGCGTGTTCCAGCACGTCCAGTTCATACACCGAGCGGCCGATCACTTGGTCGCGGTTATAGCCAGTCATCTCCAGAAAGCCCTGGTTGACCTTGATATAGCGCAGGTCGCTGAGGCGGCAGATCACGGCGGGCGCGGGGTTGGCGTTGAAGGTTTTTTCGAAGCGCTGCTCGGCGCTCGCCCATTCGGTGGCGTCGCTGAGGATCAACACCAAAAGCTCCGGTTCGCCGCGTGAATCGGTCAGCACCAGGCTGCGCAGGCGATGGACCCAACTGCGCTCGTCGTCGCCGGTGGGGCTGACTTCCACGATCACGTCGCTGAACGCTTCGCCGGCCGCCACCCGGCTGAGCGGGTAGTTGTCCGGCAACAGCGGGTGGTTATTGCGATAGCGCAAGGCGAACCGCTCGGCATAGGCCTGATTGTTGGCGCCCAGGTGTTCGACCGCGCTGACCCCGTGCATGGTCAGCGCGGCCTCGTTGGCCCAGAGGATGGTCTGGTCTAGCTCGGCCAAAATCACCCCGTCGGACAACCCGGAGATGATCTGCTGCAATTGGCGGCGGTTGGTTTCTTTGGCGAGGACGTCCTGGCTCATGGTTTCTCCTGGGAATGGGCGCATGCGAGTTACGACACCCAGGCTGCGCGATAGTGCAGCGCAACTGCCCCGTGCGATCTGGCGCACGCTGCTGTTGCGCACGGCGCTGAGCGTTTCCTTTCTTCACCTGCCGCGTTGAATGGGTAAAATGCCGGCTTTTTACGCGTATCCCGCAAAGGTGCATCTTGAACGCAGGCAAAGCTGTCGGCTTGTTATTACTCACTTCGCTGCTGGCGGCCTGCGGCACCTCGCCACCCCGCACGCCCAACGACCTCTGCGGCATCTTTCGCGAAAAGGCCGACTGGTACGACGCCGCCCAAGTCACCCAAAAGCGCTGGGGCGTGCCGATCCAGTTGCCGTTCGCCATCATGTACCAGGAATCGGCCTTCCGGCAGGACGCCAAGGCTCCGCGTAACTACCTGTTGTGGATCATCCCCTGGGGCCGCGTCTCCACCGCCGCCGGCTATGCCCAGGCCAAGGATGAAGTGTGGAACGACTACCGCAAAAGCACCGGCCGCAGCGGCGCCAGCCGTCAGGACTTCGACGACGCCATCGACTTCGTCGGTTGGTACATGGACAAGACCTACACCATCAACGGCGTTTACAAGTACGACGCCTACGGCCAATACCTGAATTACCACGAAGGCTGGGGCGGCTATCGCCAGCGCACCTACGCCAGCAAAGCCTGGCTACCCCCCGTGGCCAGCAAAGTGCAGGCTCGCTCGCAGCTGTATGCGCAGCAATATGCGGGTTGCAAGAATGATTTGGGGCGTGGGTTCTGGAGCCGGTTTTGGCATTGGTTGTGAGGCCGCTCGTGCTCAACGCGGCAATGCTCGATGCTGCATATAGCCCAGCATCTGATCGTACAGGTCAACCCGCCGATCCCTTTGCAGATCATTGAGGCTGTTCCAGATGGGCGCACTGCGCGCGCTGCTCAGGTCGATATCGGCGAACAGGATTTCCTGGCGATTGGCCGACGCCACCTTGCCGATAGGCCACCCATTGGTCCCGGCAATCAGCGAACACCCCAGGTAACGGGCATCGCGCTCTTCGCCGATTCGACTGGCGGCGGCAATAAACACGTTATTGACGTGTGCTGCCGTCATCGTCAGGTAGGACGCCATGCACCGCCCGGCGTCGTCGAACAGCGGGGGCGGCGTCCAGACCCAGTTGTTCAGGCTGCAAATGATATCGGCACCCTGCTGGCTGAGAATGCGCGGGACTTCGGGAAACCAGATGTCCCAACAGATCAGCATGCCGATCCGCCCGATCGGTGTCTCGAAGACTGGAAATCCCGTGTTTCCCGGGGTGAACCACAGCTTCTCCAGGTTCCATAGATGGGCCTTGCGGTACTTGCCGATAAAACCGTCCGGGCCGAGCAGCACCGCTGTATTGAATAATTGCGCTCCGTCGATTTCGTTCAGGCCCGCCGCCAGATAGACCTGGTACCGGCCGGCAAAGTCGATCCATGCCCGCAGACTCGGACCGTCTGGCACCGCTTCGGCGTGATCGAACGCATCTTTGCGGCTGGAAAAGAAGTAACCGCAGTTGGAAAGCTCCGGCAGCACGATCAGATTGGCGCCGCCGTTCGCTGCCGCGGCTGCCAGCTCCAGGCTACGTCGCAGGTTTGCGGTACGGTGGTCCACACCGACCTGGGGATCGAATTGCACAACAGAAACACGTACAGGGCTTGTGGCTTGGTTCATTGTGGGTGATCTCTTTGGATGGTTACCGCCGAAGTGGCTGGCGCTCCATAAGAGGTGATCTGACGGGCGGGAGAAAATCGGGCGCTTCCGGTTGAGGTGTCAGTGGGCTCTTGATAGTTCGCTGCCCCTATTCGTGGAGAGAGGTCAGGTCTTTCGGTCCCAGCGAAATTGGATCGACATGCACTAGCATTGGTTGTGAGAACGACACCCGGCGACTGGTACAGACCTGTGAACTCTGACAGTAGGCAGGATGCAGTGAGCTTCTTAAGCTGTTGCGTGTGCCCTCACGCATTGTTGAAGAAGGAAACTGACAATGAAAAAGTCTGAATTTAGCGCTTACCTTGATAAAGAGATTAATACTGCCCAGGGCCGTATCTCATCCAAGGACAGCAAGTCCGATAAGGTCGATTCGGGCCGGGTGGAGTTTTTGACAGCGTTGAAGGATGTTGTCGATGGGAAGCCCCAGCCTAAAAATGTGGGCGTTGTCGGCGCAGTCAATGACGTGTTGCAGACACTAGGTCTGCTCTCTCGCGACAAAACCTTACTATCCGGCCTTGAGCTTTGAGGCGGTGATTGCTTTTGTTGTGGTGAGGCAATCGTCCCTCCTCACAACGCGTGCCGCCGGTTCAGCTCGGCAGCATGCACTCCAGCGATCAATTCACCGCCCCCTCGATTATGTTCACCGAGTGCGATCTCGAAATAGCGCCTGTGCGCGAGGTGCTGCCCAGCCGGCGGAAACGCCCCGCAGGTTAAAGAGAAATGTCATTGAGCCGACGCTTCCTACACTTGCCAAACCCACCCAATTCTGGGAAAACCCCAGCCTTTGCGCAGTCAACGAGAGCCCCCCATGAGCGACGAACAACTCCAGATCACCGACATCCGCCCCGGCACCGGCAAGGCCGTGGTCAAGGGCGCGTTGATCACCACTCAATACACCGGCACCCTGGAAGATGGCACGGTGTTCGATTCGTCGTGGGAAAGGGGCAAGCCGTTTCAGTGTGTGATTGGAACGGGCCGGGTGATCAAGGGCTGGGACCAGGGGTTGATGGGCATGCAAGTCGGCGGTGTACGCACATTGTTCGTACCGGCGCACCTGGCGTATGGCGAACGTTCGATGGGCGCGCATATCAAGCCGAACAGCCCTTTGCGCTTTGAAATTGAATTGCTGGAAGTACTGACGCGTGATGATTGAGGGCGGCGGTTACACGCCGACCTCGAAGCATGGGCCGTCACGCAGGGTGCCGAGTGGCCGCGCCTGACGGTGGTGGTCGGTAATCGCAAGGCCGAGCGTTTCTGGCCGAAACTGGGGTATGTGCCGGTGCGTATTCGCGAGGGGATCAGGATGGGGCGACAGCTGAATACGGTGTCGACTCAGGTCAAGGCGCTGGTGGGTGGGCAGGTGGATGATTACCTGATACGGGTGCCGCGAGATCGACCTGTTGCACCTTAGCTGCGGATAGACACATTCAACCTGTGGGAGGGGCGGTGCGACGACTCGACTTGCTCCCGCTGGCGGTGGGGCAGTTAGCTTATCTCTAGCTGCACCATCGCCATCGGGAGCAAGCTCCCTCCCACATTTAAGCCTTGGAGGGCTTCAAGATAGGGGTTCCTGAACCCATCCTGAAGAATCCTCTTATTCATCATGCAGGTACTTTCCTACGGTTTACTCTCCTGTAATCGGGGCGTAAGCTTCGCGCGTTTTCATCAATAGCGGAGACCCTCAGTGGGTACTTGTTCAAGTGACAGTCGTCGGCCGGTTTCGGTAACCGGCACAGACTTGGCAAGGTAACGCGCATTCTTCCGATGCCGTTGTCTCGCCAAACAGCGAGAAGCGGCATCCCGGCAGCGACCAGTTCTGGCGCCTGCCTCGATCCACTCTCATCGACGCTGACCAGCACCTGATTCACCTCAGGTTGCTACGGACGCGCCTGCCTTTTTGCGGCGGGCGGGCCAGGCTGGCTGTGCCTTTTTGATCGGGCGCGGCGCAGTTGGCCGTACCTGCACGACGGTTTCCTCGCGCAGGAGTAACACCATGAACTTCACTCTGTTGAAAGAGTTCTTTGCCGGCTTCCTGCGGACCCGGCATATCGCTCGGCATTTCCGTCGCCTGGCACTGCTCGACAGCGTCACTGACGCCAGCGTCAGCCGCGAAGTCCCGCCGAGCCTGGCGCAAACCCTGGTGGCTGCGGCCAACAGCGGCGCGGAACAATTGCTGGGCACCCTGGGCAGTCACGCCGAAGGCTTGGACGCCCAGGAAGCCGACGCGTTGCGGGAGCAATACGGCCTCAATGAAGTCGAACACGAACAGCCGCTGCCCTGGTGGGTCCACCTGTGGCATTGCTACAAGAACCCCTTCAACCTGCTGCTGACCTTGCTGGCGGTGATCTCCTGGCTGACCGAAGACATGAAGGCCGCCACGGTGATTTTTTCCATGGTGGTGCTGTCGACCCTGCTGCGTTTCTGGCAGGAGGCCAAGTCGAACAAGGCTGCCGACGCACTCAAGGACATGGTGAGCAATACCGCGACGGTGTTGCGCCGCGAGGCGGCCAAGCCCATCGAGCTGCCGATCAAGCAACTGGTGCCGGGCGACCTGATCGTGCTGTCGGCCGGCGACATGATCCCCGCCGACTGCCGCGTGCTCAATGCCAAGGACCTGTTCGTCAGCCAGGCGGCGATGACCGGCGAATCGATGCCGGTGGAGAAGTTCGCCCAGCAGAAGGATGCCAAGACGCGCAACCCGCTGGACCTGGAGAACATCCTGTTCATGGGCACCAACGTGGTGTCCGGCGCGGCGACGGCGGTGATTCTGACCACCGGCAACAGCACCTATTTCGGCGCGTTGGCCCAGCGCGTCACCGCCACGGATCGCGCGACCACCTCGTTCCAGCAGGGCGTCAACAAAGTCAGTTGGCTGCTGATCCGCTTCATGTTCGTGATGGCGCCGCTGGTGTTGTTCATCAACGGTTTCACCAAGGGCGACTGGACCGAAGCGCTGCTGTTCGCGCTGTCGATTGCCGTGGGCCTGACCCCGGAAATGCTGCCGATGATCGTCACCTCGACGTTGGCCAAGGGCGCAGTGTTTCTGTCGCGCAAAAAGGTCATCGTCAAGCGCCTGGACGCAATCCAGAACTTCGGCGCCATGGACGTACTGTGTACGGACAAAACCGGCACGCTGACCCAGGACAAGATTTTCCTGGCGCGCCATGTGGACGTGTGGGGCGAAGAGTCCGACGACGTGCTGGAAATGGCCTACCTCAACAGTTACTACCAGACCGGTCTGAAAAACCTGCTGGACGTGGCGGTGCTGGAACACGTGGAGGTGCATCGCGAGCTGAAAGTCGCCACCGCGTTCCAGAAGGTCGATGAGATCCCGTTCGACTTCAACCGGCGCCGGATGTCGGTGGTGGTGGCCGAGCAAGGCCAGCCGCACCTGTTGATCTGCAAAGGCGCGGTGGAAGAGATTCTGTCGGTGTGCAACCGGGTGCGCCACGGTGACTCCAACGAAGCGCTGACCGATGAGTTGCTGGCGCGCATCCGCCAAGTGACCGCGGCATTCAACGAAGAAGGCTTGCGGGTGGTCGCGGTCGCCGCGCAGCCGATGTCAGCGGGGCGCGATACCTACAACCTGGCGGATGAAAAAAACCTGACGTTGATCGGTTACGTGGCCTTCCTCGATCCGCCCAAGGAAAGCACCGCGCCTGCCCTCAAGGCCCTCAAAGCCCACGGCGTGGCCGTCAAAGTGCTGACGGGCGATAACGAACTGGTCACCGCCAAGATCTGCCGCGAAGTGGGCCTGGAGCAGCAAGGCCTGCTGATGGGCAACGACATCGAGGACATGACCGACGCCGAACTGGCCAAGGCCGTGGAAACCACCAACGTATTCGCCAGGCTGACGCCGTCGCACAAGGAACGCATCGTGCGCCTGCTCAAGGCCAACGGCCATGTGGTGGGCTTCATGGGCGATGGAATCAACGACGCACCGGCGCTGCGCACGGCCGATATCGGTATTTCGGTGGACAGCGCGGTGGACATCGCCAAGGAAGCGGCTGACATCATCCTGCTGGAAAAGAGCCTGATGATCCTGGAGGAGGGCGTGCTCGAAGGCCGGCGCACCTTCGCCAACATGCTCAAGTACATCAAGATGACCGCCAGCTCCAACTTCGGCAACGTGTTTTCGGTGTTGGTCGCCAGTGCGTTCATTCCGTTCCTGCCGATGCTGCCCATGCATTTGCTGGTGCAGAACCTGCTGTACGACATTTCGCAGATCGCGATTCCATTCGATAACGTCGATGAAGAAATGCTCGCCAAGCCGCAACGCTGGCAACCGGGGGATGTGGGCCGTTTCATGCTGTTTTTCGGGCCGATCAGTTCGATCTTTGACATCACCACGTTCGCACTCATGTGGTATGTGTTCGATGCCAACACCCCGGACCACCAGACCCTGTTCCAGTCGGGTTGGTTCGTGGTGGGGTTGCTGACCCAGACGCTGATCGTACATATGATCCGCACCCCGAAAATCCCGTTCCTGCAAAGCCGTGCGGCAATGCCGCTGATGGTGATGACGGGGGTGATCATGGCCGTGGGGATTTTCCTGCCGATGGGGCCGCTGGCGCACTACTTCAAACTGCAGGCGTTGCCGTCGCTGTACTTTGTGTTCCTGCCCGTGATTCTGTTGGGGTACATGGCGTTGACCCAAGCGGTGAAGGGCTACTACATCCGTAAGTTTGGCTGGCAATAACAGTTGTATCGAACGCCCCTGGGCCCGGTGGGAGCCGGGCCTGCCCGCGATGGCAGTGGGGCTGCCGCCGCATTCATGGAGTTTTTATGCAGGCAATCAACAACATCAACCTCGATTCCCTGATCGATACCGTGGTCAGCCTGACCGCCGCGTTTATCCTCGGCGGCTTGATCGGCTTCGAGCGCCAGTACCGCCAGCGCACGGCGGGCTTGCGCACCAACGTGCTGGTCGCAGTGGGCGCGGCGATTTTCGTCGACATGGCCAACCGCCTGGGCGGTGCAGACGGTGCTGTGCGGGTGGTCGCCTATGTGGTGTCGGGCATCGGCTTTCTGGGGGCCGGCGTGATCATGCGCGAAGAAGGCAACGTGCGCGGGCTCAACACCGCCGCCACCCTCTGGGCCTCGGCCGCGGTGGGCGCCTGTGCCGGTGCCGACCTGATCCTCGAAGCGCTGCTGGGCACGCTGTTCGTACTGGCGGCCAATACGCTGCTGCGGCCGATCGTCAATAACATCAACCGCCAGCCGCTGGATGTGGTGTCGGCGGAGGTGACCAACATCCTCTATGTGATTGCACGGCGTAGCCAGCAACAGGCGGTCATGGTGTTGCTGGAAGCCGAGCTGGCACGTTGCAACTACCCCGCCAGCGATGTCGATGTGCGCCCGTTTGGCAGCGAAGAAGTGGAGATCGAGGCGACCCTGGCGGCCACTTCCGTGGACGGTGATGAACTGGACGCCCTGGTGACGCGCATTTCCATGTCGAGCCTGGTGGTGCAGGCTTTCTGGAGCCCAAGTACCACCGACTGATCCACCCTGGTCAAGCCTAGGCATACCCAGGATTGGCTATGCTTTTGTAAGGAAAAGTCCTACACGCAGTCAGGATTATCCCTTCGTAAGAAACATCACCCCATTGCTAAGGTTGATCGCTGCGGCTGGCCGGCAGCAATGATACGGCTTCATATGTTCGTGGTGATTTTCAAGGGAAGGGACCAGGCACCCGTCTGTTGGCGCTCTGAGGGACTGTACCGTTCGTCGGGACTGTCAATTCTCACAGGTGGCTGGGTCCCGTGTGATGTGTCAGCGTACTTTGTCCTCTCAGGGGTGTTTTATGAGCAAAGCGTTAGTAGTGGATGACCACCCGTTTATTCGTGCCACTGTCAAATTTCTGTTGAAACAGGAAGGTTTTACTGAAATTGATGAAGCGGGTAATGGCGCGGATGCCGTGCAGAAGGCCAGAGAAGGGCGCCCGGACCTGGTGATTCTCGACCTGGCGATGCCCAAGTTGGGTGGCCTGGAGGTCATCAGTCGGATCAAGGCCTTGGGCCTGCCGTGCAAGATCCTGGTGCTCACGTCCTACTTGGCGGTGTTTTTTTCGACCCGGTGCATGCGGGCCGGTGCCATGGGGTTTGTCGCCAAGACCGGCGAGTTGGACGAGCTGCAAAAAGCAATCAAGGCTGTGATGTGCAACTACAGCTGCTTTCCCAGCCTGCCCACCAGTTCGGTGCGCCGCGATGATTTGCAGACCTCCGAGCACGAGTTGGTGGAAGCTCTTTCGGACCGCGAGTTGACGGTGCTGCAGAAGCTGGCCCTGGGCCTGGGCAACAAGGAAATCGCCGAGGACATGCTGCTGAGCCACAAGACCATCAGCACGTACAAAACCCGCCTGAAGGAGAAGTTGCGCATGTCCTCCGTCGTGCATTTATCCAAGTTCGCCCAGCGCAATCACTTGATCTGAAATGACTGCCACTGCGTTCAGGCGGCTCGCCGCTATCTTGTTGATGGGCCTGTTGCCCATGCTCGCAGTGGCCGTCGATCAGCCACACGCGCTGCGCCTGTTGGGGCACTCTCAGCTCGAAAACCCCCGCCTGATACTGGATGAAACCGACTGGCGCTGGCTACGTGAGCGGCGCACGTTGGTGATGGGGGTGTCGGCGCCGGATTACGCGCCATTCGACCTGAGCAACAACAACGACGAGCTTGAGGGCATTACCGCCGATTATGCGGCGCTGGTGGCGCAGGCGTTGAATATCATCATCGAGGTGCGACGCTACGACACCCGCGATGAAGTGATTGAAGCGCTCAAGCAGGGCGCGGTGGATTTCGTTGGCTCGGCCAACGGCTATGAAGCCGCAGACCCTGAGTTGGAGCTGTCACGCTCTTACGCCAACGATCAACCCACCCTGGTCACCCGCATCGGAGACACCCAGGCCCTGAGCGCGGACTTGGCCGGCAAACGCGTGGCCATGCTGTATCACTACATGCAGCCCGATGCCGTGCAGCGGTTCTACCCCCACGCGCAGTTGCAACTGTTTGCCTCGACCTTCGAAGCCATCGGTGCGGTGGCGTTCGGCCGGGCCGATGCGTACCTGGGCGATGCCATCAGCACCCGGTACCTGATCAACAAGAACCACCTCAATAACGTGCGCGTGGCGGATTTTTCCGGCCTGGAGGTCAACCCTTTCGGGTTTGCGTTCACCAAGGACAATATTCGCCTGCGCAATATCATCAACGCCGCGTTGGCCATCGTGCCGGTCAACCAGCAGATGGATATTCTGCGCCGCTGGAGTGCTGGTGGCAGCGGTTTCATGGAAGCCGAACGGCTGCGCCTGAGTGACAGCGAGCAGCGCTGGCTGGAGAAACACCCGCGGGTGAAAGTGGCGGTGCTCGACAAGTTCGTGCCATTGTCGTTTTTCAATGAGCAAGGGCAATTCGAAGGGCTGAGCGCGGAAGTGCTGGCGCGGATCAGCTTGCGCACGGGCCTGAAGTTCGATGTGGTGAAGGGCAGTTCGTTGCCTCGACAAATCGATGAGGTCAATGCTGGCCAGGCAGACATGCTGGCGGTGATTACCCCCAGCGTCGAGCGGACCGAGAAGTTGCGCTTCACCCGGCCTTACCTGTCCAACCCGTATGTGCTGGTGGTGCGCGCCGAAGACGAGCGGCTGGTTACCCTGGAGGACTTGCCCGGAAAGCGCCTGGCGTTCATTCGCAGCAACAGCCTGGGTGAGCAAATCGCGCGGGATTACCCCGGTATTGAGTTTATCGACAGCGCAAACCCCGAAGCCGCCATGGAGTTGGTGGCCAATGGCGGGGCCGATGCGACTGTTATTTCGCTCATCAGTGCGCGCTACATGATCGCGCGTCATTACCGCGACCGCTTGCGTATGACCAGCACCGTCGGCACGGAGCCGGCGCGGATCACGTTTGGCGTCAACCGCAGCCAACTGGAGTTGTATTCGATCCTCGACAAGGCATTGTTGAGCATCACACCTGAGGAGCTGGATGAACTGACCAATCACTGGCGCAGCGAGATCATCATTGAAGACAGCTACTGGCTGCGCCATCGCAACGCAATCATCCAGGGTTTCAGTCTCGCCGCGGTGCTGTTGTTGATCACCCTGTGCTGGGCCTTTTACCTGCGCAGCCTGATTCGCAAGCGCGCCCAGGCCGAGCGGGCGTTGAGCGATCAGATGCGCTTTATGAGCGTGTTGATCGACGGCACGCCTCACCCGATTTACGTGCGCGATCGCCAGGGGCGGTTGATGGCCTGCAACAATGCCTACCTCGACGTGTTCGGTTTCAAGCTCGAAGACGTGATCGGCAAGACCGTGGTGGAAACCGACACCGGTAACCCGCCGCAAGCCCAGTCGTACCATGACGACTACCTGAAGTTGATGGCGCGGGGCGAGCCGCAGATTCATGACCGGATCCTCAGGGTGCCGGGCGGCGAAGTCCTCACGATTTACCATTGGATGCTGCCGTACCGCGACGGCGACGAGAAGGTCGTGGGCATGATTGCCGGCTGGGTGGATGTGAGTGAGCGCCACCGCTTGCTAGGCCAGTTGCAGGAAGCCAAGGACGATGCCGACGCCGCCAACCGCGCCAAGACGACGTTCCTGGCCACCATGAGCCACGAGATCCGGACGCCGATGAACGCGGTGATCGGCATGATCGAGCTGGCGCTCAAAAGCGCCGAGCAAGGTCGGGCGGATCGCGATGCGCTGGAAGTGGCGTCGGTGGCCTCGCGCGGCATGCTGGAATTGATCGGCGACATCCTGGACATCGCCCGGATCGAATCCGGCCACCTGTCCCTGGCCCAGGAGCCCGCCAACCTGCGTGAGCTGCTGGCCTCGGTGGTGCGGGTTTTCGAAGGCCTCGCGTGGGCCAAAGGGCTGGCGCTGCGCGTGACGCTCGATCCGGCGCTCGATCGCCCGGTGCTGATCGACCCGCTGCGCTTCAAGCAGGTGGTTTCGAACCTGCTCAGCAATGCCATCAAGTTCACCAGCAAAGGCCAGGTGCAATTGGGCGCCCAGGGCGATGTCGCCGAGGATCAACTATGGCTCAGGTTGTGGGTGCAAGACACCGGTATGGGCATCAGTGCTCAGGACCAGCAGCGGCTGTTCAACCCGTTCAGCCAGGGCAGCAACGCTGAACAATCGGCGCGCAGCGGTTCCGGCCTGGGGTTGGTGATCAGTCGCAGTCTGTGCGAAATGATGGGCGGTCAGTTGCACCTGAGCAGCGTGTTGGGGCAGGGCACCCGGGTGGACGTGAGTGTGGCGCTGAGCCTGGCGGCCGCGCTGCCGGTGCCGGCTTCGGCGCCTGCTCCGCACAGCCCACCGACACGCGCGTTGAGTATCCTGGTGGTGGATGACTACCCGGCCAACCGTTTGCTGCTGGCCCGGCAGTTGAGCTTCCTGGGGCATCGCATTACCACGGCCGAGGACGGTGTGCAGGGGCTTGCGCTGTGGCAGGCCGGGCACTTTGATGGCGTGATCACCGATTGCAATATGCCTCTGAAGGACGGTTACACATTGGCGCGGGATATTCGTACTCAAGAGCACGAGCGAGGCCTGGTGCCGTGCCTGCTGCTGGGGTTTACCGCCAATGCCCAACCCGAAGAAGCCGAGCGCTGTCGCCAGGCGGGCATGGACGGGTGCCTGTTCAAGCCCACCGGGCTCGAAGACTTGCGATCGGCCCTGGCGCCGCGCATGGCGAGCCTATGCGAGCCGCAAGCCGAACCGGCGTTCGATCTGGGAGCGCTGATCATGCTGACGGGGGACGATCATGCCGCGCTCAACGAATTGTTGATGCCGCTGCTCGACAGTCTGGAAGCCGATCAACGGCTATTGCCGTCATTGCGACGTCAGGCCGACTTTGCCCAGTTGCATGACCTGGCACACCGCGCCAAAGGCGGCGCGCGGATGGTCAAGGCGCACGCGCTGATCGCTTGTTGCGAAACCTTGGAGGCCGTGTGCGAACGGCAGGACCTCCAGGCGTTGGGGGCAGCGGTTGAGGACGTCGAGCAGGCGATCGATGATTTGCATCACAGCTTGAGCGTTTATTGCAATCAACCTTGACGCGGTTGGGTGGTTATTCGGTGGATTTGGGACAACTCCTACATGAAGGGGGAACATGCCTGATTTTGTCTGCGGGATATGTCTGGAAAATGGGCTGCTCTCATTCAACGAGCACAGCCTGCCAGGGGTTTGCCATGCCGAACAAAGCACTGACCATCCTGATTGCCGATGAACAGCACCTGCAACGGTTGTATATCGAAAAAATGCTCAACCGATTGGGGTATCACCGGATTGTGCCGGTGCAAACCTTTGAAGAGGTCCAGATCCTCACGGCGATCCCGGCCGAACCCTTTGATGTGCTGATCGTCAATGCAGGCTTGGCGACCCACGCCGGTGGGCCGCAGGCCCAGGTACGCCACGTGCTGGTCTACGATCACTTGGACCTGGGCGTACCCGTCGGCTCGACACCGCAGGTACTGGTCCGCTTGCCCGGCGTACCGGATAACATCAATCTTGAGCACTTCATGGACATCATCGACCCACCCGAGGCCGCCGCGGGCTTGCGGGTATTGCCCTGGCTGCGGGAATTATCGCGCACGCCGGTGGCCGGGGTTTAGTTCCGCGTCGGCGCGATGCCATTGGGGCTGTTGGGCGCTGGCCCCGTCACGGCCCGCAACCTGCAGCATGTCGGCAGCGCTCAAGGTCAGTTGCAGGGGCTTGAGGTTGCTCTCCAGGTTGGCGGCCGTCCGGCTTGCCCGCGCTTTGCAGGCAAGCCGGTGTCCATTGCTCAGCCGATGGCGTGTTCGCGCAAGCGTTGAGCTGCGCTGCGCAACAGCTGCTCGGTGCTGTCCCAACCCAGGCAACCGTCGGTCACCGACACGCCGTATTTCATCGCCGGGCCCAATGGTTGGCAGCCTTCGAACACGTGGCTTTCGAGCATCATGCCGATCAGCGAAGTGTCGCCCTGCAGGCGTTGCTCCAGCACTTCATTGAACACTGCCGGCTGACGCAGCGGGTCTTTGCCACTGTTGGCATGGCTGCAATCGACCATGATCCGAGCGGTCACCTTGGACTTGGCCAGGTCCTGTTTCACCTGGGCCACGCTCTGCGCATCGTAGTTCGGCCCACGGTGACCGCCGCGCAACACCAGGTGGGTGTCGGGGTTGCCCGGGGTCTGGATGATCGCCGGGTGGCCCTGGCTGTCGACGCCGAAGTGCCGGTGCGGGTGGGACGCCGAGCGCATCGCATCGCAGGCAATGGCGACGCCGCCGTCGGTGCCGTTCTTGAAGCCGACGGGCATGCCCAGGCCGCTGGCCATTTCGCGGTGGATCTGCGACTCGGTGGTGCGTGCGCCGATGGCGACCCAACTGAGCAGGTCGTCGAAGTAGCCGGCGGCCATCGGTTGCAGCAACTCGGTGGCGACCGGCAGGCCCAGGCGCAGCATCTCACGCATCAGTTCGCGGGACAGGCTGAGGCCGGCGGCCATGTCATCGCTGCCATCCAGGTGCGGGTCGTAGGCCAGGCCTTTCCAGCCAATGGTGGTGCGCGGTTTTTCGACGTAGGCGCGGATTACCAGCAGCATCTGGTCGCTGACGTCCAACGCCAGTTTCTTCAGGTTGCGTGCGTATTCCATGGCCGATTCCGGGTCGTGGATCGAACACGGACCGACGATCACCAGCAAACGTGAATCTTCGCCATTGAGAATGGCGCGCACGGCTTGGCGATGGGCGTGGATTTGCTCATTGAGGAATGGGCTGAGAGGTAACTGGTGCTTGAGTTCAAGGGAACTGGGCAAGCGCAGGGTCAGCGCTTCATTGGCGCTGGTCAGGGTAGAAACGGGCAGAGCGGCGACGGAGGAGTTCATCTTCAAGGCTTCCTGGGCAAGCGGCGGGCGATTCCCGCACGCTCTGCCCTACTGGGGTGTTCGACAATTGGCCGTAGTGGCTACGTGTGTTGGCTTGCCACCGATAGGTGACCGATCGGAGGCGGCAGGCTGTCCCGAGCGGAGCTTGCTAAATCGCCATGCAGTGCTGGTGTCGTAGCGGTAATAGGTGGCGTAGTTCATGTCGTGATTCCTTTAAATGGTCTTGATCAAACAAAGTGTTCAGGGCTGAAAAAACAAAACCCCCGATCGGGGAGCCGACCGGGGGTTAGATTTCTCTGGTAGGCGACCCCTTGAGCAGTGGGCGCCGATTTCAGGTATCAGGCGCGCCAGTGGCTAAACCAATACCCAAAATAAAAGCTGACCAGTGCGCTCAAACCGTTCACACGGGTAGCCGATACCGAGCGCGAGGCGCTGGCAGCAGGGCAAACCTGGGTGTGGGTGAGTTGCAACATGGTGGCTCTCCAAATGATGGTGGCAGCTTACTAGAGGCGCACGGGTGGATTCAATCGGTAATTTCTATTGCGTGGAGGTACTTACGACTATGGGGTGAGTGTCGATATGCTGGTGGCCACTCAATAATGCTTGCCGGGACGCAACCATGACTGCCTTGACCCTTGCCGCTGCTCAATCCGTTTCCATCGCCGGCGACGTACCGGCCAATATCCTGCGGCACCTGGCGTTCATGCGCGCCGCGGCTGAGCAGGGTGTGCAAGTGCTGGTGTTTCCGGAGCTGTCGTTGAGCGGGTATGAACCGTCCTTGGCGGCTGAGCTGGCAATCGCCCCCGAGGACGCGCTGTTGACGCCGCTGCGCGAGATGGCGCGGGAGCTGCGCTTGACGGCGGTGGTGGGCATGCCGATCCGCTTGGCGCCAGGGGCGGGCGTGTCGATCGCCGCGTTGGTGCTGGGAGCAGACGGTTCGCTTGCGGTTTACACCAAGCAGCATCTGCATCCCGGCGAAGAGGTGGCGTTTGTCGCGGGGCAGGGCGGTGACGTGCTTGAGTGGCGGGATGATCGGATCGCGCTGGCGGTCTGCGCCGACTTTTCCCACGCCAGCCATGCACGTCAGGCTGCGCAAGCGGGCGCCACTGTATACGCCGCCGGCGTGCTGATCAGTGAAGGCGGCTACGCAACGGACAGTGCGTTGCTCCAGAGCTACGCCGCCGAGCATGGCCTGGTGGTATTGATGGCCAATCACGGTGGCCCCTCGGGCGGCTGGGCGTGCGCGGGGCGCAGTGCTATCTGGGGCGCCGATGGGCAGGTGCTTGCCGTCGCGCCGGGGGTGGGCGACGCGCTGCTCATTGCCCGTCGCGATGGCGGGCGCTGGACCGGTCAAGCGGTAGCACTGTGGGCTGAAGGGGCGCGATGACATGACGTTTCACCTGCGCGCGGCGACTGACCAGGACCGCTCATTTGCCCGGACGCTGACCTACGAAGCCATGCGCGGCTACTACGCGCAATACCGTTTGCTGTGGTCCAACGATGGTTTCGACGTGGCCTGGGCGGGGCGCGAGAATTGGCTGATCTGCAGCGACGATACTGTGGTGGGCTTCATCAGCCTGAGTCGCGACAGCCAGGCGCTGTACATTCGCGAGTTGCATATTCTCGAACCGTTCCGTGGCCGTGGAGCAGGCAGCTGGGTACTGGAGCAAATGGCACTCAAAGCGTGCGGTCAAGGTCGCGGTCTTTTACGGTTGACCGTGTTTAAAACCAATCCGGCAAAAAGGCTTTATCAGCGCAAGGGCTTGCAAGTTGCGGGTGAGGAAGCGTGCTTCTGGTGCATGGAACGCGATTGTCGGCCCATGTCCGCAGACTAATAAGTGACTCATTTGCGCAAAACAGGCACAACGGCTTAATAAGCGCATACTGAACCTAGGGCAATATTTCTTGTTCCTGCCTCAGAGGCTCATTCTCGGCAAGGATGATGCCTTCTTTCATGCCCAGAAGGACCGCTACCTTATGGGCCTCTCCCCGCCGTCCTTTCTTGCGCCCAGCGAGCACCTGATACGTGGTTGCCGGGTCGACACCGTGTTCCCGGGCGAACGCTTGAACCGACTTACCTTGGTGTTCAAGCCAAGCCTTGGCTTGTGCAGCAGTACGAATTCCGGGCATAGTTCAAAACCGTTCAAGTTTGTGTAACCAAGGGATCAGCGTATCACCTCTTGGGGTGTGCCAATTTAGGATCATACATCCAAATGAGTGGAATCGGTTTGCGTCTAAGGCAGGAAAGAGAGCGGCTTGGGTTGTCGCAAAAAGTGTTTGGTGAAATTGGAGGCGTTGAAGCGAACGCACAAGGCAAATACGAAAACGGCGGGCGGGCGCCGAAGGCCGATTATTTATCGCGTGTGGCCGAAAGAGGCGTGGATCTTCTGTACGTATTAACAGGCGCTCCCACGCCGGCGCAAATGGATAACTTGAGTCAGATCGAAGAAAAGGTGCTGGGCAACTATCGGGCGATGTTCAAAGAGGACCAGGATGCGATCCACCGATTGACCTCAACCTTGGCTGAACATTCGTCAATGTTGATAATGAATGGTAAATCCAAGCTGTAGCCCGGGATTCCTGACCTTTCCCCCAGGAAATAGCGTTGCGCGTCGTTCGACGGGCGCGCTTCCCGGCGTCAAGAGCTATATATATGACACTTGCAACTAGGTCTGCGCCTTGGTTTTTTGCTAAGGTGTTCAGCAACCTATAAGACCATATCGCGAGGTGTCTGCTTGATTAGGGTGCTAGTAGTCGATGACCATGATCTCGTTCGTACAGGCATTACACGAATGCTGGCTGACATCGATGGCCTGCAAGTAGTCGGCCAGGCTGAATCGGGTGAAGAGTCCCTGATCAAGGCCCGGGAGTTGAAACCCGATGTGGTGTTGATGGACGTCAAGATGCCTGGGATCGGCGGCCTTGGCGCCACTACCAAATTGTTGCGCAGCCATCCGGACATCAAAGTCGTGGTGGTCACCGTGTGCGAAGAAGACCCGTTTCCTACACGTCTGCTGCAGGCGGGGGCGGCGGGATACCTGACCAAGGGCGCAGGCCTGGCGGAGATGGTACAAGCCATTCGCCTGGTATTTGCCGGCCAGCGCTACATCAGCCCGCAGATCGCGCAGCAGTTGGCGATCAAGTCCTTCCAGCCCACCAGCGATTCGCCGTTTGACGTGCTGTCGGAGCGTGAAATCCAGATCGCCTTGATGATTGTCGGCTGCCAGAAGGTGCAGGCCATCTCCGACAAGCTGTGCCTGTCCCCCAAGACCGTCAACACCTACCGCTATCGCATTTTCGAGAAGCTCGCCATCAGCAGTGATGTTGAATTGACCCTGCTCGCGGTGCGCCACGGCATGGTGGACGCCAGCGCCTGACATGACCACACCGTTTGATCCGAGTGCCTTTCTCTCGACCTGCAGCGGCCGCCCCGGCGTGTACCGCATGTTCGACAGCGAGGCGCGCCTGCTGTATGTGGGCAAAGCCAAGAACCTGAAAAACCGCCTGGCGAGCTACTTCCGCAAGACCGGCCTCGCGCCGAAAACCGCGGCCCTGGTGGCGCGTATCGCCCAGGTCGAAACCACCATCACCGCCAACGAAACCGAGGCGCTGCTGCTTGAGCAGACGCTGATCAAGGAATGGCGGCCGCCTTACAACATCCTGCTGCGTGACGATAAATCCTACCCCTACGTGTTTTTATCTGACGGCGACTTCCCACGCCTGAGTATTCATCGGGGCGCGAAGAAGCAGAAGGGCAAATACTTCGGACCTTACCCCAGCGCCGGTGCGATCCGCGAAAGCCTGAGCCTGCTGCAAAAGACCTTTTTCGTGCGGCAGTGCGAAGACAGCTTCTACAAGAACCGCACCCGGCCGTGCCTGCAATATCAGATCAAGCGTTGCAAGGCACCCTGTGTCGGCCTGGTTGAACCGGCGGAGTACGCCGAGGATGTGCGCCATTCGGTGATGTTCCTCGAAGGGCGCAGCAACGCCCTCACCGACGAACTCTCCGGCGCCATGGAACAAGCCGCGAGCACCCTGGATTTCGAGCGAGCCGCCGAGTTGCGCGACCAGATCTCGCTGCTGCGGCGTGTGCAGGACCAGCAAAGCATGGAGGGTGGAACCGGCGACGTCGATGTGATCGCCGCGTTCGTCAACCCGGGTGGTGCCTGTGTCCACCTGATCAGTGTGCGTGGCGGTCGGGTGTTGGGCAGCAAGAACTTCTTCCCGCAGACCGGGATCGACGAGGAGGTCGCTGAAGTCATGGCCGCGTTCCTGGGCCAGTATTACGTCAGCAGCCCCGAGCGCGACTTGCCGTCGGAACTGATCGTCAACGTGGTGCATGAAGACTTCCCGACGTTGATCGAGGCCATCCACGCGTTGCGTGGCCGTGAACTGGACATCAGCCACCGCGTGCGCGGCACGCGGGCGCGCTGGCAGCAACTGGCCGTGACCAACGCCGAGCAGGCCCTGAGCGCACGCCTGGCGAATCGACAGCACGTGGCCGCGCGCTTTGAGGCCCTGGCCGAAGTCCTCAACCTGGACGAACCGCCCCAGCGCCTGGAGTGTTACGACATCAGTCACTCCAGCGGCGAAGCCACGGTGGCGTCCTGCGTGGTGTTCGGGCCGGAGGGGCCGATCAAGTCCGATTACCGGCGCTACAACATCGAAGGCGTCACCGCCGGCGACGACTACGCCGCCATGCACCAGGCCTTGACGCGCCGCTTCAGCAAATTGAAGGAGGGGGAGGGCAAGCTCCCCGATATCCTGCTGGTGGACGGCGGCAAGGGCCAGTTGTCCATGGCTCGCGACGTGCTCAACGAACTGGCGGTGCCCGACCTGATCCTGCTCGGCGTGGCCAAGGGCGCCACGCGCAAGGCCGGCTTCGAGACGTTGTACTTGAATGATGCCGCCCATGAGTTCACGTTGAAGGGCGACTCGCCTGCGCTGCACCTGATCCAACAGATCCGCGACGAAGCCCACCGTTTCGCCATTACCGGCCATCGCGCCCGTCGCGGCAAAACCCGGCGAACCTCAACCCTGGAAGGCGTGGCCGGAGTAGGCCCGACACGCCGACGCGACCTGCTTAAACATTTTGGTGGCTTGCAAGAGCTCTCCCGTGCCAGCATTGACGAAATAGCCAAAGCACCCGGTATCAGTAAAAAGCTCGCTGAGTTGATTTATGCAAATCTGCACAGCGAGTAGAATGCCTTCTCACCTCGCAGCCAGTTGTGCCGATGAATATCCCTAATCTGATCACCGTTCTACGCGTCCTGCTTATTCCGATTTTCATTTTGTTGTTCTATTTGCCTTACGAATGGAGCTACATGGCCTCCAGTTCGGTGTTCGCCGTTGCGGCCGCGACCGATTGGCTCGACGGCTACCTGGCCCGACGCCTGGAACAGAGCACGCCGTTCGGCGCGTTCCTCGACCCGGTGGCCGACAAATTGATGGTGGCCGTGGCCCTGGTGCTGCTGGTGCAGGAACACGGCAACCTGTGGCTGACCTTGCCGGCTGCGGTGATCATCGGCCGCGAGATCGTCGTTTCGGCCCTGCGCGAATGGATGGCCGAAATCGGCGCCCGCGCCCACGTCGCCGTGTCGAACATGGGCAAATGGAAAACCGCCGCGCAAATGCTCGCGTTGGTGATCCTGCTGGCCAACCCGTCGGACTTTTCCTTCTGGGTCTTGCTGGGCTACGCCTTGCTGCTCATCGCTGCCGGCCTGACGCTGTGGTCCATGCTCCAGTATTTACGCGCTGCCTGGCCTCATCTGCGCACCACTGTTGAAAAAAAATAAAACTTTTTTGAATCAAGGGGTTGACGGGTGCTGAGGATTCTATAGAATGCGCCTCACCAAGACGCGGGAATAGCTCAGTTGGTAGAGCACGACCTTGCCAAGGTCGGGGTCGCGAGTTCGAGTCTCGTTTCCCGCTCCAAACATAGCGCTACAGAGTTCCACTGAATTCTGTCAGCGATCGAAACAAGGACCTTCGGGTCCTTTTTTCGTTCCGGCGGGAACCGCTGACATCCAGCACCGTCCAGTGCTTTTAAGTCCCGATTTAAGTCCCGAATGAGGATCTTGGATTTGGATATGCACTGAATCGGTTTTTTGCTGGAGCAGCTTGGATAGCGAGACGAGCATCCGCTCCTGACTCTGTTCAGGAGCTCGCTATGGCACTCTCGGATACGACCGTTCGGCAAGCCCGAATCACCGGCAATGACTACACGCTAGGCGACACGGATGGGCTTGCGCTCAACGTGACGGCCCGCGGCGGGAAAATCTGGCGTTTCAATACTGCTGGGCGGGCGTACAGAAGCGTATGTCTCTCGGTAGTTATCCGCAAATCAGCCTCAAAGAAGCCCGTGCGCGACGTGATGAGGCGCGCCTTGGTCGCCCAAGGCATCAATCCCTATGAGCACCGTAAGCAGCAGCGTCGTGCTGTTCGTTTTGCGGCAGAGCAGGCCTTCGAGGCCGTGTTCAATCAATGGGTGGAGTTCCGCAGGCTAAGCCTGAAGGAAGGGCGCCAGAGCACGCTCTCGCAAATCTTGAGAATCTTCAACAAAGACGTGCTGCCCACACTGGGCGGGCGGTCTATCTACGATATCAACCGTCACGATCTGCTGGATTTACGGAGCAGGATCGAACAGCGCAAGGCCTTAACGACAGCTGAAAAGTGTCAGGCCTGGTTTAATCAATTGTTCCGCTATGCGTTGGTAAAAATCGAGCATAGGCTGGAGATGTCTACGTTGCTGGGGGCAGTCCAATGAGCTTGCAAAGTGTCTAGAGAGTCCGTGGCGATTCACATCGGTCAAACTTTGAAGTGACTGACAAGTTGCTGTAACTGTACCCCCAAGCGCGCGAGTTCGATACTGGAGGCCGCTGTCTCCTCACTAGCTGAGGCGGTCTGTTCAGACACGTCGCGTACACTCAAAATGCTGCGGCTTATTTCCTCCGCCACCGAACTTTGTTGTACTGCGGCGGCAGCAATCTGTTGGTTCATGGCTTGAATCCCAGAAACCGTCTGAGTGATGCTAGCTAAAGATGCGCCTGCTTTACCTGCCAACGCCACAGTGCTATCGGTTAGTTCGCGGCTGCTCTGCATAATACTGGACACCTGACGTGTTCCACCTTGCAAGCCTGCCACCAAGCTTTCTATTTCCTCAGTGGACTGCTGAGTACGCTGAGCCAGTCCTCGTACTTCGTCAGCGACCACTGCAAAACCGCGCCCTGCCTCACCTGCGCGAGCAGCCTCAATGGCCGCGTTAAGGGCCAATAAATTAGTTTGCTCAGCCACCGCCTTGATCACGTCCATGATCTTGACGATGCGCCCACTTTCTTGTTCAAGCTTATTCATAGCTTCCGCTGAACGCCCGACTTCGCTGGACAAACGCTCAATCTGGGCGATGGCTTCCGCGACTACTTTGTCACCAGCGCGCGCCTGAGCATCGGCCTCTGATGCGGCAACGGAAGCTTGTTCCGCATTCCGCGCAACTTCATGCACAGTGGCCGACATTTCGTGCATCGCAGTAGCCACTTGGTCGGTCTCGGTTTTCTGGCTATTGACCCCAGCGCTGGTCTGCTCAGTGACAGCTGAAAGCTCTTCCGCTGCACTGGCGATCTGGGTGACTCCATCGCGGATACCACCGATCAGATCGCGCAAGGTACGACCCATGCGCTGAATACCTTGTTGCAGCACACCCAGTTCGTCTCTACGGGTCACGACCATGTTTTGCGTGAGATCGCCCGCTGCAATGCAATCGACCACAGCCAGAGTCTCCTGCAATGGGCGGGTAATCTGGCGGGTGATTATCAGAGCTGCAAGAAGCCCCAATATCATTGCCAAAGCAGTGCAACTCAACTGCAGCGTGCGGGCCTGAGCACTATCTGTTTCAAGGGCGGCCAGCTGTCTGGCATACATTTCATCAGTCAGACGGGTGATGGCCTCTCCGAAATTGACAGTGTCCTGCACGGAGTGGTCGATAGCCCCATTACTGGCTGTAAAGTCCTGCACTGAGCGGCGGTAAGCCATCAGAGCGGTTTCCAGTTGCCTGATAGGATCGGCATAGGCGGCACCAAAGGTGTTGTTGAGGGTTTCAATGCCCTTGAGCGCACTATCAAGCTGGCGGGCGGCGGCTTGTTCCGTAGTGCTGTTGGGATTGCCGGTGTAGCCACGAACTTCATAACGCACCAGCGCGACATCCTCTTTGGCCTTGAGGATGACTTTGTATAACTCATAACGGCGCTGATCAGAGACTGGCATTGCTTCTACGTCATTGATGAGCTTGGCAATCAGCGCGGCGCCTTTGACCGCATTGGTGGCCATTTCCTTACGGGTGGCCGCACTATTGCGATAGGCCTCGCGCATCGTATTAATTGCCATTTGATACTGAGTGGTGGCTTGGTTGATCAGCGCAAGACTTTGCAAGTTTTCAGGTAGCTGCAGTTCTTTTGCGAGGCTTTTTTGCTTGGCGACAAACAGTTCCAGCGCATCCTGGATCAATGCACCTTGTTGCTCGTCACCCTTGTCCACCTGATACTGAAAACGGGCCCTCCGTAGATGATCAAGACGGTTGCCGAGTTCGGTGATGCCGGCCATTCGATTACTACGGTCAATCATTTTTCCCAAGCTGAACCAGCTGGTCGCGGCAAGGATGGCGGTTAGAAGGAGTACAACAGCAAAGCCCAAGGCCAGCTTGAGCATGACGCTGATATTCGCGAGCCAAGAGTTCATAGCGTTCCTTTGGTAATCAGCCGTGACCGATGAAAACTGGCGCGGTCATCTGAGAAGGGGGGGTAGGTATAATCAATATTGATATGGATGATTGGATGAATATAGCACAGTGATGGCGCGGTGCCATCATGAGCTTTTAATGATTTCGACGATACGTGTCAGAATGGCGACAGCTAGAAAAATGAATCGCCCAGGATTCTCTAGACACCTTGCAAAAAGTTATACAAGGTGCTCGATTTCGTAAAAGGGTGGTGGCCGGCCTATGCAAGTCGGCATGCAATCCTACCGATCAATCACTACGCTCCACCCTGAAGCCTCTCTAGGTGGTTTTGACATCTGCCGCACTCAGGAGAAAGTCCGGTTAGCGCATTGCTTTCAAGACAGGACGGTTGCAGAGGTCGCATACGCCGTCATGAACAGTGAGAGGCAACTATTGTGGGTGGGTTTTTCCAACATTGAGGTCTGAATGACGAACCTTGCAAGCCGTGAAGAGCTAATCACATGGCGAACCTTAAGGTCTTCTCATGCACAGTTATGCGCGCTTAGATATCCAGACAAATTTTGCCGAAATGCTTGTTGGTTTCCTGATACTTGAACGCTTCGACAATCTCGTTCAAAGGGAAATGACGATCAATAATCGGACGCATACCATTAGCATTGATGGCTCGGATCATGTCTTGCTGCTGGCTGCGGCTGCCCACCAATACACCCTGCAGACGTACTTGCTTGATCAGTGCGGGTACAAAATTCATTGCACCGCTTACGCCACTCAGTATCCCGATGATGGAGATGTGACCAGCAACCCGAGTTGCAACCATCGATTGCTCGAGAGTCGCGGGGCCGCCGACTTCTATGATGTGATCAACACCACGGCCACCCGTTAGAGCGCGTGCAGTTTCACCCCAGTTAAGGTCTTTGCGGTAATTGATCACATGATCAGCGCCTAGTCCTTTCAGACGTTCAAGTTTTTCGTCGCTTGAAGAGGTAGCAATGACGGTAGCGCCGGCCAATTTAGCGAACTGCAGAGCGAAAATTGAAACGCCGCCAGTGCCTTGGACGAGCACGGTGTCGCCCGGCTTGAGTGAGTCATCGGCCATCAGGGCGCGCCACGCAGTAAGGCCGGCAGTGGTGAGCGTGGACGCTTCAGCATGGCTGTATCCGATAGGCGCGAGAGTGAACGATGTGGCTTTGGCCGTCACTTGCTCACGAGCGTAGCCGTCAATGCCATCACCTGGCACGCTAACAAAACCCTCAACCAGTGGCGCACCATTGATCCACTCAGGGAAGAATGTACTAACGACCGAGTCACCCACCTTGAATTCAGTGACATCTTCGCCGACAGCAATGACTTCACCTGCGCCGTCGGCCATGGGGATGCGTTTTTCACTAGGCCCCCACATACCGCTGACCACCGCGAAGTCGTGGTAGTTGAGCGAGTTGGCGTGAAGGCGCACTGTGATTTCGCCGCGCGCTGCGGCCCGTACTTCGCTACTGCCAACCACAACCTTTTCATAACCGCCACCGGGTTGGACGAAGATAGTTTTACTGCTCATAGGGGATTCCTTGTGTTTTCTAATTACGCGAAATTACGACCGTTCGGCAAGCCCGAATCACCGGCAATGACTACACGATAGGCGACACGGATGGGCTTGCGCTCAACGTGACGGCCCGCGGCGGGAAAATCTGGCGTTTCAATACTGCTGGGCGGGCGTGCAGAAGCGTATGTCTCTCGGTAGTTATCCGCAAATCAGCCTCAAAGAAGCCCGTGCGCGACGTGATGAGGCGCGCGCCTTGGTCGCCCACGGCATCAATCCCTATGAGCACCGTAAACAGCAGCGTCGTGCTGTTCGTTTTGCGGCAGAGCAGGCCTTCGAGGCCGTGTTCAATCAATGGGTGGAGTTCCGCAGGCTGAGCCTGAAGGAAGGGCGCCAGAGCACGCTCTCGCAAATCTTGAGAATCTTCAATAAAAACGTCCTGCCCATACTGGGTGGATGGTCTATCTACGACATCAATCGTCGCGATCTGCTGGATTTACTGAGCAGGATCGAACAGCGCAAGGCCTTATCGACAGCTGAAAAGTGTCGGACCTGGTTTAATCAATTGTTCCGCTATGCGTTGGTAAAAATCGAGGGGCTAGAACACAATCCGGCTTCAGGCCTGGATGTGGTTGCACTTCGCAAACCTCCTGTTACTCACAATCCATTTCTCCGTATGGAGGAGTTCCCGGCCTTGATGGCTGCTCTTCGAAACTACGGTGGCGCCAACCAAACTCGGCTTGGCCTTCGGTTGTTGCTGCTGACCGGTGTCCGCACGGGCGAGTTGCGGCTGGCGACACCCGACCAGTTCGATTTGGAGAAGCGCTTGTGGATCATACCGGCGGAAGTGGTGAAACAACTCCAGCTAGCGATGTGCAAGCCAGGTAAGCAGATCCAAAACGTACCGCCTTATATCGTGCCACTGTCGGTGCAGGCGCTGGAGATAGTGCGCCATTTGTTGGACCAGGTTGTCCCCGCGCAGCGCTACTTATTTGCGCATCGAAGCGACCTGAGCAAGCGCATCAGTGAGAACACTCTGAATGGCGCTACTGTGTCGATGCGAATGTGCTGGAGACGTCGGGTACTCGGATCGGCATGCCGATCGCTGTTGGACTGGTCAGCGACGCGGGTTGCGATCCGGTCGAGACGGGCAATTTGGCCTCGGTCCTGCCTTTTCAGCAGGGTGGGCCGTGTTGGCGAGCGCACCTTACTGCTCCCCAATTGCGTCGTCGTCTGAGTCTGTCTGACGCATAACCCATCACCATTTTGCCGAGTGTCCCGACGTGTGGTGATGGGCGATCAGGTGACCGGGACTGCCACGTGACCTAGCGAAAAAGCTCGCAGGTTCCCCTGCGCGCTTCATTTCCTGATTAGTAAGCCTAGGTAAGTGTCCTTCGACGGCCGACACAGGGTTCTGGATATCCTCGGTAGGCGTTCTAACTTACTCCGTCTACGACAAACCCTCGATAGACTGCACCCTTGAGCCTGTGTCCAACGATGGACTGATACGCATCGCCGTGATACCAGGCCTTGGCTTCGTCGAATGTCGGGAAGGAGAAAAGTACAACGCCTTCTGGTAATTCCCCTTCAAACGCCTCAATCCGTTGATAGGCTGAAAGCATCGTGGACTGCAGGCCGGCAAGAGCAATGGTGGCTTTTTGTGCATAGATATCAAGCTCATGCTGATCGAGCGTTTTCTCTCGGATGAAGATTACATAAGCAGTCATGATCTGTCCCGTTAGCTATCGTTGACTGGGTCATCACATCAGTGGCTGATAACGACCTTGCCAAAGACGTCACGTGTCATGAGTTTTTCATACGCCCGCTTGGCGTCCCCAAACTCAAAACGACTGTCGATTACAGGGCTGATTCCATGTGCGGCGATGCCTGCGATCAAATCTTCCAGATCTTGTCGATTGCCCAGGGCGATAGGCTGGTATCGCGCCTGGCTCATGAACATGGACATGAAGTCGACGCTGCCTTCCAAGCCCGCGAGTACCCCAACCATCGAAACCTGGCCACCCACCGCAATGGCTTTGACCGACTCCTGGAAAGTGCCTGAGCCACCCACCTCAACGATGCGATTGACGCCATTGCCGTTGGTAAGCGCCCGGACCTGCTGCGACCATGCGGGATGGGTTTTGTAGTTGATGATGTCGGCTACGCCCAACAGCTTGAGCTGTTCGGACTTCTCATCGCTGGATGTCGTGGCAATGACGCGCGCGCCCAGCGCTTTTGCAAACTGGATGGCGAACAACGAGACGCCTCCCGTTCCCTGTGTCAGTACCGTGTCGCCTGCGCTTACTCCTTTGACCGCAGACCACGCAGTGACCGCAGCACAAGGTAGGGTAGCGGCCTCTTCAAAGCTCAGACTGCCAGGAATGTGGGCCAGAGCGTTTTCTGATGTGACGCGGTAATCTGCCAGCCAGCCGTCGACATCATATGAATACTGGGAATACTTTCCGGTGAACGGCCCGTCAATCCATTCAGGGAAGAATGAGTTCACGACTCGATCCCCAGTGACGAAGCGAGTCACTCCCTCGCCAACGGCGATCACCTCACCTGCACCATCGGAAAGAGGGATGGTGCCCGATGGTACGGGCGCTGTGTAGTGTCCTTGCAGAATGAGGATGTCTCGGAAATTCAACGAGGAGGCGCGTACGCGGACGACGACTTCGCCTGAGGCCGGAGTCGGAATCGCTATGGCACCGTTGACAAGGCCATCGAGCCCGCCAAATTTTTCGAGGTGATAGGCGCGGTTTTGTTTGGTTTCAGCATTCATGAAGCAGTCCTTTCTAGGGGGTTGATACATTATTTTCCCCTTGAATGCCGTGGTTGATAATCCACTGCCACCTACTCATACTGTTTAGATGAACTACACAATCGGACGCGGTGAGTTAGATGGGGTTCTCGTGTTCTTGGCGGTCGCCGAGGCGCGCGGCTTCCGGGCGGCTGCGCGCCGCCTTGGCATTACGCCATCAGCTGTTAGTCAGGCGATACGCACATTCGAACAGCGAGTGGGAGTGCCACTGCTGGCACGAACTACCAGAAGCGTCGGACTGACTGAGGCTGGAGCAAGACTGCTGCTTCAAGTGCGGCCTGCTGCTCAGCAGGTACTTCTGGGAATTGAGTCCGCGCGTAACTTCGGTGAGTCTGTAACCGGGCTGCTTCGAATCAGTGTTCCCAGGCCAAGTGTTCCTATGCTGACAGAACGCTTCGTGCCTGGGTTCCTTAGCGCGAACCCGGGAATACAGCTTGAATTTGTCGGTGATGATCACCTGGTGGACATCATTGATGAAGGTTGCGATGCCGGAGTACGACCGCGTTCATATGTACACGCTGATATGGTTGCGGTACCTCTGACCGCTGAGGAACCCAGCATTGTTGTCGGCTCACCGTCCCTGATCGCGCGCTATGCGCGGCCTCTGCTACCTGATGATATCTTGGGCCTGCCGTGCATCACCTATCGGCAGGCGGGTATTGTGCTGGACAGCTGGACATTCAGCGTCTCGGGCGAAAGACACGTAGTGCGCGTCCGTGGTCCGTTGATACTGGATGACGTGGCCGCTTGTATTCACGCCGCGGAGCGAGGGGTCGGATTGTTCATGCTTCCGCGATCTCTCGTTGCGCGCCATATCCACGCTGGAACACTTGAAGTCTTACTCGAAAGCTTCTCGGTGACCTTTCCCGGATTGGCGCTTTATTATCCCAGTCGGCGAAATGTGCTGCCCAAACTTCGTGCATTCATCGACTATGTTTTAGTCAGCAGACCTTGATAAGGGCATTGCAGTTTGAATCGCTCCGGGTTTTCTAGACACTCCCCAAGCTCGCCGTGCAGCGCTTTTCAAACTCTACCGGGACAGTTAATTGTTGAAATCATGACGCATTTTTCATGCTCGCAGCGGGAGCGATTTGGCTCGGCATAACGCCGAGCCTATAGAAAAGGCCTAAGCGATTTTCACATTCATCGTGATTCTGGCAGTGAAAACTTTCACGCCACCCTCGTCGAAGATATCAACCGGAACGAACTTGTCGCCGCCGGTTTTCCAGTCAATACCGCTGCCATCAGCTACAGCTCGAATGCTCGATTTTGCTTTCGCGAGATATTCAACGGTCATGCCTTTCGGAATCCATTTGGCGCCTGAAGGAATCGAAGCGTCAGTCATCATTCCGCCCGCGAGCTCGGCTGCGTTGCACAGGGCTATCGCGTGCACAGATGCCAGATGGTTGGTGATTTCCTTGCGAAACGGCACGTTAACGACTGCATGGCCTGGGCTGAGCTCTGAAATCTCAGGGGCGATCGTGCTGAAGTAAGGTGCCATTTGGCAGGCCATATTGCTGAACGCGGCGGGGCCTACGCTATTGAACATACTTAGAGCTTGACTCATGAGATACCCTCGCGGTTGGTTGCAGAATAATATTCTGTAACGGAATAATGTTCTGTGTTTATGGAGGCTGTCAAGCCAAGCTTTCTTTACGGTGCGTTCACCCTATAGACTCCGCTTCATTTGGCGTTTCCCCTCATGCATTCAACTGATCTGATCGAGCGTATCTATCCGGGAAGGCGTAGCGAGCTCAAGCGCACAATCCTGCGCCGAGCACTTGCCTGCTTTAACGAGGTAGGCATCGAAGCCACAAACATCGAAACCATTCGGGCTCAATGCGAAACGAGCGTAGGCGCTATCTATCATCACTTCGGCAGTAAAGAGGGACTGGTGGCCGCTCTTTTTTTCGCTGCGCTAGAAGATCAGGCAGCGCTCCGAGATAGCTATTTGCAAAAAGCACAGACGGCTCAAGCGGGTGTAGCGGCTCTGATCTATAGCTACGCTGAATGGGTCGATGAGCAACCGGACTGGGCTCGCTTTGTTTTCCAAAGTCGCTACGCCGTCTCAAGTGGGCCTTTCAACGGTGAATTGCTTGAACGCAATAAACAACGCAACAGGCAGTTGCTGGACTGGATGAGTGTCGAGGGCCGCAAGGAACAGTTCAGTCATCTTCCTGTAGAACTCTTACCGTCACTCATCATCGGCGCGACGGAAAGCTATTCGCGTGCCTGGCTTTCCGGGAGGGTCGAAAAAAGCCCGAAGCAGTATCAGGACTTTCTCGCGAAGGCTGCTTGGAATTCGATTACGCAAATTGACTAGATAGCTAACTGACTTTTGAGTAAGCGTTGGAGGTTCTGAATCAGCTGGCTTTCAAGGTGCAGGAGGCACGTCGCACATCACTTCGGCTGCAGTGAATCGCTCAGGTTTAAACCGCCCCATCACCTTTGCGGGTGCTGTTAGCTTTTCGGCCACGTGGATTTGGATTTACGGGGACGCTTTTCCCGTACTCGCTCCACCAGGTGGCGAGTGCCGCCATCGTCGGCCCGAGCGCACTCGCCTTGGCTGTCATCTCATATTCGACGCGCGGTGGTACTTCCGCGAAGACTGTTCGCGAGATCCGGCCATCGTTTTCAAGCTCTCGGAGTTGCGCCGTCAGCATGTGTTGTGTGATACCGCTAATCGCAAACGCACAAGCGGAGTTGGGCTATTCAGCCTCCCACCTTGTGCCTTTGATGATCGTGGTCAAAGTACTGGGTCCTGCCACGATTCTCTGGCGCTTTAACGTGGCGCTCAGTGATCTGGCTTATGTCGGCATGTTTTATCATCTGCTGCTCTCCGCCCTAGCACACCTGGGTGTTCGCAAACCCAAAGGTTTTCTCCCGGCAGTCGTAGCACTCATCCTCTTGGCCGCCTCCTTCATGACACAAAACGCTGTTCGCGATAAAAGACGCCTTGGCGTGTCTTGTGTTTTTTATGCGATGTTCACCGATGCAACCGGCTCCCGCGTGGCAGAGCGTGCAGCCAGGAAGGCAAGCACAGCCGCCACGCCCAGCAATGCTGCGCTCAACTCGAAGGTTGCGCGATAGCCGCTCAAGTCAAACACCAGCCCGCCAACGGTTGCACCCGAGGCAATGGCCAGTTGAATGATCGCCACCATTAAGCCGCCTCCCGCTTCAGCAGCCTCTGGCAATGTTCTGGCCAGCCATGTCCACCATCCCACTGGAGCTGCCGTTGCAACCAGTCCCCAGAGACCCAACAAGACAGTGGTGGTGGCCGCCGAACTGCCGAATGAAACGAGCGCCAGTGCGATCACCGCCATCAATATCGGAATGACGATGAGGGTGCGATGCAGGCCATTTTTCAAGAAGGCTTCAATCAGGAAGGTTCCCGCGAGCCCAGCCAGACCCAAGACGAGCAACATCAGCGATAGCGTGGAAACACTGACGTGCGTGACCGTTTCAAGGAACGGGCGCAGGTAGGTAAACAGCATAAACTGCCCCATGAAAAAGACACTGACCGCCACCATGCCTAACGCGACCGGTAGGCTTTTCATCAACTTGAAGACATTCCCAGTGCCCGAACCACTTTGTGACTTCATCGCCGGAAGGCTAAATAGAAGCCAGGCAGAGGCGATCACCGCGACCGGAATAACGCACAAAAATGCACCGCGCCAGCCGATCAACGCGCCAAGGAAACTGCCCAGCGGCGCTGCAATCACTGTTGCCAGAGCGTTGCCGCCGTTGACGATTGCCATGGCGCGAGTGATCTGGTCTTCAGGCACCAGGCGCATGGCGGTTGCGGCCGACAGCGACCAGAAGCCGCCTATCGCTACCCCGATCAACGCGCGACCGATCATGAACACCCAGTAATTCGGCGCGAAAGCGACCACTGTTCCCGAAATGATCATCAGCACAGTCAGTGACAACAGCAGAGGTTTGCGGTCGACCCGCGCCGCCACCGAAGCGATCAGAAGGCTGGCGAACAGCGCAAACAGCCCAGAGACAGAAATGCCCTGGCCCGCTTGCCCCTCGGTGATATGCAAGTCGGCGGCAATCGGCGTCAGCAGGCTGACGGGCATGAATTCCGATGCCACCAGCACGAAGGCTGCAAGCGACATGGCTAATACCGCGCCCCACGATTGTTCAGCTTTCCGGGGGGCGTGGAGGGAGTGGTTGCTCATTGATTGAATCCTGTCATGCGCGAAGCGTTGCGGCCCCGTAAAAATGAGGCCGCGCGAGAGAACCGGTGCCCGGCCAGGGGCACCGGCCATTTACTTCAGGTTGCTTTTGAAGAACGAAGTCAACTTAGCGAATGGAATGAGGTTGACCCGGTCGTAAAGATCCACATGTCCGGCATCTGGAATGATCAGCAGTTCTTTGGGTTCGGCAGCGCGTTTGTAGGCGTCTTCACTGAACTCGAGCGAGTGTGCCTTGGCACCAGCAATGAACAGCAGTGGGCGAGGGGAGATCGAATCTATGTCGTTAAACGGATAGAAGTTCATGAACTTCACGTTGCTGGTCAGTGTAGGCATGGTGGTGGTCTGCGCCGATGCGCCGGCAGGCGTAACCTCGCCACGCGGGGTGCGGTAGAAATCGTAGAACTCGTCACCCACGGCGTTACCGGTCAGCTTCAGCGGCGTGCCGCTGGTATAACGGATTTGACCACCCTGAAACTCTATATCACGCTGCTGCGCCGCTTCGCGAATGATCTGCTGACGTTGTTCCGACGTTACGCCATGCTTGAGGCCGTTACGATTGGCTGCGCCCATGTCGTACATGCTGACGGTGGCGATCGCCTTGAGGCGCGGATCAATCTTGGCCGCGCTGATGGCGAAGCTGCCACTGCCACAGATGCCAATGACGCCAATAAGCTCGCGATCAACAATGGGTTGAGTGCCGAGAAAGTCCACGGCGGCACTGAAGTCTTCGGCATAGATATCAGGCGAGACCGCTTGGCGAGGTGTGCCCGCACTTTCGCCCCAGAAGGACAAGTCCAGCGACAGCGTGACAAATCCCTGCTCGGCCATTTTGGTGGCGTAGAGGTTTGTGCTTTGCTCCTTTACCGCGCCCATGGGGTGGCCAACGATGATGGCGGCGTTTTTCGTTTTCGGGTCGAGGTCTTTCGGGGTGAACAAGTTGCCCGCGACTTTCATTCCGTATTGATTGTTGAAGGTGACTTTTTCCACCGTCACTTTGTCGCTTTTGTAGAAGTTGTCTGCACCGTTTGACATATCGGCTCCCATCGAAGAGAAAGAGGTAACAAGTAGCCCGAGGGCGAGAAAAATACCTTTCACTGGATCATCCTTTCGGTTGAGTCGTTACCGGCTGGAGTCTTTCGACTAGCCAACCAATGTGGCGTTGTCGATCACAAAGCGATACTTGACGTCACCCTTGAGCATCCGTTCGTAGGCGTTGTTGATCTGATCGGCTCGAACCAGTTCGATGTCGGCGACGATGTTGTGCTCGGCACAGAAATCCAGCATCTCCTGTGTTTCAGGGATGCCGCCGATCATCGAGCCGGCAATAGTTCGGCGCTTCATGATCAGGTTGAACACGTTGGGTGATGGATGCGGGGAGGCGGGGGCACCGACCAGCGTCAGCGCTCCGTCGCGCTTGAGCAACACCAGAAACGCATCCAGATCGTGGGGCGCTGCGACGGTATTGAGGATGAAGTCGAAGCTCTTGGTATGCGCGGCCATCTCCTCAGCGTTGCGCGATACCACCACTTCGTCCGCGCCCAATTCCTTTGCCGCTTCGCGCTTGGATTCCGATGTGGTGAATGCCACGACATGGGCGCCCATCGCATGGGCCAGTTTGATGCCCATGTGGCCTAGCCCACCAATACCGACCACGCCGACTTTCTTACCCGGCCCGACGTTCCAGTGGCGCAGCGGCGAATACGTGGTGATGCCCGCGCACAGCAGCGGTGCGACGGCGGCCAGTTGTTGCTCGGGATGGCGGATGCGCAGGACGTAACGCTCATGCACCACAACGTTTTGTGAGTAGCCGCCGAGCGTCCAGCCAGGAGCGTCTGGGGTAGGAAAGTTGTAGGTTCCGATCATGCCGTCGCAATAGTTTTCCAGGCCGGATTCACAGTCGTCACAGTGTTTACAGCTGTCGACGATGCAACCGACACCGACCAGATCGCCGACTTTGAATTCCGCTACATGGGCGCCGACCGCCGATACGCGGCCGACAATTTCGTGTCCCGGTACGCAGGGGAACTGCGTGCCTGCCCATTCGGCACGCACCTGATGCAAGTCCGAATGGCAGATACCGCAGAAGGCGATGTCGATCTGAACGTCATGGGTGGCGGGGGAACGGCGACTGATCTGCAAAGGCTCAAGGGGTTTGTCGCCCGCATGAGCACCATAGGCTTGTACAAGCATGGGAGAGTCCTCGATGGTGTGTCGGATGAACATTTTCCCGCTCTGCCCTGACTGCAAACAGTGCATTGCGCTGGATTACTTGCCTGATTCTATGAGTCTGCGTTCTTTTGCAGGACGGTTGCGCGCGGGCGAGTTAGAGTTCAGCGAAGAGGTACGAGACGAACATGATGCCCCCACACGAAACCCCCACATCGCCCCAAGAGGCGCTCGTCCAGGTCATTGGCTCGCGGGTCTTGAAACCCGGTGACTACGCAACATCGATTGCGGGTCTCGGCTTCTTTAGGCGCGAACACCCGTCGCCGCCTGTTGTTTGCATGGTCGAACCGAGCATCATTCTTGTCGCCCAAGGCGAGAAACAGCTGTGGGTAGGCGGTGAGGGTTATCCGTATGACACCTCGCGTTTTCTGGTCACCTCACTGGATTTGCCGGCCAACTCGGAGGTGCTCAAGGCGAGCCCGGAGCAACCGTGCCTGGGCCTGACGTTCAAGCTCGATTTGCGCATGCTGGCAGAGCTGATAGCGCAGAGTGATCTGCCGCCCACCCGTGAACGCTCGGCCGCGAAAGGGGTAGGCATCGGTTCAGTGACCGCAGCCATGCTGGCGCCGTTCGAGCGCTTGTTGGCGCTGCTCGATGAGCCGGAAGCTATTCCTGTTCTCGCCCCCTTGATCCAGCGTGAAATTCACTACCGTCTCTTGAAAAGTGATCAGGCTGGCCGGCTTCGACAGATAACTTCTGTCGATGGCCAAGGTTATCGGATCGCGAAAGCCATCGATTGGTTGAAGTTGAATTACACTTCGGCGCTTAGAGTCGATGAGCTAGCGGCCCGTGTACAGATGAGCACGCCAACCTTCCACCACCACTTCCGCCAACTCACCGCAATGAGCCCCTTGCAGTATCAAAAATGGCTGAGGCTGAACGAGGCAAGGCGATTGATGCTCAATGAACACCAAGACGTATCCAGTGCGGCTTTCAAGGTTGGATATGAAAGCCCCTCCCAGTTCAGCCGCGAATACAGTCGATTCTTTGGTGTTGCGCCTAAACGAGATATCGCAGTGTTACGAAAGGGCAGGCTAGCGACATTGTGAGGTCTTCTTGGCGAATCAGATCGGAGCAAGGGTCCGATTCACCAGCCGCTGCTCGGGTGGCGATAGGATACGTCCCGCCAGTTGCACGATGGCGCACTCGATACACATGTCCGATGGCGAAAGTTCGGGATGTAACAGGCGCGCAAGTTTACTAGGCCGCCATTACGGGCGTCATGCTCCAGCCAAGAGTTTCAGGTGAACAGGAGGTTGTCGCCACACAACGTCAGGTCGCGTAGCAACGACGGGTTGTCAAAGGTCAGTTCCCACCAGTATTGCCTGATTCTGTTTCATGATGAACATCGCGCGCAGGCGCGGGGCGAGAGACTTGTCGAGCATCACGAAGGACCAGGCATAGCCCGGCACCTGCGTCGGTGAACGGGGGGAGTCTGCTGGAGTAGTGGATGTTCCGGCCGGCGGTAGAGGGCGGCCGGCCGGGCCAGCAGAACCAATTGGGTGTATACCCGTTACTGGCTGCCTCCTTGCAGCCAGTAACAAAGGGTTGTTACTACGTATTGTTCAAGAGGGTTCCCGAGCAAAGTCGCAGTAAGTTAGGTGGGATATATCGATCCTATCCGCAACGAGTTTTTCATCGAGCTCAAACTCGCTGCCTCAAAGCCCTGGGTAGCGATTACTTGAGCGTAACGTCGAGCATCGGCGGGATGTAACCGTAGTCGTACTCGGCAACCACGAACGTCTGCTGCCCTTTGATCTTGATCCCCACCGTCGGTGCTTCGGTGCCGCCGATACGAATCTGCGTGCCGGTTTCGTCGGTCGGTACGCTGTCGATAAATGAGGTCACCAGGCCGTTGGGCATCACGCAGTGCGAGTAGGTCTGGAACGGCTGGGAAGACGGATTTCCCAGTACCAGGCCGGAACCGTTCAAGGGTACGTAAGGACCGAACAGCGAATCTGCGACAAAGCCGTACACACCGTCTGGCCCGGTCACCCCATCGGCATAGGTAAAGGTGTGGCTGATGGTGAACAGGTAGTACTTGCCGTCCTGGAACACGAAGTGCGGGCGTTCGGTCTGATCGTTGACGCCTACCGCGGTCAGCAGCGGCGGCAGCATTTCCCAGTCGTCGCCGTCTTCGTCACGGGCCACTGCGATGCCGACACAGGCCGTCTGGAAGCGCGAGTTGCCGACGTCTTCATAACCCGGCGGCACATCACCGACTTCTGCTTCACCGACCTTGTGCGAGCCGCGCTCGCCGGCCACGTTGCCCTCGAACAGCATGTACAGCTTGCCATCCTTCGGGTCGCGGAACGGCCATGGATCACGGAAACCCCAGAAGGCGTTTTGCGCTTCGGTCTGGTACATCTTGCCGTCGGCCTCGAACAGCGGCTTGACCTTCTCGAAGCCGACCAGGCTGACGCCATGCTCGGTGGTCACCACACGGCCACGCACCTTGACGATGGTCGCGCCCGGCGTGACCGCGGTGTAGTACAGGTCCACTTCGCCTTGCTCGTTCAACAGAATCGGCGTGCCGGCCCATTCGCGAACGGTCGGCGAAACCCCTTCAGCCATCACTCGGCCGCCGAGTTCCCAGTTCTTGCCGGTGCGGGAGAACCAGTAGTACATCTTTGCCCGACCATGGCGATCGTTCCAGTCGCGGGTGATGTCGTAGTTACCGTTCTGGTCGAGGTATTGCGGGTCGTTCGGGTGACGATCCGCAGTCAGGGTGAAGATCACTGACCAGCCATCGACAGAGGTGATGTTGCCGTCGATATCACGCAGCGGCATGGTGTCCCAGATAAACACCTCGTCGCTCAGTACCGGGAAGTTCGCACTGACCAGTGGCTGGGTGGTAGTGGGGTCGTCCGCGCGGACTTTCAGCGCATCGGCTCGGGTCCACAGGCTGGGTTGATGGGGTGTTTTGCCAAATTTCTCAGTGTTGCTTTTCATAGGGAAAAACCTCGTCCATGAATGGATTCAAATAAATACTGATCAAAAAATACTGTATTTATATACAGTCATTTAACTGTAAAAGACTCCTCCCTTCGGGTCAAGGGAAAAAATGCATTTATGCATAATTGAGTTTTTTGTTGAAGCTGATACGTTTCAGCTTGTGATGTTTCTAGAGGTTTGTTCTCGGACCGATCAGCGACGTTACCTGCATGATGCTGGGTAGACGCAGGTGGTCAAATCGATCAACGCTGTCGAACCTTGCAAAGAGTTTTGGTGCGATGGCATGCACGTAGCCCTGCGTCTTCAACGCCTGCATCACTATCAGTAGGAGTCAGGCAATGAACGGTGCAATCGATGCGCGGGCACGTCACCGAGAGGCTCAACCGGCATTAATACTTGCAAGTTAGGGGCTGCGGATTGTGGGTTAAGTCAGTCGAATTAATTTCGCAGCTGTTTCGAAAGCCGACAGCAACGATGCTACCGAGCCAATCAAGCTGATCAGGTTGCCTGGGATCGGGTACATCGCCCCAAGGGGTTAATACCGATACAAAGTCGACTCACCGGAGGTACGGACGAAAATTTGGATGAACTGATGGCGATCTCATCCCAGGCCTAGGTCCGTGAAAGCTACCAAAGCGGAGCTGGTCGGCCGGTCCGTGGCGCCGACGTTTCCCGCTCCAAACATAGCGCTACAGAGTTCCACTGAATTCTGTCAGCGATCGAAACAAGGACCTCCGGGTCCTTTTTTCGTTCCGGCGGGAACCACTGACATCCAGCACCGTCCAGTGCTTTTAAGTCCTGAATTGTTGGCGCCGAGCGTTCTCCATCGCTCAAGCCCGGTGACTCGGCGAAGCCCTGAACGCTTCCACCGTCAGCGGGCGGCGCCGTGTCGTACCACTTCTATGCAAAAGGCCTGTTCGTAGGGCGGTACGTTGCATTCGACAATATCAGTGGCGGCGACTTGCAGGTGTATACCGACAATGTCGGCCCGGATCGGCTGCTGACGGACATGCCGGTCGACCAGTACCGCCGTATGGACTCGACGAGCCCCCAGTTGTGCCAGATATGCGCAAGTGCGCAGGAGGGAATGGCCTTCGAAGAGCACATCATCGACCACCAGAAACGTGGTATTGGCCAGATCCAACCTGCCCAGGGCCGGGTTTTCGGTCAATTGCGTGTAGGTATGCAGCACTTGCAGGTCGTCGGCGTAGCGCTTGACCTGCAGCGGGTAAACAGGGAGTTCCGGCCGGCCGGTCTGACGCGCAATGTACTCGCGCAACCTTTGAGCCAGGGGCTGACCCCTGCGTTCGATGCCTATCAGTGCCGTATGCGTCGGTGGCAGAAGGGTGGCGGCCTTGCGCGCCATCGTCTGCAACACAACATCCAGCTCATCACTGTCATACAGGCGCAACCGTTGACTTGCCACTAGGATCGTCATTGCTTTCTCCTGCTCGGGAAACATGGGGTCATGCGGTGCCGGCTACGGCAGCAGGCGTATGCCATGAGATACGTGTGCAATCGGCGAGTCTGAACTCCTGAGGCGCCGCACCCTTGCGAGTGCATGTTGGGTCAATGTAGACCGGCTGACCCTGGCAGGATTGATATTGATCAATCGCGATCAATCCAACGCCCGATCCTTTCAGCCGACGCGAATCTGCGGTAGCGCCAGAGGTGTGGGCACAAGCTGCCGCGAGTGAATGTATTGCGTGCCCGGGCACTTGATATAAATCAACTCCAAGGCCGCATCGACGGAGGATTCTGAGTTCATAAAGAAGGTGCTCGGTTCGGCGGTGAACACGACAGTTGTCCGCCATTGCGGGCAATGACAAACGTGCAAGCCCATGGAGTCCGATCATGAGCCAGTATCAACGGTTATTGCTGATCATCAACCCGGCGCTGCGCCGGTCTCAAGCCATGAACCATGCTGCCGCTCTGGCCAAGGTCAGCGGTGCCAGCCTGCACATTGCTGCCTTGATCCCTACCTGGAACCTGTTGTCGCTGCTCGAAGAGGGTGACCGGGAAAAAGCTCGCGAAAATTATCTGCAAGATCATCGCGATTGGCTCAAATACCAGGCAGCTCATCTGCGTGATAGTAATAAAGGTATCGAAGTGACGGCTGAAGCGAAGTGGGCCGACGACCTTCAGCAAGAGATTCTCGATTACGTCGCAGAAATGCAGCCAGACCTGCTGATCAAGCAGGTGCAGCGCGAACCGGCACTCAAGCGTGCATTCATCACCCCGCTGGATTGGCGTTTACTGCGTCACTGCCCGATACCGGTCTATCTGCTCAGCGAAGACGACCTGCCCTTGCCGCGCAAGATCGTGGCGGCGGTCGATGCCTCCAATACCCTTGCCCAGGACAACGAGCTCAATGAACGGATCATCCAGCAGGCTTCCAGTCTCGCCATCCAGTGTCAGGCCGAGTTGCACTTGCTGTATGCCTGCGACATTTCCATGGTGTACCTGGGCGATATGGGCGGCGGGGGCCTGACAATTTCGGACCTTGGCAGGCAGTTGCGCAAAGGTCATGAAAAGTCATTCCTCGAACTGGCCGACCGTTATGGCGTGCCTGCCGACCGGCGGCATTTCATTGAAGGACAGCCTGTCGCGGTGCTCCATGCGTTCACCGATGAGCAGCATATGGATGTGATTGTGATGGGCAAGGTCCAGTCCCACGGACTGGACAAGCTGCTGGGCAGCACCACCGAACATCTCCTGTATCAGGTGTCCTGCAGCATTCTGGCTATCTAGCGCGGCGAGGGCCGCCTATTCCGAAATCACAGGCGTGATCGTCGGAGGAGGTCCTCGTGATCCTTAGTCCCTCATTGCAAACCCTCTTGCCAAACCGCGTCGAGGCCGGTCGACGACTGGTGGAACCCTTGCTCAAATACGCCAACAGGTCTGACGTCATCAATCTCGCGTTGCCCCGGGGCGTTGAACGGAACGCCGATTTGCGTTTGCCGACCAACACCCGCGCCTTGCTCGTTTTCGTACACGGCAGCGGTAGTGGCCGTTTGAGCCCGCGTAATCAATACGTGGCCGATGTACTGGCCCATCGGGGCTTGGGTTCGCTGTTGTTTGACCTGCTCACGGAAACGGAGCAGCGCCTGGATAACTTGAGGCGTATCAGGATTCTGACGCACGCTCGTTTTATCAATCTCTTCAAGCGTGTATGCCGATGAAGAAATTTTATTCCCGGCGATCATTTCCTCGCGATTTTCCAAGCAAGCGCCGCTTTTGTTTTTCCAGGAAGAACATCACCTCGAGCTTCAGATTATCGGGGTCGAGGAAATAAACCGCATAGTAGCCCTCGCCATAATCCGGATAGTCAGCGGGTGCGTCGACAATCGTAACCGCCTGATCCAGCAGGAACGCGTAGAGCGCATCGACGTCCTCGCGCGCGGCAACCTCGAATGCATAGTGGTGATAGCCCACATCGCCGGTCCGGTGCTTGTGTTTGCGCCCCTGGGCATCGGCTTCGGTGATCCAGAACAGGGTTTCGCCATTGGTCCAACCAATAACCCGGTCGAACTCCCACTCTATGGTGAATCCCAAGAAACCGAGTACCTGATCGTAGAACGCCCTGGAGCGGTCCAGATCGCTGACACGAATAGCCAAGTGGTCTATCCCGATGACGTTCATCCTGTCAGGTCTCCTCGATTTCGGTTTCTTGGGACAAAGAGCGCTGTTGAACTCAGAACGGGGCGTCGATATCGACCACGACAATGAGCTTGTGGTTGACGAACTCCTTGAGCCCGAGACCGATCAGCTCGCGGCCGTACCCCGAGCGGCGCACGCCACCGAAAGGCAGGTCGGCTTCGACCTTGGTCGGATGGTTGACGAATACCATGCCGGTGGAGATTTTCTTCGCGACTTCTGCGCCATGCGCCGTGTCCGAGGTGAATACCGAACCGCCGAGGCCGAACGGCGAGTCGTTGGCGATACGCACTGCATCGTCTTCATCCTTGGCGCGGAACACCATGGACACCGGACCAAAGAACTCCCAGTAGCGAGCGGGGTTGTCTTCGGCGACATCGGTCAGGATCGTCGGCTGCACGAATGCCCCATCGACAGGCACGGGCGGTCCGACTTCTTCGGCCTTGGCGCCAAGCTTCACGGCTTCGAGGATCTTTTGCTTGACCTCATTGGCCGCGCTTTGCGAGGAGAGCGGTGCCAGGGTCGTTTTCGCATCGAAGGGATCGCCGGCCACCAACTCCGCGACGCCCTTGCGATAGAGCGCGAGGAAGTCGTCATAGACCGCATCGACCACGATCATGCGCTTGGAGGACACGCAGACCTGCCCGGCATTCCAATGCCGGCCGAACACCGCCCATTTGCTCGTTTTCGCCAGGTCCGCGTCGGCCAGCACGACGAAGGCGTCGGCGCCGCCGAGTTCCAGGGTGGATTTTTTCAGCGCTTTACCCGCTTGCGACGCAACCACTGCACCGGCGCCTTCCGAGCCGGTCAAGGCAACGCCCTGCACGCGGGCATCGTTGATGATCAGCTCGATCTGCGAACGCGTGGCGTACAGATTACGGAAGGCGCCGTCAGGCAGGCCGGCATCCTTCATCAGCTTTTGAAAGCCAGCGGCGCTTTGCGGCACATTCGCTGCGTGTTTGAGAAGCACGGTATTACCGGCAGAAAGCTGCGGCGCCAGAATGCGGGCGATCTGGTAATAAGGGAAGTTCCACGGCTCGATCGCCAGCAGCACGCCGAGCGGTTCGCAGACGAGAACCGCCTCGCCCTCGGCAGGGTCGAGGACCGGGAGTTTCTCCGGCTTGAGCAAGGTTTCGGCATTGCGCACATAGTATTCGAAGATTTTTGCCGACAGCTCGACCTCGGCTTTCGCCTCGGCAAACAGCTTGCCCATCTCCAGCGTCAGTACCCTGGCAAAGGCGTCGCTGTCCTTGCGCAGGATATCGGCCGCATTCTGCAGGATGCGCGCACGTTCGGCGAAAGATGTGTCCTTCCACGCCAGGAAAGCCTCATGGGCCTTGCCGATGGCCGCGGTGACTTCTGCATCGGTCGCATCGGGAAAGGTTTGCAGTGTCTCGCCCGTATAGGGATTGATTGTTGCGTATGCCATGTAAAAGCTACTCCAGAACCGTTTCGACTAAATGGCCAACCCGCCGCTGAGTGCATATGCCGGGCCTGCCGAAGGTACACGAGGAACAGGTTTCAAACATGGAGCCAAAGGTCGCAGGCCCACCCAGACCCGAGAGATCGGGGAGCTCACTTGACGTTCAGGGCGGCGGCGACGGTCACTGAAAGCGGCCACGATGATCTGCCGATCAGCGTCTCCTGTTGATCTTTGTCATAGAAAGGCAAAGAAGAGGCGTCCTTGCGCGGGTTGCCTGACTAATAGGCATCCCCCTTTTGCGCGACTTGTGCCATAAGACCGGTAGCGTTGGCGACCCGATGGCGCAGCAATAGCATCCATTGACTCCCCGACCCTGGGGCCGGGTGGCGGGCATTGCGCCAGACTTCGGCGCGCTGGAAGGGTGGTGCTGTACTGCTTTGGCATTTGTTGGGCCCGCTGTAACGCAAGCTCACTCACGGATACAAGGAGATAAGCATGAAAGCTGCTGTTGTTGCCCAAGGGCAACGCGTGAATGTGATCGAAAAAACATTACGGCCTCTGAAACATGGTGAGGCTCTCCTTAAAATGCAGTGCTGCGGGGTCTGCCATACCGACCTGCACGTCAAGAACGGCGATTTCGGTGATAAAACCGGGGTGATCCTAGGCCATGAAGGCATCGGTATCGTGCAGCAGGTAGGACCAGGCGTCACCTCTCTGAAGCCCGGTGACCGTGCCAGCGTAGCCTGGTTCTTCCAGGGCTGTGGGCACTGTGAATACTGCAACAGCGGCAACGAGACACTCTGCCGCAACGTAAAAAACTCCGGTTACACCGTGGATGGCGCAATGGCCGAAGAGTGCATTGTCGTCGCCGACTACTCGGTGAAAGTGCCTGATGGGCTTGATTCTGCGGCGGCGAGCAGCGTGACCTGTGCTGGCGTAACGACCTATAAAGCCGTGAAGGTTTCCAATATCCGCCCTGGGCAATGGATTGCGATCTACGGGCTGGGCGGCCTGGGGAATCTGGCGTTGCAGTACGCAAAAAATGTATTCAACGCCCGAGTGATCGCCGTGGACATCAACGATGATCAACTGCAGTTCGCCAGGGAAATGGGCGCTGACCTGGTCATCAACTCCCGCAACGAGGATGCCGCAAAAGTTATCCAGGAGAAGGTCGGCGGAGCTCACGCGGCTGTCGTGACGGCCGTCGCCAAGGTCGCGTTCAACTCTGCGGTGGATGCCCTGCGTGCCGGTGGACGCCTGGTCGCAGTTGGGCTTCCGCCTGAAGCCATGAGCCTCGATATTCCTCGGTTGGTGCTTGACGGGATCGAGGTGGTCGGCTCACTGGTCGGTACTCGACAAGACCTCGTAGAAGCCTTCGAGTTTGCCGCGCAAGGCAAGGTGGTGCCGAAGGTAACATTGCGTCCGATCGAAGATATCAATGAGATCTTCGATGAAATGCAGCAAGGGAAAATCAAAGGCCGCATGGTGATTGATTTGAGTCATTGACGGGCCATTGGCAGTCGCTCGGGCGGCTGCCAATACCGTTGGCTCCTCGCGACGAGAAGCGCAGCCGATCGCTTTTGCCGATAGTTTCTGGATGGTTTTCTCACCTGCATCGCTAGATATTGAGGCGAGGTTGATGATAGGTTTTGCGTCCAAAACCATCCTGCGCGGGAGATAACCGATGTTTGGCGTGACCGACTATGGCGCTTTCATCATCGCCTTCATCATCGTCCTGGCCATTCCTGGCCCCGGCAATTTTGCCCTCATCACGGCGACCGGCAAAGGCGGGATAAAAGCGGGTTTGGCTGCGACGTGCGGAGTGATACTCGGTGACCAGGTGCTCTTATGGCTGGCGGTTGCTGGCGTCGCAACCCTGCTGGCCGCGTATCCGGCAGCGTTCCATCTCATTCAATGGTTGGGCGCGTCGTACTTGGCGTGGCTGGGCCTGCGAATGTTGTTTAGTCAGGCTGGGGCCGCGCCGCGCAAGAGCCGGATGGATAACGGCCATTTCCTGCGTCAGACCATGATGATCACGTTGCTCAACCCCAAGGCGATCATCTTCTACATGGCCTTTTTTCCGTTGTTTGTCGATCCGGTGAAGCATCAGGGCATAGTGACATTCGCGTTCATGGCCGCGACCGTAGCGGTGGTGACGTTCCTCTATGGTTTGATAGCCGTCCTATTGACCCACAAGCTCGCTCAGCGCATGCGGGCCAACCCGCGCATCGCCAATCTGCTGGAGCGCTTGGCCGGCGTTTGCCTGCTGGGGTTCGGCGTCAAGCTGGTCGCCATGCGCTGAATACGAGCCGTTGGTTTACCCTGGCAGTGATGCCGACGTTGCCCGCTGGGTGCTACGGTGATGGCTTTCTAGCAACCCATTCGAGATGTCCCTATGAAACCCAATCCGACAATCGATAACGTATTACGCGTCGCGTTGGTTACAGGGTCCACTTCCGGTATCGGCGCAGCCATTGCACGTGCACTAAGCCGGGCAGGCTATGCAGTGGTGCTCCATTCGCGAAACTCTGCGGATACGGGACGCGCTATGGTTGCCGAAATGAAGCAGGCTATTTACGTGCAAGCTGATCTTGCTTTTGAAGCTGACAGGGTCAGGCTTGTTAATGAGGCGATCGCCGCGTGGGGGCAGCTCGACGTATTGGTCAATAACGCTGGTATTAGCAGAGTCATCCCGCACGGCGACCTTGCCTCGGCCAACTCGACGGTGTGGCACGAACTTAACGAGGTTAATGTCGTGGCGCCGTTCCACCTAGTCGCATTGGCCGAGTCGGCATTGCGCGATGCCGCCTGTTACCGTCGAGCAGGTTGCGTCGTAAACATCAGTTCGCATGCCGGTATCCGTCCTAAGGGCGCATCTATTCCCTATGCGGTAAGCAAAGCTGCGCTTAATCACATGACCCGCTTGCTCGCGGTATCGCTGGGGCCAGAAATTCGCGTAAACGCTGTGGCGCCTGGCTTGGTCGACACGCCGCTGACCGCAGAGTGGACAGAGGCCCAAGAGTTGTGGCGAACTCGCGCCCCTATGCGCAGGGCCGCTAGCCCAGACGACATCGCAAACGCTGTTGTAATGCTGGTCGAGTCGGACTACTTGACCGGCGAGATACTCCTCTCAGACGGCGGGTTGAATCTGACCTAGGTTTAGCGTGCTCCGGTATCTGGCGATGGTTGCAGGCGTTCCGCTTGCGCCTCGTTGACGGTGCCGATGTGTATTATTCCGAGGTATCAGGCCTCGGAAAGCTGAAACCGATAACCGACCCCATACAACGATTCGATGGGCGTTTCCCCTGGGCACGCCTGCTCCAGCTTGCGCCGCAGGTTGCGGATATGGCTGTCCACCGTGCGGTCGGTGACCACGCGGTGGTCGGAGTAGATCTTGTCGAGCAGTTGGTCACGGGAAAACACGCGGCCGGCAGAGCGGGCGAAGGTGCTGAGCAGTCGCAGTTCCAGGGGGGTGAGGTCCAGGGCGATGCCGTCTATCGAGGCGCGATACTGCGCTTCGTCGATCAGCAGGCGCGGCGCCGAGCTGACCAGCAGTTGGGGCCCGCGGCGCAGGATGGCCTTGACCCGGGCCACCACCTCCCGGGGGCTGAAAGGCTTGCAGATGTAGTCGTCGGCTCCCAGGTCCAGGCCCAGCAGGCGGTCCACCTCTTCGACGCGGGCGGTGATCATGATGATCGGCACGGCGCTGAAACCGCGCAGGTCCTGGCAGATTTGCATGCCGTCGCGCCCGGGCAGCATCAGGTCGAGCAGGATCAGGCGCGGTGTTTGCGCACGCACGGTCGGCACCACCTGCAAGCCGTTGTCCAGGCACACGGTCGAGTAGCCTGCCGCGACCAGATAATCCTGCATCAAGGCGGCCAGCTTCGGTTCATCTTCGACAATCAGGATCGGGCTTTTGTCGGTCATGGTTCAGATATCCCGTGGCAAGCGCAGGGTCAGCCAAAGGCCGCCGAGAGGCGAGTGAGCGGCGCTGAGGCTGCCGCCGTGGGCGAGGGCGATGTTGTGACAAATCGCCAAGCCCAGACCGGCTCCGCCACTGGCACGGTTGCGCGATGATTCGCCGCGATAGAAGCGCTCGAACAGGCGCGGCAGTTGCTCGGCCGAAACCCCTGGGCCGGAGTCGATGAAGTCGATGCACACATTCGCGCGATCGACGACGGCGCGGATGCGGATGAGCCCGTTCGGGTCGGTGTAGCGCACGGCATTTTCCAGCAGGTTGGAAAACAATTGCTGCAGGCGGCTGGCGTCGGCCAACAATTCCAGGGGCTGCGACGGCAGCTCCAGTTCGACGCGCAGATGCCGGTCGTTCAAACGCTCCTGGAACATCGACACGCTGGCTTGCAGCAGTTGATCGAGTCTGCACGCGCTCTTGCGGTAGGTCAGCGCGCCCACATCCGCCAGGGACAGTTCATACAGGTCATCCACCAGTTTGCTGAGCATGCTGACCTCACCTTGCAAGGACTTCATCGACCCTTGGTTCAGGGTGCGAACGCCATCCTCGATGGCCTCCAGCTCACCGCGCAACACCGACAGCGGGGTGCGCAACTCGTGGGAGACATCGGCCATGAACTCGCGCCGCATCTGTTCATTGCGCTCCAGGGTGTAGGCGAGTTGGTTGAAGTCCCGCGCCAATTGGCCCACTTCGTCATTGGAGGCCACGGCCACCCGGCTGCCGTAGTCGCCGCTTGCCAGGCGGTGGGTCGCCGCCGCCACCTTTTTCACCGGCTCCAACAGCGTGCGGGCGATCCACCAGGCAATCAGCATCGCCAGCAACAGCGAAAAGGCGCCCATCACCAGGCTGGTGCGTAACTGGTATTGCTGGAACCGTTCGCCGCCGGCTTCGGTCACGCTCTGGAACGGGGTCACGGCCAGCCAGCCAACGGTTTTATCGGCCACCACAATCGCGCGCAACAACGCATCGTTGCCGATATCCGGGTAGCCGTTCACGCGTTTTTTGTGTTCATCCAGCAAGGCGATGCGAAACAGCGCGCCTGTCAGGTCCGACGCCATGGGCGTGCGTAAATCGTTCTTCGCCGGATCTTCGCCGACCTCGGGCCGCATGATGTCGAACCAGCGATCCGACCGGTTGCGCAGGAACTCCCAATTGCCTTCGCGCGCATAGGCGCTGGCCAGGCGCGGCAGCACGGGGGCCATGCGCTCCAGCGCCTGCTCATTGAGATAGCCGAGAAAGCCCCGCCCGAAACTCCAGCTCGTCGCCACCCCCATGCTCAGGATGACCAGCAGCACGCCGGCCAGTACCGCAATAAACAGTTTGGTGGAGATACTCAACTTCATGGAGGTGGGCCGTTAAGAATGGATTGGGCCATTTAGGCCCTGGCGAAGAAAAGATTCAACCCGGCCGGGCAATCTTCAATTTTCCTGCACATTTGCCTTGCACGATGGCGCTGACTCAAGCCATCCCGTCTTGTAGAGGCCGCTATGTCGACGAAAATCTTCGCCAAATACCTGGTAACCGCCGCGGTTTGCCTGTCCTTGTTCATTCTGGTCCTGCTGGGCGGTTGCTCCGGCGGCGAGCCGGCACCTCAAGCGATCACTCCGAAAGTCTCGGTGATCAGCATAAAACCCCAGAGCCAAGTGCTGACCACCGAGTTGGCGGGGCGTACCCAAGCCTTCATGGTGGCGCAGATTCGCCCGCAAGTCGGCGGTATCGTCCAGCGGCGGCTGTTTGTCGAGGGGGCGGATGTCAAGGCCGGCCAAGCGCTCTACCAATTGGATGCGGCGTCCTATACCGCCGCCCTGGCGCAGTCCGAGGCGAGCCTGGCCAAGTACCGCGCCACCCTTAAATCGGCGCAGGCCACCGCCAGGCGCGACGCCGAATTGGTGAAGATCAATGCCATCAGTCAGCAAACTAACGAAGACGCTCAGGCCACCTTGCTGACGGCCGCCGCCGACGTGCAAGTCGCCGAGGCTGAAGTCCAAACCGCCCGCATCAACCTGGCTTACACGCGCATCACCTCGCCGGTCAGCGGGCGCATTGAAACATCCACGGTGACCCCGGGCGCGCTGGTGGTGGCCAATCAGGACAGCGCATTGACCACCGTGCAGCAACTCGATCCGATCTACGTAGACGTTACCCAATCGACCACCGAACTGCTGCGCCTCAAGCGTGACCTGGCCAGCGGCGTGTTGCAGTCCAATGGCAACGGCGAGGCGCGCATCAGCCTGAAGCTGGACGACGGCACCACCTACAACCAGCAAGGGCGGCTCAAGGTCAGCGGGGTGAGTGTCAACGAGGGCACGGGCACCGTCACCCTGCGTGCCGAATTCGCCAACCCGGACCACCTGCTGCTGCCGGGCATGTATGTCCGCGCGGTGCTGGAACAGGCGCGCGATGACCAGGCCATTCTGATCCCGCAAAAAGCGGTGAACCGCAGCGCCAGCGGGGTGACCACTGCGTTGCTGGTGGTCGACGGCAAGGTTGAACAGCGTGAGCTGACCATCGATCGCGCGGTGGGCAATCAGTGGTGGATCACCGCGGGCCTGAAGGCGGGTGATCAGTTGGTCGTCGAAGGCGGACAAAAAGTCCGTGCCGGCGCCGCCGTCCAGGTGCAGGACGCCAATGCTCAGGCGGCCACGCCGTCCACCCCTGTGAAGGAGGGTTAAGCGTGGCGCAGTTTTTTATTGATCGACCGATTTTCGCCTGGGTCATCGCCATCGTGATCATGCTCGGCGGCAGCCTGTCCATCAGCCAGTTGCCGTTGGAGCAATACCCCGACATCGCGCCGCCCACGGTGAAGATTTCCGCGACCTACACCGGGGCCTCGGCCAAGACCGTGGAAGACTCGGTGACTCAGGTCATCGAACAGCAGATGAAAGGCCTGGATAACCTGACCTACATGTCGGCCAACAGCAGTTCGGCGGGCAGCGCCAGCATCAGCTTGACCTTTACCGCCGGCACCGACCCGGATGTGGCCCAGATGCAGGTGCAGAACAAGCTGCAACAAGCCGAGTCGAGACTGCCGCAATCGGTACAAAGCGAAGGCCTGACCGTGACCAAGGGCGGCTCGGACTTCCTGATGATCGTCGCCCTGGCATCGGATGACCCCAGCGTTACCGGGACTCAGATCGGCGACTACATTTCCACCACCTTGCTCGACTCCATCAGCCGCATAGACGGCGTCGGCGATGTGCAGACCCTGGGATCAGGCTATGCCATGCGTATCTGGCTGGACCCGGCCCTGTTGGAAAAATACGCGCTGATGCCTTCGGACGTCAGCAGTGCCCTGGAGGCGCAGAACACCGAAGTCTCCGCCGGGCAACTGGGTGCTTTGCCGGCGATCAAGGGGCAGCAGTTGAACGCCACGATCAGCGCCCGCAGCAAACTGCAGACCGTCGAAGAGTTTCGCAACGTGGTGGTCAAGTCCAGCAGCGACGGTGCCGTGGTGTTGCTGGGCGATATCGCGACCTTGGAGCTGGGCAGCGAAAGCTACGACATCAGCAGCGCCCTCAACGGCAAGCCCGCCGCGGCCATGGGCGTGCAACTGGCGGCAGGTGCGAATGCGCTGAGCGTCGGCAAGGCGGTCAAGGCCAAGCTCAAAGAGATGGAGCCGTTCTACCCGACTGAAATGCAGCTTAAAAACGTGATTGCCTACGACACCACGCCGTTTGTCAGCCTGTCCATCGAGGAAGTGGTCAAGGCCTTGGGCGAGGCCATCGTGCTGGTGGTGTTGATCATGTTCCTGTTCCTGCAAAACCTGCGCGCGACGCTGATCCCGGCGATTACCGTACCGGTGGTGCTGCTGGGCACGTTCGGCGTGTTGGCGATGTTTGGCTATTCGATCAACACCTTGACGATGTTTGCCATGGTCCTGGCGATCGGCTTGCTGGTGGACGATGCCATCGTGGTGGTGGAGAACGTTGAGCGGCTGATGGGCGAGGGGCTATCGCCCGTGGCGGCCACGCGTCAATCGATGCGTGAAATCAGCAGCGCACTGGTCGGCATCACGCTGGTGCTGAGCGCGGTGTTTATCCCCATGGCGTTTTTCGGCGGTTCCACCGGGATTATCTATCGGCAGTTCTCGGTGACCATTGTTTCGGCGATGGTCCTGTCGGTGCTGGTGGCGATGACCCTGACCCCGGCGCTCTGTGCTTCGTTGCTCAAAACGCGTGATGGCCGCGGGCATGGTGCTCAGCACGGGTTCTTCGGCTGGTTCAACCGCACCTTTGAACGTGCCAGCGCCGGTTACGAGCGCTGGGTGGGTGTGGTGCTGAGGCGTTGGGGGCGCAGCCTGTTGCTCTATGGCGCGGTGCTGGTGGTCATGGCGGTGGGGTACATGAGCCTGCCCACGTCGTTTCTGCCGGACGAAGATCAAGGGATCCTCATGGCACAGATCCAGTTGCCAGTCGGGGCGACGGACAGCCGCACGCAAGCTGTGATCAAGCAGTTCGAGGACTACATCCTGAAACAGCCCGAAGTCGAAGCGATGATCAGCATCAGCGGGCTGGGCATGGGGGGTAACAGCCAGAACACCGCGCGCGCGTTTATCCGCCTCAAGGACTGGGACGAACGCGGTGGGCCCGGCCAGGGGGCGGCGGCCATTGCCCAACGGGCGACCATGGCGCTCTCCAGCATCGGCGATGCCGACGCTTTCGTCATGCAACCACCGACGGTGCGCGGCCTGGGCCAGAGCTCGGGGTTCGACCTGCAACTCAAGGACCTCGCCGGCCTGGGCCATGATGCGCTGGTGGCGGCCCGCGAACAGTTTCTTGAGCTGGCCAGAAAAGACCCGCGTTTGTTGGGCGTTCGCAGCAACGGCCTGGACGATGCGCCGCAGCTCAAGGTCAGCATCGACGACCGCAAGGCCGGAGCGCTGAGCCTGAGTACCAGCGACATCAACACCACCTTGTCGACGGCGTTGGGCGGTACGTATGTGAATGACTTTCTCAACCAGGGCCGGGTGAAAAAAGTCTACGTGCAGGGCCAGGCATCCGCGCGTATGCAGGCCGCGGACCTTGATCATTGGTTCGTGCGCAACAGCAGCAATGAAATGGTGCCGTTCTCATCGTTTGCCAGCAGCACCTGGAGTTACGGCTCGCCCTTGCTGGAACGCTATAACGGGAACGCCTCCCTGGAAATCGTGGGCGACCCCGCGCCAGGCGTGAGCTCCGGCGACGCGATGGACGCGGTGGAAGCCATCGTCCGGCAATTGCCCCAGGGCATCGGCTACGAATGGACCGGGCAGTCCTATCAGTTGCGGCTATCCGGCTCCCAGGCCCCGCTGCTCTATGCACTCTCCGTATTGTTTGTGTTCCTGTGCCTGGCCGCGCTCTACGAGAGTTGGTCGGTGCCGTTTTCGGTGATTCTGGTGGTCCCCCTGGGGGTGATCGGTGCAGTGCTGGCGACCCGTGTCGCCGGGTTGAGCAACGACGTGTATTTCCAGGTGGGGCTGTTGACCACCGTGGGCCTGGCCGCGAAAAACGCGATCCTGATCGTGGAGTTCGCCAAGCACCTGCAAGAGCAGGGCAACAGCCTGATCGATGCGACGCTGATCGCGGTGCGCCAACGCTTGCGGCCGATTCTGATGACGTCCCTGGCCTTCATGTTCGGCGTGTTGCCGTTGGCCTTGAGTAGCGGCGCAGGCTCCGCCGGGCGTCAGGCCATCGGTACGGGCGTGCTGGGCGGTATGTTCAGCGCCACGGTGCTGGGGATCTTCTTTGTACCGCTGTTTTTTGTGCTGATCCGCCGCCGTTTCGGCAGCGAGCGCAGTACTCGTCAATCTGCCCCGACAGGTGATGCATGATCAAGTCACATTGGCCTTTGCTGGCCGCCATGGTCCTGGGTGGCTGCGTCAACCTGGCACCCCAGTATGAGCGGCCGGAAGCGCCTGTTTCCGCGCAATGGCTGCCGACGGCCAGCCTGCCGAAAGGGCAGGTGGGGGCCGATGTCAAATGGCAGCAGTTCTTTACCGACAGCCGCCTGGCACAGTTGCAGGCGTTGGCGCTGGCCAATAACCGCGACTTGCGCCTGGCCAGCCTGAATGTCGAAAAGGCCCAGGCGCAGTACCGCATCAAGCGCGCGGACCTGTTTCCCACCATCGATGCCAGCGTCAGCGGCACCCACAGCCGCACGCCAGGGTCGTTGTCCAGCACCGGCACGGCGGCCACCACTCACGATTACAGTGCGCAATTGGGCTTGAGCAGTTATGAACTGGACGTGTTTGGCCGGCTACGCAACCTGCGGGATGAGGCGCTGGAAGACTACCTGGCGCTGACGGAAACCCGACGCAGTACGCAGATCAGCCTGGTGGCCGAAGTGGCCACCGCCTGGCTGACCCTGGCCGCCGACAACGAACGGCTGCTGCTGGCCCAGGAAACCCTGACCAGCCAGTTGGCCACCTACGACCTGACCCAAAACAGCTATGCCCTGGGCGGCTCCTCCGCGCTGTCCGTGGCGCAAGCCCAGACCACGGTCGAGTCGGCGCGCGGCGATGTGGCGTCCTACGAGAGCCAGATTCTGCAGGACCGCAATGCCTTGCGCCTGTTGGTCGGCAGTGACCTTCCCGAGGCACTCTTGCCGGGCACGCACTTGGAGTCGGCGGCGGTGCTGGTGGACATACCGGCGGGCCTGCCGTCGAGCCTCTTGCAACAACGCCCGGATGTGCTGTCGGCGGAACACACGCTCAAGTCGGCGAACATCGACATCGGCGCGGCCCGTGCGGCGTTTTACCCCAGCATCAGCCTGACCGCCAACGCCGGCTCGTCCAGCTCGGCATTGGCCGGCCTGTTCAAATCCGGCAGCGGTGCCTGGACCTTTGCCCCGAGCATCAGCGTGCCGATTTTCGACGCCGGGAGTAACCGCGCGACCCTGGATTCGGCCAAGGTCGAGCGCGACATCCAGATACAGACTTATCAGCAGACCCTGCAGACCGCGTTCCGCGAAGTGGCCGACGCGCTGGCCGTGCGCAGCACCCTGGATCGCCGGATCGCCGCGCAACAGGCGCTGACCGACGCCAGCCGCAAGAGCTTCGAACTCTCGGACGCCTTGTACCGGGGCGGGTCGCAAAGCTACCTGGAAGCCCTGGATGCACAACGCTCGCTCTACAGCGCCCAGCAGGACCTGATCACCCTGCGTCTGACCGAGCAGAGTAACCGCATCACGTTGTACAAAGTGTTGGGAGGCGGTTGGAATTAATGGCCCTGTCTCTTGCACACACAATCGCCGCGATGGAACGGCTGGCGCGCGTCAAATCGGCTGACTTCATTCAATGGGAAATCAACATGCGTGCATCTCGTTCCACTTTAAGCCGTTGCGCTCAGGTACTGACCTGCGCCAGTTTCATAACGCTTTCAGCCCTTTGCCAGGCGGATTCCGACAAGGACCCGTGGGAGCGTATCAACCGACCCATTTTCTCATTCAATGACACGCTGGATACCTACGCACTGAAACCCCTTGCCCAGGGTTATCAATTTGTCACCCCGCGCATTGCGCAAGACGGCGTGCATAATTTTTTCAACAATCTGGGGGAGGTCAAGAACCTGGCGAACAACTTACTTCAAGCCAAGTTCTATAGCGCCGGGGTTGATACGAGCCGCTTCTTACTCAACAGCACCATTGGCCTGGCAGGATTGGTCGATGTCGCGACGCCCATGGGGCTGCAGCGCAATGACGAAGATTTCGGTCAAACCCTCGGTTACTGGGGGGTAGGTAGTGGTCCTTATCTTGTGCTGCCACTCTTGGGGCCCAGCACACTTCGCGATGCGCCGGCCATCTTTCCCGATATCTACGCCAACCCGGTTCGTTACATCGGCGACGTTCCGACGCGTAATAGCCTGTACGGCCTGGGCATGATCGACGGACGCGCTCAATATATAAAATCTGAAAAGCTCATCACCGGGGATAAATACAACTTCATTCGAAGCGTTTATCTGCAACACCGGGAGTTCAAGATCAACGATGGCAACGTAAAGGACGACTTTTGATCAGCGCGGTTCGACCTCGGGATCAAGTTACCCGTTGACACTATCCGGATGCGCCGCCCATCGAAGCCCAGGCACTGATGGCCGGCGCGGCCGTGGAATACAGGCTGGAGTGCTCGCGGCCCTCAAACAATATCGTCGATCAGGATATGAGGCTGCCCGCGACTGCACTGTTCAATGCGGGCCTGGACCTTGTACACAGTGCGCAGCATCTGTTCTGTAATGACCTCACGGCTCGCGCCACTGCCTTGTGCGGTACCGTCGGCAATGACCAGCACCTGATCGGCAAAACGTAACGCCTGGTTCAGGTCATGGATGGCGATGAACACAATGACCCGACGCCGGCGGGCCAATGCCTGCATGAAGTCCAACACCTGGACCTGGCGGTGCATGTCGAGGGCGCTGGTGGGTTCGTCCATCAACAGGATCTCCGGCTCGCGCACCAAGGTCTGCGCGATGGACACGAGCTGTTGCTGCCCGCCGCTGAGTTCGCCGAGGTTGCGAAAGGACAGGCCGGTGATCCCCAGCGCCTGCAATATCTCGTCGACCAGCGTCAGCTCATCATCGTGGACGACCCAGCCGGGCGACAGTTGTTTACGTGCCAGAAGCACCGATTCGTACACCGTCAATCGAGCGCTGCCGTTCAAGCCCTGCGGCATGTAGCTGATGCCCCGCACGCCCTTTTTCGAGCCCTGCAGAATCACCCGGCCGGGGCCGTCGATCAAGCCTGCCATGCGCTTGAACAGGGTGGACTTGCCGGCGGCATTGGGGCCGACCACCGCGACCACTTGGCCACCCATAAATGCGCCGGTGGTGACACCGCTGATGATCGTGCGCTGACCGTAGCGGGCACCAAGGTTCTCCAGCTGGATCGTCACCATGAGTTTTTCTTCCCGCTGAGAATCAGAGATATGAAGAACGGCACGCCGATCAACGATGTGACCACGCCGATCGGAAAGATCGCGCCCGGAATCAGGGTCTTACTGACCACCGAACTGACGGACAGAATCAGTGCGCCGGTCAGCAGCGACGCCGGCAGGAAGAACCGCTGGTCTTCACCAATCAACATCCGCGCAATGTGCGGGCCGACCAGCCCGATAAAGCCGATGGTGCCGACGAAGGCCACGGGAAACGCGGCGAGCAGGCTGACCATGATCAACGTCTGAAAGCGCAGGCTGCGCACGTTGATACCAAAACTGGCGGCCTTGTCATCGCCCAGCCTCAGGGCTGTGAGGGCCCAGGCGCGCCTGGCGAAAATCGGCAGGGTGACCACGATCACCAGGCAGATCACACCGAGTTTGGGCCAGGTGGCTTTGGTCAGGCTGCCCATGGTCCAGAACACCACGGCCGCCACGGCTTGCTCGGTGGCAAAAAACTGCACCAGGGCCAACAACGCGTTGAACGTGAACACCAGGGCAATGCCCAGCAGCACGATGGTTTCAGCGGTGACGCCGCGGCGCATGCTCAGGAAGTGGATCAGCAAGGCAGAGAGCATGGCCATGACGAACGCGTTCACCGGCACCATGTACTGTGCCGCCAATGGGAACAGGGCCACGCCAAACGCCAGGCCCATGGCCGCGCCGAAGCTGGCGGCGGCAGAAATGCCCAGGGTGAAGGGGCTGGCCAGCGGGTTGTTGAGGATGGTCTGCATCTGCGCACCCGCCAGTGATAATGCCGCGCCCACGGCGACCGCCATCAGGGCGACAGGCAGGCGGATATCCCACATCACCACGCGCACCTGCGCCGAAGCGTCATCCGGTGAAAACAGTGCGCCGAGTACTTCGCGCAGGCTGTAACTCGCCGGGCCCAGGGCCAGGTCAAGCAGGACACTGCAGAGCAGCAGCGTCATCAGCCCGGCGAGGATCAGCCGCTTGCGCAGCACCAGGCGACGGTAGGTCTCGCGCTGCACCACCAGGGTGTCGCTCGATGCGCTCATGGCTTGATCTCGGGGGTGCGCAAGCTGACGAAATAGCCCGGCTCGTAAGGTACCGGCAGAAACCGCTCGTGCAGCTCGCGAAAGGAGGCCTCGGGGTCCAGGTCGGCAAACAGCGTGGGATGAAACCATTTGGCCAATTGCTGGATGGCCACGAACTGGTAAGGGCTGTTGTAGAACTGATGCCAGATCGCATGAAAGGCCTGGTTGTCCTGCGCCTTGATCCCTGCGTAGGCTGGCCGTTGGGTGTACCAGGCCAGTTTGTGCCGGGCTTGCGTCATGTCGGCGCCCGGGCCGACGCCGACCCAATGGCCGCCAGGGGCGAACGCCTCCCAGTTGGCGCTGGTGACTACCACGTGCGCCGGGTTGGCGACGATGACCTGTTCGGGATTCAACTGGCCGAAGGTGCTGGGGATAATGCCTCTGGCGATATTGTCGCCACCGGCCATGTCGACAAAAAGCCCGAAGTTTTCGTTGCCGAAGCTCAGGCAGCAATCGTCCGTGTAACCGCCGATGCGTTCGATAAACACCGCGGGGCGCACAGGCTGCTGCGCCGCGATCACGTCGGTCACCCGGCGGATCTGCCGGTTGCGAAAATCAATGAAAGCCTCGGCACGCGCTTCTTTGCCCAACAGTCGGCCGAACAGGCGCATGGTCAGCTCGGTGTTCTGCATCGGTTGATTGCGAAAGTCGACGTACACCACCGGTATGCCCAGGGCATCGAGCTTCTCGATATAGCGCGCATCCTCGGTGGCATGCTGCGCCTCGATGTTGAGGATGATCACGTCGGGGTGTTGGGCGATCGCTTGTTCGATGTCGAAGGTCCCGTCTTCAAAGCCGCCAAAGGTGGGAATCCTGGCAATGGCGGGAAATTTGCGCAGGTAGGCTCCGTAGGTGTCCGGGTCCGACTGGATCAGATCCTTGCGCCAGCCGACGATGCGTTCGATAGGGTTTTGCGTATCCAGGGCGGCGACCAGGTACAACTGGCGCCCCTCCCCGAGAATCATCCGCCTGACCGGCAGATGGACCTTGACCTCGCGGCCGAGCAGGTCGGTGACGGTACTGCGCGCGGCATCCGCCTCGGCGGCGGGGGCGGGCAGTGAAGCCCCGAGCAAGCCAGCCACTAACAGCGCCGCGAAGGCGTGGCTGCGTCGAACGATGGTAACCATGGTTAAAGCCTTTGCAGGTGTCAGAAGTCGACCGTGGCCGAGAGTAAAAGCGTGCGTGGCGAGCCCTGGGAAAACGCTCCATAAGAGGCGACACCCGACCAGTACTCGCGATCGAACAGGTTTTGCACCGTGGCGCGGAACGTTGTCGGCCGCTGTGCGATACGCGTGGTGTAACGTGCGCCGAGGTCGATGCGGGTCCAGGGATCCAGTTGTTGGCTGTTGGCCTGGTTGACGTACTGGCGGGCGGTATAGATCGCGCCACTGGTGAACGTCAGCCCCTCGACCCAGGGGATGTCCCATTCGGCCCAGAGGTTGGCTTGTACATCCGGCACGCCGACCGGAGTGTTGCCCCGGTTGGCGGCAATGCCGGTTTTGGTCAACTGTGCATCCAGCAGCGTCACTCCCCCGAGCAGGCGCGCGCCTGGGGCGACCTCGCCAAACAGGTTCAGCTCGATGCCCCGATTGCGCTGTTCGCCTTGCACCGAAAACGTCCCGCCCGACAACTCGCCGCTGGGCTTCTTGATCTGGAACAGCGCCAGGGTCGCCATGAACGTGCCGTAGTCGAGCTTGACCCCGATCTCCTGCTGCCGGGAAACGTAAGGGGCGAAGATCTGGCCTGCATTGGCGGCGTTGGCCGGGGCGACGTCGCCCTTGCTCAGGCCCTCAAGGTAGTTGTAGTAGAGCGACACATGGTCCCAGGGTTTGACCACCACCCCGAACAGCGGCGTGGTCTTGCCTCCGTCATACGCCGTGCTCACCGTACCGGAGGCGTTGTAGTTGCTCGACTCAATATGCTGTCTGCGCAGGCCGAAGGTGACCTGCAGGCGTTGCTCGAGCACCGACAGGGTGTCGGCGATGGCGATGCCGGATAATTGCGTCGCGGAGACCTTTGGCGTATCCGGCTCGGCAATCGAAGGCTTGGGCTGATCGATCGGGTGGTAGATGTTCGACAGGATGACCGCGCCGGATGTGATGCCACGGGACAACTCGTCGCGATAACGCGAGACTTGCAGGGCCGTGACGTGGCCGACCGGCCCGGTGTCGAAGCGTAGGCGCGTGCCCGCATCGACGGTGTAGCGCTGCACGTTGAACTTGTAATAGCCGGGTGTCGAGGCGGTGTCGCCGGCGGCGTTGAGGAGGGTTGGGGTCTGGTCGGACATGCGCGCGACAGCCGACCTGCCGCCACCGGCATGGGCGAAGACGGTCAAGGCGTCGGTGAGGTCGTATTCACCGCTGAGCAACGCGGATTTATCACGGGTTTCGGACCAGCCCCAGTCTTGGCTCACATTGGTCCGCCCATTGGCGGCGGAAGGTATCTCCACGCCCGTGTCGATCAGGAACGGTCGAGATGCCGCGTCGAACTTTTCTTGCTGGGAGATCAGGTCCAGGCTGCCTCGCAGGCGATCGGACCGGTAGTCCAGGGACACGGCGCCGAGCCCGACGGCGCGCGATTGGTCGTCGATCACGGTGTTGCCTTGCTGGACACTGGCGTTGACCCGCACCCCCCATCGGCGTTCCTCGCCAAAGCGCCGGCTGATGTCGATATGATTCCCCAGTTGCGCATCCTGGGCGTAACTGGCGGTGAACCGCGTCAAGTCTTCATCCAGGGAGCGCTTGGGCACCACATTGATCACCCCGCCGACGGCACTGTTGGGCGACATGCCGTAGAGCAGTGCGCTCGGGCCTTTGACGACCTCGATGCGTTCGGCGTATTCGGTGAACACCCGATAGTTGGAGGCCACGCCATAGACACCGTCGAAGGCCAGCTCACCGAGGTTGCCTTCGCCGACCGGAAACCCACGGATAAAAAAAGAATCGACAATCCCGCCGGTCTGCCCGGTGGCGCGGACCGACGAATCGCGCTCCAGCACGTCGCCCACGGTCGTTGCCTGTTGGTCCTTGATCAGCGATGAGGTGTAAGTGCTGACGCTGAAGGGGGCGTCCATTACATCGGTATTACCCAGCATGCCCAGGCGTCCTCCCGCGGCCACCTGGCCCCCCGGGTACACCGGGGGCAAGGTCTCGGCCGGCTGGTCGTGGCCACTGATCGTGGTCTGCGCCAGGGTGACCCTGCGGAGTGCCAAGGTGTAGCTGCCGTCGTTGCGCAGCAGCATGTCCAGGCCACTGCCGGCCAGCAAATGCGCGACTGCCGCCTGGGTCGAGTAATTTCCAGAAAGCCTTGGGCTGATCAACCCTTCAGTGATCGACGGCTCGAAGGACAAGGCAATGCCGGCTTCCACGGCAAAGCTCGACAAGGTTGCGCCGAGTGGTCCGGGGGCAAGGTTGTACGCGCGCACGGTCACTGAATCCAGCTGCACCGGCGCGTCCGCCCGGGCCAAAGGGCAGGCCGCACCGATCAGGGTCAGGCTGAGCAACGCGCTGCGAATGACCGGCATCAATGGGGGGCCCTGTGGCGAGAGGAAGTGGCTGTTCCTTCATTGCCAGTTGAGATCAAAAAAAGTATCAGCCAGGCAACGCTTTTTTTTTTGCGAGGTTTGCCTTCGCGGCGTCAGGCGGGCGACAGCGTGACCCAATACCCGTTCAAATGGCCGGTGGCGAGCACCGGGTAGGTTTGCACCAGCATGTTCAAGGTGCGTTGGGTATCGCTGATCGGGAAGGCACCCGAGACGCGCAGGTCGGCAATGGCCGGATCGCAGCGCACAAAACCACGACGATAACGCGCCAGCTCGGCAACGAAATCCGCCAGGCGCATCTTGTCCGCCATCAGCATGCCCTGGGCCCAGGCACCGACGTAGCGACCGGCGGCAGTCAGCGCTCCAAAGGTCTGTGAGGAAAAGTCGGTGCGCTGCCCGGCGTTGACGATCAGCGGCGCGGTTTGGCGGTTTTCGGCCAGTTCCACTTTCACTGCGCCTTCCAGTACGGCGAGCTGGGTACGCGGGCCCAGTTCACGCACGGTAAAGCGCGTGCCCAGGGCCTGCATGCGGCCCTGTCGGGTGATGACGAGGAAGGGGCGAGGGACGGAAGCGGTATCCGGTGCGGTCTGCACCAGTATTTCGCCTTCGCGCAGATGGATGAGCCGCTGTTGGCCATCAAACAGCACATCCATGGCGGTGTCGGTATTCAACGTGATGCGTGAGCCATCGGCCAGGGTCAATTCGCGTTGTTGGCCCACGGCCGTGCGGTAGTCGGACGACCATCGGCCTGACTCCACCAGCTTCCAACTGCCCCAACCCGCCGGTATCACCGCCAGCAGCAGGGCCAATTTACCCAGGGCCGCACGCCGCTCCGGATTGCTTGGCCGATCCAGCGCCGACATCGCCAGGGAAGACGGCAAGCCGCCCAGCTTGCTTTGCAGCAATTGCGCCCGCGACCACGCGCGATCGCGCTCGGGGCTGCTGACCTTCCAGCGCTCCCACTCGGCACGCTCGTTGTCGCTCAACCCGTTGTCGCTCAAACGCATCAGCCATTCGGCGGCCTCTTCAAGCACGTCGGGATTCAGCGGTGGCTCTCTGCGCAGCGCGCGCATCTATTCGACCATCATCATGCAGTGCAGGAACGCTTGCTTCATGTAGCGTTTGACGGTGATCAGCGAGACGTCCAGTTGCTTGGCGATGTCGTCGTATTTCAGCCCGTTGATCTGCGACAGCAGGAACGCCCGCTTCACCAGCGGCGGCAGGGCATCGAGCATGGCGTCGATTTCGTGCAGGGTTTCCAGCACCATGAAGTGCGATTCAGGCGACGGCACATCCTGTGCGGGCGCGTTGGCGAGTGCCTCCAGGTAGGCGCGCTCCAGCGCCTTGCGTTGGTACCAGTTGATCAGGATGCCCTTGGCCACGCAGCTCAAGTAGGCGCGAGGCTGCTCGATTACCGTGACCTGTGAAGCCAGGATGCGGGTGAAGGTGTCCTGCGCCAGATCCGCCGCATCCATGGCGTTGCCCAGTTTTCTTTTCAGCGTCGCGTACAGCCAGCTGTGATGCCCGCTGTACAGGGCCTCAATCGCGCGCAGGTGACTCGGGTGGTTCGCGGAGTGGGTTTGGCTCATGGCGCGGGCGTGCATCTAATTGAGAAGTATTCCCAATGCTAGTTGACAAGATGCTTGAAAAGCAAGGGGGGATCAGTGCCCCGCGATCGGTGCGATCCCCTGTGCTGGCGTGTCCTTCATCGCCAGGCACCCGGTTCAATCCCGACCCGCGACTTGGTGGGGTTGCTTGCCCGCGGGCCAATAACGCAGGGCGACGATCAGCACCAGCGCCAGCGCATACGCCAGGCAAACGAACAGATACGTGTAGGGCAGGCCATACGCTTGGCTGAGCAAGCCGCCGATGCAGATACCGGCAATCGAGGCAAACTGCGCGGTGCTTTGCGCGATACCCAGTACATAGCCCTGTCGGGCGCTGTCGGCGGTGGTCGAGATCAGGGCCATCAGCACTGGCGTCGTGGCACCCAGCAGTACTCCCCAGACGAAGTAGGCCAGGATAAACACCACGGGGTTGCGGGTAATGCCCGCCACGGCGGTCAGCGCGATGCAACCGATCACCACGTAAGTGATGCGCTGCAGCGTCTGGCGTAGAGAGCGCTGCTCGAAGTAGCGCGACCATGCCGTCGCCGAAAGAATGAAGCCCAGGGCCAATAGCCCGTAGCACAGGCCGACCACTGAGTGGCTGACATCGAATGTGGAACTGACGTAAAGCGAGAACGAAGTCTGGGGCAGCATTCGCGCCAACAGCAGAATCCCCATGATGCCCAACAGCGACAGCAGGGGCGAGCCACGCCAGCCGGCAGCGCTGGCCTGGGCGGGGGCGCAGGTGTTTACCGGCGCGGTTTTTTTCACGGGGGGGACGTCCGGCAGTGTCATGGCGGCGATCACCGTGCAGGCGGCGCATAACACCGAGGCCACGATATTGATCCAGAAAAACGTCGCGTAATCGAGAATCAGGCCGCCGAGCACGGCGCCCAGCAACGAGCCGACGTTGGTCGATATCTGCAGAATCGCGAACAGCCGGGCCCGGCGCGACGGGCTTTCGATACTCACGCCGTAGGCCTGCGCCGGGGCAATGTAGCCCGCGAAGGCACCCTGCAGGAAACGCAGGGCCAGGATCGCCCAGATGTCGCTGAAAAACGCCAGGCCGAGCTGGGTCAAGGACAACCCGGCGAGCGCGCGGATCATCATCAACTTGTGCCCGTATCGATCGCCGATACGGCCCCAGAACGCACTGGTCAGCATGATGCCCAGCATCGGTCCCACGTACACAGCGATGCTGGCGAAACTGAAAAGCGCCTCCGAAGAGGCCAGCTCGCGCAGGTGTACGGGCCAGAATGGCCCGCTCATTTCCATCGCGCCCATGGAGACCAGTTGGATCGCGAACAAAAGATAAACAAGGGTCCTGACACTTGAACCCTGAATGACACCTGCATGGGACATGGGACGGCCTCGGCGGATGAACCCGGTAAAAAAACAGGGAGGGATGATACTTTTTCGCAAGTCGGCTGGCATTAGGAGTGATTCCCATTTTCCTACGTTGAAAGGATCCTCTCGTCATGCCCGTTATCTGTCGTCCCTATGGTGAACGCGTGTTAACCCTCGCGATTCGGAGCGCCATGCTGAATGTCGTCTTGGTCGCATGCAGCGCCAATGCCTCGGCGGCTACGCCACAGCCCGCAGCGGGCGACGCGTCAACGCCTGACAGCGCGCAGAGCCTGATCCTCGACACCACCACCATCGACGCCCGCGAGGCTGGCCCCACGGCATTGCCGCCGGTACTGGCCGGCGGGCAGGTCGCCCGTGGCGCGCGCCTGGGGATGATGGGCAACAAGGATGTGATGGACGCCCCGTTCAGTGTGACCAGCTACACCGCCAAAACCCTGGCCGACCTGCAGACAGTGACGGCGGCCGACGCCCTGGAGCGCGATCCTTCGGTGCGGTCCACGGGGCAGACGGGCGGTATCGTCGATTCGTTTTTCATCCGTGGGTTTGCCATCGGCGAAGGCAACCTTGGCGAGTTGGCCTATGACGGCGTGTACGGTGTGGCACCGAACTACCGGACGTTCACCGATTACGCCGAACGCATCGAGGTGCTCAAGGGGCCCGGTGCGCTGATGTACGGTGTCTCGCCGAACAGCGGCGTTGGCGGCGTCATCAACATCGTGCCGAAGCGGGCGCTGGATGAAGACCTGACGCGCTTTACCGGCAGTTACGCATCGGACTCCCAAGTGGGCGGCCACTTGGACATCAGCCGGCGCTTTGGTGAAGAAAACCAGTTTGGCCTGCGCTTCAACGGCAGCCTCCAGGGTGGCGACACCGCCGTCGATAATCAGAAGCGCGAGGTGGATATCGGGGCCATTGCCTTGGATTATCGCGGCGAGCGGTTGCGCCTGAACCTTGACTACATCAGCCAGAAAGAAAGCTTTGACGGCGCCTCGCGCCCCTTCACCGTCGCAACGGGTGTCGACGTGCCATCTGCCGCCAATGGCCGCACCAGCCTGCCGCAAAAATGGGGGTGGTCGGACACCAAGGAACAGTCGGCACTGCTCGGCGGCGAGTATGACTTGAGCGATGCGCTGACCGTGTTCGCCCATGCCGGCGGGGGCAAGTCGGATGTGAAGCGCCTGTCCGACCAGGTGCCCAGGATCCTCAACGACGCCGGCGATACCAGCAATATCCCGGGTTATTACAAGTTCAACGTCGACCGTTCGACCGCCGATGTGGGCCTTCGCGGGCTGTTCGCCACCGGGCCGGTGACGCACATGACCACGCTGATGGCGACCCGTTACCGGGACGAACTGTCCCGAGGCATCACCAATGGTAAGGAGATCCGCTCCAACATCTATCACCCGGTGGATACGCCCAAGCAATACCTCGACGCCCCCAAAGTGCTGCGCATTTCGGAAACGGAACTGTCCGGCGTCGCACTGACGGACACCCTGGGCATGCTGGACGACCGCCTCCAACTGACCCTCGGCCTGCGCCGGCAAGCGATCGAGTCGCGTAACTACAATGCCGCCGGGGCTGTCAGCTCCCGCAACAAAGACACTGCCACGACGCCGTTGCTGGGCGTCGTGGTCAAGCCCTGGGATGACGTGTCTTTGTATTACAACTATGTCGAGGGCTTGAGCAAGGGCGATACCGCCCCAGGCACCGCGAACAACGGCGGCCAGACATTCGCCCCTTATGTGTCCAAACAGCACGAGCTCGGCGTGAAGTATGAACACCAAACGTTCATCACGACCGTGGCGTTGTTCCAGATCGAAAAACCCAGCGGCGAGCTGGGTGCCAACAATGTGTATTCCGTGCAATCGGAGCAACGCAACCGTGGCGTGGAAGTGAGCCTGTACGGGGAAGTCGCGCCGGGCACGCGCTTGATGGGGGGCGTGACGTTCCTCGACGGCGAGTTGACGAAGTCCGCCACCGCAGCCAACCGGGGCAACAAACCGGTCGGCGTACCCGACATCCAGGCCAACCTCTGGGCCGAATGGGATACCCCATGGCTGGAAGGCTTTACCTTGACCGGCGGCGCGATCTACACCGACAGCCAATACGTCAACCAGGCCAACACCCAGGAACTGGACGCCTGGACTCGCATCGATGCGGGCGCGCGTTATGCCACGAAGATAGAAGGGCGACCTACGACGTTCCGCGCCACCGTGCAGAACGTATTCGACCGTGAGTACTGGTCGGGCGTCGCCTCCTACGGCGCCTTTTCCCCGGGATCTCCGCGCACCTTGCAGTTGTCGGCCACGGTTGATTTCTGAGGTCGGTGTGGAGTGTGCTTTTCATGACGGCGAATGTGCCGCGCACCGCCGGCGACCGGCTCGATGCAGCGATAGCAGAACGAGTGTTATCGAGTAAAAAGTTTTATTGACTAAAGATAAATATCGGGTAATGATTTCTGCGCATCTGCTCTCATGCAGAGTCATCTCCAGGGTCATCTCCCGATGAGTCATAAAAACCCGTCTTTTCTTGCGACGCTTTACGTCGAGGCCACTGAATCGTCGTCGGCCACTTGCGCGGCCCCTTTGCTGATGCATGGCTTTCCCGCCGAGCCGGAACACCGAGTCACGTGGCACAACTGGATGCGTCCGCCCTTCAGCCAGTGGGGGTTCCGCAACCTGGCGCGCTTGCGCCCCACTATTGACGTACCGGCGGGCCCAGGGCCGGTCGGTATGCTCAAGCAGGCTCCCAATGCGCTGGACCAGCTGTGTTTCGACAGTGAGTGTGGGCTGAGCATCAGCGTTATCGACCACCTCGAGGCCAGCCAGACCGACGCCTTTTTGGTGATGCAGGGCGACACGGTATTGTTCGAGCGCTACTTCAACGGTCAGCAGGCGTGCGACCGGCACATCATGTTTTCGGTGACCAAGTCGCTGATCGGCACCCTTGGCGAACAGCTGGTTTCCAGTGGCGTGCTTGAACCCGGGTTACCCGTCGCGTACTACGTGCCCGAACTGGTGGGCAGCGCGTTTGGCGATGCGACGGTGCGCCAGTTGTTCGATATGGCGGTGGGCATCGACTACAGCGAGGTGTACGACGATCCCAACTCGGAGAGTTCGCAGTACGGTTACGCCTGCGGGTTTCAACCGGCACCGGCGCAATACGCCCAATTCGAGTCGTTGTACCAGTACCTGCCATCCCTCAAAAAGCGCGCCAGCCACGGTGGCTTTTTCCATTATGTGACCGCGACCACCGAAGCCTTGGCTTGGGTCATGGAGCGCGCCTCGGGCAAGGCCTGCAGTCAGTTGTTGGCAGAAATCTGGAGCCGGCTGGGCTGTGATCGCGACGGCTATTTCATGGCTGATCCCTGGGGACGTAACGTCGCCGGGGCGGGTTTCAGTGCGACGTTAAGAGACATGGCGCGCTTCGGTCGTCTGCTGGCCAACGATGGCTGTCACGAGGGGGTTGAGCTGCTGTCGCCCGAGACCGTGGCACGTATCGCCGCCGGTGGGGATCCGGCGATCTACGCGCAAAATGCCGAGTTCTCCGGCTGGACACCGGGTGCGTCCTATCGAAGCCAGTGGTACGTGTTCAACGATCACAGCCAGGCCCTGATGGCCGGTGGCATCCACGGCCAGTACCTGTTCATCGACAAGCCCTCCGGCGTCGTGATCGTCAAGCAATCGTCGCTGACCGATGCGGTCGGCCCGTTCGATGCCGATAGCGTGCGAATGCTGCGCGCTATCAGCGCTCACCTGAGTCACTGACACACCCCGAAAAATAAGAGTCTTGCGTTCTATTCACCTGGCTTTGCCATGTGTTGGCGGCGCTTTGCGTCGCCATTGACTGCCCTGTAACAACAATAATCACACAGGAGCTTCTTATGGTTTTCATCAAGCGTTTCTCTCGAGCGCTCATAGCGGTCGGCTTACCCTTGACCACCCACGTCGCGTTGGCGGGCTACACCTTTGAGGACGGCGATCTCAAGGGCGAAGTCAACCTCACCGCGGGGGGCGCGACGCTATCAACCCGCGGCGTCAACTTCGGCAGCGGCCGGGTCGATGCGCGCAACGGTAAAAATGGCGGCACCAAGATCGACTGGCAAGAGTTCTACGTAAAACCCGGGGTCAAACTCGAGTATGCGTTGCAACCCGATTTCAGCTTGCTGGCCGGCGGTTCCCTGGTCGCGGCAAGCACGTTCGGCGACGGCGACGCGGGCGGTTTTACCCGCAGTTCCGACGGCAAGGTTGCCGCTGAAGAACTGTACGGCGGGTTCCGCGCCGGTGAGTGGAAGTTCACGGCTGGCCGCCAGAACTACATGGTCGGTACGGGGTTCATCGTCATGGACGGCAACCTGGACCAGCTCAAGGACGGTGCCTACTGGCTGGGCCCTCGAACCGCCTTCAAGGATTCGGCGATCCTGGCCTGGGAACATGGCGCCTTGAAGTCTCAGGCATTCACCCTGCGCACCGACGATGACCTGGGTGATTTCCGCATGACCGGCGTCAACCTCGATTACAACCTCGACGACCAAGTGACCCTGGGCGCCATGGCCATGCGGGTCAACGCCCTGGGGCCCAAAGGCAGCACGCTGCCTCGTCGTCGCGACGGCATGCAGGTGTACAACCTGCGGGCGCTCAATGCCAAGGTGCCCGGCGTACCGGCGCTGACCCTGAATGCGGAGTACGCGTTGGAGCGCGGTAGCGGCGAGGGGGTCGATTACGATGCCAACGCCTGGTACGGCCAGGCCGACTATGCCTTCAGTACGTTGCCGTTGACGCCCGTCATCGGTTATCGCTACGCGAGCTTTTCCGGTGATGACAACCTCAGCGATAACCGCCAGAAAGCCTGGGACCCGTTGAGCAAGGGCTTCGTCGACTGGAGTACGTGGCTCGTCGGCGACGTGGTCGGCAACTACCTGCTGTTCAACAGCAACGAAAATGTCCAACAGTTCTCGCTCAAGACCCACCTCAACGAGACCCTGACCCTCGGCGCCATTCACTACCAGTTCTGGCTCGATGAGAAAAACTACATGGGCGCGGCGGTCCGCGATCGGCGCTTTGCCGATGAGAGCGTGATATTCCTCGACTGGACGCCCACGCCGTCGTTCTATACGTCGCTGTCCTATAACTGGGTCAAACCACTGGCCGCCGCCAAGCAGGTGTTCGGTGACGACCAGACCTTCAGTGCGTTGGAACTGTATTTCACCTATCGCTATTAAGTGCCGCGAGCCTTTGCGGCCGCGCTGGAGTGTTTTTATCATGAACAGTTTTTTGCGTAATACCGTGTTGGGCACTGTCGCTTCGTTGTTGATCAGCGGTTTTTGCCTGGCCGAAGAACGAACCGTAAGGATCTACAACTGGATCGAATACCTGCCGCCGGAAGTGCTCAAGAGCTTCCAGGAAGAGACCGGAATCCGCCCGATCTACGATGTATTCGACAGCGCCGAAACCATGGAGTCCAAGCTGCTGACGGGAAACTCCGGGTATGACGTGGTATTCCCGGGCACCGCCAACCTGGGGCATCTGATCACCGCCGGTGCCGTCCAACCGTTGGACCGCGCGCAGTTGCCGAACTGGCAGCACCTGGACCCCGCGTTCATGAAATCCCTGGAAGCGGTGGGGGACACCGGCAACCGCTACGCCGTACCTTACCTATGGGGCACCACATTGATCGGCTACAACGTCGACAAGGTGCGCAAAGCCCTGGGCGCCGACGTGCAGATGAACAGCTGGGACATCATCTTCAAGGAAGAAAACCTCGCCAAGCTCGCCAGTTGTGGCGTGGGTTTCCTCGACGCCGGCAACGAGATCCTGCCGATTGCCTTGCACTACAAGGGCCTCGACCCCAATAGCCAGAAGCGTGAGGACTATGCGCAAGCCCAGGCCGTGATGATGAAGATTCGCCCTTACGTCACTTACTTCAACTCCTCGCGCTACGGCATGGACCTGGCCAACGGTGATATCTGTGTGGGTGTGGGCTGGTCCGGCGGTGTCGCATTGGCTACGCGACTGGCAGATGCCGCCGGCAAGGGCGTCAAGGTCGAGATGGCACTGCCCAAGGAAGGCGCGCCGATGTGGGCGGACGTGATGATGATCCCGGCCAATGCGCCCGATACTGCAGAGGCCCATGCGTTCATCAATTACATCCTGCGCCCGGACGTGATTGCGCGCATCAGCAACAAAATCGGCTACCCCAACCCGAACAAGGACGCCACTGCGCTGGTGGACGCCAGCATCCGCAACGACCCCAACATGTATGTGCCGGAGGAAGCGCGCAAGACCCTGTTCGCCCTGGAGCCGATCCCGGCCGCCGTGGAGCGCATCCGTACCCGCACTTGGACCGCCATCAAGAGCAACCGCTGATCAGTATGGCCTGACCCCGCAATGGGTCAGGCCTGCATGCCGTAAAACAGCAACTCGGTGATACGCCTGACCTGGGTAGAGTGCGCGTCGATATCCGGGTGTTCCTGGTTCACCAGTCGGAACAGTTGCAGGTGCGAATAGTCGTTCAACAGGAACGCGGCCAATTCCACATCGAGCTGCGGACGCAGCTTGCCGGCCCGTTGCAATTCCCGCAGCAATTCGCTGATTTCGGCCCTGAGCGCATCGTTCATGGCCCGATAGCCTGCCGGCAGTTCATTGTTGCCACCGAAGAGAATCAGCGGCAGCAGTTCACGCCACAGGCTGGGGTGCATGACTTCCAACGCATAGCCGGTAAGCAGGCGTTCCAGGTGGCAGAGCGCTTCGACCGGGTCGTCTATTTCGTGGATCCGGCTGCGGGTGTCGGTGATCGCGCGTTGATCGGCGTGGTGCAGGATTTCCAGGATGATTTCCTGCTTGTTGCCGAAGTACTTGAACACCGTCGGCGGCGACACCCCGGCCTGGCTGGCGATCTGTTCGATGGTGGTGTTCTGGAAACCCTGGCGCTCAAACAGTTCGATCGCGGCCTTGCTGATAGCTTGCCGGCGTTCGGCTTTCTGACGTTCACGCAGTCCGCTCACAGGAGATCCTTGTCACGAGTAAAAAGAGGGGCGCTTGTCGCCCCGGTATCCCTGCAAAATACTTAATTGGGTAAAGCTTTTAAAGCACTAATTGCCATTCAAGGGGTTTGCCGCTGATGCTTCTTCAGCCTGTAGGCAAATTGAGCGCGGCTGAGCCCCACGAGCCTGGCGGCGGCGGCCAGGTTGCCGGCGTTTTGTTGCAGCGCTTCATTGATCAGGCGCGATTCAAGGCCGTCAATGGAAAACCCCTGGTCCAGCTGGCCAAGGGTGTCCAGCAGTGCAGGGCGGGGCGCTGTGGTGGTTAGCTGCGGCCCGCTATTTGACAGGCTGCCGTGGTCGTCCAGGCCATAGGGATCGGCGGGCATCGGCTCGTTGCGAAACAGGTGCACCAGGTCAATCGCTTGGCCTTCGTCACTGGCGATCAGGCCGCGTTCGATCAGGTTTTGCAGCTCGCGTACATTGCCCGCGAAGTCATAGCGCAGCAAAACCTTCAGGGCGCGCATGGTCAGGCCCGCCGGCGTTCGCGCGTATTCCTGGCAGAAGCGCGTGAGGAATGCGTTGATCAGCAGCGGGATGTCGTCCCTGCGTTCGCGTAGCGGTGGCAGGGCGATGGGGTAGACATTCAGCCGGTAGAACAGGTCTTCACGAAACGTACCGTCAGCCACGGCTTTACGCAGGTCGATATTGGTGGCGGCGACCACGCGCACGTCCACCTTGATACCGCGCACGCCGCCGACCCGTTCGATTTCCCGCTCCTGCAAGGCCCGCAGCAACTTGCTCTGCCCGCCCAGGCTGAGGCTGGTGATTTCATCCAGGAACAGCGTGCCGCCCTGGGCCCGTTCGAAACGTCCGGGGCGCGAGTGCGTCGCGCCGGTATAGGCACCGCGTTCGACACCGAAGAGTTCGGCCTCGATCAGGTTATCCGGAATGGCGGCGCAATTGAGCGCCACGAACGGGCCGTCATGGCGGTGACTGAGCTGGTGCAACTGGCGCGCAAACATCTCCTTGCCCACTCCGGACTCACCGCTGATCAACACCGTTGCCGGGGTCAGCGCGACGCGTTGCAGGGCTTGTGTCGCGGCGTTGAACGCCGCGCTGGCGCCCACCAGCGTTTGCGTCGGGTTGGCCCTGGCGCTGCGGCTCACCGGGTGCTCGGGCGTGGGCGCGAGCGTGGTGCTGGTGACGGCCTGGGACACATTCAGGTAGCGCAGGTCCTGCTCGACGTCACCCCATTGCTCGGCCGTCTTGCCGATCACCCGACAGCTGCGGTGGCCCATGCCACGGCATTCCACTTCGCGGAAAATCACCATTTGCCCGAACAGGCCACTGACGAAACCGATGGCATAGCCGGTTTCAGTCCAGCACACCGGGTCCTGGCCGATGCCGTAGGCGCCCACATGCTCATCGGCCTCGCAGGAGTGGTGCCAGAGGAACTCACCTTCATAGAACCCCGAATCGGCATCGAACTTGAAGTGCAGCGGCTCGACCTTGGTCATGCCCTCCAGGGTGTGCAGGTGTGTCCCGGCGCGAAACACCGCGGCGGCATCGGCCTGTGGCCAGCGCTCGCGTATCAACCGCGCATCCCGCGCGCCGGAGGCATAACCGGTGCGGGTGAACAGGCCGCGCGCCTGCTCCAGGCCCAGGCGCTCGATGACCTCCCCGCGCAGGGCGCCGAACGACGAACTGTGCAGCAACAACATGCGTTGATCGTTGAGCCAGATACGCCCGTCTTCGGGAGAAAAAAACAGGCAGTCGGTCAGTTCCGCCGGCGTGGGCGAGCTGCCGGCGCTGAGTTGGCGGCTGTCGCCGCGCGGATGGAAGGCCGCGTTGGCCACCCGGTCGTCGGGCAGCGCACTGGGGGGATTAGTCATTGTTATGCCCCTGCAAAGCGAGTGAACGATATGAGTAACTGCTCAGATAGTTATTAAACATAACCTTATCAATTGAACAAGTGGCAGGGCCCCGGTTCTTGCAGGCAACCGCTCGGTGGGGTGTGAGCGCAGCGCGGCGGGCCTCGACCCAGAGCCCTCGACGCGTTACGTCAGCAGCTTTGCGCGCAAGCGGCACAGCCTTTGCTCAAGGCTTGATGCGGCGTTTGCACCCTGTGCAGGCGATGACAATTACAAGAACTCGGAGTTGCCATGTCAGTGTCTGAAACCACTCACTTTCTACAGCGGGCCATTGCGTCCGAATGCCTGTTCAACGGCGATTGGATACCCGCCTCGGGGTCCGTGATCCCAGTGATCGAACCCGCCACCGGCGAACCCCTGATGCGCTGCGCCATGGCCACCCCGGCCGACATCGCCATCGCCTGCCGCAACGCGGCCCTGGCGCAGCCGGCATGGGCTGCATTCGGCCCTCGGGAGCGTGCCGAGGTGTTTCGCAAGGCGGCGGACCTGGCTCAGCAGTCCTTCGCGGAACTGGCGCTGTATGTCGCGCGGGAAACCGGCGGCGCGTTGTTCAAGGGTGAACACGAAGTGCGCGAAGCGATAGTGCTGCTGCATCAGGCGGCGGGGCTGTTGTCCCAGCCGCACGGGGTGGTGCTGCCCAGTGAAGCCGGGCGCCTGTCCTATGCGCGGCGTCAGCCCCATGGCGTGGTCGGGGTGATTTCGCCGTTCAATTTTCCGCTGATCCTGTCGCTGCGCTCGGTGGCGCCGGCGCTGGCGGCGGGCAATGCGGTGGTGCTCAAGCCCGACCCGCAGACGCCGGTCAGCGGTGGTTTTCTCATCGCCCGGCTGTTCGAGGAGGCGGGCTTGCCCAAGGGCCTGCTGCAGGTGTTGCCCGGCGCTGCGCCGGAGGGGGAGGCGCTGTGCCGCGATCCGAATGTGCGGATGATTGCGTTCACCGGATCCACGGCGGCGGGGCGCAAAGTCGCCGAAGTGGCGGGGCGACACCTGAAAAAAGTCGCGCTGGAACTGGGCGGCAAAAACCCGCTGATCATTCTCGAAGACGCCGACCTCGACCTGGCCGCGAGCAATGCCGCCTGGGGCGCCTGGATGCACCAGGGGCAGATCTGCATGGCGACCGGCTTGATTCTCGCCCACGAATCCATCGCCGAACGCCTCACGCGCAAGTTGGTGGACAAGGCCCGGGCGTTGACGGTGGGCAATGCCGCCCGCGGTGAGGCCGCGCTCGGCCCATTGATCAACCAACGGCAATTGCAGCGCGTACACGCAATCGTCAGCGACAGCCTGCAAGCGGGCGCGCGGTTGGAGGCGGGCGGCGAATATGACCGGTTGTTCTACCAGCCCACCGTGCTCAGTGGCGTGCGTCCGGGTATGCGCGCGTTTGAGGATGAAATCTTCGGCCCGGTGGCCACGGTGGTCAGCTTCGCCACGGACGAGGAGGCCATCGAACTGGCCAACCGCACCGAGTACGGCCTGTCGGCCGCCATCATCTCGCCGTCGGTCGGGCGCGCCATGGCCATCGGCGAGCGGCTTGACTGCGGCCTGTTGCACATCAACGACCAGACCGTGGCCGACGAATGCATCAACCCGTTCGGCGGGCGCGGCGCCTCCGGTAATGGCGGCAGCGTGGGCGGGCCGGCCGACTGGGACGAGTACAGCCAGTGGCAGTGGGTCACGCTGAAAAATACACCGCCCGCCTATCCGTTCTGAGCCCTGGCTCATCGGTTTGATCCACCCATGCCTATACAAAAACAAGAGGGCTTGAACATGAACCTGCAGAACAAAACCTTGATCGTCACTGGCGTCGCTTCCGGCATTGGCGCCGAGCTGGCGCGGCTTGCGCGCTTCCAGGGGGCCACGGTGATCGGCGTTGATCGCCATGCACCGCAACTGACCCTGGATAGCTTCGTCCAGGCTGACCTGGGCGACCCTGCCAGCATCGATGCGCTGGTGGCACGCCTGCCGGCGCGCATCGATGGGCTGTGCAACATTGCCGGCGTGCCCGGTACGGCGCCCTTGCAAGCGGTGGCCACGGTCAATTACCTGGGGCTGCGGCACCTGACCCAATCGCTGCTGCCACGCATGTCGGCGGGCGGCAGCATCGTCAATGTCGCCTCGGTCCTCGGTGCGCAATGGCCGCAACGGCTGGAGCGGCACAAGGCCCTGGCCGCGACGCCAAGCTTCGAGGCAGGGCAGCAGTGGCTGGCGGCCAACCCGGTGGAGCAGGACAACTGTTATCAGTACTTCAAGGAAGCGCTGATCGTGTGGAGCTTCCAGCAATCCCAGGGCTGGTTTCGCGATCACTCGGTACGCATCAACTGCGTCGCGCCGGGGCCGGTGTTTACCCCGATTCTCGGCGATTTCGTCAGCATGCTCGGGCCGGAGCGGGTGGCCGCAGACAGCCAGCGCATGACCCGGCCAGCCCTGGCCGATGAGGTGGCGGCGGTGATTGCCTTCCTCTGCTCGGACGCTGCGCGCTGGGTCAACGGGGTCAATCTGCCGGTGGATGGTGGCTTGGCCGCGACCTACGTGTAGCGCTTGCAACGGCGCTAAACCCCGGCGCGGCGCCTTCGCGCCGGGGGTCTTGAACAACAACAAAAATACAGGACATCCAAGATGCTCAAGCCTATCTTGCGGACGGTTGCGGCCATGCCTTTTGTCGCACTGTCATCGATTGCACACGCTTACGACCTGCCCGGGCTCAACCTCGGCAGCACCAGTTTCTACGACGGCTCACCGGCCCCGGCCGGCCCTGGCTGGTACCTGGAGGAATACCTGACGTACTCCCGAGCCAGCCGCTTCAATGACGCCAACGGTCACAAGCTGGCGTTGCCCAAACAGGACCTGGACGTGGTGGCGCCCACCACGCAGATCATCTACCTCGGGCAACCCCTGGCCAATGGTGCGATGCCGGGACTCACCCTGATCAACACCTCCCTGGTCCACGCAGATGTCGACGATGGCTTGAACAATGCGGCGCTGAGTTCTCGCGCCGGGTTTGGTGATGTGACTGTGGGGCCCTTCCTGCAACTGCCGACCCTGAGCCGCGCCGATGGCAGCCCGTTGTTGACCCAACGTGTCGAAGCCGATATCTCGGTGCCGGTGGGGGCCTATGATCGCAAGCGCTCGATCAACCCAGGCAGCAACTTCTGGTCATTCAACCCGTATTACGCGGCAACGTACTGGTTCAGCCCGAAGTGGTCGGCGAGCGGGCGTTTCATGTACCTGTGGAATGGCAAGAATGATGAGCCGCAGGCCGGTTTTGGGGATGTTTCCGATACCCAGGCCGGCCAGGCGTTGCATGCCAACCTGACCGTGCAATATGCCTTGAGCCAGCAACTGAGCGTGGGGGTGAACGGCTACTGGTTGAAGCAGATCACCGACACCCAGGTGGACGGGCACGCCGTGAGCGGGCGCCGGGAGAAGGTCTGGGCCATGGGCCCAGGCCTGTTATACGCCTTCAACAAGGAGAACGTGCTATCGGTGAACGCCTACTTTGAACAGCAGGCTGAGAACCGCACCGAGGGCAATAAACTGGTGCTCAATTGGCTGCACAAGTTCTAGGCTTTGGTGTGCCCGGCCGCTTCCGGGGTGGACAGGTTCAGTGGCGCCTTACGCACCATGACGGTGATGATAGCCAGCGCCGCGATCGCCAACCCGGGAGAGGTCGCCAGCAGGACGCCTGTGGTGCCCGCACCTGCGGCGAGCAGTTGTCCCGCCGCCAGCGGTCCGGCCATCGAGCCCAGCCGGCCGATGGCCACGGCCGCACCGACACCGGTGGCGCGTACCGCCGTTGGATAGGAGGGCGGTGCCGACGCATAGAGCACCAACTGCGCGGCCATGACGAACAAGCCCGCGGCGAAACCGGCGATGGCCATGGGCACGATGCCCACCGACAGCCCGACCCCGGCCAGGGCCGCGAGCAGCCCGGCATACACGAACAGCACCACTCTGAGGGCATTGCAGCGGTCCAGCAGGACACCGCCGAGCAGCGAGCCAAGGGCGCCGCCGATGTTGAACAGCATCTGCACCATGCCCGCCTGGGGTTTGCTGAAGCCTTGTTCGAGCAACAACGACGGCAGCCAGTTGAGCAGCATGTACATCACAGTCAGGGTGAAGAAGTAGCTGAGCCACAAGGCCAGCGTGGTGCCTGCGCGCCCTTCGCCGAACAGCGCCTGGCGGGTGGAGGGGCGGGCACTGAGGGTATTGTCGAGCTGTTGGCGAAAGGCGTTGGACTCGGGCAGCAGCAGGATCATCAACGGCACGGCCAGCAAGGGCGCCAGGCCGCCGATGATAAAGGTGGTCTGCCAGTGTTCACTGGAAAACATCGCCACCACCGCCGCCAATGCGCCGCCCAACGGCACGCCGCAGTACATCACACTGATGGCGGTGCCCCGGCTGCGTTCGCTGACCGCTTCGGCGCACAGGGCGATCAGGTTGGGCAGCGCGGCACCCAGCCCGAGGCCGGTCAGAAAGCGCACCAACAGCAGGCTCGAGTAGCTTTCGACAAACGCGGTGCAAAGCGAGAACAGCCCGAACAGCAGCACGGCGATCACCAGGATTTTTTTGCGCCCGATTCGGTCGGCGACCCAGCCACCGAAGAACGCCCCCGGCAGCAGGCCAATGATCCCGACGCTGAACACCCAACCGAGCATCTTCGGGTCCAGGGCAAAACTCTGGCGCAACCCCGCGGCGGCGGTTCCGGCGGCTTGCAGATCGAACCCTTCGATCAGCGCAACGATAAAGCACAACGCGATAGTCAGCGTCGAACGACGCGATGGACTGTCCATGGGCAAACCTCATTGTTGTTGTTTTTGTTGTGGTGGCGAGCGCAAGTGGCTGCTGCTGATTAAGATAACAAAGATAACTAAAAAATGAATGGCGTATTAAAAATGCTAAAAACAGTAAATAAGTGCTTTAAATTCATGGTGTTGTGATGCGTGTCAGTGTTCATCATAAAAATAGATAGCTTTATTAATGTTCGATTATCGGTCAGTCGCTGTTGACGAGTGCCGTCGGCTGTTTCCATTCTCTATTGGCGAAGCCGAACGGGCCGAGCGTGTGCCACCCCCAAAAACAACAACAAAAAATGGACAACGAACATGCCAAAACTCCCGATGGAGGACGCCGTTGCAGTGGCGTCCGTCTCCTGTGTGTCGAACCGCAAGCCAGGCCTGGTCATGGCGTTGCTGGCCTTGAGCGTGTTGCCCTCCCAGCTGTGGGCGGCCGGCTTTATCGACGACAGCCACGGCACCTTGACCCTGCGCAATTACTATCTGGATCGCGACTACAAGGACGACGGTGCAAAGACCGCTGCGCGAGAATGGGCCCAGGCGTTCATCCTCAACCTGGAATCGGGGTACACCCCGGGCCCGCTGGGCTTTGGCCTGGATGTGCGCGGGTTGATGGGGGTCAAGCTCGATTCTTCGCCGGACCGCAGCGGCACCGAGTTGTTGCCGGTGTCGGCCAGCGACAAGCGTGCCGCCGATGAGTACTCGCGCCTGGCGCCGACCGCCAAGATGCGGTTTGCCCAAACCACCGTGAAGACCGGTGACGTGTCGATCTTCCTGCCGTTCGCCTTTGCCAGCCCGTCGCGCCTGCTGCCGCAAACCTTTCGCGGCACCACCTTGAGCTCCAAGGATATCGACGGCCTGACCTTCAATACCGGCTATATCGACCGCATCAACAAACGCGACTCCACCAGCTACCAGGCCATGACCATCGCCTCGCCCAACCGGCGTTTCAACGCCACCGCCACCACCTCGCACCTGGCTTACGTCGGCGGTGACTACCAGGTCAACAAAGACCTCAGCCTGCGCGCCTATCACTCGCAGATAGCCGACCTCTACCAGCAGGACACCCTGGCGTTGTTGCACAATCTGCCCGTGGGCGATGGCGTGCTCACCAGCGACTTGCGCAGTTTCTTCAGTCGCGAGGACGGCAGTGCCAAGGCGGGGAACGTGGATAACCGCAACCTCTCGGCGTTGTTTGGCTACCGCCTGGGCGGTCACAAATTCAGCCTGGGCTACATGCATTCCAGTGGGGAGACGGCCACGCCCTATATCTCCGGGACGGAGCTGATGGGCATGAGCGAACTGACCATGAGTTCGGACTTTCTCAACGCCAAGGAGCGCACCTGGCAGGCGATCTACGACTATGACTTCGCGGCTTCCGGTTTACCGGGCCTGAAGGGCCGGCTGCGTTACGTGCGCGGCGATAACATCGAGCTGGCGGCATTCAACGCCGAGGATCGCAAGGAGCGCGAGTTCCAGATGGAGCTGGGCTACGTGATCCAGAGCGGCCCGCTGAAGAACGTCGGGCTGCTGGCGCGCAAGTCGATCTATCGCAATGACTTCCCGGCTGGCGCGGCATTTCGCGATGAAAACCAGACCCGTTTCCTGGTGCTTTACACCGTGGCGCTCTGGTAAGCCGTCAGTCCTGATACACCTTCTTCAGCAAGCGCAGCAGCTCTGCACGTTCCTCAGCGTCCAGGGCTGCGGTGGAGTCCAGGTCACTCTGGACGGCGATCTCTTTGAGCGCCTTGAGCAGGGTTTCGCCGGTCTTGCTGAGGAAGATCCCATAGGAGCGCTTGTCTGGTTTGCAGCGCACACGCACGGCGAGGGCGCGGCTTTCCAGCTTGTTCAGCAACGGCACCACCTGGGGCGGCTCAATCGCCAGCGCGCGAGCCAGGTCGGTCTGCATCAGGCCGGGATTCTGCTCGATGATCGCCAGGGCCGAGAACTGAGCGGGGCGCAGGTCGTGCTCGGCAAGCCGACCGATCAGGTTCTGGAACAGCTTGAGCTGCGCACGCCGTATGGCGTAACCGATCAGGTCGTCCAGGGCCGAATCCAGCGGCGCACGCCCCTCGGTGGTGTCGGGCAGGGCCAGGTTGGCGTCGGCGATGTTGGAAGGCTTGGCCATTGACAGTGCAATCCTCAGAAGGTGGAGGTTAAGAAAGCTATCTAGTTTGCCGAGGTTCGCGAGCCATGGCTATGCCGGCTTTTCATAACGCCCGAGCGGCTTAGGTTTTACAAGGGGAAAATATTGGTTATCAAGGTTAATAGTTAATTGACATAACTATATTTGCGGTTTAATTTCGAATCATCTTCCAACCAAGAACAAGAGCGTACCGTCATGAGCAATTACGAAGGCCGTTGGACCACCGTCAAGGTTGAAATCGAGGAAGGCATTGCCTGGGTCATTCTCAATCGCCCGGAAAAACGCAACGCCATGAGCCCGACCCTGAACCGCGAAATGATCGACGTCCTGGAAACCCTGGAGCAGGACCCCGCCGCCGGCGTACTGGTACTGACCGGTGCCGGTGAAGCCTGGACCGCCGGCATGGACCTCAAGGAATACTTTCGCGAAGTGGATGCCGGCCCGGAAATCCTCCAGGAGAAAATCCGCCGCGAAGCCTCGCAATGGCAATGGAAACTGCTGCGCATGTACGCCAAGCCCACCATCGCCATGGTCAATGGCTGGTGCTTCGGCGGCGGCTTCAGCCCATTGGTGGCGTGCGACCTGGCGATCTGCGCCGACGAAGCCACCTTCGGCCTCTCGGAAATCAACTGGGGCATCCCACCGGGCAACCTGGTGAGCAAGGCCATGGCCGACACCGTGGGCCATCGTCAATCGCTGTACTACATCATGACCGGCAAGACCTTCGGCGGGCAGAAGGCCGCCGAGATGGGCCTGGTCAACGAAAGCGTACCGCTGGCGCAACTGCGCGAAGTGACCATCGAACTGGCGCGCAACCTGCTGGAGAAAAACCCGGTGGTGCTGCGGGCGGCCAAGCATGGCTTCAAGCGTTGCCGCGAACTGACCTGGGAGCAGAACGAGGATTACCTCTACGCCAAGCTCGATCAGTCGCGCTTGCTCGACACCGAAGGCGGCCGCGAGCAGGGCATGAAGCAGTTCCTCGACGACAAGAGCATCAAGCCCGGCCTGCAGACGTACAAACGCTGAGGCTGGTCGGCGAATGGCGGGCGCATCCCGCTGTTCGCCGCCTCACCCTGGCGCTACTGTGACATCGCTTGAATGCATTCCCCATAAAGACAATAAAGAGGAATCACCATGCTGGACGTGCCCCTGTTGATCGGCGGCCGGTCGTGCCCCGCCCGTGACGGTCGAACCTTCGAGCGTCGCAACCCGGTGACCGGTGAAGTGGTTTCGCGGGTTGCCGCCGCGACCCTGGACGATGCCGACGCCGCCGTGGCCGCAGCCCAGGCGGCGTTCCCCGGCTGGGCCGCGCTGGCGCCGAACGAACGCCGCACCCGGTTGCTCAAGGCGGCCGAGCACTTGCAGGCGCGCAGCGCCGAATTCATTGCCGCCGCCGGCGAAACCGGCGCCATGGCCAACTGGTATGGCTTCAACGTGCGCCTGGCGGCCAACATGCTGCGTGAAGCAGCGTCGATGACCACCCAGATCACGGGCGAAGTGATTCCCTCCGATGTCCCCGGCAGTTTCGCCATGGCCCTGCGTCAGCCGTGCGGCGTGGTGCTGGGGATTGCGCCGTGGAATGCCCCGGTCATCCTCGCCACGCGCGCCATCGCCATGCCGCTGGCCTGTGGCAATACCGTGGTGCTCAAGGCTTCGGAGTTAAGCCCGGCGGTGCATCGCCTGATTGGCCAGGTCTTGCAGGATGCCGGGCTGGGCGATGGCGTGGTCAACGTCATCAGCAACGCACCGGCCGATGCCGCCGCGATTGTCGAACGGCTGATCGCCAACCCGGCGGTGCGCCGGGTCAACTTCACCGGCTCGACCCATGTCGGGCGGATTGTCGGCGAACTCTCGGCGCGTCACCTCAAGCCGGCCTTGCTGGAGTTGGGCGGCAAGGCGCCGCTCCTGGTGCTCGACGACGCCGACCTGGATGCGGCGGTTGCCGCGGCAGCGTTTGGTGCCTACTTCAACCAGGGGCAGATTTGCATGTCCACCGAGCGCCTGATTGTCGATGCCAAGGTCGCCGATGCGTTTATCGCCAAGCTGACCGCCAAGGTCGCCAGCCTGCGCGCCGGTGACCCCGCGGCGGCGGATTCGGTCTTGGGTTCCCTGGTGGATGCCAGCGCCGGTACGCGCATCAAGGCCCTGATCGACGATGCGCTGGGCAAGGGCGCACGGCTGGTCGCGGGCGGCCAGTTGGAGGGCAGCATTCTGCAGCCGACCCTGATCGATGGCGTCACCGAAAACATGCGCTTGTACCGCGAAGAATCCTTCGGCCCGGTGGCGGTGTTGCTGCGCGGTGACGGTGATGAGGCACTGCTGCGCCTGGCCAACGACTCCGAGTTCGGCCTGTCGGCGGCGATCTTCAGCCGCGACACCGGGCGTGCGCTGGCGCTGGCGCAGCGGGTGGAGTCGGGCATTTGCCACATCAACGGGCCGACCGTGCATGACGAGGCGCAGATGCCCTTTGGCGGGGTCAAGTCCAGCGGTTACGGCAGCTTTGGCGGCAAGGCGTCGATTGAACACTTCACGCAATTGCGCTGGGTGACCTTGCAGAACGGGCCGCGGCATTACCCGATCTGAGCAGGCGTCGCGACATAACAATAACAAGGCGGCTGTGATCCGCCTTGCTGGAGGACACCCTTGTGAGTTCCGAATTCAGACCGCAACCCCAGCCCGCACCGCGCTACCGCGAGGTCTCCATCGGCCACGCCCCGGTGGCGGTCACTGAAGAGCAGGGCGTGCTGCATATGCGTTCCCTGGAGCCATTGGCCGAGTTGCCGGCGCGCTTGCTCGATCGTCTGGTGCATTGGGCCCGGGTGCGTCCCGAGCAGACCTTCATTGCCGCACGGCAGGCCGATGGTGACTGGCGTCGCGTCAGCTACGCGCAGATGCTTGAGAGCGTGCGGGCGATTGCCCAGGCCTTGCTGAGTTACGGCCTGTCGGCAGACAAGCCGCTGGCGTTGCTGTCGGGCAATGACATCGAGCATCTGCAACTGGCCCTCGGCGCGATGTATGCCGGTATCCCTTACTGCCCGGTGTCGCCGGCGTATTCGTTGTTGTCCCAGGACTTCGCCAAGCTGCGGCATGTATGCGACCTGCTGCAGCCGGGGCTGGTGTTCGTCAGCGATGCGGCGGCCTACCAGCGCGCGATCGACGCGGTATTGCCGGCCGAGACGCCGCTGATCTGCGTGCGCGGCCATGTGCCGGGACGCACCCAGGTCAGCTTCGCGAGCCTGCTGCAAACCCCGGGCGGCAGTGCGGCCGATCAGGCGTTCAATGTCACCGGCCCGGACAGCATCGCCAAGTTTCTTTTCACCTCGGGCTCGACCAAATTGCCCAAGGCGGTGATCACCACGCAACGCATGCTCTGCGCCAACCAGCAGATGCTGTTGCAGACGTTTCCGGTGTTCGGCGAAGAGCCGCCGGTGCTGGTGGACTGGTTGCCGTGGAATCACACCTTCGGCGGCAGCCACAACGTCGGCATCGTGCTCTACAACGGCGGCACCTTTTACCTCGACGCTGGCAAGCCCACGGCCCAGGGGTTTGCCGAGACCCTGCGCAACCTCAAGGAGGTGTCGCCCACGGCCTATCTGACGGTGCCCAAGGGCTGGGAAGAGTTGGTCAGCGCCCTGGAGCAGGATGCCGAGTTGCGCGAGTGCTTTTTTGCGCGAATGAAATTGTTTTTCTTCGCCGCCGCGGGCCTGTCGCAAAGTGTCTGGGACCGCCTCGACCGGGTGGCCGAACAGCACTGCGGAGAACGCATCCGCATGATGGCCGGGCTGGGCATGACCGAAGCCGCGCCATCCTGCACCTTCACCACCGGGCCGTTGTCCATGGCCGGCTATATCGGTTTGCCCGCGCCGGGCTGCGAGGTGCGCCTGGTGCCGGTGGACGGCAAGTTCGAAGGGCGCTTTCGCGGGCCGCACATCATGCCGGGGTACTGGCGGGCGCCGGAACAAACCGCCGAGGTGTTTGACCCGCACGGCTTCTATTGTTCGGGGGACGCGATCAAGCTCGCCGACCCGAATCGGCCGCAACTGGGGCTGATGTTCGACGGGCGCATCGCCGAGGATTTCAAACTGTCCTCCGGCGTGTTTGTCAGCGTCGGGCCGTTGCGCAATCGCGCGGTGCTGGAAGGCTCGCCGTATGTGCAGGACCTGGTGATTGCCGCGCCGGACCGCGAATGCCTGGGCGCCCTGGTCTTCCCCAGGCTCTACGAATGCCGCCGGCTGGCGGGCTTGAACGCCGACGCGAGCGACGCCGACGTACTCGCCAGCGCGCCGGTGCGCCAATGGTTCGGCGACTGGTTGCAGCGCCTCAATCGCGACGCCACCGGCAATGCCAGCCGTTTGGAATGGATTGCCTTGCTCGACGAGCCGGCGTCTATCGACCGTGGGGAAATTACCGACAAGGGGTCGATCAACCAGCGTGCGGTACTGCAATGGCGCGCGGCCAAGGTCGAGGCGCTGTATCGCGGTGAAGATGCTGCGATCCTGCGTGCCGAGCCCAAGCCTTGAGCGGCGTGGGGCAATATTCGGCGTTTGCCGACGTGGCGATTTACGAGGCGCTACGCACGCCGTGGGTCGACCTCGGTGGCGCCTTGTCCCTGGTCTCGCCCATCGACCTGGGGATCAAGGTCGGCCGTGAAGTCCTGGCCCGTGCCGGTATCGACCCGCTGGCGGTGGACAGCGTGCTGGCCGGCTCCATGGCCCAGGCCAGCTTCGATGCCTATTTGCTGCCGCGGCATGTCGGGTTGTACTGCGGCGTGGCGCAATCGGTCCCGGCGCTGGGGGTGCAGCGCATCTGCGCCACGGGTTTCGAGCTGTTGCGCCAGGCCGCTGAGCAACTGCGCGACGAGGTGCAACTGGCCTTGTGCGTGGCCAGTGAGTCGATGTCCCGCAACCCGATTGCGGCCTACACCCACCGGGATGGGTTTCGTCTCGGTGGCGAAGTGCAATTCAAGGATTTTCTCTGGGAAGCCCTATACGACCCGGCCCCGGGGCTGGACATGATCGCCACCGCCGACCACCTGGCGCGCCGCCATGGCTTGAGCCGCGAGGCCGTGGACCGTTACGCCTGCGCGAGCCATCAGCGTGCGTTGCAGGCGCAGCGTGACGGCGCGTGGGCTGAAGAGATCGTGACGGTCGATAACCAAGTGTTCGAGCTGGAGGGGTATCAGCCGCGTGGCATCCGCCTGGCGCGCCGCGCCGCTGCCGTCACCCAGGACAGCCACCCACGGCCCACCGACCTTGCGGCCCTGGCACGCTTGCGCGCCGTGCATGCCAATGGCGTGCAAACCGCTGGCAACAGCTGCGCGGTGGTCGATGGTGCGGCGGCAGCCCTGGTCGGGCGCGCCTCGGCCTGCCCGCGTGTGCCCCTGGCCCGGCTGCTGGCCAGCGCGGTGGTCGGTGTGGCGCCGGAGTTCATGGGCATCGGTCCGGCGCCGGCGATCCGCTTGCTGCTGCATCGCAGCGGGTTGAGCCTGGATGACATCGGCCGTTTCGAGATCAACGAAGCGCAGGCGGCCCAGGTATTGGCGGTGGCCCAGGAACTGGAGCTGGACAGCACCCGGCTCAACGTCCAGGGCGGTTCGCTGGCGGTGGGGCATCCATTGGCCGCCACCGGCCTGCGCTTGGTCATGACGCTGGCCGGGCAATTACGCCGGCACAACCTGCGCTACGGGATTGCCGCTGCCTGCGTCGGCGGTGGGCAGGGCATGGCGTTGTTGATCGAGAACCCGGCCTATCGCGGTTGAGCGTTCAACGGTGTAACTCCTTTTTATTCGATGAGGTTTGCCATGTGGAGCTATCAGGCGCCGCTGCGCGATATGCAATTTGTGCTTGAACATTGGCTGCAAGCCCCCCAGGCGTGGAGCCATGTTCCGGCGTTCGAAGCGTTGGACATGTCTCTCGCCGTTCAAGTGTTGGAGGAAGCGGCGCGCTTCAGCCAGGGGGTGCTGGCGCCCCTGAACAGTAGCGGCGATCGTCAAGGCTGTCGCTGGAACGCCGGCCAGGTCAGCACGCCGGAGGGTTTCGCCGAGGCCTATCGCGCCTATGTCGACGGTGGCTGGCCGGCCTTGGCGTGCGCTGAAGGGCAGGGCGGCCAGGGGTTGCCGCAACTGCTCGACGCGGCGCTGCAAGAGATGCTCTACGCCTGCAACCACGCGTGGGCCATGTACACCGGGATCGCCCACGGCGCCTACCTCTGCCTCAAGACCCACGCCGCGCCCTGGTTGCAGGCGCGTTACTTGCCCGAGATCATCAGTGGGCATGCCTTGCCCACCATGTGCCTGACCGAGCCCCAGGCCGGCAGCGATGTCGGGTTGCTGCGCTGTCGCGCGACCCCCGAGGGCGATGGCCGTTATCGCCTGCAGGGCAACAAGTTGTTTATCTCCGGCGGCGAGCACGACCTCACGCCCAATATCCTGCACCTGGTACTGGCGCGCCTGCCCGATGCGCCGCCGGGCAGTCGCGGCCTTTCACTGTTCCTGGTGCCCAAGCGACTGGACGACGGCCAGGCCAACGCTGTGCATTGCGACGGCATTGAACACAAGATGGGCATCAAGGGCAGCGCCACGTGCTCGCTGGTGTTCGACGGCGCCCTAGGCTGGCTGATCGGCGACGCCAACCGCGGCCTGGCGGCGATGTTCGTGATGATGAACTCGGCGCGCCTGCATGTCGGCCTGCAAGGCCTGGGGCATGTCGAGGCGGCTTGGCAGAACGCTGCGCAATACGCCGCCGAGCGCGTGCAAATGCGTGCGCCGTCGAGGCCGCAAGGGGCATCGGCCCAAGCGGCTGACCCTATCCGTTATCACCCGGCGATGCGCCGCGTGTTGCTGGAGTTGCGCACGGCCAGCGAGGGGATGCGGGCCATCGGTTATTGGGCCGCGCATTTGCTCGATCAGGCCGAGCATGACCCGGACCCGCAAGCACGAGCGTGCGCCGGTCAACTGGCGCAGTTGCTGACGCCGATCATCAAGGCGTTTTTCACCGAGCAGGGTTTCCGTCAGGCGAGCAATGCCTTGCAGGTCTTCGGCGGTTACGGCTACGTCGCCGAGTTCGCCATCGAGCAAACGCTGCGCGACAGTCGCATCGCGATGATCTATGAGGGCAGCAACGAGATCCAGGCCAATGACCTGCTGCTGCGCAAGGTGCTGGGCGATGAGGGGCGGGCCTTCGACTTGCTGCTGGCAGTGCTGCGCACCGAGGCCGGGCAGGGCGGCCAATGCGCCGCGTGTGCAGGTTTCGCCGACGCGCTGGGCAGCCTGTGTGACGCGCTGGCCCGTGTGGTCGAGGCCATACGTGAACGGGCGCTGGAAGACAGCGAGTACCCCTATCGGGCCGCGCCGGACTTTCTCCAGTTATGCGGCGTGGCCCTGCTGGCCCTGGCATGGGCGCGGGCCGCTCGGGTTTCCCGGGCATTGCCCGAGGACGATCCGTTGCGCGCCGCCAAGCTGCAAAGCGCCGGGTTCTTTTTCGATTACCTGCCGTCCCGGTTGGCGCAGCACCTGGGCGCGATAGACGCGGCACGCGCGGCGTTGGCGTTCGTCTGACGGAGGGCGGATGCTTACGGTACTACTTGCGGTACTACTAGCGGTACTATGGCGACCCACGTTTTCTGGAAGTTGCCTGGATGAGTAAACCCGGTCAATTGGTGCTGGTTGCACTGCGCAAGATGATCGCCAGCGGCGAGTTGGCGGCGGGCGAGCGGCTGATGGAGATTCCCACGGCGCAACTGTTCGGTGTGTCACGCATGCCCGTGCGTATGGCGTTCCGTACCCTTGAGCAGGAAGGGCTGCTGGTGCCGTTTGGCGGGCGTGGGTATCAGGTGCGTTCGGTCAGCCCGGACGACATTGCCGGCGCCGTCGAAGTGCGTGGCGTGCTCGAGGGCCTGGCTGCGCGTCAAACCGCCGAGCGCGGGTTGTCCGCCGCGGCGCGTGCCACGCTCGAGCGCTGCCTGGTGGAAGGCGATCAACTGTTCGACAAAGGGTACGTGACCGAGGACGACCTTGAGGTCTATCACGACCTGAACATGCGCTTTCACCGCGTCATCGTTGAAGGCAGCCACAACCCGGCGATCGCCGACGCACTGGCACGCAATGATCACCTGCCGTTCGCATCGGTCACCGCGCTGGCGGTGGATCGCGACGACATGGTCCGCGAATACCGGCGTTTCAACTATGCCCACATGCAACATCACTCGGTCTTCGATGCCCTGGTCAATCGCCAGGGCGCGCGGGCCGAAGCGATCATGCGCGAACACGCCAACGCGACCTTGCGCTATGCCGAGATCTTCGGTTCCGCGACCGCCAACGCGCGGATGAAGGTCATTTTGCCCACGGCGTGACGCCTTTCAGAGATCGAGCACCAGCAGCGGGGTTTTCGCGCGCGAGCAGCAGGGGGTGAACTGGTCGTTCAGCGCTTGTTCCTGCTCGGTGAGGAACAGGTCGCGGTGCTCCGGTATGCCTTCGAGCACGCGGGTCAGGCAGGTTCCGCAAATCCCTTGTTCGCACGACACGGCAATCTCGATACCGTGGCTTTCCAGGACCTGGACCACGCTCCGGTCGGCGGGCACATCGAAGACCTGGCCGCTGCTGGCGAGCTTCACCGAAAACCCCGCGTCGAGGCTGCTGTCCAGCGGCGCCGCAGCGAAGTATTCGCGGTGCAGGCATTCCTCCTGCCAGCCCTGGGCCCGAGCGCTGTCGAGCACATGCTGCATGAAACCGCCGGGGCCGCACACATACAGGTGGACGTTGGCGTCGGGCGCCGCCAGCACCTGGGCGGTGTTCATTGCCGTATGGGGCTGCTCGTCGAAATGCAGGAACACGCGTTCGGCGAACGATGAGTCCTTGAGGCGTTGCACAAAGGCGGCGCGTTCACTGGCGCGGGCGCAATAATGCAGTTCGAAGTCAGCTCCGACATGGGCCAGGCGCTCGGCCATGCACAGGATCGGGGTGATGCCGATGCCGCCGGCGAACAGCAGACTGCGTCGGGCTTCGTGCGCCAGCGGGAACAGGTTGCGCGGTTCGCTGATCTGCAGGCGGGCGCCCTTCTGTATGTGTTCGTGCAGGCAACGGGAGCCGCCACGGGAGGCCGGGTCGTTGAGCACGCCGATCAGGTAGCGATGCCGTTCTTCCGGGTGATTGCACAGGGAATATTGACGGACCACGCCGTCGGGCAGGTACACGTCGATATGCGCGCCAGCGCTGAAGGCCGGCAGCGCCTGGCCATCGACGCGGGCCAATTCAAAGCTGCAAATGTCCTGGGCTTCGTTGTTGCGGGATACCACCACCACATCGATCATGTTCAGTCCTCGTAGCGTTAGCGCGCGGTTCAGGCGCGGGTCGTGGTGATCAGTTGCGGCGCGGGGGCGCGCTCCTTGGCGATCAGCCGTTCGAGGACCTTGCGTGACTGCACGCCACCGGCATCGATATTGAGCTTGAGCAGATTGCGCGTCGGGTGGGCCAGCAGGTTCTGTTGCTGGCGTTCAAGCATCTCCAGGTCTTCGCTGAAAATCTTGCCCTGGCCTTCGCGAATGCTGGCGGTCAGTGCCTGGTCCTGAGGGTTGAAGTTGCGCGCCATGCCCCAGAAGTACCAGATCGATGTCTCGGTTTGCGGGGTGATGAAGTCCACCACGATGCTCGCGGCCTTGTGCTCGGGCGCGGCGTGGTAGCCGCCCTTGCCGGCGTGGGCCACGCCGACTTCGATCAGTACATGGCTGGGCGGGGTGAAGCGGCAGATCTGCCAGCGGTCCACCGGCACGTCATCGGCGAGGTTATTGCCACGCAGGGCCATGCGCCAGAACGGCGGGGCCATGATGTTTTCCATGTGGCGGGCGGTGACGACTTCATCGCCTTCGACCGTGGTCACAGGCGGCGCTTCGTCGATTTCCTTCTGGCCGATGCTGGAGGCGTGGACGTAGGTTTCGTGGGTCAGGTCCATCAGGTTGTCGATCATCAGGCGGTAGTCGCACTGGATGTCAAACAGACCGCCGCCATAGGCCCACTGGTCGCTCACGGCCCATTCCAAGTGGTGGATCAACGCCGGGTCGGCCAGGGCCTGATCGCCGGGCCACACCCAGATGAAACCGTAGCGTTCCACCGCGGCGAAGGTCTTGTTACAGGGAAACCCGCGCACCCGCTGCCCGGGCATTTCGACGGTCTTGCCATCGTCCCCCATGACCAGGCCATGGTAGCCGCAGACCAGCTTGCCGTTCTCCACATAGCCCAACGAGAGCGGCGCGCCGCGGTGCGGACAGAAGTCCTCGACAGCCACGACGGCGCCTTCCAGCCCGCGATAAAACACCATTTTTTCCCCGCATATCTGCCGACCCAGCGGCTTTTGCGCGATTTCATCGGGGGTGCAGGCGACATACCACGTGTTCTTGGGGTACATGGTGACTCTCCAGGCGAGTGATTGTTCTTATTTAATGGATCCATTAAATGAAGTGCGTCACTTGGAGTCAACCTGTGGTTCGGCAATGCCGAGATTTATTTGGGCGATTATCGATCAGTTTTTATTTACTGGATCCATAATGCGCGCTTGCCTGGGTGCCACGCCGTGCGGCCCGAGCACCTCGCCGCTCACGCTGGACAACGCCGGCGTGACGGCGCGGAGCGTTTGCAGGGCCCTGGGCGCAGGCTCACTCGGTGTTTGTCGCCATCAGAAAGTTGCGCACTTCACCGGTGATATGGCTTTTGCTGCCTTGTTCGAGGATGCCGACCGTTCGCTGCTCCACCGCACCCGGTAACGCCAGGACACGCAGCTGTGGGTCGTGTTGCCAGTCGAAGTTTCTGAGCAGCGGAATAATCGCGATGCCGACGCGTTGTCGGACTAGTTCCGCGATGCCGATGATTGAGTTCAGTTCAAGGATCTGCATGGGCTCGATCGCTTCCCGTCGGAAAAAGCGCTCCACTTTTCGGCCCACGGCGGTGGTTCTGTCATAGCGAATGAACGGCTGTGTCCTGAGCAGTTCAATGGCATCGTCGGTGCCCTGCGAGTGGGTTGCGCTGACCAACAACACCAACGGTTCTTCGTACAACCTTGTCCAGCTCAAGCCTTTGAAGTCCTGGCGTGTGGCCTCGATCAAGAGCGCGGCATCCAGTTCTCCGGTGAGAACCCGGTGCGCCAGTTCGTCCGAGCGCGCGGTCACCAGGGTGACGGACACCTTGGGATAAACCTCCTTGAGCCTGACCAGGCAGTTGGCGAGCAAGCCCATTGCCGAGGTGATCCCGCCGATCGTCACATCGCCTTCCATCGTGAGGTCAGTATCGTCGCCGGCGACCATGGCCGCGTAATCGTCGACCAGCTTCTTGGCTTTGGGCAGCAACAGCAGGCCTTCACGGTTGAGCTTGACCTGACGCTGGCTGCGATCGAACAGAGGGCGCCGGATCTCATCCTCGAGCGCACGCATTTGTTGCCCGACGGCGGCATTGGTCAGGGACACTCGATCTGCCGCGGCAGCAAAACTGCCGTATTGCGCGACGGCAATGAAGGTTTTCAGAAAACGGATGGTACTCATTGGGTGTTTCCGACGGGTTCAGTTCCAGGGATGGTAAAGGGTTTGTTTATATTGGATAAAGGTAATTTAGATTTTCTTTCGTCTGGCGCGGCAGAATACTGGACGCTGTTCTGGAAGCAGCGATGACCCTATGAAAAGCCAGTCGAATGAAGCAATCAATCCCGCCGCCGATGCAGTGGCGAGCCAAGCCGCCAAGAGTGTTTATCACCTCGGCGCCACGACGGTGTACTCGCACACTGCCGATAGCCGTTTTGCCTACACGCTGTATGTACCCGCCTCGATTGAGGACCCTGAGCGCCCGGTCGACCTCGTGGTGTCGTTGCACGGCTCAACCCGGGCCATGGAAATCTACCGCAACGGCTTCGCCGAATTTGGTCGTTGGAACGATTGTGTGATTCTGTCGCCACTGTTTCCGGTGGGGGTGCTGGGAGATGGCAACGGCGACGGTTACAAGCAATTGGTGGAAGGCGATATCCGTTACGACCAAGTCCTGCTGGACATGGTCGCCAGCGTCGGCCAGAAGTACAACCGCCGCTTCGATACGTTCGCCCTGTTTGGCTACTCCGGTGGCGGACAGTTCAGCCACCGGTTTTGTTACCTGCACCCCGAGAAGCTGTGGGCCGTCTCGATCGGTGCGCCAGGCTCGGTGACCTTGCTGGACCCCAAGCAGAATTGGTGGGTCGGTGTGCGCGACTTCGAGACCCGGTTTGCCAAGCCACTGGACCTCGACGCCCTGCGCCAGGTGCCGATTCATATGGTGGTGGGCGAGGCCGACCTCGAAACCTGGGAAATCACTCACCGCGAAGGCGGCAAACATTACATGCCCGGCGCCAATAGTGCCGGTTGCACGCGGCCTGAACGGCTGGCGGCACTCAAGGCGAGCTTCGAGGCTCAGGGGGTCAAGGTGCGTTTCGATGTGCTGCCCAATGTGGCTCATCAGGGGATCAAGGCGATGCCGGCCGCCCAGGACTTTTTCGCCGAGGTGTTGCGAGTTCGTCGCGGCCGGCGTTGATCGATACCGCTGTAAAGAGGTGCAAGGGGCGCAATTGACGTCCCTGATGATTGCGTTGGTATCTGACAAAAGTACGCGCGATCGGTTGCTATAAAAATAATCACGACCTACTCATTCCGTTCCCGGCCCTGCCCATGGCTTAGTCCATCGACCGGAAAATTTTGTTCAAGGAGTCTTTCTCCCATGCATCACTACGTCAAAAAAGCCCTGTATTTCGGCGTGCCGACCCTCAGCCTGTGCCTTGCCGCCCTTACTCTGCAAGCCGGCGAACCGAGCCTGATCAAGGTTGGCTTCAACGGTGATATCCGCAGCACTGAACCTGGGGTCAATCGCGATGAAAACTCCGATGCGTTCATCATGCACATCGTCGAAGGTTTGGTGGCCTACCGCGAAGATGCGTCAGTCGGGCCGATGCTGGCTAAAGACGTCACGATCTCGGACGACGGGCTCACCTATACCTTCACCCTGCGTGAAGGGGTCAAGTTCCAGAACGGCAAGCCCCTGACCGCCGAGGACGTGAAGTGGACCTGGCAGCACTACCTCGACCCGAAAACCCAATGGCGCTGCCTGCCGGAGTTTGATGGGCGCGGGGTCTCGAAAATCCTCGACATCTCGGTTCCGGAACCGCTCAAGGTGGTGTTCCGCATCGATAAGCCCAACGGCGTGCTGCTGGCGACCATGTCCCGGCCCGACTGTGGCGGCAGCGGCATCGTGCATCCCGATTCGGTCGCGGCCGATGGCACCTGGATCGCGCCGATTGGCACCGGTCCGTTCACCCTCGGTCAGTGGAAGCAAGGCCAGTACGTCGAGTTGAACCGCTTCAAGGACTACACCCCGCGCGCCGAAGCGAAGCCGGACGGCTTTACCGGGAACAAGCAAGCGTTCGTTGACCGCGTGCGGTTTGTGGTCATCCCGGACGCCGCCTCGGCCAAGGCCGCACTGCTTTCCGGCGGTGTCGACGTACTGCCGGACGTGACCGCAATGGATGAGGCGGAGTTGAAAAATGTCCCCGGCATGCAGGTACGCACCAGCCCGGTGATGACGCTCGGCGGGCTGCTGTTCCAGACCCGTGACCCGTTGCTCGGCGACGTGCGTATTCGCCGCGCCGTGGCGCTGTCGCTGGACTATTCGCAGATGGTCGCAACGCTTTCCAATGGCCTGTCCACCGTCAACAACTCGATCATTCCGACCACCAGCGCGTATTACGACGCGACGGCGCATACGGGTTACCCCTACGACCTCGACGAGGCCCGGCGCCTGCTCAAAGCGGCGGGTTACCACGGCCAGCCGATCAAGCTGATCGTCAACAAGCGCTACCCGCAGATGTTCGACATGGGCGTCTTGAGCCAGGCAATGCTCCAGGCTGTCGGGGTGAATATCGTGCTCGAAACCCTGGAGTGGGGCGCCCAACTGGAGCGTTATCAGAGCGGCAACTTCCAGATGATGGCGTTCTCGTATTCGCCACGCTTTGACGCGGCGCTGAGCTATGAGTCGGTGACGGGGAACAAAGACAAGGAACCGCGCAAAGTCTGGGACAACCCCAAGGCGCTGGTGTTGTTGCGTGAAGCCCAGAGCGAGTCCGTCGCGCCAAAACGTCAAGCGCTGTTCGATCAATTGCACACGCTGATGCTGGCCGATGTGCCAATGGTGATGATTTACAACGGCACCAGTATCGGTGTCGTAAAAGCCGGCATCGAGGGCTATCGCTCCTGGCCGATCTCTAAACCGCGCCTGTGGGGCGTGTCGCTGGCGGCAACATCAAAGTAGGGCGTTCCCATGTTTCGATTCATATTGCATCGGCTGGGGATGGCTGTGCCCACCCTGTTGCTGATATCGGTGATGGTGTTTGCACTGATCCGCTTCATCCCCGGTGACCCTGCATTGTTGATGCTGGGCGACATGGCGGATGCCCAGAGCCTGGCACAAATGCGCAGTTCGCTGGGGCTGGATCACTCGGTGGTGACCCAATACCTGATCTGGATAAAGTCAGTGCTCAGCGGTGACTTGGGGTTCTCCATCAGCACGCGACAAGCTGTATTGCCGCTGTTGCTCGAGCGCTTCAGTGTCAGCGCGACGATTGTACTGGTAGCGGTTGCGTTGGCCACGCTGATTGCCGTGCCGGTGGGCCTGTTTGCCGCCTGGAAGCAGAACAGCGCCATGGACCTGGGGCTGGTGGCCGGCGCGACGTTGTTGTTGTCGATTCCCAGCTTCTGGCTCGGTCTGCTGCTGCTGTACGCCTTCGGGATCAAGTTGGGCTGGCTGCCGGTGGTGGGTTACGTGACGTTTGCGGATGATCCGCTCAAGGCGATCACCTATCTGGTGCTGCCGATTGTCACCCTGACCCTGGTGGAGTTTGGCGCCATCGCCCGCATGGCCAGGGCCAGCACGATTGAAGTGCTGCGCCTGGACTATATCGCCCATGCCCGCGCCAAAGGTTTATCCGAAGGTGCGGTGTTGTGGCGCCATGCCTTGCGCAACGCCTTTGCGCCGACCTGGACGTTGGTGGGCTTGATCCTGGGCAACCTGCTCGGCGGCATTGCGGTGCTGGAAACGGTGTTCACATTGCCGGGCGTCGGGCGCCTGATGGTGGACTCGATCTTCGCCCGGGACTATCCGGTGTTGCAGGGCTGCTTGCTGCTGATTACCTGTATCTACGTGCTCGTCAACCTGTGTGTCGACCTGCTGTATCCGCTTTTCGACCCGAGGGTGAAGTTATGAGTGCCAAGCGAACGCTGCCAGCTGAGCCGGCGCGGAGTGTCGCGGCGCCGGCCCGACGCGCCTGGCGTTACCCGCCACTCAACGCCCTGATCGGCGGGGGCTTGTTACTGGTCCTGATCGGCATGGCCTTGCTCGGCCTGGTCTGGACGCCCTACGAGCCGTTGCGCCTGGACTTGCTCGCGCGGTTCCAGGCGCCGAGTGCGGCGCACTGGCTGGGCACCGATGAGTTCGGTCGCGATGCCTTGAGCCGGATGATGATGGGGGCGCGCACCAGCCTGTGGATCAGCCTGCTGTCGGTGAGTTTCGCAGTGGTGGCCGGAACGCTGATCGGCATGCTGGCCGGTTACCTGCGCGGCTGGACCGACCGGGTGCTGATGATGCTCAACGACGCCTTGCTGGCATTCCCCGGGATCCTCATGGCCCTGGGGATCATGGCGATCATCGGCGCCAGCCAGTACGGCATCGTTCTGGCCTTGGGGATCGCCTATACGCCGTCGGTGGTGCGGGTGGTGCGCGGCAGTGTGTTGTCGCTGCGCGAACTGGAGTTTGTCGAAGCCTCGCGGGTGATCGGCAACTCCGAGTTCTACACCATGCTGCGGCACATTGCGCCCAACTGCCTGGCACCGTTGTGTGTGTTGGCCACCAGCATGTTCGGTTGGGCCTTGCTCTCGGAAAGCGCCTTGAGCTTCCTCGGGCTGGGTGTACCGCCACCGGCGGCCACTTGGGGGAGCATGTTGGCGGCCAGCCGGCCTTATATCGCATCGGCTGCCTGGCTCGGGATCTTCCCCGGCCTCTTCATCAGCCTGGCACTGCTTGCCATCAACCTGTTCGGCGATGCCCTGCGCGATCGTCTCGACCCGCGCATGAGGAAATGATCATGACTGTTCCTACTGCCTTGCTGTCTGTGCAGCACCTGAAAATCCGTGCGGGCGTGCAAGGCCAACTGGCCGTCGACGACCTGAGCTTCACAATGGCCCCGGGCGAAATCGTCGCCCTGGTGGGCGAGTCGGGCAGCGGCAAAACCATGGCCGCACGCGCAGCGATTGGCTTGCTGCCGGCGCCGATGCAGGTGTGTGGCGGACGTATCGAGTTCAAAGGCGTAGCGCTCGACAGCCGCGACGCTCCCGCGATGCGGCGGGTGCGTGGCGCGCAGATCGGCATGGTCTTCCAGGAGCCGATGGTCTCGCTCAACCCATCGTTGACCATCGGCCGGCAAATGAGTGAGGCCCTCAAGTTGCACACCGACCTGGACGCGGCCGAAATCCGTCGGCGTTGCCAGCAGATGCTGCAACGCATCGGCATCAAGGACGCCGAGCGCTGCCTGGCGTCATACCCGCACCAGTTTTCCGGCGGTATGCGCCAGCGCATCATGCTGGCCTCGGTGATGCTGCTGCGTCCTGCGTTGTTGATCGCCGATGAGCCAACCACGGCCCTGGACTGTCTGGCGCAGTTGGACGTCATCGAGCTGATGCTGGAGCTGACCCGCGAGCAGGGCACGGCGATTCTGTTCATCAGCCATGACTTGTCGCTGGTTGCGCGTTATGCCCACAAGGTAGTGGTCATGCGCAACGGCAAAGCGGTCGAGCAGGGCGGCATCCAGGAGATTCTGCTGGCACCGCGCGCCGACTACACCCGTCAGTTGCTGGAGGCCTTGCCCAGCCGCGGCGTGCTGGCGCCATTGCCGCCCGCCAACGGGCCGTTGCTCGAAGTCCGAGGCGTGTGCATCGAGCACCCGGGGCCGCGTTCGTTCTGGGGCAAAAGCCTTCCAAAACGCGTGGTGCATGGGGTGGACCTGAGCATCGCGCCTGGCGAAACCCTGGCCCTGGTTGGCGGCAGCGGGTCAGGCAAGACTACCTTGGGGCGGGCGGTGGTGGGGTTGGTCAACCCCTGCGCCGGGGCTATCCGCTTCAAGGGCGTGGACATCCTCAAGGCCGCGAACCGCGTACACCGGTTGCAGTGCCAGATGATTTTCCAGGACCCGTATTCCTCCCTCGATCCGCGCATGAAAATTGGCCAGATTCTGGCTGAACCCCTGCGCCACGAGCCGGGCATGAGCCCCGCGCAACGTCGGCAGCGTGTCGCCGAAACGCTGGTGGATGTCGGGCTTGCCGAACATTTCGTCGAACGCTTTGCCCACCAATTATCCGGTGGGCAGCGTCAGCGCGTGGCAATCGGGCGGGCACTGGTGCGACGTCCGCAGTTGGTGATTGCCGACGAGCCGATTTCGGCGCTGGACATGACCATTCAGAAACAGATTCTGGAGCTGTTCGAACGCTTGCAGAAACAGTACGGCTTTGCCTGCCTGTTCATTTCCCATGACCTGGCGGCGGTAGAGCGTATCGCCCATCGCGTTGCCGTGATGAACCAGGGCGAAGTGGTCGAGATCGGCGACCGCGACGCGATTTTCGACACGCCGCAACACCCTTACACCCAGCAGTTGTTGGCTGCCGCCAGCCCGCTGGAACGACTGGCTGGCGGAGGCTATCGCATCCGCACGCGCTAGGCATTGCTTCACCCAGGACCTGAACGCTGTCCCGCCTCGCGTCAATCGCCGATTGACGTGACGGGCAACGCCATGCCCGAAGAAAACAAAAACATCACCCAACCCCCGTACTGCCAGGAGCCAGCACCATGAAAAACACCATCACCCATGTCGTCACCGGAGCAGGTCTGATCGGCGCCGGTTTACTGCCTGCGTTCGCTCAGGCGGATTTTATCAAGGACAGTCGTGCGTCACTGGAACTGAAAAACTACTACTTCAACCGCGACTACCGCGAAGGCACGGGCCAGTCCCAGCGCGCGGAATGGGCGCAGGGCTTTTTGCTTAACCTGCAGTCGGGTTTCACCGAAGGCACCGTCGGCTTTGGCCTCGACGCCGTCGGCATGCTCGGCTTGAAACTCGACTCGAGCCCCGACCGTTCCGGTTCAGGCCTGCTGTCGCGCAACAGTGAGCCAGAACCGGGCAAACCCAGCTACGCCCGGCGCGCGCACGACGAGTACTCCAAGTTTGGCGTGACCGGCAAGGCGCGCTTTGCCCAGAGCGAGTTGCGGGTCGGCTATATGGTCCCGGACCTGCCGACATTGCAACCCAACCTCAGTCGCTTGTTCCCGCAAAGCTTCAGCGGTACCGCGTTGACCTCCAAAGACCTCAGCGGGCTGACGATCAGTCTCGGCCAGTTGGACAAGGTCAAGCAGCGTGACTCGACCGACTACGAGGACATGGGCCTGACCAGCCAGTCCGGGGCCTATAAGAGTTCGGCCAAAAGTGACCGGTTTCGTTACGCCGGCGCGGATTACAAGCTCGGCGCGAGCACCTTGGCCAGCTACCAGTGGGCGCAACTTGATGGCCTGTACAAACAGCAATACCTGGGCCTGAAAAACAGCTTCGGCCTCGGGCCCGGGACGGTGAAAACCGACATCCGTTACTTTGATGCCAGCCAGGATGGCGCGGGGTTGGCGGGCAAGGTGGATAACCAGGCGCTGAGCACGCGCATCGGCTACAGCCTGGAGGGCCACAGCCTCAGTGGCGGCTATCAGGCGCAATACGGCACGACGCCGTTCACTTACGTCGACGGCACTAACACCTACCTGTTCACCGAATACCAATTGAGTAACTTCTCCCAGACCGGGGAGCGCACCTGGCATGCCCGCTATGACTACGACTTCGCCGCGCTGGGGGTGCCCGGGCTTCTGTTTTCGACGCGCTATGCCAATGGTGACAACGCCAAAGTCAAAGGCTTCCAGGGCGAGGGCCGCGAGTGGGAACGCGACTTCAGCCTCGGCTATGTGGTGCAGAGCGGGCGCCTGAAAAACGTCTCGCTGCGTTGGCAGAACGCGAGTGCGAAAAGCAACTACACCCGTGACACCAACGAAAACCGCCTGATCCTGGGCTACACCCTGGCGCTCTGGTAGGCGTCGATGCCATGCACTGCCGTAGGCGCCGGCTTGCCGGTGCCTACAACCGATCTGCGTTGTGCTGTGCGGATTGAGGTTTTTTCATCACCGATCATCAAGGAGCGCCCATGAGCGATCTTTCCGGCAACACCCCTACGTCCCAGGCCGCCTCGGCGTTTTGGGCGCCGTTCACACCGATGCGCCAGTTTCAAAAGCAGCCGATGATGTTCGCCAGCGCCGAGGGCATGCATTACACCACCACCGATGGCCGCCGCATTCTGGATGCCATGGCCGGTCTGTGGTGTGTGAATGCCGGCCACGGCCAGGCCCGAATTGTCGAGGCGATTCGCGAATCGGCCGGGCGCCTGGACTTCGTATCCTCATTCAAAATGAGCCATCCCCACGCGCTGGAAATGGCTGAGCGCTTGATCGCCATTGCCCCGGCCGGCATCGAGCAGGTGTTCTTCACCAACTCCGGTTCCGAAGCGGTCGACACCGCGCTGAAGATTGCCCGGGCCTACCATCAGGCGCGTGGCGATTGCCGCAGGACCAAGTTCATCGGGCGTGCCAAGGGCTACCACGGCATGGGGTTCGGCGGCCTTTCGGTGTCTGGGCTGGGGCGTCAGAAGCGCGATTTCGGGCCATTGCTGGGGGAGGTCTCGCACCTGCCCTTGCCGTATGACGCGAGCATGCGCTTTACCGCGGGCCAACCGGCCACTGGCGTCGAATACGCCGATGCGCTGACGCAGCTGTTGGAAGTGCAAGACCCGAGCACGGTGGCGGCGGTGATCGTCGAGCCGGTCACCGGTTCCGGCGGTGTCTATCCGCCGCCACAGGGGTATTTGCAGCGGCTGCGCGACATCTGTACTCGGCACGGCGTGCTGCTGATCTTCGACGAAGTGATCACCGGGTTCGGTCGTGTCGGCGCAAGCTTCGCCGCGCAGGCGTTCGGCGTCACTCCGGACCTGATCACCACCGCCAAGGGCCTCACCAACGGCGCGGTGCCGATGGGCGGCGTGCTCGTCAGCGGGCGGGTCTATGAAGCCTTTATGGCCGGCCCGGAGAACGCTATCGAATTGATGCACGGCTACACCTATTCCGCCCATCCGCTGGCCTGCGCGGCCGGCCTGGCGACGCTGCGGGTGCATGAGGAATTGGGGATCAACCAGCACGTGCTGGCGGTCAGCGATCTCTGGCAAGCGGCCGCGTTGTCGCTCAAAGGCGTCGGGCCGGTGGTGGATGTCCGCGCGATTGGCTTGCTGTGTGCTGTCGAGCTGCAAGCGTTGCCAGCCGCGCCGGGTGTCAGGGGCGCGCAAGTGGCGCAGTGGTGTTTCGATCACGGCGTGCTGGTACGGGGCTCGGGTGACACCATCGTGATCTCGCCGCCGCTGATTATTTCCCCGGAACACATCGCGCAGGTATTCGAAACCTTGCGCGAGGCGTTATGCCAGGTTGCGTGATTGAGTCGAGGAGCGGTTATGACGGATCTATTGGATTTTTACATCGACGGGGCCTGGGTCAGGCCCGATAGCCAGGTGATCGAAGCCGTGATCGATCCGTCCAGCGAGCAGGTGGTTGCGCGGATCATCCTGGGCAACGAACGCGACGTGAACCGTGCGGTGGCGGCGGCCAAAGCGGCATTCGCGAGTTTCTCCGCGACCACGCCCGAGCAGCGTATCGAACTGCTCGAGAGGATCATCGACGGCTATCAGCGGCGCAGTGAGGCGTTGGCTCTTGCGGTGCATCAGGAAATGGGCGCGCCGCTGTCACTCGCCAGAACGGCCCATGTGCCGGCGGGGCTGGGCCATCTGGTGCGGGCCCTGGAGGTGTTGAAGCGCTACCCGTTCGAAACAATGCTGGGAAGCTCGCGGGTGATGCGTGAGCCGATTGGCGTGTGTGGCCTGATCACTCCCTGGAATTGGCCGCTCAACCAGCTCACCTGCAAAGTCGCCCCGGCGCTGGCCGTCGGCTGCACGGTGGTGCTCAAGCCCAGTGAGCGCGCGCCGCTGTCGGCGCTGATTTTTGCCGAGATTCTGCACGAGGCCGGCGTGCCCCAGGGGGTGTTCAACGTGGTCAATGGCGACGGTCCGGGTGTCGGCACGGCGCTGTCGCAGCATGCCGATATCGACATGATCTCGTTCACCGGCTCGACGCGGGCGGGTATCGCAGTGGCCAAGGCGGCGGCGGATACGGTCAAGCGAGTCGCCCAGGAACTGGGCGGCAAGTCGGCCAATATCCTGCTCGACGATGCCGATCTGCCCAGCGCGGTGCGCCATGGGGTGTTGGGTTGCATGCGCAACAGCGGCCAGTCGTGCAATGCACCGACCCGCATGCTGGTGCCGCGGGCGTTGCATGCCCAGGCGGTCGCAATCGCCTGCGAGGTGGCGGCCCAGGTGTGTTTCGATGATAGCCGGCCCGCCACGGCCATCGGGCCGGTGGCCAACGTCATGCAGTTCAATCGGGTCCAGCAGTTGATCGAGCAGGCGCTGTGCGAAGGCGCGTTGCTGGTGGCCGGTGGAACAGGGCGCCCAGACGGCGTGACGACAGGGTTCTACGTCAAACCGACGATTTTTGCCGATGTCGAGCCGCACATGAGCATCGCTCGCGAAGAAGTGTTCGGCCCGGTCCTGGCGATCATTCCGTATGACAGCGAGGAGCAGGCGGTGCGGATCGCCAACGACAGCGTGTACGGGCTGTCGGGGTACGTCACCTCGTCGGACCGCGAACGCGCCAGGGCTATCGCTCGACAGTTGCGTACCGGCATGGTCCATCTCAATGGTTGCAAGGCCGACCAGGACGCGCCTTTTGGCGGCTACAAACAGTCCGGAAACGGGCGGGAATGGGGGGTGTTCGGGTTTGAGGAGTACCTGGAAACAAAGTCAGTGTTTGGCTATTAGAAAGGAACAGGTTGGGGCGCCCAGATGAGCACCTGGCCGCGACGCGGGGTAACCCGGCCCGAGGCCGGGTTTGTGTTGCTCCAGAAGGCCTATGCGACGGCCACATTTGAACGATCCGCCCAGCCCAGGTGAATCACTGGGCGGTCATTCACCATAGCTTCCAGGTGTAATCGACATTCACCCGTAGCTCATTGTCGTCCCGATGGCTGGCCTGGGCGGCGAAATCATTACGGTACCATGCGTTGCGCACGCGCAGATTCAGGCCTTTAAGGGGTGTGCTCTGAAGCACATAGTTCAGTTCGATATCTTTTTCGCTTTCCTTCAGGTTGCTGCCGCCCAGTTTGGGTAACTCAATGTTGTCGCCGCTGACGTAACGCAGCATGCCATTGAGCCCGGGCAAGCCCAGCGCGGCAAAGTTGTAGTCATAGCGCACCTGCCAACTGCGCTCCTTGGGGTTGAGGAACTCCGAGCTCAGCGTGCCTTCGGTGATGACCAACGGCTCGGTGCCGAACAGGTAAGGCATGGCGGTCTTGCCGGTCAGTTGCATGTAGCCGGCGCCGAATTTGTGCGCGCCCAGGCTGTACGTCAGCATCAGGGCGGCGTTGCGATTGTCCACGGGGCCGGCCTTGGCGGCACCGTTTTCACCGGTGACGAACAGGCGCACGTCGCTTTTCAGGCGGCCGGGGCCCATCGGGCGATTGTCGACGAAACCGTAGAAATCCTTGCGATAAAGGTCAGCCAGTTCGGCGTGGTAGTACTTGAGCGTCAGTTGCGGCGACCAGGCATAGTCGCCGCCGAGGAAGGTAAAACGGTCGGATTCGGCGGCGCCATTGAAGCGGCCGTTGGGCGAGGCTACCGACATTTTCTGGTAGTGGGTGGAGTCGCGCAGGTTGATGCGGTCGAGCCAGCCGACGTGCAGGGTCAGGTTGTCGATCTCCTGGGACTTGAGGTACGTGCCGCGGAAGGTCTGCGGCAGCAGGCGGGTAGGGCTGGCGAAGGCGATTGGCAGAAACGTGCTGATGGTCCCCAGTTGCAACTCGCTCTTCGAGGCCCGGGCCTTGGCGGTCAGGCCCAGCTCCGAATATTCGCTGGCCGGTTCACGGGTCTGGTGGTTGTACGGTAGCAGGCCGGTGCCCGTGCGTGCGGGCGAGGAGTCCAGACGTGCGCCCAGCAAACCCTGGGCGTCCAGGCCGAAGCCGACAGGCCCTTCGGTATAGCCCGAGCGCATGTTGAGAATGAAGCCCTGCGCCCATTCGCGGGCAGCCGCCTGCGGCGTGGCGTTCACGTAATTGCGATCGAAGTAATAGTTGCGTATCACCAGATCGGCCTGGCTGTCGTCGACAAAACCGGCGGCGCAGGCCTGGTCTACGAAAAAAACGCAGGTGCAGGCGCTGACGCCCCGAAAGAAGTTCCTGAGCATGGCAGTGTTCACTTTTATTGTTGTAGGGGTAAGCCCCGCGCCATCGTGGCGCGGAAGGCGAGTACGGATTGGCGCTCAGTCAGCCGGGCAGCGGTTGCGGCGCAGCGACAGGTAAAACATCGCCAGCGCGGCGATGACAATGCCGGGTGCCGAGGCCATCATCACGCCCGTGGTGCCCGTGCCCAGTGCGAGCATCTTGCCGGCCACCAACGGGCCGCTCATCGCACCCAACCGGCCAATGGCGACGGCGCTGCCGACGCCCGTGGCGCGAATTGACGGACGATAGAAATGCGGGGCCAAGGCATACAGCACACATTGCCCGCCCGTGGCGAAGAACCCGGCGACGAAGCCGGCCGCCAGCATGCTGTGCCATTGGGTGGCCATGCCCAGCGCAGTCAGTGACGCGAGGATGCCGAGGTAAATCAGCGCCGACAACGCCCAGGCCGGCAGGCGATACATGACCCAGCCCAGCAACAACGTGCCGGCCGCCGCGCCAAATTGCAGCGCGAGCATCACCCAGCTGGCCTGAGAACCGCTGAAGCCTTGGCCGACCAACAGGCTCGGCAGCCAGTTGATCAGGATGTAAACCACCATGAGCGTAAAGAAGTAGCTGACCCAGATCATCACGGTCGGCCATGCCGCGCCCCCGCGGAACAGCCCGCTGGCCACACTGATCGGCGCGGCGTCGCGCACGCTGCGAAACGCCGCGGATTCCGGCAGATAAACCCCCAGCAGCGGCACGATCAGCAACGGCACGATACCGCCGACGTAGAACACCACTTGCCAGCCGCCGGCCAGTTGCGCAATGCCAATGCTGGCCGCCAGCGCCGCGCCCAGGGGCACGCCGCAATACATCAGGCTCACGGCGCTGCCACGCAGGCGCGGGCCAGCCACTTCACTGGTCAGCGCGATCAGGTTAGGCAGTGCCGCGCCCAGGCCGACGCCTGTGAGGCAGCGCGCAACCAGCAGGCTGTTGAAGTCCCAGGCCATGGTCGTGACCAGCGAGAACAATCCGAATAGGGCCACCGAGGCCATCAACACCCGTTTGCGGCCAATGCGATCAGCCAGCAAACCGCCGAGAAACGCTCCGGGCAGCAGGCCGAAAATGCCGGCGCTGAAGACCCAGCCCATGTGTAGTTTGTCCAGTTGGAACGCTGCCGCCATGCCTTGGGCGGCGATGCCCGAGGCTTGCAGGTCGAGGCCTTCCATCAGGGCGACGAGGAAGCACAGACCAATGGTCCGCGCCATGTACAACGGTGTCAGCACGTTTAGCGATGTCATGGGAAATACCCGTTTTATTGTTGTAATGGGCACAGCAAAACCGTCCGGCCGCTGCGTGGGCGACCGGACGGGGGGATGCACGGTTCAGCGTTTGAGCAGGTCCAGCGCGACGTCGACGATCATGTCTTCCTGACCACCGACCATGCGGCGTTTGCCCAGCTCGACGAGGATGTCCACGGTCTTCAAACCGTACTTGGCCGCAGCGATTTCGGCATGGCGCAGGAAGCTCGAATAGACCCCGGCATACCCCAGCGCCAGGGATTCGCGGTCGACCCGCACCGGCCGATCCTGCAACGGCCGCACGATGTCGTCCGCTGCGTCCATCAAGGTGTAGAGGTCGGTGCCGTGGTTCCAGCCCAGGCGTTCGGCGGCGGCGATGAACACTTCCAGCGGCGCGTTGCCGGCCCCGGCGCCCATGCCGGCGAGGCT
>NZ_JAFCXJ010000010.1:0-358196 GCF_049898265.1 Pseudomonas sp. PSPC2-3 | reverse complement strand
ACCTGCGCCCGCCGCGCCAGTCACCGTAACACAAACCCACTGTGTGAGGGGGCTTGCCCCCGATAGCGGAGTGTCAGTCACAGTCTCTGTGCCTGACCCACTGCTATCGGGGGCAAGCCCCCTCCCACATTTGGTTCTGTGCTTGGTTTGGGCGCGGGCTAAATGCCGATGTTGCCCAGGGTGATCACGATATTGCGCAGCGTCCCGGCAATGCCTGGGTGGTCTAACTCGAAACCTTCTACCGCCCGGTTCACATCGTCTACGATGCTGGGCGGCTGGGTGGCCGGTTCCAGTTCAAGTTGTACTTCAAACTTGGCCAGCAAGGCTTCCAGCGCTTCACGTTTTTCGGCTGGCAGCGGTGGTTCCTGGTCCAGTTGCTCGCGCAGGATGTTGACCTGTTCTTGCAGTTTTTCGCGGGCAGGCATGGTGTTGTTCCTTTTATCGATAGGCACTGGCATAGACCACGGCACGCCGAGAAAGGTCTACGAGAGGAGCTGTAGATTAATCTACCGGCGCCGTCTGTGCATGATCTCAATCAGGGCTTTTCGCCTTTGAGCTGGCGCAGGCTGATGTCTGCCAGGCAGGTGCCGAGCTCGCCGAGGTGATCGATCACCGAATGCACCCCCAGCCCATACAGCGCCACGGTGGCCTTGCCGCGTTTGTATTCGCGTTGTTGGTCGGTCAGTGCCTGCCATTGCTCGGGCGCCAGGCCGCACAGCGAACCGCAGGACGCCAGGCCGATAGTCCACAGCCCGGCATTCAGGCCCGATTGCAGCAGGCGCGGCTCGCCGCTGACCAGCACGCAGCCTTCCAGGCGTTCGATGTTCAATTCCATCAAGGCTTGCCAGCATGCATGTGGGGCGGGCCAGCGGATGGTTGAGGGCGCTGCGGCCCTGAGCCAATCGGGCAACGCGGCGGTCAGTGGGGCTGTTACCGAGGGCGGCAGCTCATCCAGCCAGGCGCAGGGCACGCCTTGTTCCTTGAGGCTGCGCAGGACCTTCAGCGCACCTGGCGTGGCTTCGGCGTGCGGGGAGGGTGAATCGGTGCGCGCCTGGGAACCGAAATCGACCAGGCAGCCACTCAGGCCAAACAACACGGCGGTCAAGGTGGGTGCAGTGGCGACGGCAATCTCGGCGTGAGGCATTTCGACATCCCTGAAATAGCTACGACGCTATCGGAGTGGCGTGACAAGTCCGTGACAGTTTGTAGGAATTTTGTACATTTTCCGTATGTCGTTTCCTGGCAGCTGCCTAAAAGGACACTTCCGTCATATACTGGCGCCTTATTCAGGGCATAGCGCCCATGACAGACTATTCAAGGAGCAAAAGCTATGCGCTGGAGCCACTACTTCGCTCAGTTTTCGGTGTGTGCCGCTATCCTGATGGCCCCTTTCGCCGCACAGGCCGCGTCGGAAGATGATCCATGGGAAAGCATCAACCGCCCGATCTTCACCTTCAACGACACCGTTGATACCTACGCCCTCAAACCATTGGCCCAAGGCTATCAGTTTGTGACCCCGCAATTCGTGCAGGACGGCGTGCACAACTTCTTCCGCAATATCGGCGATGTCGGCAACCTGGCCAACAACGTGTTGCAACTCAAGCCACACGCGGCCGGCGTGGACACTGCCCGCCTGTTGATGAACACCACCTTCGGCGTGCTGGGCTTTATCGACGTCGGCACCAAAATGGGGCTGCACCGCAGCGACGAAGACTTCGGCCAGACCCTCGGTTACTGGGGCGTCGGCAGCGGTCCTTACGTGATGCTGCCGCTGCTGGGCCCAAGCACCCTGCGCGACGCGCCGTCCAAATACGTGGACAGCTACACCCAACCGTACCGCTACATGAACGACATCGGCTGGCGCAACAGCACCTTCGGCCTGAACATCGTCGACACCCGTGCCAGCCTGCTCGACAGCGAGAAGTTGATCACCGGCGACAAGTACACCTTCATCCGCAACGCCTACCTGCAGAACCGCGAGTTCAAGGTCAAGGACGGCAAGGTTGTCGACGACTTCTAGGTCGAGACCTCTTGAAACGAAAAAAGGCGACCATGTGGTCGCCTTTTTTGTGCGCGGGTATTAGCGCATTTTCAGGATCTTCAGCCCCAGATGCTGGCCGTCGCCCTCGTTCTTCGCCCATACCACCTGGGTGTCCGCTTCCAGGCCCGCGAGGGCCGCGTGCTCCGACTCGATCCGCACGGTCAGCAGATCGCCCACCGTGAACTGGCGAGGTGCCTGCACCTGCATGCCGGAGCTGGAGAGGTCCACGCAAACCCCGTCAATTTCTTGCCCGGCATGGATCAAAGAGACATTGGCATCCACTCGCATGCGGATGAAATCGCGCTTTTCAGCGTAGTCGCGCTCGTGTTCGCTCACAGCTTCCATCCTTACTTTGTGTTGTGGTGATGGCTGTTCTTATAACTCCCGGTGATTTGCGATGTAAAGACGTTCGGCGACCATCGGCATGAGCTTGAAACCCCTGTCGGATGGGAGTACCGTCTGCGCCTTAGAAGGGCATCTCTGCTTTACCTTTGTGCGTGGGCAAAAAGCCTATGCTTTGTAGGACAGAGAGGCTAGAAAGCGAATCCAGTAGCGTGAGCCCGGCCATTGCCGAGCCGCCTACGCCAACCTAATTCTGGCGCCGTTTGCCCACATGCCAAAAACCAGTGCCACGCTGCTGATAATCGATGACGACGAAGTAGTGCGCGCAAGCCTTGCGGCCTATTTGGAAGACAGTGGCTTCAGCGTCCTGCAGGCCAGTAATGGCCAACAGGGTCTCCAGGTATTCGAGCGCGACAAGCCCGACCTCGTGATCTGCGATCTGCGCATGCCCCAGATGGGCGGCCTCGAACTGATTCGCCAGGTGACCGAGCTTGCTCCGCAGACGCCGGTGATTGTCGTGTCCGGTGCCGGGGTGATGAACGATGCCGTCGAGGCCCTGCGCCTGGGCGCCGCCGACTACCTGATCAAGCCCCTGGAAGACCTGGCGGTGCTGGAGCACTCGGTGCGCCGCGCCCTGGATCGCGCACGCCTGCTGGTGGAAAACCAGCGCTACCGCGAAAAGCTCGAAACCGCCAACCGCGAACTCGAAGCCAGCCTGAACCTGCTCCAGGAAGACCAGAACGCCGGTCGCCAGGTGCAGATGAACATGCTGCCGGTCAGCCCGTGGACCATCGATGAGTTCAAGTTTGCGCACCAGATCATCCCGTCGCTGTACCTGTCGGGTGATTTTGTCGACTATTTCCGCGTAGATGAGCGGCGGGTGGCGTTTTATCTGGCCGACGTGTCCGGCCACGGCGCGTCCTCGGCATTTGTCACCGTGTTGTTGAAGTTCATGACCACACGGCTGCTGTTCGAATCCAAGCGCAATGGCACCTTGCCGGAGTTCACCCCCTCCGAGGTGCTGGGCCACATCAACCGAGGCCTGATCAGCTGCAAGCTGGGCAAGCACGTGACGATGGTGGGCGGCGTGATTGATGAAGAAACCGGTCTTTTGACCTACAGCATCGGCGGTCACCTGCCGATGCCGGTTTTATACACTCCTGACAGTGTGCGCTACCTGGAAGGGCGTGGTCTGCCCGTCGGCTTGTTCAATGAAGCCACCTACGAAGACCACATCCTGGAGCTGCCGCCGACCTTCAGCCTGACGCTGATGTCCGATGGCATCCTCGACCTTCTTCCAGAGCCTACACTCAAAGAGAAAGAAGCTGCCTTGCCCCAACGGGTCAAGTCGGCGGGCGGCAGCCTGGATGGCCTGCGGCAGGTTTTTGGATTGGCCACGCTAGGGGAGATGCCGGATGATATCGCCCTATTGGTGTTGAGCAGGAATCTTTGATGAGTACCGGAAGAATCCAATTCGCCGAGCAAGACGGGACGTTTGTCCTGAAGTTTGTCGGTGAAGTGCGCCTGACCTTGTGTTCGGCGCTGGATGCAACGATTGAGCGGATCTTCACAGCGCTGAATTTCTCGGCGATCGTGATCGATCTGACCGAAACCCGCAGCATCGATAGCACCACGCTTGGGCTGTTGGCCAAGTTGTCCATTCTGTCTCGGCAGAAGGTCGGCCTGTTGCCCACTGTCGTCACTACCCACGAAGACATCACCCGTCTGCTGCAGTCCATGGGCTTCGATCAAGTGTTCAACATCGTTGACCGCCCGATCCCCTGCCCGGAATGCCTGACCGACCTGCCGTCCCAGGACCAATCCGAGGAAATCGTGCGGATCAAGGTGCTGGAAGCGCACAAAATCCTGATGGGCTTGAACGAGTCCAACCGCGAAGCCTTCCACGACCTCGTCAACGCCCTCGAACGCCACTGACACTCCCCAGGTGTGGGAGGGGGCTTGCTCCCGATTGCCCCAGACCTGTCAGTACATGCCTAACGGATTGACACAAAAAAGGGCGGAACCCTCACAGGTCCCGCCCTTTTTGCTGCCGCCGCTGTTACAGCTTGGCTGCCAGCAACGCCTCCAGCTTCTCCTGGTCGCGGGCAAACTGACGAATCCCCTCGGCCAGCTTCTCGGTCGCCATCGCATCCTCGTTGGACTCCCAACGGAACTGCGCTTCAGTCAGATGCACCCGCGCTTCACCGGCATGGCCTGGCGACAACTTGCGCTCCAGCTTGCCGGTATCGGCCGCCAGTTTCTCCAGCAGGTCCGGGCTGATGGTCAGGCGATCACAACCGGCCAGCTCTTCGATCTGGCTCAAGTTGCGGAAACTCGCCCCCATCACCACGGTCTTGTAGCCATTGGCCTTGTAGTAGTTGTAGATGCGCGTCACCGACTGCACGCCCGGATCGTCGGCGCCGGTGTAGTCGTTGCCGTTGGCTTTCTTGTACCAGTCGTAGATACGGCCCACGAACGGCGAAATCAGGAACACGCCCGCTTCGGCACAGGCCACGGCCTGGGCGAAGGAGAACAGCAGCGTCAGGTTGGTCTGGATGCCTTCTTTTTCCAGCTTCTCCGCCGCGCGGATGCCTTCCCAGGTGGACGCGATCTTGATCAGCACGCGATCACGGCCAACCCCGGCTTTTTCGTACAGGTCGATCAGACGGTGCGCGCGCTTGAGTACGGCGTCAGTGTCGAACGACAGGCGCGCATCCACCTCGGTGGAGATACGGCCGGGCACCACTTTCAGGATCTCTTGACCCACCGCCACCGCAAAACGGTCGCTGGCCAGGCCGACATCACCGTTGCAGTCCTTCACGCACTCATCCAGCAACTTGGCATAGCCCGGGATCGACGCGGCCTTGAGCAGCAGGGAAGGGTTGGTGGTGGCATCTTGCGGCTTGAGATTGGCGAGGGCCGCAAAATCGCCGGTATCGGCGACGACGGTGGTGAACTGTTTGAGTTGTTCCAGCTTGGAAGTCATGAGCGTGCTCTGTCCTATGGGTCTGATGACATTACCCGAGCGCTGGCAGGCGCTCAAGGGCGCAAATGCGTTCGATCGTTTGCGAGGGCAACAACCTGAAAACAGCCGTTTGAATGACTGGCCTTGCTGGTAAATAGGAGGGCAAAATCGCCCGCAGGTTCAACCCAACAGCCCAATGAACACCGCGATCAACCTGTGGGCGCCGGTTTCACCGGCCCTCCAACAACTCCGCCGCCTGATCCAGCAACGCCAGCGGGTCACTCGCTTTATGAATATCCACCGACAACAACTGCCGGAACTTGCGCGCCCCAGGGAAACCCGTGCCCAACCCCAGCACATGCCGCGTAATGTGATGCATCGAGCCACCGCTTGCCAAATGCTCCGCGATATAAGGCCGCAACTGCGCCAACGCCTCTGCCCGACTGATCACCGGCCGCGCGCTGCCAAACAACTGCTGATCCACCTCCGCCAGTAAATACGGATTGTGATAAGCCTCCCGGCCCAGCATCACCCCGTCAAACGTCTGCAAATGCTCTTGGCACTGCTCCAGCGTCTTGATCCCACCGTTGAGAATAATCTCCAACTCGGCAAAATCGCGCTTCAACTGCGCCGCCACGTCATAACGCAACGGCGGAATGTCGCGATTCTCCTTCGGCGACAACCCCTCCAGAATCGCAATCCGCGCATGCACGGTAAAACTGGTACACCCCGCGTCCTTCACCTGCCCGACGAAATCACACAACTGGGCGTAACTGTCCCGCCCATTGATCCCGATACGGTGCTTCACCGTCACCGGAATCGACACCGCATCGCGCATCGCCTTCACGCAATCCGCCACCAACGCCGGATGGCCCATCAGACACGCGCCGATCATATTGTTCTGCACCCGATCGCTGGGGCAGCCGACGTTCAGGTTCACTTCATCGTAACCGGCAGCCTCGGCCATACGGGCACAAGCGGCCAGATCGGCGGGAACACTGCCGCCCAGTTGGAGGGCGAGCGGGTGCTCGGCGTCGTTGTGGCGCAGGAAGCGCTCGTGATCGCCGTGGAGGATCGCGCCGGTGGTGACCATCTCGGTGTAGAGCAGGGCGTGTTTGGAGAGCAGGCGCAGGAAGAACCGGCAGTGGCGGTCGGTCCAGTCCATCATGGGTGCAACGCTAAAGCGCCGAGACAGTGCGGGGCTTGATTCTGCTGGGCTAAAGCTCTGTTTTTGAATCATTTTACTCAACGTGTATTCGGCAGGTTTTAGGGCGTTTTCAGGCCTTTTTTAAGGCTCGGTGGTACGATGTACCACCCAAAAACTGACGCGTACCACTTTCGATATGGCGACTATCAGGGCAAGAAAACTGGCGGATGGGACTCTGAGCTACACGGCTCAGATCCGCATCAAGCGCGACGGAGTGCAAGTCTACCAAGAGAGCCAGACCTTCGCCCGAAAACAGGCCGCCCAGGCCTGGGCGCGTAAGCGCGAGTCTGAGCTGGATGAGCCTGGTGCGATCGAGCGGGCAAACCGTAAGGACGTCACCGTCAAAGAAATGATCGAGCAGTATCTGTTGGAAGTGGAGAAGGCCCGTCCGCTGGGCAAAACCAAGAAGGCCACGCTCGAAGCCATCGGCAAGATGGACATCGGCAAGCTGAACGATACAGACATCAATACCCAACGCCTGGTCGACTTTGCCCTTTGGCGCATGAGCAAGGCGGGCGGCGGGGTCCAACCCCAGACCGCCGGCAACGACCTGGCGCACCTCGGCGCTGTTCTGGCGATTGCCAAAGACGCATGGGGTTACCAGGTCGATCCACTCGCGATGAGCGGCGCCCGACGAGTGCTACGGAAACTCGGCTACAACCTCAAAAGCCGCGAGCGTGACCGCCGGCCGACGTTGGACGAACTGGGAATGGTGCTGACGCACTACCAAGCCATGCAGGCGAGGCGCCCGAGCGTCACTAATATGCTGAAGGTCGTGGGTTTTGCCCTGTTCTCCACGCGACGGCTGGATGAAATAACCCGTATCCGTTGGGCGGACGTCGACGAGCCTGGCCAGCGGGTGCTGGTGCGCGACATGAAGAACCCCGGGCAGAAGATCGGCAACGACGTTTGGTGCTACCTGCCGGATGAGGCGTGGCAGATCCTCCAAACAATGCCGAAGGCCGGCGAAGACATATTCCCCTACAGCCCTGAATCTATATCCACCTCCTGGGCGAAAGCCTGCAAGTTTTTGAACATCGCGGACCTGCACTTTCACGACCTTCGACATGAAGGCGTCAGCCGCCTGTTTGAGATGGACTGGGACATTCCGCGTGTGGCTAGTGTTTCCGGCCACAGGGATTGGAATTCGATGCGTCGATACACCCACCTGCGCGGCAAGGGTGACCGCTATGTGGGCTGGGAATGGCACGAGAAAATCCTGAGGGCGCCCGTCCAACTGGGCGCCGCATCACAGAAGTGGCTTAAAAGGCGTGTTTTAACCCGTTGAGCTGGTTGTGCTCTTTAACCGCGGCGGCGCGCTGTCGATCTAGATATGCGGCCAGGTCAGTGAGATGAACGCCCTTGGCCGACTTCTGGCTCGGCTCCAGGCGTGTGATGGGAATCTTGATCTGACCACTCATCACCTTGCGCTGGAACATTTCCGGCGTAAGGTGCGTGAAGTAATCCCGGCAAACCTGCTCCAGCGAGATGATTGCCTGGCCGTCGTATTGGGCCATCAGGATAAAGGCTGTGTTCATGATGGACCCCCTCACATCCGAAACGATTGGTGAATGAACACCGGCTGAGCCTTATGTTCTGCGGGTTTCGCCATGGCGCCCTGGATTTCGCAAACGAACTGATGCCGCTTTTGGTTGGGCGCAGTCAGCGCCTCGGTCAAGCTAGGCACGACGTCGGTGCATTGCTCGTAGGCGTGGGGGCCGCTCCAGCTATCAGCCTTCACCACCTGGCAATCCGTTCGTGACGCATCCGCGCACAGGTACAGCAGCAGGAATACGGTCATGACTCGTCTCCCGGAAACCCTGGAAAGTCATCGTTGGCGTCGAGTTCTGCGTAAGCGAACACCCTCCAATGGATACCGCGACGAAGGTAGTGGCCGAGCATCCAATGGATGACAGCGGCTTGCTCATCTTCACTACGCTCCCCAATACAGTGCCCTTGCTGCCGCAGTAGCTGGGCTGTACTGGCTAATTTGGTGTGAGGAATACCTAGGATGTAGCGCAGGTCAGCGGTCAGTTCCAATGGTGCCGATACTGGTGTCACTGGCTCAAAAGAGTAAAAAGTGCGGGTGTCGCTCGAATTTTGATTTGAATGCATGGTGCTTCTCCTTTCAGGCAGTGGGGGAGTTGCAGCTCCCCGTGTCTGGCCTGTGTTGGGTATCAGTGCGCGTATCGACGCGGTTTGTTCTGTTTGGCCGCTTCACGCTCGGCCATGAATGCAGCCCATTCCGCCGATTTGCTCTGCTGACGGATGCGGCTACAGGCGCCGTGCTTCCGGGTGGAGCGTGCCTTGCCGCAGATGTCGCAGCGGCTGGGCAAGTCCAACCGGTGGCTCGCCATAGCGGGGCGGGTTCGGATTCTTGGGTCCATCAGTTCCCTCCCATGAGCATGCGCGTCAGTGCATTGGGCTGGCCGTCTGGAGTCAGCTTGTCGAGTGGTTGTGTGACACTGCGGCCGTTCCCGGCGCGCAGAGTTGCAACATTGCCGTCGATGGCGACGATCACGCCTGTACGAGCGCTCAAACGATATTCCCGACCGCCGCAGCTCATTGCGACGTAGCTGACCGTGTCGCCGATAGCCAGCGGGGTTGTGGTAGCCTCTACAGCGCCGCCTTGGGGTTGATTCACTTGCATGGTGCTTCTCCTTTGGGTGGTCGGTGTCGAGGGGTTGCAGCCCCTCGACACCACCTTCTTATCGGCTTTCGCCGGTTGGGTTTTGCTTCCGCACCAGGTGCAGCAGCAGGTTCTCAAACTCAACAACCTCATCAGTTGCTGACTGCCATTCCAGGACTGCCTGGATCTGTTCCCGGCTGCACTCCAGCACGAGGATTTCTTTATCGCTTACCGCACGAACCTCCAGGATCGCGACCAACCCAGCGGGGTCGTAGGCTTCGGCGTGAACAATCTTCCCTGACTCGTTGAACCAGGCCTTCAGCTCTTTCAGATGTCGTAGGCGGTTGGTTTCCCCCTTTTCGCCGTCGCCGGTGATGACTTGTACGTGCATGGTGCTTCTCCTTTGGGTGGTGGCCGGCGTTGCAGCGCCTGGCGGGTGTTGCTGTTGATTGGTCAGGCCTGGAAGTGCCAGCACTTCACGATGGGTTGCTTGGTGATGACTGCGTTGCTGGTCTTGGCCTGGTGAGCCCGTACCGCGCTGTCAGTGGCTTTGTTGATGTCGAGCAGCTTCCGGGAGCGGGAGTCTTTCAGGCGCTCGCGCAGCTCGCTGACGTCGGCGATCTTCTGGCGATACTCGGCCGCGCACTTCACAAAGTCGTTGAGGTTGATGGCGATGATGTTGTCTTTCTTGCTGTGGTTGACCACCGGGCCGTCGGCGTCGAGACCTTCGAGGTACTCGTACACTTCCCAGAATTCAGCCACTACCGGGTGGTCGGAGCTGATCGAAGACTGGCGCTCGATCGCCATGCGAATAATCTGCGTGCGGGTGTGGCTGATCTGCGGTTCAGTCAGAGGCACCACCATGCACAGGCAGTCGAGCAGGGCTAGCAACTGGGCGTGGTTCTTGTTGATCCGCTCCACGCGGATGTAACCGCGCAGCTTGTTGCCACAGTGGTGACAATCGCTTTGCTCGTCGTGAAACGGGGTCTCGCAGGCGAAGCAATGCGAATGCAGATTGCGCAATTTCGCCTCGTAGCCAGGGATGCGCTGGGCGAATAGGTCCATCACTTCCAGCTCTTTGCGAACGGCCTGTAGAACAAAATTGCTGAGTGTCGAGCCTTCCAGAGCGTTTAGCCGGTCTGCCGCCGCGCGGCTCTCAGGCGTCACGTTCGGGCGCACAAAATGCAGTTTCACGATCCGGGTCATGATCGCTTCAGACGCCACGACAGGGGCGTTCTGGCTGATGGCGATCGTGCCGCGAAATGGGGGCTCGTAGGTCTCGTTGCCGGCGGTTTTAACGCCCTTGGTCGCGAGCGTCCCGCCGCCGTAGTAGTCCTTAAGTTCGTCCCACTCAAAGGTCTTGGCGTGGGCCTTGTCGTCGCCGCTGCGGTCAGATTCCAGCAGCACGATGGGCATGCCGGAGACCTGGCCCATCAAGCGGCTGCGGCCGGCCTTGGTGGATTTGGACGGGTCGAACCCTTCGTAACCGTCCCGGCCCGCCAGTTTCCAGAGCAGGGTGAGTAAGGTGGTCTTGCCGGCGCCGGCTTCGCCCGTGGCTTCAAGAAACGGAAACGACTGGTACCGAGCGCGGATCTGTTCGGCGAACAGTGAGCCAAACCAGAAAGTCAGTGCGACGATGCCCTGAGCGCCGAAGCACTGCCACAGAAGTCCTAACCACTGCTGATCGTATTTTTTGCCATCCTTCTCCAGATCGATCTTCACGCCCTTTTGCAGGGTCTTGAGTTTCAGCTTGCCCATCTCAAAAAACTCCTCTTCGTTGATGTGGATGACCTGGCCTTCGCGGACGGCGACGTCGTTGAACACGTAGCAGTGGTATTCCTTGCTGTAGCCCACGTAGTCGATGGTCTGAACGGTCTTAATGCCGAAAAGCTGGTCTTTCATGAGTTTGTCCAACTGTTGTCCACTGCCGGTGAACACGGCCCCGGCGCCCATGCCGAGAAGTCTTTTTTTGAATTCGCTGGCGGCGGCGACCTGGCCACCGGTGAAGGTGTTTTTCACAGAGCCACCGTCGTGCGGGAAGTCGACGCGGAAGAAGTACCAAGATTCGTCGGTGATCTCGTTGCGTTGGAAATAGAGGGCTTTGGGGTAGCAGTTGGCGATTTCGACGACGCAGCCGGCCACGTTCAGCGCTTTCTCCCGGAGCTGCTTTTCGTTCAGCACCTGGGCTTCCTGGTCATCGCTTTTCTCCAGCGCTTGCTTGGCACTGTTGTATTTCGCGAGATCCAATTTCCACCAATACAGGCGGGAGTCGAAACAGAAGTGGAACTCCTCCCGCTCCCGCCACTGGTACATGAGCAATGCCTTGTCGCTGGCACTCTCAGCAATGAGCAGGGCGCCCTGGTGACGGGCTTCTTTCAGGTCTTTGTCGATGCGCTCGGCACGGGCTTTCTCGTCGTCGATAAACGCCCATCGCTGATGCAGATCGTTCCAGTCAACCTTGCGTGCATCCGGCTGCGATACCTGGGCGGCGTCGCAGGTGAAGCCGAGTTCGCGGGCACGTTTGACCCAGCTACGTGTGTATTTGTGAGCGCCTGGCTCGTTGTCCAAGGCCCAAACCAACTTGGGTGTTTTACCGCCGCGCGCGGTGACGAGTGCCTTCAGCGACTCTTCTGGAAACGCGTTTGACGACAGGGCGGCAACAGCAGATATGCCGTTCTGAACGAGCGCTATGGCATCGAAAATGCCTTCAACAATCCACAGCTCGTCTACCTCCAGCAGGTCTAGGCATGGCGGGCACCACCAATGCCCCCTGTAGCTATTGAGAGGCTGGAAGCGGGCCTTCTTCTTGCCGAAGCGGGAAGGCTGGTCAATCAAGCGCTCCCAGTACCCACCATGCTCCAGGGGAAAGCGGACGGTTGCTGAGCCGATGTTCAGGTCGCGATCGAAGTAGCTCTCCTGGGTGTACCAGCCCTCAATCAGCTCGACGCGAAAACCTCGGGCAAACGACAGGTACGCCTTGGCACTGGCGGCAGGCTGATCACTGGTGGCCGGCGCACGCTTGCTCCAGTCGTCGAACAGGTCCGGGTACAGCTCCTTGGTCGGAGCCATGTACCGGCATTTTTCCTCGCGGCCACAGCGTATGAACCAAGGTTCGTCGTGGCGGGAAAACAGGCGTTTCTGATTGCATTGCGGGCAGGTGCCCTTGCGCATGTAGTGCGTGCCGACCATGTGCTGCAGGCCGTAATCAGATTCCAGGCGCTGAAGTACATCAGTGCGGATCTGTTGCTCCATGGGCTTGCGATTCACTGCGCATGCTCCGCAACAGCCACGACGAGCTGCTTTTTCAGCTCGCTGCGCGTCTTGCAGATGCCGGCCAGGTAGGGCAAGTCCTCAAGCACCTTCGGTGCCCGCTGACCGCTCGGCACATTCCGGTAGCGATCGGAGTACCAAATATCAGCCATGGTGACTTCGTACTGAGTGGTCAACCACAGCAGGTATTTCTGCGCCTGCTGTTCGTCCAGCTCCAGTTTTATGGTGATTTTGCTCATTTCGGCCACCAGTAAGTTGCAAGTTTCCCCTACCCACGCGGCGCGGGTATCAATCAGGGATGGGGTTCGGATTAGTGCGGGAGGTTGCGAGTCAGCAGCAGCCGTGTGGGGAGCAAACGTGCTGAAACGGGGTGTCGCTGTTGGGTGCAGTTATCGAGCAGCCAGATGACCGGGCGGTACGCGCCGCTGTTGGGGTGAACGCCAAGCCAGGCAATACGCTTGCAGGTCATGCTCTCGAACTCAGAGACGGCCAACTCAGCGATGCGCTGCACCAGATGCTGAGGGACTTCAAGAGACAGCGTCAGGTACCGGGCGCAGTTGTCGAGCAATTGGCTGTCACCGGCCAGATGCTCGCAACGGTGGCGGTAGAGGTAGGCCACCGCCGCTTGTTGCATCGCGGCACGGTAGTCGCTGGTGGGGTTGGTAGTCAGGGCGATGGTTTTCATACGGTTGTGGCCTCCATTTCCAGCTGGTCCAACAGATCGGGTTGATCGTTGGCGGTTTTCATTGCCTGGCGACGAATGACCACGTCCGCAATCGGCAGCTTTACAGCTGGGTTGGGCATGCCGCTGGGGCTCAGTTCGTGGGTCATTTGAAATTCAGCACGCACCGACCAGCCGCATGCTTCGTTGGTGCATTGCATGTAGGTGATGCGCAAAAAGATGTGCTGGCCTTCGCTGGTACGGATACGCATGCGGCCGTGGCAATGGGGGCAGACAAGTTTGTAGGTGCTCACTGTACGGTCCCCTTGCTGTGCAACTGGATCGTGGCAAGCACTTCTGAGTGGCGGGCAGACATATAGCGGTTATGGGCAGCGATGATTGCCTCGGCTTCATCCGGCTCAATCACTCCATCGTCCAGCGCCTTGGCGATGATCTGGTCGACGACGCCCCGCTTGGCAGCAGCATTGACGGAGCGGCTGTAGAGGTCGACGTTGTCCAGTTTCTCTGGCTTAGCCAGGGGAACGAACATGCCGCCATACAGCGCCGCGATGTACTCGGGCAGGTGAGTAGTTCCCGCATCCTGTTCCAGGCAGTGAATTTGCTCATCCGTCAGAGGCCGGCTACCGGCGTTTTCGTAGATGTGGTTATCGAACTTCTTGAGTTCGTAACCGAGGCGAGCTGCTGCGCATTCACGACCGCCTTTGTAGTCGTTGATCACAGCGCTCATGACCTGCCGCTTAGTCGCTAGAACTGGGCGTTTCATCTTCTGGTTTCCCCTTGGAGCCAGAGGCCCTAGTTTGTGATCACGCCGTCTTTCTTGATGCCGAGTAAAACGGCGGCGCGATGGGCCTCACCGCGCAGGCACTTTTTCTGCCCGTTCAGTACCGCATACACGGTTGAGGGATGAAGGTCGTACTGAACGGCGAAGTCCTTCACGGACATACCCCTTAGTTCCAGGCGTGTTCTAGCGTCCTGGCACGCTTGCTCGGGTGCGTAGGTGGCGTGCATAGTTCGGATTCGTGTGATTTCGCGTAATGGTGTGATGATATTGGTTCATATATTTGAACCTGTCAATGCTTGAGGTTCAAAAATATGACCATCAGCGTTCGGCTGAAGGAAGAGAGGTTGCGCCTAAAACTCAGCCAGACTGATTTGGGCGCGGCTGGAGGGGTCGGAAAAACCACTCAAATTAATTATGAAAAAGGCGCCGGAAGCCCGGATGCGACTTATTTGGCAGCCGTGGCAGAAAAAGGCGTGGATATTTTTTATGTGGTCACAGGTCAGCGCCTGTCTTTGGAGGACAGAACGCTGTCAACCGATGAAATGGAGATGGTCGAAATCGTGCGTTCTTTGAATGAAGACGACAAAGGCGCAGTGAAGCGGCTCTTACAGGCATTCAACCAGAAACGATAAGGAAGTCTGATGAACCAGGGAAACAAGGTTTTGATATTGATTTGCGGGCTGCTGCTGTCTCTGACGTCGGTTGCTGACGGAAGGGAGCGGTCCATATCAAGCGCGGATTTTGGAGATGCGTGGCCTTTCACAGTCGACAGCGTCGACCTTATGTGCGACGGACCATCGCCCAAAGCATTGGCCAGGACCGCTGATGGAACAGTCTATGCGCTAAATGGGAGTGCCCGCACGATCGCCAAAAGTCGCGGTTGGGCAGACGGACAGGATATTACAAAGCCAAACCCTTCCATGCCGGCCATAAAGATGGACTACAGCAACTTTGTACAAATCGCGCAGGATTTATGCCCGAAGCCGTGATCCGTTTTCTGAAAATTATTACGTAGGATTGTTGCGCACCTGCACACGCTGAAAATTCTTCTCTCCACCGGGTGCTTTGGTTGGCACCTAGGTTGGTGCCAGGCATCCGGATGTGTGGAAGGGAGTGACACATGTCCACGAGTAACGGGGAGCAGGTCAAGCAGTCGGAGAGCGTTGAGTTTGAGAATTTGAATCAGCGCGAGAGGTTGGTTTTGCAGATGTTCAGGCAACTTGATCAGCAGCGACAAAAGGACATTCTGCGGTTCATTGATGTGCTGTTAAACGCGAAGTGATGGAGGAACCCGGCAATGCCGGGTTTTTGATTGAGGTTGACCCAGAGCATAGGGAGGGCACGTGTCTAGCGATTATCAAAGCCTTGATACAGATCGTCTGAAGCAAGTATTCAAAGAGCGCATAACAAAACCAAGATGCCCGTTTTGCGAGCACGATGATTGGGTGTTGCCTCATGTTACAGGCTCTACTGGTGTACGGATTCCCTGGGCGTTTGGGCAAAATTTTGCTCTGAGTGGCCCAGCTGCGGTGATGCTTTACTGCAAAAATTGTGGGTTCATGCGCTTGCACGCCCTTGAGGCATTGGATGGTGTTCTTGTCGAGCCCGACGTAATTGAAGTCGGTCCGCCCAAGGAGACGCTATGAGCGAGCCGTTTGAGCTGGTTAACCTGAATGACAGGTTCCCTGGTCGCTTCGAGGGTGACAGAAATGGAGGTGGGGACGATAATGGAGTCAGACCCCCACCGGGACCCCCGGGAGATGATCCAATGGAAGCGCGCGTAGCGAAACTTGAAACCCACGTTGAGTACATCCGTAGAGATCTGGATGAAGTCCGTGGTGACGTCAAAATCATCAAAAATAGGCTGGCCTATTTCGCTGGTGCTTCGCTGGTTATCGTGGCCATTCTGGCTTGGGTAGTGAACAATCGGTTTGACCAAGTACTTCAGCTACTGACCAAATAGGTCTCTGATCTTCATTCAAACCCGGCGATTGCCGGGTTTTGTTTTTTGGGACGGGTGAATCCTTACGCGCCTACGGTCTGCATTTTCTTCCACTCTCGATCCACCGCCCGCTTGGCCGTCTTTTCGCTCGCGTATAGCCACCGCAACCGTCTCGGTTTCGACTGATCCCCCGCCGTAATCGTCTTTTCCTTCCCTGTTTTATGGTCCCGGTAGTACGCGATGATCCCCGTGTAATCGCCTCTGTTCTCTTCCGCCAGGTCCTCAACATTGTCCTCCGGCAGCTTGCTCTCCAGCTCCAGGCTCACCGTATACCCGCCGTCCGCACTCAGGCTGTGCTGTACGTTGCCGCCGTACCAGATGATCTCGTCGATTTCCGCTTTCACGCCCTGGAGCGTGTACGTCAGCTCAGGGATCAGATCCGGCCGGCCCATGGCCAGGTTGTAACTGAGTGTGGCACTGCCGCGTTGCAGCCGCCGGAACTCAGACCGTGCGGCGCGCAGGGCAGACTGCTGGTCGCTGTAGGTATGGCGCAGGTCTTTGAGGTTGTCACCGCCACCGGCAATGGCTTCCTGTTTTTTTGCACTGCTCACGTCGTAGTAGTACGCACGCACGCCGTCGTAGCTGTCGCGTTCGGCCTGCAGGTATCGGTGTTGGTCACCGTCGGCGCGGGTGAGGGTGATGTGTGGCAGATCCAGGCCGCTGGCGGTCTTGCCTCCGCCGGCCGGTAGGCACAGCAGGCAACCGGCTTTGACACTGGCCACCGCGTCGAACTCTTCGCCCAGGCGGCTGATCAGGTTGGCGTCGGATTCGTTGGCCTGGTCGAGCTGCAGGATGGGCAAACCGTCGAGCGTGCCGGCAATGGTGGTGGTGAGGCCGTTGCCGATGGCGATATCGCCCAGGACTTTGCCGAGGGTGGTGTTGCTCCAGCTGCGCTCGCGTTTGGTTTTTAGGCCCTTGCGCAGGTCTGCCGATCGAGCGCGGATGCTCAGCACGTCCGGAGCTCCTGTGTGTTCGGTTTCGTCGACGGTATAGGTGCCCTTGTCCACCAGGCCGGTATCGCTCCAGCCCAGCCACAACCGCAGCACCGCGCCCTTTGGCGGGATCGACAGCAGGCCGTCATGGTCACTGAGGGTAATACTGAGCTGGTCGGCCTCGACTCCGCGGTTGTCGGTCAGCTCCAGGCTCATCAGGCGAGGGCTGACCAGTTGCGCGATGTCCAGGCCGTCGACGGTGAGCCTAAAAGCCGGCACGGGATAGGCCGCGTCACGGACATACTGCTCGGCGGTGCTGCGCACGTAGCCGGTGACTTTGGATATGACCGATTCGATCACAGCAGGCCTCGCAGGATGTTGACGCCAGTACTGGTAGCCGCACCCAGCAGGTCGATGCGGTCGTCGTCGGTGCGCTTCAGGCTCAGGGTGAACTCGATGCGCCGTGGGGTACCGTCGCTGAAAAAGATGGTCTTGGTCTCGCTCATGCTTTCGATCACCCACAGGCCGTAGATCCGGCCACTGCCTTCGACCATGGGCCAGGCCTTGCCGGTGTTTGCCATCAGGCGCAGGGCGTCGAGGCTGAGGGCGCTGCCGGTCAGCTCCGGCAGGATGATGCCGGGGAGGGTGATAGTGTCTTCGCCACGGCCGACGAATTGCCTCGCGGGAGCGGCGCCGACGCGGTTGTTGCTGGCGTGACGCCAATCGGTTTGGCGTTGCAGCTCCTGGTAGGCGGCGGTTCTGAGGCTGAACACGAACATGCCGAGGGCCATCATCATGGTGGTTATTCCAGGTCCGAAAGTTTGCTGCGCTGACGCGCTTTCTTTTCGTTTTCGATGCGGGTCAGCATGGCGCGCACGGTCTTTTCCAGGCTTTGCAGGTCTGTGCCAGGCCCTGCTGTGATGGAGAATTCGTAGGTGTCGTGGCTGTCGTAAACGGCTGCGGCAGGCGCACTGCTGATGGGGGGCGTGTTATCCACGGCAAACGCCGGCATGGCGGTTGCGCCCAGGGCCAAGGTTCCGGCGGCGGTCAGCTGTTTGCTCATGCTGGTCAGCGCGTTCAGCGGGCCTTTCTGCCCACCTTCTAGGCCTTGAGTGAGGCCGGCCATGGTGAACCCACCCAGCTCCGCGAACACCCGTGATGGGCTGTGGATGCCGAGTTTTTCCTTGAACCAACCGATGCTGGCGTCGCCGATCGAGCTGATGGTGTCTTTGACGGCGCCGAGACCGGCTGTCAGCCCATTGACCAGACCATTCACTATCATGCTGCCGAACTCGGTGAATTTCCCAGGCAGTTCCACGCCGAAGTAGTTCATAACCCCGGAAAAGGCCTGGTAGAACAAGCCAAGCGGGCTGAAGTTAGTGATCAACTGAAGAATGCCAGAGAGGCCCTGGTCAAAGCTGGTCTTGATGTTTGCCCATAGGTTGACGGCACCAGTGGCGATTGAGCTGATGCTCTGCAGCAGCGTCATGATCATGTTGCCGAAGGCTGCGCCGAACCGCTGCCCCATCGATTGGGCCGCGCCGCCGACGTCCTCGACCGGTTTCAACAGGTCACTGAACCAACCAATCAGACCGCTGATGCCGGCGGAGATCATGTCGAACAGTGGTTTTACGATGCTGCCAAGCAGCCGCAACGCAGTCCCCACAACAGGTATGGAATAGGCGGCTTTCGCCAGACTGCTCAACAGCCCGCCAAATTTACTGAATCCACTGAGCACGGGTTGCAAGGCTGCGGTAAGCCCTTGCCAGAAGCCGAGGAAGAAACCTTTTATCGGCTTCCAGTATTTGTAAACCAGGAAACCAGCAGCGATGAGGGCTGCAATTGCTGCCATCAACCATCCAATAGGTGTTGCGAGTATCGCAGTGCCGATTGTGCTGACAGCACCACCCAGTGTGGTAGCGAACAGACGGGCACCCTGGGCCAACATAGGGAACACGTTACGCGCCAACCCGGTCAGCGTTGGGAGCAACCGGCCGAGCATTTTGGTGATGCCGCCACCCTGGAGACCGAATATGGTCATGCCGTAGCGCAGCACGGCGAACGGTCCAAGCATGCTCGCCATGGTCAATGCCAGGCCACCGAACACGAATGCCAACGCAGCAATCGCGGCCACGACCTTGACCAGGCCTCCGGCCAATTTCGGATTCTCTCGAGCCCAGGCGCCGATGCTGTTTGCGATCTCGCCCAGGGTTTTGATCAGGTCCTTCAGGTCCGGCGCAACGGCTGCGCCGAACTCTGCCATGGCGTTGGTGAAGCTGCCTTCAGCCGCTTCCATGATGTTGGTCAGGGTGTTGAGCTGTTCGTTGACGCGGGTACGCAGATCGGCCTGAGTTTGCAGCTTCTGCTGGACCTCCTGATACCCGGCCAGCCCCTTGTTCATCATGGTGTTCAAGGTGGTCAGGGTTTCAGCGTCATCCCCGAACAGCTTCTTGATGATGGCGTTGCGGTCGACGTCGTTGAAGGCCTTGAGCTTTTCAACCTGGGCATACAGGTTCTCCAGACCGGCAAAGTTTCCCTTGTCGTCGGTGAACTTGAAGGACACGCCAGTATTGCCACCGGCCGCGATCTTGTTGGCGCTATTGACGTGGTCCCCGTCCAGCCCTGCCTGGAAGATTTTGCGGAAGGCGTTGCCGGCGGAACCGCCCTCCATGCCAGCCTGGTCCATCATGATCAGCAGCGGTGCCAGTTCCTTGGCTGCATCGATCCCTGACTTCTTGATGACGTCCATCACCGGGGCGATTTTGCTGAAGCCCTGAAGCATGTTGCCTGGGTCAACGCCGGCATAGAACCCGCGCTGGATGGTGTCCATCAGGCCCATCATGTCTTTTTCAGTGGTGCGCGTGGCGTCTTGCATCTTGGCGGCAAATTCCGCCGCCTCAGTGGCCTCCATCTTCAGCTGAACGCCCAGGTACGCGGCTGCCTCACCCGTGCCGCCGAGGATGCTTTGCGCGCTCAGGCCTTGGCGCCGAAGCATGGTCATCATGTTCTGGAAGTCCGCCGTGGTGCCTGGCAAGCGGTCGCCCAGCTTGGTGGCCAGGTCGGTGATCTTCTGGAAGTCCTCCGAGACCTTGCCGGTGTCGTCCATCATCGACACCTTGAGCTGTGTGGCGGAATCCTCGTTGGGCGCGAAGGCTTTGACTGCGGCGGCAATCGGTCGGCTTGCTGCGTAGCCCACACCCAGCCCTGCGGCGCCGTTCACGGCGAGATTGCCGGCGGCGCGCTGGGACTTTTCCATCTGGCTACGAGCCAACGCTGCGCGCTTGTGCTGGGCGCTCAGCTCGGCCATGCGCTTGCCTTGCGTGCTGATGCTGGCGTTGGTGGCGTTGATTTGCTCGCGCAGCTGGCGCTCATGGGTGCCGAGATTTTTAGTGCTGATGCCGGCGTCGTAGAGCTTCGATCGCAGCCCTTGCAACTGCACGTTCTGCTGTTGGTGCTGCTGCTTGAGCCGCTGGGCCTCGCGCACCGCTGCTTGAAAGCTCCTGGTCATCGCCCTGGTCGGCGCGTCGGTCGCGGCGAGTTCTTGGCTGAGGGATTTGACTCGGTCGCGTGCAGCGGTGAGTGACGCGCCGGTTTGTTCAGCGGCTGCCCGCTGAGCCCGCCAGGCGCTGACGTCTTTCTGCTGGGAGGTGAGTTCTTTCAGGCGGTCGCGAGCGGCCTTGAGGGCGCGCGCGGTCTCAATGCCCCCTTCGCTGATGTGCTTCAGCGGGCGGGTGGCCTTGTCGATGGTACTGAGCAGCACCTGTAGTCGCAGATCATTTGCCATCGGTCGAACTCCGCACCCTGGCGCGCTCGCGCCATTCCATCAGCTCTTGCAGGCCCAACTGATCCATATCAGCCGGTGCCCAGTGAAAAACCACGGCCAGGTCGGCCATGGCGTCGTCTACGCAACGAGGGATGCGTCCGTCTTCATCGATTTCTGTAGCAAAAAACCGCACACCTTGGTGCCGAGTGCGAACAGATCGGCAGGGTCCATCGACGTGACTTCGACGGCAGTGAGTGTCGGGTTACTGATGCGCGGCACGACCTTCACCAGGCTGTTGACGTCGATTTGCAGCAGTTCGGCCAGGCTCACACCGCGCAGCTCGCCCGCGTTGGGTTTGCGCAGGGTGATGCTGTTGATGGTGGTGGTGCCACGGCGGATTGGGGTGTCGAGGATGACGGTGTTGTCGTCGGCCAGTGGCTTAACTTCAGCTTCGTCGGTACCTGCGGTTTTCATGGATATAGCTCCGGGTGATGGGTGAACGGGTTATTGGGTGGGGTGGGTGGTCAGAAGCCCAGGGCGTTGCGCTGTTTCTCCAGCATGTCGACGCCGTTGACCTTCTCGATGAAGTTGAGCAAGTCGATCTCGATGATCTCTTCGTTGTCGACGGTCAACTTGTAGTAGGTGCAGGTAGTGGTCATCGAATGCTCGGTGTCTTCCCCTGGTGTGGCATCACCCATTTCGATGGTCTCGTGACGTCCGCGCACAACGATTTCCACAGCACTGATTTCGGCCGTGTCGTCCTGCTCAAAGGCCCCGGTAAAGCGAAGGGCAACGCCCGAGGCGTTCACCATGCCGAACTGTTTCAGGCTGATCAGATCGAGGCCGCCGGTCTTCCATTCGAACTGGATGCCGTCATCGGAAAAGCCCAGGTCAGCCTTGACCGGGCCGTTCATGCCGCCGCCGCGATAGGCTTCCATCTTGCGGCCGAGGGCGGGCAGGGTGACGGACTTCACCACACCCCTGTAGATGTTGCCGTCGTTGAACAGCATGAGGTTCTTGAGTTTGCGAGGCAGGGCCATGGCGGTGTTCTCCGGGATTCGGGTTCTGGGTGAGCTCCCCTTGCGGGGAGGCCCGGTTTAGCTGTTGATGCCTTTGGCGAAGTCGATCAGGTAGCGGTCGGTGATTCGCTGGCGGAAGGTGAGGTCTTCCAGGGGCGGCACAGGCGTGTAGTCGTAATCCACCCAGAGCTTTCCGGCCTTGAGGGTGTCCTTGTCGTTGACGTCTTCCGGGTACCAGCAACTGCCGCCGATCAGGTAGCCCTGGGATTTCAGCTCGCGCATCTTGGCGTTCACGCCTTCAATTAGGTCGCGCACGAGTGAAGCGTGCATGGGGCGGTCAACTGCCCACATGTGAGCCTCGGCCATGGTGTCAGCGAGGATCTGCGCGGTGCGGGTGTAGTTCTCGAAAGCGAACTGCGGATCGTCGCTGCAGGTGCGGCTACCCCAGAAGCGGAAGCCGTTGGCGTTTATCAGGGTGGTGACGTCGTTACTGTTGAGGTAGTTGGCGTCGGTGGCCGGGTTTTGCAGATCCCAGAACACGTCGGCGCTGATGCCGGTGACACCGCTGACGGCGACGTTAGACAGAGTTTTATGCCAGCCCGTCTCCTGATCGATCTTCGCGCGCAGACCGAGGGCGCGAGCCACTGCCGAAGCGCTGGCAGTCTTGTTGGCGACGGTGTCCCAGCTCAGGAAGTCCGGCCAGATCACCATCATTTCACGGGCGCCGAAGTTCTCGCGGTACGCCACCACCTCTTCCTTGGTTTTGCAGTTCCAGGCGCTGACGTAGGCGAACGCGCGTAGGTCTTTGGCGATGCTGCCGAGTGCGGTGGCCACCGGCAAACTGTCGAGGCCAGGCACGCCGAGAATACGCGGCGTCATGCCCAGGCGGGCCTTGGCGGCGAGCAGAGCTTTCATGCCGGTGTATTTGCCATCGGCATTGGTGGTGCCGATCAGCGCGGTGGTGGTAGCCGCTTCGTCTGCGCCTTCCTTGACCCGTACCACGATGACGTAGGGCTTGGTCTGGTCGGCGATACCTTGCAGGCTGGCTGCCAGGGTGCCCTTGACGCCGGCCTTGCCGACGGCGGTTTGCACGTTGGTGATCAGGACGGGTGTGTCCAGGGGGAAAACGAGCGGGTCCGCATCTTCAGCCGTGCAAACCATGCCGATAACTGCGGTGGGGATAGTGCGAATGGGGCGGGTGCCGTCGTTGAGTTCGATGACCCGCACGCCGTGGAGATAATCGGCCATGGGTTATGCCTGCGCTGTGATGGAATGACAGTACACAGGCTGCCGCGCGCGCGCCGAATGGGCGAGCGGCGGGACTTGTAGGAGAGGTGTTTACATGGCCAAGTGGTGAGTGCCACCTGGCTGAATTCACTGAGACTCCCCGGCTAGCCAAGCCGGCGCTGGAGGCCGGTGCTCACTCAGGGGGAACTCGCCAGCTTCTGGCCAGTTGCGCAGTGCGCGCCGGTAGGCTTGCAACTCGGCGTATTGCTCCGGTGTTAGCGTGGTTGGAGACCCGTCTTCAATCTCATCACGATGCCGGGTCACTACGCCGTCTGTAGCCGTCAACTGAACTGAGCGCCAATACCGCTCGACTTCGGCCAACTGCTCGTCAGCCTGCTCCGGTGCGTCTATCACCACAGGCCATTTGTCCGGTCCACAAACTAAACGCTTGCCATGACTGACTTGGGCTAACAACTCATCCCGAGCTTTGGCGGAGAACTCCCGCGCATCAGCAGGAATAAACGTGCATACCTGATCGTCGTAGAAAAAGCCTGTTTCAGGGCTATAAAAAACAGTCATGCTTTACCCCTTACTCGCCAGAAGAATGAAGCATTCGAGCCAAAAAGATTGCGAACGGTGATACTTCCAAGCGTGCTATTTCTCGCCTGCAGCACCGGATAACTACCGACATTTTCTCCGTTAGAGAAATTGGCAAACGTCAGCTGAATATCTGTAGGCACCTCCGAAAGCGCGTAGGCCAATGGAATAACCGTGTCTGAACCTGATGGAGCCGAAATATAAATTCCCCACTGTTCAATATCACCACCAGGCAACTTTTGGGAGTTCGTTGAGGTGGCAAAGTCAGGGATATATTTTAAAGATGCTGAACCCGCAAAAAAATAATTGGTGCCTTGTATGGTTAATTCAAGCGATGAACCGACGTTAACGACAACATTCGTAAGCGAGCGCGTGGCAATGGCAGACATAGTTCCGCCAGCAGGCGGCACTACGGTTAACGGTGCGCTGCCGACGTTTCTGATGTGAAGTGTCGCGCCAATCGGCACGTTGCCAATCGCTGGAAGGGTTAGCGTTATTACGCTCCCGGCATTTGCCAGAATAATTCGGCCAAAATCCGATACCTCCATGCTGGAAGTAACGTCATAAATTCTGATGCCGCTCAAATTGCCGAGCGCCCGTTGCACGAATTCGGTGTTGGCCAGCGTTTTACTGCTGTCGAACACTGCAGCGGTTGGCGTCGTGGGCGCACCTGAAAACGCAGGTGAGTTGATCGGTGCAAAACCTTGGGTCACGTTCTGGAACGTCAGCGCCGTGGCGCCCAGGACAATCCCCCCATCCGTGACCAACTGCCAGCGCGTGTCTGCCTGGGTGACGCCCTGCTCGACCGACGTCAGCAGCGCCGAGGTCACCTCGGCATTGGTGTCTGCATCCGCCGACCGGGTCCAGACCGCCGCTGCCGCCAGGTAAATACCATTATCCTTGGCCACGGCCTGGTTTTTCACCAGCACGCGGTCACCGGCTACCAGGGCCACCCCGTCGACCGTCTGAAGTCCGGCCAACGCGATGTTACTCGTGGTCGCCGCCCGTACCGACTGCTTGCTGTCGAGCTTAAACAGTTCTTCCTGAATCCGCGTATCAACGTAGTCACGGGTCGCCAACACCACCGCCGGGTCAATCTTGAGCGTGATATTGCCGGTACTGGCGACGATGAAATTCATCCGCACCACTTGCGTGCGGCCGGAGCCCTGCGACAGCAACGGCTTGAAGCTCGGGGCGCAGTTGGCCACAGCTACCAGATCGCCGTCCGCGTCATACAGACCGATCTCGCGAATCCAGCGCCCGCCCTCGTCGGCCGGGATAATCTGCTCGGCGATGATCACTGCCGAGTTAGCAGGGTCAACCCGGAGCTGATTGAGTGGGCGTCGGCGCCATTCATTGATCAGCCGCGTTTGCGACTCGCTCGGGATCGGGTCAGTGTCATTGGCATCACCTACCCCCATTTCGGTGATCTTCCAGGGAAGACCAAGCGCGTCGGCGTTCGCCTGCTTGGCTCTCCCCACTTTCGTGAGGAGCGCAAAAAACTGAGAGTTCAAATCAACCATGGTAAATGTCCAGAGTGTCTATTGAGTGTTCGCGCCCGACCACGTCGATGGTCCCGGTGACCTCAATGTCACGCATGACCGGCGGATAAACGTCGATTTCATCGCCTTCGTAAACGCTGGCGAAGATGTTGAGCACGCCCGTGGTTTCAAGGCTGATAGCCAGGCCAGTGAGGTGACGGGTGACGGGCCTGGCGTCATCGATCAGCCAGGTCAGTTCCTGATACATTTCTTCGGTGATGCCGGTTTCCAGCACGCCGACCTTGATGGCGAAGGTGCCTGGCACGCCCAGAGGATTGGTCTGCCACCATTCAAGAACTTCGATCAGGTAGCCCAAAGGCTCGACCACTCGCCGCAGGGCGCCGATGGTTCCCTTGCGCGAATGGATGAAGTGGGATGACCGGATGGCAGATCGTTTCGCGGCTTCGGTCCATTTGCTGTCCCAGCGGTCCACCGAAAAGGCCCAGGCCAGGTACGGCAATATTTCAAGTGGGCAGGTGTCTGGGTTGCAGAGCTGTCGCAGGGGAATGGGCACGCGCTGAATTTGCGCGAGCGCCTGTGCCGCTTGGCGTTCCAGCAGCGTGGAGTTCCCCGGTAGCAGTTGCTGGGCGGCCATTATTCGACACCTCGGGTGACGGTGACTTTGGTGCAGAACGGCGCCTGGGCTTTGGTCGCGACGATATCGACCCAGCCTTCCAGCTCGACCTTGCGCACGCCCTCGACATGCAACGCCGCATGCAGGGCTGACTCTGAAACTTCCATGCCCAGACGACGCCGTTGGTGGACGTAGGCCAATAAACGCTGCTCGGCGGCTGCAAGGACCGGTTCCGACTCTGGCCCGCTGGAGAGCAAGAAGAGCTGGGCTTTGACCTGGTAGTTGAGAATCTGCGCACCCTGGACAAGCAAGCGGTCCGCCACCGGCCGGCGGTCTTCGTCTCTGAGGTAGGTGTTGACCAGGACGAGCAAGTCAGCCGAGGCGGCGCCATCGCCGAGCAGCGATTGCACGGTGACCACAGCAACGGCAGGTGAAGGACTTTCAGCGGTGGCGTCGGCGACCCGGCCATCAGCTGCTCGGGCGTGGAAGATGTAGCTGTTGCGTGGACCGGCGGTGCTCAGTCCTTCCCAGGCCATCTGCGCCCGTTCGCGTAGGCTGTCGTCGCTCTCCATGAGCCTTGGCACAGGCGGTACTGCTAATGCGTTGCCTTCCTGGATGACCAACTTTTTCACATTGTAGTTGCCCGCCAGTTGCTCCAGATCGGGGCCTTTGGCAAAGGCCAGTAGGTTAGCCATGGACGCTTCATTAACCCGCTGACGCCATATGGTCTCGCGGTAGGCGTTCTCCTGCAGCAGCTTGGCCAGGGGCTCCGAATCCATGTCGAGGCGCTCGGCAATCTGTTCCTGTTCCTCGATCGGCCAGAGGCTGATCATGTAGGCCTTGCGCTCGGCCAGGATCAGTTCGAAGTCGATCTGCTCGACGATCTGCGGCGCGGGGAGCTGACTGAGGTCAATCGCGGCAAAGGAATTCATGCACTGCCCCCCAGTTGCAGCGGAAGGCTCAGGCTCAGCGCTTCATTGGTGTCGACGATGGAGCCTTCCAGTTCCAGCACCGACTGACCTTGCAGGTTCGCGCCGACGAACTGCACGCGGCTGAGGCTGATACGGGTTTCCCAGCGCATCAGCGCCATGACCGTGCCCGCGTACACACGCAGGCGCGTGGCGTCGTTGAACGGATGGTCCACCAGCTCGGGCAGCAGGCTTCCGTATTCACGGCGCATCACTCGGGTGCCGATGCGAGTGGTGAGGATGTCGGTGATGCACTGGCTGATGTGGTCCAGGGTGCTGATGGCTGCGCCGGTTTCTCGGTTCATTCTGGTTTTCCCGTCTTCGCACCGCCCACCAGCACGCCGCCGTGCAGGTGCTTGACGAGACTGATGTTGGCCGCGATCACATCTTCGGAGACGGTCACCAGGCCGACGACGTTCTGGTTGCCGGTTTGGTTGTAATCGCCCTTGTGATTGATGGGGCCGATGATGTTGATCCCGCCCTTACTGACCAGGCTGGTGGTGCCGCTATCGGGTAGGGTGGCGTTCAGATGATGGGCGACGCTGTCGTATTCGATCACCGCGCCGTCGGCGTAGGTGCGACGGTGCAGGCCGGCGCGGTTGCCGTTGGCGGGGATGTGGTCGCTGAACAGACCGGTTAGGACGACGCCGTTGGCGAGCTGGCCGGATGGGCTGAACAGGATCACCTGTTCGTCCACGGTGGGCGGGTCCCATTCGCGGTCAGACCCGGCGCGTAGGGCCAGCCATGGCAGCCAGGCGGTGGTCAGTGTTCCAGTTTTTACCTGCACGCGTGGGGGCTCCATCTGCACGGCGGCGATGACGCCGAAGCGGATGAGGTTTTCGAGCATGCGAGAAAGGGCGGCGAAGTCGTTCATGGCGCCGATGGTGTAGAGTTCGTCACGCGCAGGAAAGGGCTTACGGCTTGTAAGAGGTTGTATTACAAGATTAAAAAAAACGGGACGATGGGGGTTTGATGAAGGAATATATTGAAGAGCGCAGATTTACTAAGGCTAAGAAGTTATTAGAGGCCCTTGCTCCTTGGTCGAATAATATAAAGAGCGAGGACTTTATTTTTCGCGGCCATTCAGATAAAAATTACCTGCTCGCGCCAACATCTATTCGTAAAGAGTCTGTAGATTCAATATGGGAGTCTTCAAAGGCGTATGTTGATATCACGGGGTCACCTAAAGATAACGACTTTTCTCTAGCCTTCGTTGAGTATCAATTGATCAGGGACTTTTACAGGGGCGCAGATGTTGGAGGGCTACTAGTTCCTGCCTCTGATCGCTTACGTGCGCGGCTTCACCGAAAAGTAGATATCCATACTATGTCGACGTGGGTTGATGGGGCTAAGTGGCTTCCAGATGACATGCTTGAAGTTGCAGCGCTAGCACAACATTACGGCATCCCGACCCGGTTACTCGACTGGACATATGACCCCTTCGTAGCAGCTTTTTTTGCTTCAAGACCCTCAGATAGAAAACCTCGCGATTTATGCATATGGGGCTTAAATGCCACTTCTATAGGCACACTAGATTCGGGCACCCCCACGTTTCCTTTAAAACTCGTTACTCCTCATTATGCGGGTAACCCTAACCTTTCTGCTCAAAGTGGATTGTTCACTCACTGGGCACATGCTGTACCTGGCTTGGTAACCCTATCAACTGGTGAAATTAAAACTCTTCCTCCAGTGGATCGGCGCCCTTTAGATGTGGTTTTAAGAGAGTATTTATCGACGCTCTTTAAAAATGGCTTGCCGTCCATGTTTATTAAGTGGACTTTGCCAGCTAGTGAATCTTTAGAGCTGGCGCGACTGCTGAGGGACTTTGGCTATGGCCCAGGGAAGTTATTTCCAGGCTATGAGGGTGTAGCCATGGAGTTGAGGGAACGAATTTACTTCCCGAAGAAGAAGTCAGGCAGTCAGGTGAGCTAGGAGTCCATCGCGGATTAGTTCGAGGTCAGACTCGGTGAATCCCAAAACCGCCCGCTGTTCGTAGCGGACATCGGGAGCGCCAGGCTCTGCACGATCCTTCAAGCCGTACTGGTGAACTCTCGCGATCCGGGCGATACGCCCGGTGAAGCCAACCGTAATGGCATTGCTATCAACACGGACCTTTAGGTACGACGCGGTCCGCAGCTTCTTGAACATCGCCAACTTCCTCCGAACTCGACCCTGTTTTCCGCGCAGGTTCCGCTGCTTACGCGGCGCAAACTTGCTCCCGTCCGGGTTTTCCTGCGCCATCATCCGCTTCTGCTGACTGCGCCGCAGCTCCTGCCCAATGTTCCGCGCCAGTTTGCTGCGCTCCCCTGGCTCCAGCCGATCCAGCAGCACCGCCGCCCAGGTCTCCAGCGCCTCCAAGTTACTCGCCATTCGGCACCCTCCATTCACTGGTGTTGCCCTGGGCCCCTGGCTCCCAGTTCGGATCGAGATAGCCCACCACGTACTGCGATTCGTTCGGATGCCTCACGGTGATGTTGCCCTGGTCGTCCTTACCGACGACCACGCGCTCTGTCAGCGCCAGGGTAATGCTGAGGTCCACTTTGTTCTTGTCGAGGATGTCGGCTTCGAACTGGATGCCGTCTTTGACCTTGTCCAGGTTCTCCAGCAGCTCGGACTGGTTGACGCTGAGCCAGCCAAGGATCGGCAGGATCACACTGTCGGGATGGCCGGCGAACTCGGTGAGGATGATCTGCAGATCAAAGCTGTATTCAAACGACAGGGTGTGGGCAGCGGTGCAACGGACCTTGCCGTTGTCGATGAAGATCAGCAGGCGGTCGGGGTTGTGCTTGAACTCGGCCACTGTGGCCAGAAGGTGAGCGCGCAGACTTTCGGGCTTGTTCATGGGGTGGCCTGCTGGTGTTTGTAGACCATGTCGACCTGCGCCGCGCAGTCGGCCCAGGCGGCTTCGGCGCGATCTTCGTCGGTCAGTAGGTCACCGTTGTTGAGGGGGCTGGTCGCCGGCAGGTGGCATGGCACCACGGCCGGACAGCCAGTCACGGTAAGCTGCGGCGCCGGTGACGGCGGGGCGCTCGCGCAGCCGGCGAGCAGCGTCAGGCAAAGGCTGAGCAGCCCAATCGCGTAGTTCGGTGTTTTCACGTTTCAGCTCCTCTATTGTTCGCTCCCGTTTTGCCAGGCCCTGGCGCAACAGGTCCTGCTGGGTACGCAGGGCAGATTGGTTCGCCCGTTCCTGTTTCAGGGTGTCGGTGAGGGTGTTAGCGGTCCGCAGGTTGCGGTCGGCGTCTTCGCGGGCGGTCTTGGCCGTAGCGTTTGCCCGCTCGGCTTGGCTTTCGGCGACGTCGATGCGCTGTTGCTGGCCCCAGATCAGCAGCGCCAGGGCGCCGAGCAGGGCGATGCCGTACAGGGCCTGGCGCAAGGTACTCACGCGCGGTACCAGCCGAGTTTGTTCATAGCCGCGGAGTCGAGCTGCTTGATGGGGCCACGCACGATCACGGCCCTGGCGCCATTCATCAACTGGATGGCCTCAGCCAACAGCTGCATGTCGTCCTGTTCGGTCGACTCCGGCACCACCAGCAGGTCACCGTCCTGTACCCGTAGTTTTTGCAACGCGTCGAAGTCGATCATGCCGCTACCCCTTGCCCGCAATCGCAGCCGGCGTGCCGCTCGTAGGCGCGCTGGAGCTTGGTGTCGTAGAGGTTCCGCAGATAGTCCGGCCCGTTGTAGAGCTTGGCGAATTCGGCCCATTTGCGGGCTTTCAGGGCCTTGTGCAGCGCCGGGTCGGTCTCGATGAAGCGAGTGAAGGCGTCGAACTGCTGCGATTCGCCGGCACTCATCGCCGCCACGAACGCCTGCACACTGGCGTAGCCGAGGCGCTCCCAGTGGAAGCCCATGATCTGGAACGCGCCCCAGGACGCCGACTCCAGCGCGGCGGTGTCGTCGATCAAGCGGGCCATGGCCAGGCGCTGGTGTTCGGCGGTACCGCCGATGTATCCGCCGGGCTTTGGGTTGACCAGGGCAGGGTTGGCCGTGGCGAGCTGGTCGGCGTGACGCTTGAGTTCGGCCGTGTCGTCGCCTGCGTTTCGGGCCGTGGCGAGCTGGCGGTACATGATGTGCCGTTCGAACAGGATCACCGGCTTGCCGTTGTCGAGAAAGCCCTTGCCCTTGGATTCCACTTCGTTGACTGCGTAGATGGCCGCAAGCGGCACTCCGAGGCGTTCGGCGGCGGTCACCAGATCGTGGTTGCGCAACAGAGCGGCGCAGTCGCCACCGGCCAGGCTGGTCTGGGTCTTGGTGCCGGCGATGCCATCGGCTACCAGGCCGACTTTGACCTGATAGGCGCGGACAGCGGCTTCGGTGGTGTCGCCGTAATCACCGTCCGGCACGAGGTTGGCGCCGTGTCGGTTGAGGTTCTTTTGCAGGATCAGCACCGCTTGCGAGCGGTCGCCGTGGCGAAGAGTGGTCATAGCTGCTCCACCTTACGGTTGAAAAACCTCTTGGCGGCGGCGCGGGTACCTTCGACGCCGAGCAGGCCGATTACACCGCCGAAGAACGGTGCTGTGGATGTCGGAATGCCAAGTAGGGCCAGGCCATGGCTCGCGGCCAGGGCCAGCGTGCCGCACAGCGGGGCCTCGATCAGCATGCGGCGCAGGGTACCGCCGCCGTACATGATCCGCAGGGCCGCGACGATCAGGGCGAGGACTCCGGCGTAAAGAGTCGGCCAGTTCTGTTCGAGCCAGGCAGCGAGCCAGGCCCAGGTGTCGGGACGTTCAGGCATGCGCTTCATTCCGTTGTCCAGGGTTGGAGGGTTCAAGGGCTTGGTGCTGCAGTGTCAGTCCCATAGGTTCACCATCTGCCGCTGGGGCGCGCTGGTTTGGGCTTCGGGCATGTTGACGACAAGGCCTTGCGGCAGGATGGGGCCGTGGTCGGCCAGGCCGGGGTTGGCTTCAAGCACCGCCTCGGTGACGCCTGCGGTGCGGCCATAGTGCCGCCAGCAGAGGGCGTCGACGGTGTCGTTTTGATTGGCACGGACGGCGACGGGCATCACTCGGCCTCAGGTTCTGTCGGTGTGATTGGTGCGGCATATTCGAAAACGCCGTCGGGCGAGACGTAGGCCCCGGGGGAAACTCCGGTCTCAACCACTCGGAAAATCGCCAAACCGAGCGGGTGCATAATTTCGCGGTTGATGCGTTCGTGTAGGCCAAGGCGGCTGATTTCGTTCCAGTCGATGACTTTCATTTCGCTCATCAGATCAGCTCCACTGTGGTACGGGTGCGGCCGAGGAAGTCGCGCACAGCCCAGCGCAGGTCGCGGCGGTAGTCGTCAATGTTCGGGGTGAGGGCTTCCGCTTTGTCGCTGCCGGTTTTGGTCGCGCTGTAGTCGCGGTAACGCTCGCAGACTTCGGCGCCGGTTCCGGCCTCGATCGCGCGGCGGTAGAGGTGGACCTTTACCGACACGTCCTTGATGCGATCACCCGGCACCTCGGCCAGGGTGGCGTAGCCAGCGGCTTGTTGCGCGGTTCGCCATTCGCTCAGTTCGTTGTTGAGGTTGATTGCGGCAGCGATCACGGCTGTTTCCAGGCGGGCCGGGGTGACGCTGCCGTCGATGCGCAGGGTGGCGCGCAAGCCGTCCAGGTCAATCGACGGCCAGAACGGGTCGGTGTTGATATGGCCGCTGTCAACGGTGCCGCTGGCTACAAATGCGCTCATGACTGCACTCGAAAATAGGTCGCCGGTGGTCGGGGCTTCACGTTCAGGAGGAGCGGCCTGGCCGATCCGCCCCGAGCCGGCGGGGTGCGTGGGGACGCTCGGTTAGCTGCTGGGAGCAGCCTGTTTTTTCAGGAGACGCTCGGCGCCGTCCAAATCCTTCTTGCCGCCGCAGCCGTCGTGTAGCTCGATGGCGCGTTTGAGCAGATCGATACCGGCTTGAATCTGTCCGGGCTGGCCTGGCTCTTCGGCGGTGATGCTATGCAAGGTCGCGCGGCCCGTTGCCAGGAACAGCTTGGCGCGGGCCTGATCCGGCATGTCTTCGGCTTCGGTCAGTTCGACGGTGCGGTGCAAGATGCTCAAGTCGAAACTGCCATTGGCCTTCTGGGCTTTCAGCGCGGCGGTGGCAATTTCCTCCGCCACCAGGCAACCGGTAGTGCGCTCAAAACGGTCAGGCATGATCAGCTTGTGCTTGAGCACGTAGTCCGCAATATCCAGGGCGCCGCTGTAGTCCTCGACGTCAATGCGCCAGACCATGACGGTGGTCATGACGTCGTCTTGGGCGCCGTTGCCGGCTTCAAGCACACCCTCGACATACGGGATGTACTCGGGCAGCAGTTGCAGCTTGAGCGCGGCCTTGCCTTCGTTGGACTGGATGGCTTTCAATCGCAACCGGTCCTGCAGCAACTGATTCAACTGATGCTCGTAGGCGGTGGCACCGGCCATAGACTGCTGCGGCGCCGTTTTGGCCGCCTCCATTGCCGCGCGAGCGCGACGTTGGTGGGCTTGGGCGATGCTGAGTGCCATGGGTTAACCCTCGACCGGAGTGATGTTTTCCAGCAGGCATCCGAGGCCGTACTCCTCAACCACATAGGCCTCGTTCGACGATTCGAAGTTGGAGACGCGGTTCCACTCCGGCTCCTCCTTGAGGTAGCGGCGACGGGCGCCGATCTGCCAGTACACCGACAGGTTGGCGAAGGTGGTGATGAGGATCGTGCCTTCAGGAATGTATGGCACCTCGTACAGCGGCAGGCCACCGACGCGGCGTTGCGAGATGATCAGGTCACTTGCCAGGGTGTTGGTCGCGTCCTGGTCCTTGTTGACCAGGGCCAAGAACTTGTCGTGGACCAGCTCGCGGCCGGTCATCACCACCAGGCCAGGGTTGCGGCGATACCAAGGGTCGAGCAATTGGATGGCGTCGTAGACCAGGGCGTCGATGTTTTTGAAGTCGCCGGTTTTGCCGATGGTGATCTTGCCGGTGACGGCACCTTCCTTCAGCACGCGGTCGGGTGCGTGGGTGCGGTACTGCTGGAGCCAGCCGATGTTGACGTCTTCCAACAGCGGGTGCGCCGTGCGGTCGGTTTGCTCTGCGGCCGAAACGCCATAGAAACCGATCTGGATACGGTCGAGTGCCTGACGTTGCGCAATGGCGCCAGACAGCCGGGTTTGGAAGTCCGGGAACTTGGCCCAGGCGTCGAGTTGTTTGTAGCTGACGAAGGTGTCGAAGTCGGTTTGTTCGGCCTTGTACTTGTCGCTCGACAGGGTGCCGATGCTGCGCGGCTCACGTTTTTTGACGTTGGTGTTGGTACGGCTGGCAACGGTGCCGCCCACGCCCAGACCGACCTTTTCGCCTTCCTGCTCGTCGACGCCGATGACATTAATTTTGGTCAGGAACTCGCTCGACTCCTGGATCTTGGTTTCCAAGCGCTGCTGGATGGTTGGGTCAACGCTGAACGTGGCGGTGGTCGATTCCACGCCGTTGAGTTGTGCGACCTGGCTGAGGTAGCCGGTGTAGAGTTTTCGAGTGTCGTTACGCATGGGTATCTCCGATAGTGGGCTGGGCGGTGAAGGCCGCAGGTCAGAACTCAGCCAGGGCTTGTTTGCCGCCGCCGGTTACCGGTGGGCGCTGGGTTTGGGAGTGGTCTTGGGTCTTGCCGAGGGTGGTTTTCAGATCGACCAAGTCTTTGCTGAGCTGCTCAACCTTGGTATTCAGCTCGCCGGAGAATTTCTTCTCAGCGGCCAGTTGGTCGGGCAGGTCTTTGACGTGGTCGGCAATCGCTTCCACGGCCTGGCCCATCTGAGCGAATTCGGCATCGTCCTTCGCCTGTTTGCCGCCCAAGAGCGCCTGCACCTTGCTGAAAAGCTGGGCGCCGAGGCTGGGCTTGTCTTCGATCTCTTCAAACTGCAATTCGGTCTCCACCGCCTCGGTGAACATCGACGTCGCCGAATAATGGCGGTCTTTGAATGGGCTGGATTCGGGCTTCTGCGCAGAGAAAGACAGTACGTCGGTGCCCAGGCTGGCCGGAGAGTCGGTTACCGCCAGGCCGACGATGTAGGCCTCGCCGGTGTCCGAGAAGCTGTCGTCGATTTCGATCGAGGTGTAAATCTTCTGCTTGGCCTTGTTCATGGCGATCAGATCGGGCGTCGGTTCGACCTGGGCGAACAGGGCTAGCTTTTTCGCACCGTTGATTTCCACTTCTTCGGTCTTGACCGCGAGCACGTCGCCGTAGGCTTTGAACGGGCTGTCGGGCAGCAGGCTGCGGAAGTGCTCCAGCCAGATGCGGGCGCCGTAGGTGGACGGGTTGAAGTTCTTCGCGGCCTGTTCCAGCCAGCTGCGTTTGATGGTGCGCTTGTCGGAGGTAGCGCCCTCGACGGCGACGCGGAACCAATTGCTGCGAAATTTCTTCATGCCGGGAATCCTCAATGCGTTGGGCGCTAAGTGCGTTGCAATGAGGGGCATGGTCGTGACGCGCGCGAGTTGCGGCAACGTGGCGGGATTGTAGAGAGCGGAACTACAAGGGGCCGCGCTACTGACTCGCAAGCGCGGGCGGCAGCATCGCGGCCATGACTACGACTGAACTGCTCCCGATCGATCCCCGACGCCAATCCAAGTTTCTGTATTGGATGGGTTGGCGCATCTGTGAGATTGCCGAGGCTACGGGCGAAAAGGAAAAAACGCTACATAGCTGGAAGGCCCGCGACGAGTGGGACCGGGCGGATAACGTCGAGCGAATCGGCGGGGCGCTGGAAGCGCGGCTGGTGCAACTGATCCTGAAGGAAGGCAAGAGCGGCGGTGATTTCAAAGAGATCGACCTGCTGCACCGGCAGTTGGAGCGCCAGGCCAGAATCCAGCGCTTTCAAGGCGGCGGTACCGAAACCGAACTCAACCCCAACCTTGCCAAGCGCAACGAGGGGCCGAAGAAGAAAACGTCGAAAAATGACATCAGCGAAGACCAGATCGAGCTGCTGCGCGAAGCGTTTATCGACGGGTGCTTCGACTACCAGAAAGACTGGCACCGGGCGGGCAATCAGCGCACCCGCGTCATCCTCAAGAGCCGGCAGATCGGTGCCACTTACTATTTTGCCCGCGAGGCGTTCATTGATGCGCTGGAGACCGGGCGCAATCAGATCTTCCTGTCTGCGTCGAAGAACCAGGCTTACCTGTTTCGCGGGTACATCCAGGCGTTTGCCCGCGAGGTCATCGGCGTCGAGCTGACCGGTGATCCCATCGTCTTGCCGAACGGCGCCGAGCTGTTTTTCCTCGGGACCAATGCGCGCACCGCCCAGGGCTACCACGGCAATTTCTACTTCGACGAGTTCTTCTGGACGTTCAAGTTTGAGGAACTGAACAAGGTCGCGTCGGGCATGGCGATGCACAAGAAGTGGCGCAAAACCTACTTCTCCACGCCCTCGACCATGGCTCACGAAGCCTACACATTCTGGACTGGCGAGCGCTTCAACAAGGGCAAGCCAGCGGCGCAGCACACCAAGGTCGACGTTTCCCATGGTGCGCTCCAGCAAGGGCGGTTTTGCGAGGACCGGTTGTGGCGCCAGATCGTCACCATCCTCGACGCGGAGCAGGGCGGCTGCGACCTGTTCGACATTGAGGAACTGCGCCGGGAGTACAGCCCCGAGGCATTCGCGAATCTGCTGATGTGCGAGTTCGTCGACGACGGCGCGAGCATCTTCCCGTTGACGGTATTGCAGCCATGCATGGTCGACAGTTGGGTCGAGTGGGCCGAGGACTACAAGCCGTTTGCCATGCGGCCTTTTGGCGACCGCCAGGTATGGGTGGGTTATGACCCTGCGGAAACCGGCGATTGCTCGGGCCTGGTGGTGGTCGCACCGCCGCTGGTGCCCGGGGGCAAGTTTCGGGCATTGGAGCGCCATCAGTTCAGGGGCATGGACTTCGCGGCGCAGGCCAGCGTGATCAAAGCCGTCTGCGACCGCTACTGGGTGACGTACATCGGGATCGACGTCACCGGCCTGGGCAGCGGCGTGGCGCAGCTGGTGCGCCAATTCTTCCCCAACGTCACTACTTTCAGCTACTCGCCCGAGGTCAAGACGCGCCTGGTGCTGAAGGCCTACGACGTGATCCACCGGGGCCGGCTGGAGTTCGACGCCGGCTGGACCGACATGGCGCAGTCGCTGATGGCGATCCGCAAAACCATCACCGCAGGCGGTCGGCAATTCACCTACACCGCCGGCCGCAACGACAACACCGGCCACGCCGACCTGGCATGGGCGCTCTTTCACGCATTGCACAACGAACCGCTGGAGGGGCAGACCACTGCCAATACCGGGCGGATGGAGATTTTTTGATGTCGAACCGCCGCAGAAATACCAAGCAGTTGGCCCAGGCGCCCGTCTTGGCGACGCAGGAATTTATCCCGCGCAGTGATACCAAGATGGAGGCGTTCAGTTTCGGCGATCCGTCACCGGTGCTGAGCGGCCGGGAGGTGTTCGATTATCTGGAGTGCTGGTTTAACGGGCGCTGGTACGAGCCGCCGCTGTCGCTGGACGGTCTGGCACGGTCGGTCGGGTCCAGCGTGCATCTGCATTCGGGGCTAATGTTCAAGCGCAACCTGCTGAGCAAGACCTTTATCCCGCACCGGCTGTTGTCGCGCGCGGCGTTCGAACAGTTTGCCCTGGACTTCCTGTGCTTGGGCAACGGCTATCTGGAAGGGCGGCGCTCGATGCTCGGCCCGGTGCGCGAGCTGGTGCCGCCGCTGGCGAAGTACATGCGCTCGGGCAAGGATGGTCGGCAGTTCATGGTCCAGGGCTGGAAGGAAGAGCACGAATTTGAGCCGGGCACCGTTTTCCATCTGCGGGAGGCGGATCTGCACCAGGAAGTGTACGGCCTGCCCGAGTGGATCAGCGCCTTGCAGTCGGCGTTGCTGAATGAGTCGGCCACGCTCTTTCGGCGCAAGTATTACGAGAACGGCAGTCATGCCGGCTTCATCCTCTACATGACCGACGCCGCGCATAACGAAGCGGACGTCGACTCCCTGCGCAAGGCGCTGAAGGATTCCAAGGGGCCCGGCAACTTCCGCAACCTGTTTGTGTACTCGCCGAACGGCAAAAAGGACGGGTTGCAGATCATCCCGGTCAGCGAAGTGACGGCCAAGGACGAATTCAACTCGATCAAAAACCAGACCCGCGACGATGTGCTGGCCAGCTTGCGCATTCCGCCGCAGTTGATGGGCATCGTGCCGCAGAACGCGGGTGGGTTTGGGTCGATCAGGGAGGCTGCGCAGATCTATGCGGCCAATGAACTGGAGCCGATTCAGGCGCGCATGGCGCAGGTGAATGACTGGCTCGGGGAGGAGGTTGTGCGCTTCAAACCCTATGAAATTCCCGTAGGGGCCTAAAATCCCCTGCGCAGCAAACTAGGTGACGAACCGGTTCGACGTTGAAACACTCGAACCAGCCGAGTGCTCCATCCAATACTGCACCAGCCTGCACATGGCGGTTTTTTTTCCTCGTTTGTGAGATAACTCCAAGATGAGCTATGCCAAGCTAGCGTAGCGTGTAGGGTATATTAGATTGGATATCCTACTTTCATATTAGCTTAGGCGTCAGTGAAAGTCTTTAGTCTTGCTCATATTTGTTATTGGTTGTTTTTGCGATGGGGTGCGGGGTATATGTTAAATATTGTTGGTGATTCCGAATATAAAGGTTTTTTGCTGAAGCAATCATTAGAGTTTGATGGGTGTATTGTCGTATTAACAGGAAAAAATGGTGCAGGTAAAACAAGATTCCTTGAAAGTATTAAGGCGTTGTCATCTAAATCTTTTTGCGGTGGTCAACAGTTACACACCAATGATATAGCTCTCTTGGCTCAATCTTCTTTGGTACCTTCATTTGGACAAGGGTACAATGATGAATTGTATGTTTTGAAAGTCAGGCAAACGATAGAGTACTTTATTCGTAATAGGCAGGATTTTATAGAACAGTATGATGAGAGTAAAGCCGCTGCTCGCATGATGGGGCGACAGGGTATCAATGGTCAAAATGCTCTTAGCTATGCGAAGCTGCACGAACTGTGTCAAATCATATCGAGAAAATTAAATATTCCAGTTGCTGATTTAAGTGAAGAACATATAAGGCTGAATTTTGATGAGCTCTCAGATACTCCGTTTGGGCTAAGTAATATTTCGTTTATAAGTAACTCTTATCGGCGGCGCATTAATGAGAATGAATTTAATACCTGGCGTGCATTGGTGAAGCATAAAGAAATAAACTATGTTGAGGAAGATGATGTCGATGAGTATTTTGGGCGGAAGCCTTGGGATGTAATTAACTCAATGCTAGAAATGGTATTTGACGAAAAGTTTGTGTTTTCTGTGCCGGATGAAAGTTCGGATGCTTATGATTATGTTGCACAGTTGATGCTGAAAGGAAGCGGGGAGGTCTTAACTCCAGACGCGCTTTCGTCGGGCGAAAGAACATTGCTATGGCTTGTGCTGACGCTTTTCAATACGCAGTACGGGAAAACTATAGCTTCTGCTGTTCCGAAGCTATTACTTATTGATGAGCCTGACGCATTTTTACATCCGAAAATGGTAGAAAAACTTTATACGGTGCTAAACACATTTACCAAGATATTCGGCACTTACGTTTTTATAACTACGCATTCGCCAACGACCGTTGCCCTAGCTCCACTAGATAGCATATATGTCGTAGATGAATCTGGCGCATTTTTAGTTCAAAAAGATTTAGCGATATCCGAGTTGCTTGATGGGGTTAATCAGATTTCTTTAGATCCTGAAAATAGGCTTCATGTTTTTGTAGAAAGTTTTTATGATGCGAATTTATTCAATGCGCTTTATACGCATCTTAGAGGAGTGGAAAATGCGATTGATTCCAAGGTTTCCTTGAGTTTTATTCCGTCCGGGGGGAAAGTTCCTAGTGCTCGTATTGTTGAGGCTATGCATAGCTTGGTCTCTCAAAATGCGGAATTGGTGTCAAAAGTTGTCGCGGCGATAAATGGTGTAGGTAGTTGTGCACATGTTTATGGGGTTGTGGAGAGTTTTACTGATGTTAGTAGTAAGTACGTAAGAGGTGTAGTTGATTGGGATCTCCATAACAAACCTGCGCCCGGTGTGGTGGTTTTTGCTGAGGGGTATGCGTATACCACAGAAAATATTGGCTTAGATCCAATTTCGATTCTTTTATTACTTCATATGGACAAGGGAGACGACTACCCTATTGTGAGTCTGTGTGGGGAGGAAGTTTCTTGGGGGGAGTGGCTCGACCGTTTAGATTTGCTCCAAACGTCATTAGATCGCTATTTGGAGCGCGTAATGGGATCTAAAAATAATCGAGATGTAGAAATTGACTATATTTCTGGAGTGCGGCTTTTAACTGATAGTAGATATCTTCGTATGGGTGGTGAACTAGAGGGACGGGTAACTATGGCCTATCCTGGGCTGCGATCCTATATAGGGAATGGAGCAAAGAAAGATCTAAAATATACAGTTGTAACAAAGTCGATGCTAAAGCTGATGGGTGGGAAACTTATTCCTGTTCAATTCGTTCGGCTATTTAAAGAATTGCAGGCTTCACGAATTAGATGAGTGTATTAAGTGTGCTTGATGGTAAGGGGTGAATGTAGTTGGGTTTAAGTTGTAGGGATTATAGTTTGTTTTATGAGCGCGCATAGATTGAAAGTCGCCCTTGGGGCGATTTTTTGACTTTGATATTTTTATCTGATTGATCAAGCTTCGTTGCTAGAGGCTTTTATTTGGCTTCGATCATCTTGCGCGCGCCGTAGCCCCCCCCCGCCTCTCCTGTGGTCTAAATAGGCCGTTTTTTCTGCATTCCTGTAAGAAACTCAACGAAGCTCAGTCCCTGAATTTGGCCCATGCCCAGACTACTCGAATTAGCTTTCGATATCGGGAAGAGCTTCAAACACCCAGCATTTTACTGTGTTGCGCTCGATGGCGCTGTGGACCGCGTGATTATGGTTTATATAACGCGGAGCTGAACTGCTCTTCATCGCCTTGGTCAGGGCAGCATCCAGGTTGACGTTGATGCCATGTGCTTCGAAATGCTTCGCAAGCTCTTCAAGGCGAAACGCAAGCAGTGTTGATTTTATTGCGTGGTTGTACCGCACTCCCTTGCCATCCAAATCCCTCAGTGCGGCCCAGAAGTCGGCAAGAAGATCTGCCTCCAATGGCTCCGCGATGCCTATGTTGTTCAAGTCAGGGACGCTGAAGCCCAGTTTTGCTGAAAGTAGGGTGATCTCTTCCTGAATGGTGGCGCGTATCACGCGGTTGCGGGTGCGGTGCAGTTCTTTGAGGCGCGCGATGCGATGCCGGGAGAGGGCTATCTGCTGATTAGTGTTGGGCGATGCAGTGTGATGAGTGTTGCTCCTCTTGCTCCAGTAGTCCCATAAGGCATCGTCGCACTCTTCCTGGTAACGGATGATCTTGTCACGCAGTTCACTCTTCACCTTGTTTGGGCTGATTGAATACAGCCAAGACGGGAGCTTGCGAAGGGGGAGGCAGGTCATCTCCCGCATTTTTCCATCCTCGGCAACTATGGTGATTTCCACCACAGTTGAACTGTACTTCTCCGTAACTTTCGCGTGTTGGCTTTTCCAGTCAAGCCCCATGTTGATGACGATTGGTTTCATCGCCACGAGCGGCTCATTGTCTTTACCGACCAGGACAACGGTGTCCTCGTAGAACGGGACAGGTATCAGTTGCTGTGCTGTTTGCATGGTGGAGGCTCCCTGCAAATATCGAGGATGCCCAATAGTAGCGGCGTCCATTGGCGACTCACAACTTCTCTCTGCCCACCAACTCGTATCTCCCTGCCCAGCTATAGCTACGGCTGGCATCGCCAGGGATGCCCACGATCCACGCTGATTAGCTCTTGGTTCCAGAATTGCACTGTTTTAGTTCGAATCGGCCTCGGCCAGGTTAGTTCAGTCTTGGCGCGCGCCGTCGTCCCCCCACCTCGCCTGCGGGCTAAATGTGTCGTTTTTTCTGCATTCCCTGCAATTGCTCCGGCGCAGGCCTAGCGGGGCTTACTCTGGCATTGATAGGGGCGAAAAAGCCTGCGAATCCCTGCAAGGCAGGGCTGTTTTGGGGAGGATGCCGGAATGCAGTGTGGGATGGATTTTGAGAGGTGGCTCGGGAAAAGGGTTAGTTTTTGAAATGGCAGCCCAAGAGTGCCTGAAGCACCCGTATTCACTGGGTTTCAGAGCTAACTCTGAGGGGTTAGTTATGGTTAGGTCTGAGGTTATTAATTTATAACATGCTGATTTATAAGGTGTTTTTTTATCGGGTTTTTAACATCTATAAAGGTTAGGAAATAACCCTCAGATAACCAGTTCCTAACCTGCGGTCATCGTCGCAAAGCCCTACAGCACAAGGCTTTCAGGGCAGTCAGTAAAAAACTAACCTTCCTAACCGTTTTCCGAGGGGTCAACATGAAAAGCCTAAAGCGCCTAAGGCGGGGCGCTGGCACAGGTCCATCAGTTTTTGCGCACTCATGTTGGTGCGCAAAAACTCTCAGAATCCAGCAGCTGTCGCCAGCTCTACGCAACGTTGCCTCTACACCTCTGAAAGCCTTGAAAAAGTGGAGCGTGTGAAGGGAATCGAACTCTCGTTATCAGTCTGGGTAACTTATAATAACCGTCCAATACAAAGTTTTAAGCGCACGATAGGAAAAGGTAGCGTTACGCTACCTTTGTCTTGTTGGAAATTGAGTGGTGATAATGTTAGTTGCTGCTGCCTAGGAAAAACTTCGGAATCTGAGGAGCTCCGCACCATGCGGCTAAATTGTTATATTTGCTGGCAATATTTTGTGCTAACTCGATCCCGCTTTCTATTTTATTAAAAAAATCGTTTGTGGCTGTTCCGGCTTTAGATGCTTCATCTATGAACGTTTTTAGCTTTTTCAGACCGGATGAGTTTCTTGTTTCTTCCGGGGTTTTGTTATTTTCCAGAAGTGACAGGGACTCTTCAAGGTCTAGCAGTCTTAGTTGCATTTGTGGGTCAGCAGCCGACAAATCAGATAAGGTAGATATGTTGTCAAAGATTTCAGAGAGAGGAATGTCTACGTTGTTATGTATGATTGAACTGACGGAAATTGCTGGTTTAATGTCAATAGTAATAGGCGCTGAGGGCTGGCTAAGAGAATGACCGATTAGCTGAGTCAGTGATAGTACTTGTTCTCGATGAAACTGGATGACATCTTTTTGATGGTCGATTCGTATTTCTGCGATCCTCAATTCCTGCTTAAGCTCTATGATTTTTAATTTGTTGTCTAAGAAATCTTCCGGTGTTTTATCTCCACGAACTACTGATTCATATTCCTCCAGCGCTTTTTCAATTATCTCTTTGTCACCGTTTTCAGATTCTATTATAAGTCTGACGCATAGCCCTTCCTGCTCAATTCTGACCCTGGCTTTGGTGTTAGGGTATTTATCGCGGAGTACGGTGCCGAAGTAATTTAATATGCCTAATCCTGCTTGGTGGTATTCAGGTGGGAATTCCAGTGATCTGTTAATTATTACATCTTTTGATGATGTATACGTATTGGAGTCCAGCTCCATCAATGTAATTGGGTGCTCCTTTAAACTAATTCCGATGATCAAAAATGGGGAGTTGTAGGAAAGTGGTTCCAGTGCCTTTAATTCATCCGTGATTCTCTCTGATGAGAGCGCTACTATCGCTCCTCCGTTCAACGATGCATCACTATAAGTGGCGGCCATAACTGCGATTGGAATAGTAATTATATTGTTTTTAGAGGCGATAGGGGCAATTGTATATAGCCATCGGTTGAACACTTCGCGATGGCGATGAAGGCGAACGGCGATACCAGACTTTACGTGCCCAATGCCTCTGAGGGATATTGGACTATTGGCGATTTTAGAATCTCTTGTGGATAACGCTGTCCATCTCCTTTCCTCCAAGCGTTCGCTAAAATTGGTCTCTAACGCGACGCGGGGGCTGTGGTAGAAAGGATCGTTGTTTTTAGCTCTTGTCTCGTTCGGCTCATTGGTGATTGCAAGTGCTAGCGTTGAAATTGCATGCTCTATATCAGATATAATTTCTGGGTAATCGCTATTAAGCGTTTGCCAGGCATTTCCATAGCTTGTGATGTGTTTGATGAACATTTAACATCCTTTTATGTCAGGGTCGGAGTGCAATGGTGATTGATATCTATTAATTTATCTTTATCTAAATTTTAAAAGCTAATTACGAAATCCCAGATTTCCCACTCCGCAATCGAGCTAGACCCTGTTTTATAAAGCCAGCATTTTCCCCGATCGCTTCTAGCGCTCCACGGACGTTGTCTCCGGCATCCGTGCAACCCTCGTGCTCAACTCGTAGCGTCAGCTCCATCACGGCTGCTTCCAGCGCTAGCTGGTTGTTGTAAAGCCTTTCCAGTACATCAGAGAGTGAGTATTCGTTTCTCATGGCGTCGAGTCCGTTCAATAAAGCAAAAGCCCAGTAGTGACAGTGCCCACAACAGGCACCATAAGCTGCGCGCTAAATTTTTGCTACGTCGCGAAGGAAGCTAGGTGTCGAATCGCTGAGAAAGGATGGTACGAAATTGGTACGAGAGGATTAAAGCTGTTCCGAAGGCCTTTATCTGTAGGGGTTATCGGAGCAGTTTGTCCAATCCATCATCGGCGCGACAGATAAACGGCGGGAAAGTGGACCTGTCTGTAGGGACATTGGCAATCTGAGTCAACGAGGCGAATGGCGCAGTTTATCGGGGATGTTTCTTAGGTGTCGGGGAGGTGTATACCGTGCTCTTCACCACTTCGAGCGGGGGCGTTGCAATGTGTGGAATATGCCAGGAATGTCGGTGAAATATCCCGCATTCTTCTCGACTTGCTCCTCAAACCTCCCGCCGCTAACCTCCTCAAGTCGCTGCCAATCCAGCGGCCGGAGGTGGAAGTCCGTATCGCTAAAGGCGTTTTAACTCCCGTCACTATTTGGAGCTTCGCCCATGCACAGCAACACGCCCAGTCGCTCTATTGATCGCGACCCTTCGCCCGTCGATACCAAGCTTCACGCCACAGCTCAACGTGCCATTGCTCGTGACTTGCCTCAATCCACCGACAATGCGCCTGACGAACACCCAACCCACAACCTATTCCTCGTCAGCCCCGACATAGACACCGAAACCCTCCTGGCCAACGCTTCCGAAAACCTCGCGTCCGCCAGCGAAATGGCCGCTACCGTGGCTTTCAACCTCGACGAGTCCCAGCGCTCCATTGTCTTGGGCATTCAGCAACTGATCGACTTGAGCGCGCTACTCGTTGACCGGGCCCATGACCAAGTCGCTCGTGTCATCAGCCCGGCTACAGCCTGACAATCGACCTCTGCCGCCTTAGCCCAAGGCGGCAACCTGAACCCATTCTGTCTTCTGGCGAAGTTTCATCATTTCCTGTGCCGTTGAGGCCTACGATCATCTCTATGGGAAACCCCCGAACCCACAGGGAACTGAAAAAATGATCTCGAACCTTGTCAAAGTCGTGATGATCGCCGGCGCGTTGCTGTTGAGCGCTTGTTCGTCGGATTCGTCGGGCGTGAGTCGCGACCCTTGTTTTGCAGGGGGATGCCAGGCGTTTGGTGACCACAGCCCCAACAAGGCCGCCAAGATGAATTTTGGCGGCAGTGGGCTGGGTAGTAGTTATGGTGAGTATGGTTCTGGGTTGTTGCATGATGACTGATGGGGCAGTGGGGCAGTCAGGGATGTGTTGATTGAACCGCCGCTATCGGGAGCAAGCCCCCTCCCACATGAGGGGCTCCGACGCGTGAGGCTGCACGCTATCAAATAGCCATGCCTGTGACTTCACGTCGCGTCTGTCAGGCTTGACACTCACCCCGATCAGCCTTGCCAAAACGCCTATTTTAGAGCTGTCAATTAGCCAAACAGCGCATGATCGCCGGTTGGCGTGATATTCTGCGCGCCATCTTGGTCTAGTCTTTCTCCGGAACGTACACCCGTATACGTCCCGGCGGCTGGCTGTCGCCCAGGTAGCTGAAGCCAATAATGATAAGAAGTCAGCGCAGAAGGGACATAAAAGTGAGGTCGATACGTCGGCCTTGTGTGCCCACCCTGCGGTCTTTGAGTGAATGTGCAAACCCGGCGCTGCGTTGCCTGACGCCGCGTGATCGAGGGTTGCCCGGGCTCAGGGGCAGTGGGGCGGATGGCGTTTTATCATAGGTGCTACTGATGTTTAAGAAAGTAAACACGGCCCTGCTGGGGCTGGCTTTGTCGATGGGGATCACGTCCGTTCATGCGGAAGAGGCAAAGAAAGTCGATGTGCTGCTGATCGGCGGCGGCATCATGAGTGCGACCCTGGGTGTCTGGCTCAACGAGCTGGAGCCGGGCTGGTCGATGGAAATGGTCGAGCGCCTCGACGGCGTCGCCGAAGAAAGCTCCAACGGCTGGAACAACGCCGGTACCGGTCACTCGGCCCTCGCCGAGCTGAACTACACCCCGGAAGACAAGAACGGCAACGTTGAGATCCCGAAAGCGGTCGAAATCAACGAAGCGTTCCAGATCTCCCGCCAGTTCTGGTCCTGGCAGGTCCAGCAGGGCGTGCTGAAGAACCCGCGTTCGTTCATCAACTCCACTCCGCACATGAGCTTTGTGTGGGGCGATGACAACATCAAGTTCCTGAAAAAGCGTTACGAAGCCTTGCAAGCGAGCCCGCTGTTCGCTGGCATGCAGTATTCCGAAGACCCGGCGCAGATCGCCAAGTGGGTTCCGCTGATGATGGAAGGGCGTGACCCGAACCAGAAAATCGCGGCCACCTGGAGCCCGCTGGGTACGGACATGAACTTCGGCGAGATCACCCGCCAGTTCGTCGCTCACCTGCAAACCACGCCTAAGTTCGACCTGAAACTGTCGAGCGAAGTGCAGGACATCACCAAGAACGCCGACGGTTCGTGGCGTGTCAGCTACAAAAACCTGAAAGATGGCAGCAAGACCGAAACCGACGCCAAGTTCGTGTTCATCGGTGCCGGCGGCGGTGCCCTGCACCTGCTGCAAAAGTCGGGCATTCCTGAAGCCAAGGAATACGCGGGCTTCCCGGTGGGTGGTTCGTTCTTGGTGACCGATAACCCAACCATCGCCGAGCAGCACCTGGCCAAGGCCTACGGTAAAGCTTCGGTGGGCGCGCCGCCGATGTCGGTGCCGCACCTGGACACCCGCGTGCTGGATGGCAAGCGCGTGATTCTGTTTGGCCCGTTCGCGACCTTCTCGACCAAGTTCCTGAAAGAAGGCTCGTACCTGGACCTGCTGACCAGCACCACCACCCACAACATCTGGCCGATGACCAAAGTCGGTATTCGCGAATACCCGCTGGTCGAGTACCTCGCCGGGCAACTGATGCTGTCGGATGACGACCGCTTCAAGGCACTGCAAGAGTACTTCCCGAACGCCAAGCAGTCCGACTGGCGCCTGTGGCAAGCCGGCCAGCGTGTGCAGATCATCAAGCGTGACGAAGAGCAGGGCGGCGTGCTGAAACTCGGCACCGAAGTGGTCAGCTCCGCCGACAACACCATCGCCGGCCTGTTGGGTGCATCGCCAGGCGCGTCGACCGCGGCTCCGATCATGCTGACCGTGCTGCAGAAAGTGTTCAAGGACAAGGTCGCGACTCCGGCCTGGCAGGAAAAACTGCATCAGATCGTGCCAAGCTACGGCACCAAGCTGAACGACAGTCCTGAGGCTGTTGCCAAGGAATGGGCCTACACCGCCGGTATCCTGCAACTGACTCCACCACCAGCGATTCCGCAGATGACCGCTCCCAAGGCCACCGAGGCTGCCAAGCCTGCGGCTGAGCCGAGCAAACCGGCGTCTGATCTGGCGCTGTAAGACCAGGCCCTGAGACTGGGGCCGATCGGTCAAAAAAAGCCCGCTGAGCCGATGACGCTCAGCGGGCTTTTTGTGGGCGCGTGTTTATGCGCGGGGGTGGGTGCGCTCCACCGCAGGCAGTTCAACCGTTCGTTCGGCTGCCGCCAGCGCCGCCGTCAAGCCGGCTCGGTCCAGCACAACGCAATAGGCCGGTTTGGCCCGCTCGAAGCGCCAGCTTTCATCCAGCCCACCGGCATCCACGGCGTCGAAACCGAGTTCGTCGAGTAACTCGATCACTTGCGCTTTCGCCGCGGCGTCATCCGCCGCCACCGGCAGTGCGCGGCGGTCGGGTGCGCCGTGAGGGCGGGCGTCCCGCGTCAGGTCCGGTGCAAAGATTGCGTTGAATACTTTCACCACATGGGAATGCGGCAAATGCTCGGCGAGCAGCCGGCTGGTGGTGGTTTCAAAACGGTCCAATTCAGGGATATGCCCGTCGCGCTCGGGGTAGTAATTGTTGGCGTCCATCACTGTTTTGCCTTCCAGCCACTGCGCGGGCACGCTGCGGTAATGTTCCAGGGGGATCGCCACGAGGACCACGTCGCCAAATCTGGCTGCGTCTTGCGCGCTGCCCACTTTAACGCCCCAGATGCCGCTGAGTACGCTGCTCATGGACTGCGGGCCGCGGGAGTTGCTCAACATCACTTCGTGACCGGCCGCCAGCGCCAGTTGGGCCACCGCGCGTCCGATGAAACCTGCTCCAATCACGCCAATCTTCATGGCCTTGCTCCTGCAAAGTAGGGGAGCGGTTATGATGATTAACAATCACAGGGTGATAAACGAGCGTATTGGCGTGGGTGTCGTTACTGGGAGTTGGGAATGATGGACCGTCTTTCGAGCATGAATGCCTTTGTGGTCGCCGCCGAGTTGGGCTCGTATGCGCGAGCCGCCGAGCGTTTGAATATGTCGGCGCAGATGGTGGCCAAGCATGTCACAGCGCTGGAGCAGCGCCTGGGTGCGCGCTTGCTCAATCGCACCACGCGCCGACAAAGCCTGACGGAGTTGGGTAGCGCTTACTACGAGCGTTGCAAGCATATTCTGACGGAGGCTGAGGCCGCCGATTCCCTGGCGCAGATCATGAATGACACCCCACGCGGCACGCTGAAAATCACCGCCCCGGTGACCTTCGGCTCCTACAGCCTGATGCCCTTGGTGACCGCGTTTTTGCGTGACAACCCCGATGTGAACATCGACCTGCACCTCACCGATCGTTTTGTCGACCTGGTGGAGGAAGGCTACGAAGCCGCCTTCCGCATTGGCCCCCCGGCGATCACGGGGCTGACCGCCAGGCCCCTGGCGCCGTATCGCCTGGTGGTCTGCGCGGCGCCGGCCTACCTGGCGGCACGAGGCACACCGCTGTGGCCGGCGGACCTTCAACAGCATGAATGCCTGGGCTACGCCTTCTGGTCACGCCCGGCAGATCGCGAATGGGTGTTCTACCAGGGCTCGGTCCCGCACACCGTGCAGGTTGCCAGCCGTTTGCAGATCAACGAAAGCAGGGCCTTGATGTCGGCCGCGCTGGATGGGTTTGGCATTGTGCTCGGCCCGGAAGATTTTCTGCGCCCGGCCCTGGCCAGGGGCGAGTTGGTGCGAGTGCTGCCGGACTTTGACGCGCCGAGCCGGCCCATGCATTTGGTCTACACCGCCAACCGCCAGCGTACCGCCAAGTTGCGGCGTTTTGTCGAGGCTGTGCTGGAGCGCTTTGGCCCGGCTTGAGCGTTCAAATCGCGACTCGGCCTTCCGTCTGTTCCTCGGGATGCACTGTCGGCAGGTTCAGCAACCCGACAGACACCACCTGTTAAAAAGTACCCAGGCCTTGCAGGAGCGCGGCTGGAACAAGGGGGGATTTTTTACTGAGGTAGGTGTGGGGCGTTAGCGCCCGAGGGGTTTGTATGTTGCTACGTTATGCAGCATTGGCGGCCATGGTCGTCGCGGCGTCCGGGTGTGTGCAAGAGCGTGTCGTGCATGAGCGTCGACCGGTAGAACGTGAGTATGTGGAAGTGGTCGCGCCACAACCGCCGCCGATGCAAGTGATCGAAGTCGAGCCGGCGGTGCGTGAAGGTTATGTATGGTCACGCGGGTACTGGCGTTGGGACGGTGGACGTTATGTGGCGGTACACGGCCATTGGGAGCCGGTGCGCGAGGGCTACCGTTATGTGCATCCGCATTGGGTGCAACGAAATGACGGTTACCACTGGCAGCATGGTGGCTGGGTTCGCTGAACCCCGCTCAGGCCAGTCGCTTCATGCCCGCGCTCTTGGCTGCATCGAGGTCAAAGGTGGCGGTGTACTCGCAGCCGGCTGCGTGGGCGCAGCGCGCTATCAAACAGTCGGCGAAATCGGCTTTGTTCGCCGAAAACCGCCGGAGCGCCTGCCAGATGATCTCGGCATGCTCGACGATCAATTCACGGGTTCGCAGCAGCGTTTCCAGCACCGCCACCACATCGCTCTTGGCTGACTGGTAGCAACTTTGTAGCACCCATACCAACTCCACCACCGACACCAGGCTGACAAAGCCTGGCGACAGGGTGGTGAGGGATTCGATCAGCTCGGATGCCTTGGCGGATTGGACCGGATCATCCTGGGTGACATAGCGCACCAGCACATTGGTATCCAGGCCGATCATCGGGCTTTCGCTCCCTGTGCCGCAATCGCGCGGTTCATGTCCTCGATGGAAATGGCCTGGGCAGGCTTGCGGATCAGCCCCTTGAGGTCATGAACGGTTTTGCTCGCGGCAATAATGGAAAATTTGCCGTCTTCCATTTCGACGAATTCAACCCGGTCTCCCGTTTCCAGGCCCAGGGCTGTCCTGACCTGGACGGGGATGGTGATTTGTCCTTTTGAAGTCAGCGTGGCGGTCGCCATATTGAAGGTCTCCATCGTGATGCTCCTTACCTTAGGGTAAGGCGTCTGGGAGAACAAGATCCGTTGGTCCATAGGTCGCTCCTCGGTGTGGGTCAGTCGGGCTTCGTAAAAACGATAGCCCGACGTCTCCCGCCGACAAGCCTGAACACAAGGTTAAAGCGCTACAGCATGTGTGCTGACTTATTGCACCACGCGGTAGCACGGCACATATGCCGCGCCACCCGGCAACTTCATGCGGTGCTGGGCGACGAACGCCTGCAGCAGTTCATCCAGCGGCTTCATGATGGCCGGGTCGCCATGGATCTGGTAAGGGCCGTTCTGCTCGATCAGGCGAATGCCCTTGTCCTTGACGTTGCCCGCCACAATCCCCGAGAACGCGCGACGCAGGTTGGCCGCCAGTTCATGGGGCGGCAGCGCGTGGCTCAGTTGCAGGCTGGCCATGTTTTCGTGGGTCGGGTCGAACGGGCGCTGGAAGCCTTCGTCGATCTTCAACAGCCAGTTGAAGTGGAACGCATCGTTACGCTCGCGGCGGAACTGCTTGACGGCCTTGAGCCCGGCGGTCATCTGGCGGGCCACTTCGGCCGGATCGTCGATGATGATCTGGTAGTGCGCCTGCGCGGCCTCGCCGAGGGTGGCGCCGACGAATGCGTGCAACTGTTGCAGGTACGGTGCGGCGTGCTTTGGCCCGGTGAGGATGACCGGGAACGGCAGGCCGCGGTTGTCCGGGTGCATCAGGATGCCCAGCAGGTAGAGGAACTCTTCCGCCGTGCCGGCGCCGCCCGGGAAGATGATGATGCCGTGGCCGACGCGCACGAAGGCTTCCAGGCGCTTCTCGATGTCCGGCAGGATCACCAGCTCATTGACGATCGGGTTCGGTGCTTCCGCAGCGATGATGCCCGGCTCGGTCAGGCCCAGGTAGCGCCCGCCGTTGATGCGTTGCTTGGCGTGGGAAATGGTCGCGCCCTTCATTGGCCCTTTCATCACGCCGGGGCCGCAACCGGTGCAGACGTCGAGGCTGCGCAGGCCCAGTTCGTGGCCGACTTTCTTGGTGTATTTGTATTCTTCGGTGTTGATCGAGTGCCCGCCCCAGCACACCACGATCTTCGGCTCGACACCCGGGCGCAGCGTGCGTGCGTTGCGCAACAGGTGGAACACGTAGTCGGTGATGCCCTGGGAGTTGCTCAGGTCGATGCGCTGGCTGTCCAGTTCGTTCTCGGTGTAGACGATGTCGCGCAGGGCGCTGAACAGCATTTCGCGGGTACTGGCGATCATTTCGCCATCGACGAAGGCGTCGGCCGGGGCGTTCAGCAGTTCCAGGCGCACGCCGCGATCCTGCTGGTGGATACGCACTTCAAAGTCTTTATAGGCGTCGAGGATGGTCTTGGCGTTGTCGATGTGCGCGCCGGTGTTGAGGATGGCCAGGGCGCACTGGCGGAACAGGGTATAGATGCTGCCGGAGCCGGCTTCGCTCAGTTGCTGGACTTCACGCTGGGAGAGTGTTTCGAGGCTGCCCTTGGGGCTGACGGAGGCATTGATGACTTGACGTTGGGGCATTCTGATTCCTTGAAAGCACAGCCACCGCGCCCGTCATGGGGGCGATGGCTTGAGAAGAATGGGCGCCGGATACGGTCGCACGAGACGGCTATTTTCGCTGGCCCGCAGGCGCTACGCAAATACTGTCCAGCCCCATCATGCCGCAGAACCTACTGGATCAGCTTCCAGTTTTTGTAGAAAACCCGACGCAGCGTGAACACCAGGCCGGCAAACCCTGTGATCACGGCATTGAGGACGGCGGGCAACGCGGTCGGCCGCACGATATCAATGAACAGGCAGTAGCGCTTGGCATCGTTCTTGTTGAAGGACGCATGCATCAGCGTGTCATCGAAGATAAACAGTGGGTCGTCGTGCCAGTAATGCTTGTGTTTGCCCACCTGGATGTACACGCCCTCATGGTGAGGCGCCGGCGCCATGTTATAGAGCACCCGGAACATCATGCGCAGGGGGCCGAAGTGGAAGGAGGTCGAACGGTTTTCGTTGAACACCGACACGCCGATGGTCTTCACGAACGGCAATTTCTTGCGCAGTTCCGGGATGTCCAGGGTGGTTTCGATCGGCCGGCCGTACCATTGGAAAAACAGCATGCCGCGTTTCTTCTCGGCCATGCGTTCGTCCAGGTAGCCGATGATTTCATCCTTGTGGGCCATGGCGTCGTCGATCACCTGTTGCAGGTCTTCACGCCAGGCGGGCGGCAGGTCGCGCATCGTGTAGACGTGGCGGTTGCGGCTGCTCAGCAGGTCGAACAGGGTGTTGAACGGTGCCAGCAGCCAGGTATTGCGGCCGCTGCCGATGAAATATTTCTTGAAGGTGTCGCGGTCATACAGGCCGTTACGCAGGAAATCATAGATACCGCAGACCAGCACGAGGCCGAGGAACACCACGGTGGTCAGGGGAAAGAGGTAGATAATCAGCAGGACGCCGAATGCCCAGGCGAACGACACGGCTTTTTTGCGTAACGCAGATTTACTCATGAAACTCAGCTCCAGCTGGACTCCATTCGACAGGTCCAGATGCGTGGCTGCGAGTGGTGGGGTTGCGAAACATATCGAAACAACCTCGTCATGATAAGACGTTCTCAGGTCGATGGGCGTTTTAAATATTACGAAATTGTGAAGAACGGACACAGTTTTTAACCCGCGGCGCGGCTTGCGCGGCGAGTTTTGGATTGGATTTTGTAAACAGAAGATTTGCGACTATCGTGACGCTTCGGTTTTTTGGACGTCATAGACCGGTACGATTACGTTGAATGGCCACCATTGGCCTTCGGCACCTTGGAAGAGGCAGAAATTTTATGATCATCAAACCGCGGGTTCGTGGCTTTATCTGTGTGACCGCTCACCCTGTTGGCTGTGAAGCGAACGTCAAGGAACAGATCGACTACGTCACCCAACACGGCGTCATCGAAGGCGGCCCGAAAAAGGTGCTGGTCCTCGGTGCTTCCACCGGTTACGGCCTGGCCGCGCGCATCAGTGCTGCGTTTGGCTGCGGCGCCGATACCCTGGGCGTGTTTTTTGAGAAAGAAGGCGAAGAAGGCAAGCTGAGCTCCGCCGGCTGGTACAACAGCGCCGCGTTCGAGAAGTTTGCCGTCGAAAAAGGCCTGTACGCCAAGAGCATCAACGGCGACGCGTTCTCTGACGAGATCAAGCGCCTGACCATCGAGACCATCAAGAAAGACCTGGGCAAGATCGACCTGGTGGTCTACAGCCTGGCCGCGCCACGCCGCACCGACCCGCAGGGCGTGGTGCACAACTCCACGCTCAAGCCGATCGGCAAGGCCGTGACCCTGCGCGGGATCAACACCGACAAGGGCGTTGTCGTCGACACCACCCTTGAGCCGGCCACCCAGGAAGAAATCGACGGCACCGTGAAAGTCATGGGCGGCGAAGACTGGCAGCTGTGGATCGACGCCCTGCGTGAAGCGGACGTGCTGGCTGAAGGCGCCAAGACCACGGCGTTCACCTACCTCGGCGAGAAGCTGACCCAGGATATCTACTGGAACGGCTCCATCGGCGAAGCCAAGAAGGACCTGGACAAGAAAGTCCTGACCCTGCGCGACAACCTGGCCGCACTGAAGGGCGACGCCCGCGTGTCGGTGCTCAAGGCTGTGGTCACCCAGGCCAGCTCGGCGATCCCGATCATGCCGCTGTACCTGTCGTTGCTGTTCAAAGTGATGAAAGAGCAGGGCACTCACGAAGGTTGCATCGAGCAGGTCTATGGCCTGTTCAAGGACAGCCTGTACGGCCGCGAGCCGAAGCTCGACGCCGACGGCCGCCTGCGTGCCGACCTGGCCGAGCTGCAACCGAAAGTCCAGGACGCCGTGGCTGCGCTGTGGAATCAGGTCACCGACGACAACGTCAACGAGATCAGCGATTTTGCCGGCTACAAGGCTGAGTTCCTGCGTTTGTTCGGCTTTGAGATCGACGGCGTGGACTACGAGGCTGACGTGAATCCGACCGTAAAGATCAACGGTCTGGTCCAAGCCTAAACACGCTCGAAAAACATGTGGGAGCGGGCTTGCCCGCGATTGCAGTGGGTCAGCCGAAACCTCCGGCACTGACAAACCGCCATCGCGAGCAAGCCCGCTCCCACATTCGTTGTGTGTAAAGCCATCGCGATCTGCCAGACTCCATCCGCTATCAACTCACGCTAACGGAGGATCTGATGACGATTCGTGCAGTCGTTTTTGATTTTGGCGGTGTCCTGTTCGATTGGAGCCCGCAGCACCTGTACCGCCAGCTGATCGCCGATGATGACGAGCGGCAATGGTTCCTCGACAACATCTGCACCCAGGCCTGGAACACCGAGCAAGACGCCGGTCGCACCCTGGCCGAGGCGACGCGCAGCCTGGTCGCGCAATATCCCCAGCACGAAACCTTGATCACGGCCTACTACGACCGCTGGCATGAAATGCTGCGCGGGCCGTTGCCCGAGGGCGTGGCCATTCTCAAGGCGCTGCATCAGGCCGACGTGCCGCTGTTCGGGCTCACCAATTGGTCGGCCGAGACGTTCCCCTATGCGCGGGCCAACTACCCGTTCCTGCAGTGTTTTCGCGACATCGTGGTCTCCGGCGAGTTGAAGCTGATCAAGCCCGATGCCGCGATCTATCACGCCAGCCTCGGCCAGGTGCGTGCTCATCTGCCGGATATCCAGCCTGCCGAAGTGGTGTTCATCGATGATGTCGCGGGCAATATCGACGCGGCTATCGCGCTGGGCTGGCAAGGCATTCACCACGTTTGCGCCGAGCGCACCGCTGAGCGTCTGCGTGAATTGGGCGTGGGCTTTTAGCGCGCCCATTTCTCCAGGGCAAAATCCACGAACGCCCGCAGTTTAGGCAGGCGGTAACGATCCTGGCCGTACAGCAAATGCATGGGGCGGCGGGGCAGTTGATAGGCGGTCAGCAAGGCCACCAGCTTCCCGCTCTGCAGGTCGGGCTGCACCAGGGCATCGGGCAGCATGACGATGCCCATGCCTTGCACTGCCGCCTGGCGCAGGGCTTGCGAGCTGTTGATGGTCAGCGAGCCGGACACCGGAATCTCCACTTCGCCGTCCGCGTCGCTCATGCGCCACAGTTTGTCGGCGTTACGCCAATCGTCGCCGGATGGGTAGGCGAAGGCCAGGCAGTCGTGTTGTTGCAGATCCTCGGGCGTTTGCGGCGTGCCGCGTCGCGCCAGGTAATCCGGCGCGGCGCACAGGGTGATGGTGTAGTCCTGCAGGGGCCGGGCGATCAGGCTTGAGGGTTCCAGCTCGCCCAGGCGGATGGCCACGTCGAAGCCGCTGTCGACCAGGTCCATGCGTTGATTGCTGAGCACCACGTACAGCTTGATCAGCGGGTAACGTTGGGAAAATTCGCTCAAGGCCGGCGCCAGGCGTTCGGTGCCGAAGGCGGGCGGGGCGGTGATGCGCAGGGTGCCCTTGGGCACGTCGCTGTGGGCCTGTTCGGCCAATTGCTCGGAGTCGGCCACCAGCCCCAGCACTTCCAGGCAGCGCTGGTAATACTGCCCGCCGAATTCCGTGAGGCTTTGCTTGCGCGTGGTGCGCTTGAGCAGGCTGACCCCCAGGCGTTGCTCCAGGGCGCGCAAGTGGTTGCCGACCATGGTGGTCGACATCCCACTGGCATGGGCCGCGGCGGTCATGCTGCCGGTCTCGACCACTTTCACATACACCGACATCGCCTGGAACAGATCCATTATCAAGCCCTGGTTTAAAGTCATTGCAGAAAAGCACAGTTTATCCAGCTTGGGTGGCTAACGATACTGGACCCATCCCAACCCAGCACTGGAGCTTGCCACCATGACCGCCGCTTGCCTGATGACCACTTACCAACCCTTGGCCTTGAGCTTTGCGCGTGGCCTGGGCACGCGCCTGTGGGACCAGCAGGGGCGCGAATACCTGGACGCCGTGGCAGGCGTGGCCGTGACCAACGTCGGGCACTCCCATCCGAAACTGGTGACAGCCATCAGCGAACAAGCCGGGCTGCTGTTGCACACCTCCAACCTCTACAGCATCGATTGGCAACAACGCTTGGCCCAGCGTCTGACCCAACTGTCGGGCCTCGATCGTGCGTTTTTCAACAACTCCGGCGCCGAAGCCAACGAGACCGCGCTAAAACTGGCGCGGCTGCACGGCTGGAAAAAAGGCATCGAGGCGCCGTTGGTGGTGGTGATGGAAAACGCCTTCCACGGCCGCACGCTGGGCACCATGGCGGCCAGCGACGGGCCTTCGGTACGCTTGGGGTTCCAGCGCTTGCCGGGGGATTTTCTCAAAGTCGGCTTCGGCGACCTGGCGGCGCTGGAGGCGATCACGCAAACGTTCGGCACGCGCATCGCAGCGGTCTTGCTGGAACCGATCCAGGGCGAAAGCGGGGTGCAAGTGGCGCCGCCGGGTTACCTGAAAGCCCTGCGCGCTCACTGCACGCGCCACGGCTGGCTGATGATGCTCGATGAAATCCAGACCGGCATCGGCCGCACCGGCGCCTGGTTTGCCTTCCAGCACGAGGGCATCGTGCCGGACGTGATGACCCTGGCCAAAGGCCTCGGCAACGGCGTGCCCATCGGTGCCTGCCTGGCCAGGAACGTGGCGGCCGACTTGTTCACTCCGGGCAGCCACGGCAGCACGTTCGGCGGTAACCCATTGGCCTGCCGGGTGGGTTGCACCGTGCTGGAGATCATTGAAGAACAAGGCCTGCTGCAGAACGCCGCGCAACAGGGCGAGCGCTTGTTGGCCCGCTTACGGGTGGAGTTGGATGAGCACCCGCAGGTCCTGGCGATTCGCGGCAAGGGCTTGATGATCGGCATCGAGCTGGCAGACCCGTGTCGCGAGCTGGCCCTGCGCGCCGCCGAGGAACATGGGTTGTTGATCAACGTGACGCGGGGCAAGGTGATTCGCCTGCTGCCGCCGCTGACCCTGGAGGCCAAGGAGGTCGAGATGATCGTGCGGGCCATCACCCGCTTGCTGGATTGAAATGAGATCCCCTGTGGGAGGGTGCTTGCCCCCGATGGCGGTGTATCAGTCGAGCAATCTGCAACTGACACACCGCCATCGGGGGCAAGCCCCCTCCTACAGGGGATTCCGGTGATCTTCAGTGGTCACTCCCATTCAACCACTCTTGGTTCATCGTCTCGCTATCCCCCAGGTAGTCCAGCAACCAACTCATCGCCGGGGACAGTTTGTTCTGTGCCCAGGCCACGCATGACGGGCTGGCCGGGAACGGCCTGTGCAGTTGCAGCGCGACCAACTCACCACGTTCGATCCACGGCAACACCTGATGCGCCGGCGCCATGCCGACGCACAGGCCGTCGCGCAGGCAGTCAATGGCCGAGGCCCAGTTCGGTACCACCAGCCGACGCTGGTTATCCAGGGTCCAGGTATCGCGCTTGGGCAGGTTGCGCGAGGTGTCGGTCATGCACAGGGACGCGAACGGGCGCAGTTGATCGTCACTGAGCAAACCATCCTGCGCCGCCAGCGGATGTTTCGCGCTGACCACGCACAACCAGTTCAACAGGCCCATATCGCGAAACGTAAAGTGACTCGCCACCGGCACCGCGCTGGTGGCGCCGATCACGATGTCGGTGCGCTCATCGGCGAGGGCGTCCCACACGCCGTTGTACACCTCGTACTCCAGCAGCAATTCCACGTCAGGGAACCGCCGATAGAAATCCAGCACCAACTGCCGGCAGCGCTGGGGTTTGACGATGGAGTCCACCGCGACCTTCAACTGGCCGCTCCAGCCATTGGCCACTTGCTGGCACAGGCGCCGTGTACCGAGCATGGTTTTCATCACGCCGCGGGCTTCGTCTATAAATAGACGGCCGGCCGCGGTGAGCTCGACGTCGCGATGGCGCCGCACGAACAAGGGCACGGCCAGCCACTCTTCCAACTGACGCACCGTGTAGCTGATGGCCGACGGCACGCGGTGCAATTCCTGGGCGGCGGCGCTGAAGCTGCCATGGCGTGCGACGGCATCGACCACATCCAGGGAGTATTCGGACCACATGGTGGTTGCCTTCAAATTAATTGATAGAAGTATCCAATTATTATCGCTTCACAGAGAGGCTGCCAGCTTCATAATGGGCAGCAGTCAGCAAATAGTTTGATGGCAGGTTCAACAAGGCTTCAATGAAAAATTCTTTTGGTTTCACCTGGTACCTGGCGGGGCTGAGCATGCTCGGTTATCTCGCCATGGACATGTACTTGCCGGCGTTCGGTGCCATGGGCGAGCAATTACACATCGGCGCGGGCGCGGTGGGCGCCAGCTTGAGTATTTTCCTCGCGGGCTTTGCCGTGGGGCAGTTGTTGTGGGGGCCGTTGTCTGACCGACTGGGGCGCAAACCGATCCTGCTCACGGGCCTGAGCCTGTTCGTGCTGGGTTGCGTCGGCATGTTCTGGGTCGAGACCGCCACGCAGCTGCTGGCACTGCGTTTTATCCAGGCGATTGGCGTGTGTTCCGCCGCCGTGAGCTGGCAGGCACTGGTGATTGACCGCTACCCGGCCGACAAGGCTCACCGCGTGTTCGCCAGCATCATGCCGCTGATGTCGTTGTCGCCGGCCCTGGCGCCGCTGTTGGGGGCCATGGTGCTGAATCACTTTGGCTGGCAGGCGATTTTCGCGGTGTTGCTGGGCGTGTCGCTGCTGTTGCTGCTGCCGACTCTGTTCCTGCGCACCGCGCCGAAACGGCTGGCGGAGGCGGGTGAACCGACGCGCCTCGGATATGGACAATTGCTCGGCTCGCGCGTGTTCACCGGCAACGTCATGATCTTTGCTGCCTGCTCCGCCAGTTTCTTCGCCTGGTTGACCGCCTCGCCGTTCATCCTCGGCGATATGGGCTACAGCCCGAATGACATTGGCCTGAGTTATGTGCTGCCGACCCTCGCGTTCCTGATCGGAGGCTACAGCTGCCGCAGCGCGTTGCAGCGATTCCAGGGCAAGACGCTGTTGCCCTGGCTGCTGGTGGCCTACTGCATCAGCATGCTGGCGTTGTACCTGGTCGCCACCTTGAGCGTGCCGACCCTGACCACCTTGCTGATCCCGTTCTGCCTGATGGCGCTGGTCAACGGCGCCAGTTATCCCATCGTGGTGGCGAATGCGCTGATGCCGTTTGCGGAAAATTCCGGCAAGGCAGCGGCGCTGCAAAACACCCTGCAACTGGGCCTGTGTTTTCTCAGCAGCCTGTTGGTGTCGTCGATGCTCGAACAGCCGCTGCTGATCACCGTGATCGTGATGCTGGCGACCGCGCCGCTGGCGGTGCTGGGTTACTGGTTGGCGCGGCCGAAAACCGATGATTCGCAGTTGGCGAATGCTTGATCTGACAGGTGCGCGCTGGATAGCCTGCGCTGCATCAGGTTTACCGAGCCGATGCGATCGCAGGCAAGCCAACTCCCACACGTGATTACGGTTTCTTCAGGGGCTTGAGCGGTAAATCCTAGAACGTCACTTCCATATTCAGCGTGGGTGTCGACGTGCGACTGCCCCGACCGCCGTCCACACCGAACTTGTTATGCCAGTACTCGTAGCCCACTCCGAGGTACAGGTTCGGCGTTACGCGCTTGCCGGGTCGCACCGCGACCATCAGCGCGCTACGCATCAGCGTTTCCGCTGCGGTATCGCGGCCGTGGAAGTCCTCGCCCTTGTTGCCGACATGGTTGATAAACCCCTGGAACTTGGCCGCGTGGCTGCCGATCTCGAACGGACGCATCCACGTCAGGTTGAGCATGTAGGTGTCGTCGAAGGTATGGTCCGACTCTTTCGCGCCGGGAATCCCGCTGTGATTGCGTTCTTTGTAATACATCAGGCTCAGGTCCAATACGCCGACGGTGTTGAACTTCAAGGTCGGGCCGAACACCAGCGCGCGTTTTTTCGCCGAGGCAAAGTTGTTGTTGCGGTTGGCATCGAAGCCCAGGGTCAGGGCGTAGTCCTTGATCAACCCGGCGCCCAACGGCGTATCGAAAACGCGAGAGGCATACAACTGGTGTCGGTATACCGCATACACCTCACTGCCGCCGTGGTCGGTGCCCTTGCGCGGGTCGCGGCTGTCGGACAAAAACACATCGAGGTTCAGAAAGTTGCTGCCGTACTGGTAGCCACTGGCGTGGGTGACGCTGTAGATGCGCTTGCTGAATGCGTCGGGGTTGTTCGGGTTGGTGAATTGCTGGCCGTAGCGAAATCCTACGCTGTTGTTCATCCATTCCAGCGCGACAGCCTCCCCGCCGCCGAGGAGGGTCAATGCAACGGTTGCGCCCTGTAATGCCTTTTTCATTGTTTAGGTCCTATGGCGTTCTGGCTCATGACGGCCGGATTGTTTTTGTAACGCCGGTGGAGGGTATCTTGTTCGAATGATTGTATACAACTCTATGGACATATAGTCACGGTATTGCATACAGTGGCGCCACAACAAAAACAGAGAACCCCTCACCATGACTATCCCGAAGGCGTCATCGCAACGACCCGAAGATGAGAATCTCGGCGTCGCCGCCAACATGGCTTACGGCCTGCAGCATGTGCTCACCATGTACGGCGGCATCGTTGCCGTACCGTTGATCGTCGGCCAGGCGGCCGGGTTGTCGCCGGCGGATATCGGCCTGTTGATCGCCGCGTCGCTGTTTGCCGGCGGCCTGGCCACGTTGTTGCAAACCCTTGGCCTGCCGTTCTTTGGTTGTCAGTTGCCGCTGGTGCAGGGCGTGTCGTTTGCCGGCGTGGCGACGATGGTGGCGATTGTCGGCAGTGATGGCGCCGGTGGGGTGCCAGCGATTCTCGGGGCGGTGATGGCTGCGTCGTTTATCGGGCTGCTGATCACGCCGGTGTTCTCGCGGATCACCCAGTTTTTCCCGCCGTTGGTGACCGGCATTGTGATCACCACCATCGGCCTGACGCTGATGCCGGTGGCCGCACGCTGGGCCATGGGCGGCAACAGCCGTGCGGCGGATTTCGGCAGCATGGCGAACGTCGGCCTGGCCGCGTTGACCCTGTTGCTGGTGTTGTTGCTGAGCAAGATCGGCAGCGCGACGATCTCGCGGTTATCGATCCTGCTGGCGATGGTGATCGGCACCGTGATTGCGGTGTTCCTGGGCATGGCGGACTTTTCCGGCGTGACCCAGGGGCCGATGTTCGGCTTCCCCACACCGTTCCATTTCGGCATGCCGACCTTCCATGTGGCCGCGATCATTTCCATGTGCATTGTGGTGATGGTGACGCTGGTGGAGACTTCGGCGGACATCCTGGCCGTGGGCGAGATCATCGACACCAAAGTCGACTCCAAACGCCTGGGCAATGGCTTGCGTGCCGACATGCTGTCGAGCCTGTTCGCGCCGATCTTTGGTTCGTTTACCCAGAGCGCGTTCGCCCAGAACGTCGGCCTGGTGGCGGTCACCGGGGTGAAAAGTCGTTTTGTGGTCGCGACGGGCGGGTTGTTCCTGGTCGTCCTCGGCCTGCTGCCGTTCATGGGGCGGGTGATTGCGGCAGTGCCGACCTCGGTGTTGGGTGGTGCCGGGATCGTGTTGTTCGGCACCGTGGCAGCCAGCGGTATTCGCACACTGTCCAAGGTGGATTACCGCAACAACATGAACCTGATCATCGTGGCCACGTCCATCGGTTTCGGCATGATCCCGATTGCCGCGCCGAGCTTCTACGATCATTTTCCCAGCTGGTTCGCGACCATTTTCCATTCGGGCATCAGTTCGTCGGCGATCATGGCGATCTTGCTGAACCTGGCGTTCAACCACTTCACCGCCGGCAATTCGGACCAGCAGTCGGTGTTTGTGGCCGGGACTGAGCGCAGCCTGTGTTTCCAGGATGTGGCCGTCTTGCGCGAAGGCGATTACTTCAGGGGCGGCAAGCTGTTCGATGCCGAAGGCAAGGAGATTCCAGTGGTGGCCGAGGTGCCGAGAAAAACCGCGAAGGCCGAGACCAGCGAGGTTTGAAACGGTGGCAGCGGGTTTGCTCGCGATGGCGGTCAGGCGCTGACTGAACCACCGCCATCATGAGCAGGCCCGCTGCCACATTGCTCGTCAGCTTGCTTTGAGGGTCTTGTGCGGCACTGAACACGCCTCATCCAAAAACTTCACCACTGTCCCCATGCACGCCTGGCGCTCTTCGACATGGGGCATGTGGCTGGAGTCTTCAAACAGCGCCCAGCGCACATCCGCGATTTCATCCAGGAACGGCTTGACCACCAGCGGCGTGGCTTCGTCATGCCGGCCGGAAATCACCAGGGTCGGCACCTTGATTGCCGACAGACGGCCAATCACGTTCCAGTCCTTCAAACTGCCGATCACATGGAACTCGGTCGGGCCGCTCATGGCGTGGTACACGGTCGGGTCTGCATCGACCTGGGCGAATGTGCGCGCAACCTCGTCCGGCCATGGGTTGACCCGGCAGACGTGCTGGTCGTAGAAAATCCGCGAGGCGGCGAGGTATTCCGGGTCCTGGTAGGTGCCGGCGGCTTCATGCTTGAGCAGGGTTTCATGCACGCCTTCGGGCAGCAGCTGACGCAGGCGGTTGGCTTCGCTGACCCAGGTACGCATGCAGGTGGGCGAGTTGGCCGGGATAAACGCACGCAGGCCCTTGGGTTGCAGAATCGCGTGTTCGCTGCCGAGCATGCCGCCCCAGGATTGCCCGAGAATCGCGTAGTCCTGGCTGATTTGCAGGTGGTCCAGCAGGTTGTTCAGTTCGTCGAGGAACAGGCTGACAGTCCAGAAGGAGGAGGCTTTGTCGGGCAAGTGCGTGGAGCGGCCGTTGCCCAGTTGGTCGTAGTGGATGACGGCGTGACCACTGGCGGCGACGTCCTTGAAGGCATCGACGTAATCATGGGTGCAGCCGGGACCGCCGTGGATGATCACCAGCGGTGTACGGCCCGAGGCCAGGTCGCCGGTGACGCGATACCAGGTCTGATAGGGGCCGAAGGGCGCAAACCCTTCGCGGACTTTTTCGATGAATTCCATTTCGTATCCTGCTTTGAAAAAAAAGTATCAGGGACACGATAATCGGCACGCGACGTTTAGGTAACTAGCAAAACAGCTAGGTTTTGCCGAAGGGTCAATCTTCCAGCAAGCGGTAATGAGTGGCGCGCACCACGGCCTGTACGCGATTTTTCGCCCCCAGTTTGTGCATTGCCGAGGCAAGATGCAGGGTGACGACCGCCAGCGAGCGGCTCAGTTGCGTGGCGATTTCGGCGGCGGTCAGGCCGTCGGCGGCCCATTTCAGGCACTCGCGCTCGCGTTTGGTCAGACGGATATGCGGGTAGGTGCGTAGTTCATTGCTGAACAGTGGGTAGGCCGCTTCCTGCAGCGCATGGGAAATCAGGCCGAAATCCGACAAGCTCTGTTGCGCGTCCTCCAGCACCGTATGCGCCTTGCCGGTGCGCAAGCCGGTCAACGATGCGAAGCCGCCCCGGGGCAGATGAATCGGCACGCTGACGCCGCAGGTCAGTTGCTGGTCATGCAGGTAAGACGAGACGGGGGCGTGGCACGGGTCGATGATCTTCTGCAGCGCCGTCTGCGCCTTGGCCTCGTAGGACCAGACAAACGGCGACACCGTATTCAAGGCCAGGTGCTGCACCGGATCGATCTGGTAGAACCCTTCGCCGCACCACAAGGCATGCCAATCGGAAGGCGTGTTGCGCAGTTGCAGCACCGAAGGTGTGATCAACGTGCCGTTGAGGTCGATGGGCACCGGCGAGTAGTCATACACCAGCGCATCGAAACCCAACTGTTGGGCTAGAATAAACGCATTGTCCATCTGCTCGTCCAGGCTCCTGCCCGGCATGAGACGGTGATTGAAGGCAGTTAGCTTGGCCAGCATCCGTTCTGCTCCCGAATTCATATGAATCTCGACTTGCTGCAAGTAGAATGCCACGCCCCGGCGAAGGACTGCCAGGCCAAACCTATAAGAAATACTAGGTTATGGATGCACGGCATCCTCGGTAGCTTATGGCCTCATAAGCGGCCGCAACCCGCCAGGCCGATACCACACAAGGAACGTATGCATGTGGCGTGAAATAGCCCCCGACCAGCAGTACACCGTGCAAGTCGATGGCCATGACCTCGCGGTCTACAGCTTTGGCGAAGGCGATGAGGTGCTGTTGTGCCTCAACGGCGGGCCAGGGCTACCGTGTGACTATTTGCGCGACGCCCATGGCTGGCTCAAAGAGCATGACCTGCGAGTGGTTGCATTCGACCAGCTTGGCACCGGTGCTTCAGCCAGACCGACCGATGTTTCCCTGTGGGAAATCGGCCGTTATGTCGAAGAAGTCGAAACCGTGCGCCAAACCCTGGGCCTGGGCCGTGTGCATTTGCTCGGGCATTCCTGGGGCGGCTGGCTGGGCATCGAATACGCCATCCATTACCCCGATGCGCTGAAAAGCCTGATCCTGGAAAACACCGTCGGCGACATTCCGCACCTCTCCCAGGAACTCGAACGCCTGCGCGGCGCCCTCGGCAGTGAAACCGTGGCGATGATGCAGCGCCATGAAGCCATGGGGACGCTGGATCATCCGCAGTACCAGGCCGCGATCACCTTGCTCAATTATCGCCATGTGTGCCGCCTGGACGAATGGCCGGCGCCGCTCCGGCGCTCCCTTGACGACTGGAACATGGGCCCTTACGCAACCATGCAGGGCCCCAACGAATTTCTGTATATCGGCAACCTCAAGGACTGGAACCGCATCGCCGAGATGGCCGATTTCAACATGCCGATGCTGATCACCACCGGCCAGCACGACGAGCTCACCCCGGCCTGCGCCCTGCGCATGAAACTGGCCGCCCGGCACGCCGAATTGCATGTGTTCCGCAACAGCAGCCATATGCCATTTTACGAAGAGCCCCAGGCGTACTTCCCGGTACTGCTGGACTTCCTCGCTCGTCACCGAGGCTGACGGATGAACCTGGCGCGCTACCGCTTCGTGCTGACCCGGCCGCTGCAATTGCTGCCGGTGCTGTTCGGCATCAGCCTGATCACCTTCGTGCTGGTGCGCTCGATTCCCGGTGACCCGGCGCGCGCGCTGCTCGGCTCGCGCAGCACGCCGGATGCGTTGCTGAAGATCCGCGCACAGTTCGGGCTCGACCAGCCGCTGTGGCTGCAATATTTTTACTTCTTGAAAAACCTGCTCAAGGGCGACCTCGGCCAATCGCTGTTGTACAAGGTCGACGCGTTGAAGCTGATCGTCACCCGTATCGAGCCGACCCTGGTGCTGGTGCTCGGCAGTGTGCTGCTGGCGCTGCTGATCGCAGTGCCGCTGGCCACCGTCGCGGCGCGGCGCAAAGGCGGCTGGGCGGACAACCTGATCCGCGTGTTCACCACCGTCGGCCTGGGTATGCCGGCATTTTGGCTGGGGTTGATGCTGATCCTGCTGCTTAGCGTGCAATGGGGCCTGTTTCCGGTGTCCGGCTACGGTCGCACCTGGCTGGACAAGGCGCACCATATGGTCCTGCCGTGCCTGACCATCGCCCTGGCCCTGTCGGCGGTGCTGGTGCGCAACCTGCGGGCGAGCATGTTGATGGAGTTGCAGGCGGACCATGTTACCGCTGCCCGGGCGCGCGGGTTGTCGGAAGCGGCGGTGTTTCGCCGGCATGTACTGCCCAATTCCCTGGTGCCGACGGTCAACCTGCTGGCGGTGAATATCGGTTGGCTGATCAGCGGCACGGTGGTTATCGAAAGCCTGTTCGCCATTCCCGGCATCGGCCAGTTACTGGTGCGCGGCATCTTTACCCGAGACTACATGGTGGTGCAGGGCGTGGCCATGGTGCTGGCCTGTGCGACGGTGGTGGTCAACTTCGTCGCGGATGTGGTGACCGTCGCCCTCGACCCACGGGTGAAGATGCAATGAGCACTCGTCCACTGATCGCGCCATGGCGCTTGCGCCTGCGCTTTGGCTTGCGCGACGGGCGGCTGACCGCCGCGTGGGGTTTGCTGATTCTGCTGGCGTGGCTGGGCCTGGCGTTGTTTGCGCCGTGGCTCGCGCCGTTCGACCCGATCGCGCAGAACACCGATCTCAGCTTGCTCGGGCCGAGCCTGGGCCATCCCTTCGGTACGGATAATTATGGCCGCGATATTCTCTCGCGGGTGATCTGGGGCGCACGCATCGACCTGCAATTGGCGATTGTCGGGGTGATCTTCCCGTTCATGATCGGTACCTTTATCGGCGCGGTCTCCGGCTATATCGGCGGGCGTTTCGACAGCGTCTGCATGCGCGTCATCGACGTGATCCTGGCGTTCCCGTTCCTGGTGTTGATGCTGGCAATCATGGCCATCCTCGGTCCGGGCTTGAAGAGTTTCTATATCGCCATGGCGCTGGTGGGCTGGGTGTCGTATGCGCGGTTGATCCGCTCGCAGATCCTGGTGCTCAAGGAAAGTGACTTCGCCCTGGCGGCCAAAAGCCTCGGCTTTGGCCATGGGCGCATTCTGTTCCGGCACTTGCTGCCGAATGCGATGTTTGGCTCGATTGTGTTTTCCATGTCTGACGCGGTGCTGGTGCTGCTCAACGGCGCAGCGGTGAGTTACCTGGGCCTGGGCGTGCAACCGCCGACCGCCGAGTGGGGAACGATGGTCGCCGAAGGGCAGGCCTTCATTACCACCGCCTGGTGGATCTGTACTTTTCCGGGGCTGGCCATCGTGACCCTGGCCATGGGCTTCAGCCTGCTGGCCGATGGCGTGGCGCAAGTGTTGGGAGAGCGCCCATGAGCCTGCTGCAAGTGCGCGACCTGAGCGTGATCGCCAACAATGCCGGGCGCGACGTGACCCTGGTCGACCGCGTCTCCTTCGACCTGGCCGAAGGCGAGATCCTCGGCCTGGTAGGCGAAAGCGGCTCGGGCAAGACCATGGCCTGTCGCGGGCTGATCCGCCTGTTGCCGTCGCCCAACCTGCGCGTGCAGGGCGGCGCGGTGCGCCTGGCCGGCCAGGACTTGCTGCCACTGGACGACGCAGGCATGCGCGCAATCCGTGGCGGGCAATTGGGCATGATCTTCCAGAACCCCAGCAGCCACCTCGACCCGCTGATGCGTATCGGCGAACAGATCGCCGAGGGCATCCGCCTGCATCAAGGCGCGTCGAAAAAAGACGCGCGCCGGCAAGCCATCGAAGTGTTGCGCCAAGTGGGCATTCCCGATCCCCAGGCGCGGGTCGACAACTACCCTCACGAGTTTTCCGGCGGCATGCGCCAGCGCGCCATGATCGCCGTGGCATTGGGCTGCAACCCGACAGTGCTGATTGCCGACGAACCCACCACGGCCCTCGATGTGACCGTGCAGGCGCAAATCCTGCGGCTGTTGCTGGAGCTGCGCGACCAGCGTGGCTTGTCGATCATCATGATCACCCACGACCTCGGCGTGGTGGCGCAAACCTGCGACTCCATCGCGGTGATGTACGCCGGGCGCCTGTGCGAGCACGCCAGTAAATACGAGTTGCTCGCCCATCCCCGACACCCGTACACCGCGGGGCTGATCGATTGCCAGCCGGCCCACAGCAGCGGCCACGCCTTGCTGCGCACCATTGCTGGCCAGCCGCCGTTGCTCGATGCGTTGCCCGTCGGGTGCCGCTTCCACCCGCGTTGCCCGCAAGTCGGCAGCCTGTGTCGCGAACGCTTGCCGGAAGGTGCGCGGGTGGCCTGTCACTATCCGTTGGGAGATCGCCCATGAGCCTGTTGCAGATCAAGGACCTGGAGGTACGGTTTGCCGCGTCCGGCAGCGGGATGTTCGGCCTGCACAAACAGTGGGTGAGGGCGGTCAACGGTGTGTCGCTGAACCTGGCGGCGGGCGAGACCCTGGGGCTGGTGGGCGAATCCGGCAGCGGCAAAAGTACCCTCGGCCGGGCGATTCTGCACCTCAACCCGATCAGCGCCGGGCAGGTGCTGTTCGACGGCATCGACATGGCCCACGGCAGCGCCGTCGACATCGCCCGCCTGCGCCATGAAACCGCGATGATCTTCCAAGACCCGTATGCCGCGCTGAACCCACGCCACACCATCGGCGAAACCCTTGCCGAAGTGTTGCGGGTGCAGCGCAAAGTCGCGCCGCAGCAGATCGCGCGGCGTGTCGACGAATTACTCGAGCTGGTCGGCCTGCGCCCTGAATTGGCCGCTCGCAAGCCCGGCTCCCTCAGCGGCGGCCAGTGCCAGCGAGTCGGCATCGCCCGGGCGCTGGCGGTGGAGCCGCGCTTGATCGTTGCCGATGAATGCGTGGCGGCACTGGATGTCTCGATCCAGGGACAGATCATCAACCTGTTGCTGGAACTGCAACAGCGCATGAACCTGGCGATCCTGTTCATCGCCCATGACCTGGCCATCGTGCGCCGCCTGTGCGACCGCGTGGCGGTGATGTACCTGGGCCAGATCGTCGAGGAGGGGCCGGTGGAAGCGGTCTTCACTTCACCGCGTCACCCGTATACGGCGGCGTTGATCCAGGCGATTCCCGAGATCGATCCGCATCGGCCGTTGCCCACGGAGCCCTTGCCCGGCGAGCCGCCGAGCCCGCTGAATTTGCCTACAGGCTGTGCTTTTCACCCGCGTTGCCGGTATGCCCAGACCGTGTGTTCCGTGGTGTTGCCGCCGACCCATTTCCTGCACGAGCATCGGTACAGTTGCGTGCTTGAAGAACCTTTGCTTTGACCCCTGCCATTCTTGAACAACCGCCGTTATAAACAAGGAGTTATGACATGCAATCGCGCCACTTGAAGTTGCTCGCCGCCGCCACATTGACCGCCTGGTCGCTGACCGCCGGTCTTGCCCAGGCCGCCGGTGTTCTCACCATCGGTTGCCGGGAAGACAGCACCACGTTTGATCCGATCAAAAGCGCGCAAAACCGCGACACCTGGGTCTTTGCCAACGTCTACGACACCCTGGTGCGCGTGGACAACCTGGGCACCAAGATGGAGCCGGGGCTGGCTGAAAGCTGGGAGATTTCCAAGGACGGCCTGACCTACACCTTCAAGCTGCGTGCGGCGAAGTTCTCGGATGACTCGCCGATCACCGCAGAGGATGCGGCGTTCAGCCTGTTGCGCATCCGTGACAACAAGGCCTCGCTGTGGAGCGACCCGTTCAGCCTGATCGACACGGCCAAGGCCGCCGACCCGCAAACCCTGGTGGTAACGCTGAAGACTCCGGCTGTCGCGTTCCTCTCGCAACTGGCGTCGCCGACGGTGTCGATCCTGTCGGAAAAGGCCATGAGCAAAATGGGCGAAGACGCCTACGCGGAAAACCCGGTGACCTCCGGCGCGTTTACCGTGGGCGAGTGGCGCAAGGGCGATCGGGTGATCCTGAAGAAAAACCCGAACTTCTGGCAGGCCGGGAACGTCAGCCTGGATGGCGTGGAGTGGGTCTCGGTGACCGACGACAACACGCGCATGCGTATGGTGCAGAACAACGAGCTGGACACGGCGATCTTCGTACCGTTCTCCCGGGTTGAAGAACTGAAGAAAGACAAAAACGTGGTGATCCATTCCGACCCGTCCACCCGCGAAGATCACCTGCTGATCAACCACGAGCACGGCCTGCTGGCCAAGCCGGAAGTACGCCAGGCGCTGGACATGGCCATCGACAAACAATCGCTGGTGAAGACGGCCACTTACGGTCAAGGCACTGTGGCTTATTCCTACATCCCCAAAGGTTCGCTGTACCACTACGCCAACAACCTGCAGCGCCCGTATGACCCGACCGCGGCGAAGAAACTGCTGGCCGACGCCGGCGCCAAGGACTTGAAGCTGAACTATGTGGTCAACGCCGGCAACGAAGCCGACGAGCAGATCGCGGTGATCATCAAGGACCAGTTGGCCAAGGTCGGCGTGACGGCCAACCTGCAGAAAGTCGACCCGACCCAAAGCTGGCAGATGCTGGTGGACGGTGATTACGATATTTCGGTGATGTACTGGACCAACGACATCCTCGACCCGGACCAGAAGACCACCTTCGTGCTGGGCCACGACACCAACAAGAACTACATGACCCGCTACAGGAACGACAAGGTCAAGGAACTGGTCGCCGCCGCACGCATCGAGGCCGACCCGGCCAAGCGTGAGCAGATGTACGTCGACCTGCAGAAACTGGCGAAACAGGATGTGAACTGGATCGACCTGTACTACAGCCCGTACATCAACATCTCACGCAAGAATGTGAGCAACTTCCTGCAAAACCCATTGGGTCGCTTCACCCTCGAGGAAGTCGTGAAAAACTAAAGAACACCGCTAAATAAATGTGGGAGGGGGCTTGCCCCCGATGGCGGTGGGTCAGTCACAGATGCAGTGACTGACACCCTGCTATCGGGGGCAAGCCCCCTCCCACATGTGTCGGCCGTTACTGCGCGTCGAACGCTTGCCCGTTGATCCCGCTGCTGTCCGGCCCCATCAGGTACAGGTACACCGGCATGATGTCTTCCGGCGCCGGGTTGTCGGCCGGGTTTTCCCCCGGGTACGCCTGGGCCCGCATGCTGGTGCGTGTGGCGCCGGGGTTGATGCTGTTGGCCCGTACTGGCGCAACGGTGTCGAGCTCGTCGGCGAGGGTTTGCATCAGGCCTTCGGTGGCGAATTTCGATACGCCATAGGCACCCCAATACGCCCGGCCCTTGCGCCCGACGCTGCTGGAAGTGAACACCACTGAGGCGTCCTGGGACAGCTTGAGCAGCGGCAACAGCGTGCTGGTCAGCATGAACATCGCGTTGACGTTGATGTGCATCACCCGCATGAAGTTCTCACCGGACAACTGCTCGATCGGCGTGCGTGGGCCGATGATCGAGGCGTTGTGCAGCAGGCCGTCGAGGTGGCCGAATTCCTTTTCGATCATCGCCGCCAGCTCATCGTATTGATGGGGCAGGGCGGTCTCCAGGTTGAACGGGATCACCACCGGTTGCGGGTGGCCGGCGGCTTCGATCTCGTCGTACACCTGGGCCAGGTTGGCTTCGGTCTTGCCCAGCAACAGCACGGTCGCGCCATGGGCGGCATAGGTTTTCGCCGCCGCCGCGCCAATCCCGCGACCGGCACCGGTCACCAGGATGACGCGGCCTTTGAGCAGTTCGGGACGTGCAGAGTAATCAAACATAAATAGCCTCGACAAAATTCACTAGGTGACCAACACCGAGCTGGAAAACACTGAAGATCCCCTGTGGGAGGGGCTTCATAGGTCAGCAAGACCGGTAGACCATCAGCAACTGCACAGCGCGTTATCCAGCACCTTGCGCAATTCCAGCGGGTGATCCACCACCACATCCGCGCCCCAGTGACGTGGGTTGTCGTCCGGGTGGATGTAGCCATAGGTGACCGCCGCCGTGCGGGTGCCGGCGTCGCGGCCGGACTCGATGTCGCGCAGGTCATCGCCGACGAACAGCACGCTGGCCGGGTCCAGGTTGAGCATCTGGCACGCCAGGATCAGCGGCTCCGGGTGCGGCTTGCTGTTCGTCACGTGGTCTGGGCAGATCAGCAGCGCCGAGCGCTCGGCCAGGCCCAGCTGCTGCATGATCGGCTCGGCAAACCGCAGCGGTTTGTTGGTGACCACGCCCCAGATCAGCTTGGATTTTTCGATGTCTGCCAGCAGCTCGGCCATCCCGTCGAACAACGCGCTGTGGATCGCGCAGCCCTTGAGGTAGCGCTCGAGGAACTCCAGGCGCAGTTCTTCAAAGCCCGGGGATTCCGGGTCCATCGAGAAGGTCACGGCGACCATCGCCCGCGCGCCGCCGGAGATTTCATCGCGGATATGCTGGTCGTTGATCGGCGCCAGGTTACGGTCGGCGCGCATGGCCTGGCAGATGGCGATAAAGTCCGGCGCGGTGTCCAGCAGGGTACCGTCCATATCGAAGAGAACTGCTCGCAACTTCACAGGCTTACTCCTCGCGCAGGGTCTGGATCATGTAGTTGACGTCGACGTCGCTGGCCAGCTTGTAGTGCTTGGTCAGCGGGTTGTAGGTCAGGCCGATGATGTCCTTGACGCTCAGCCCGGCCTGACGGCTCCAGGCGCCCAGCTCGGAAGGGCGGATGAATTTCTTGAAGTCGTGGGTGCCGCGCGGCAGCAGCTTCATGATGTATTCGGCGCCGATGATCGCGAACAGGTAGGCCTTGGGGTTGCGGTTGATCGTGGAGAAGAACACCTGGCCGCCGGGCTTGACCATGCGGAAGCAGGCGCGGATCACCGAGGAGGGGTCCGGCACGTGTTCGAGCATTTCCAGGCAGGTGATCACGTCGAACTGCTCGGGCATTTCCTCGGCCAGGGCTTCGGCGGTGATCTGGCGGTATTCGACGTTCACCCCGGATTCCAGCTGATGCAACTGGGCCACGGCCAACGGCGCTTCGCCCATGTCGATCCCCAGCACCGTAGCGCCGCGCTGGGCCATGGCTTCGCTGAGGATGCCGCCGCCGCAACCGACGTCCAGCACCTTCTTGCCGGCCAGGTTGATGCGTTCGTCAATCCAGTTGACCCGCAGCGGGTTGATGTCGTGCAGGGGTTTGAACTCGCTTTCGCGGTCCCACCAGCGGTGGGCCAGGGCTTCGAATTTGGCGATTTCGGCGTGGTCGACGTTGCTCATGGTGGTTCCTCTAAATCGGATAAATCGGTTTGTCGGCCCTGAACCCGGGTTCAGGACCGGCGTTATTCGCGGTGCCCGCTGATGCGCTGGCCCCAGGCAATGGCCATGGCGGTCAACTGTGGTTCATCCATGCGGGTCAACTGCCGGTTGTCGAGCAACTGCTTGCCGGCGACCCAAAGGTGTTTCACGCTATCGCGTCCGGTGGCATATATAAGCTGTGAGACCGGATCGTAGATCGGTTGTTGCGCCAGCCCCGAAAGATCAAAGGCGACGATATCCGCCGCCTTGCCGACCTCCAGCGAGCCAATCTCGCCCTCCAGGCCCATGGCGCGGGCGCCGTTGAGGGTCGCCATGCGCAAGGCACGGTGGGCATCCAGGGCGGTCACCGAACCGGAGACGGCCTTGGCCAGCATCGCGGCGGTACGGGTTTCGCCCAGCAGGTCGAGGTCATTGTTGCTGGCGGCGCCATCGGTACCGATGGCCACATTGACGCCAGCCTGCCACAGACGCTCCACCGGGCAGAAGCCGCTGGCCAGTTTCAGGTTCGATTCCGGGCAATGGATGACGCTGGTGTTGCTTTCTACCAGCAAAGCCAGGTCGTCCTCGCTGATTTGGGTCATGTGAACAGCCTGAAAGCGCGGGCCCAGCAGGCCAAGCCGGCCGAGGCGCGCCAATGGGCGTTCGCCGGTCTGCTCGACAGACTGTTGTACCTCGAACGCGCTCTCGTGCACATGCATATGGATCGCCGCGTCCAGCTCCTCGGCGATCACCCGGATCTTTTCCAGGTTGGCGTCGCTCACGGTGTAGGGCGCGTGGGGGCCGAAGGTGATCTTGATGCGCGGGTGATGCTTGAGGTCGCCGAACAACTCGATGCCCTGGCGAATCGCCTCGTCGGCGCTGCTGGCGCCGGGAATCGGGAAGTCGAGGATCGGAATCGCGATCTGCGCGCGCATCCCGCTGTTGTGGACGCAATCACTGGCGACCTTGGGAAAGAAGTACATGTCCGAGAAGCAAGTAATGCCCCCCTTGAGCTGTTCGGCGATGGCCAGGTCGGTGCCGTCGCGCACGAAGGCTTCATCGACCCACTTGGTCTCGGCGGGCCAGATGTGTTTTTCCAGCCAGGTCATCAGCGGCAGGTCATCGGCCAGGCCGCGAAACAGGGTCATCGCCGCGTGGCCGTGGGCGTTGATCAGGCCGGGGCTGAGCAGCATGCCCGGCAGCTCGCGCACTTCACTGGCGGAAAGTTTCAGCGCCGCGGCCCGCGGGCCGATAAAGGCAATGCGCCCATCGCGGATGCCCAGGCCATGCTCCTTGAGCACCACGCCGGCGGGTTCGACAGGTACCAGCCACGTCGGCAGTAGCAATAAGTCGAGCGGGGCGGCAGTGGAGGTCATCGCAGGCTTCTTCCCGGGCAGCAATAAAAGAAGGGCGAAGTATACCCGAGCGTCCTGGCTGGCGGATCGCTATAATCGGCGGCTTTTGTTCATGAGTGCGGGGTGAGGGATGCGCGATCGACTGTTGGCTGCGGAGAAAGTGAAGGCCATCGATTGGCGCGATGGCGCACTGCACCTGCTCGACCAGCGTGTTTTGCCGTCCCGGGAAAGCTGGGTGACCTGCTCCACGGTCGATGAAGTGGCCGCGGCCATACGCTCGATGGTCGTGCGCGGCGCAGCGGCCATCGGCATCAGTGCCGCCTACGGCCTGGTACTCGCCGCCCGCGAACGGATCGCCGAGGGCGATGACTGGCAGGCTGGATGGGAAGAAGACTACGCACTTTTGGCCGATACCCGCCCGACCGGCGCAAACCTGCTCTGGGCCCTCAAACGCATGCGCGACCGCCTGGACCGTCTCAAACAGCACGCCGATCCGCTGGCGGTGTTGGAGGCCGAAGCCATCGCGATCCATGAGAGCGATCGCGAAGCCAACGTCGTCATGGCTCAGTTGGGCGTCGAGCGGATTCGCAAGCACCAGGGCAACGCCCAGGCGATCCTGACCCATGGCAACGCAGGCGCCCTGGCCACAGGAGGCGTCGGCACGGCCCTCGGCGTGATCCGCGCGGCCTTCCTGGAGGGGCTGGTCGAGCAGGTCTATGTCAACGAAACCCGGCCATGGTTGCAAGGTTCGCGGCTGACGGCGTGGGAATTGGCTGGCGAGGGGCTGCCCGTCACGGTCAATGCCGACTCGGCGGGCGCGCATATCCTCAAGACCAAAGGTGTGACCTGGGTGATCGTCGGCGCCGACTGCATTGCGGCCAACGGTGATGTGATCGGCAAGATCGGCACTTATCAATTGGCGGTCTGCGCCATGCACCATGGCGTGCGTTTCATGGTGGTGGCGCCGAGTTCGACCCTGGACCTGATGATGGCCTCCGGCGATGACGTGGCCCTGGAAGAGCGCGCTGCGGGCGAGTTGCTGGACGTCGCCGGGCAGCGTTTTGCTGCGGATGTGAATGCCTTCAATCCGGTGTTTGATGTGACCCCGGCCGACTTGATCGACGTGATCGTGACCGAAAAGGGTGTTGTCGAACGGCCTGACACGGCCAAGCTCGCCAAGTTGATGTGCCGTAAACGCCTGCATTGAGGGCTTTGGTGGTTGTTAGATTGCCATCGGGAGCAAGCTCCCTCCCACATTTGACGGTGTTCACAATTTGAGTGTGGCAGGGGGCTTGCTCCCGATTGGCCTTGAAAGGCTATGGTTTCTTCGGATCTGCCGCGCAAAAACAGCACCACCCCGGCTCTAAGCCCCTCTCGTCGTCCTCAAGCCTGTCATCCGTCAACTTACTATGCTCCATGCCCATCAGGGGGATAGGTGCGTGGCGGCGATTGTGATAACATCCGGCGGTTTCCAGGGTCGCCCCGAGGGGCTGCCTTTAACGTGCAGATCCGTGTCATAACTCGTTGATTTGTCGTAAGTCGTTGCCAGGCACCATGCCGGCAGCGGCGAGCTTCGTTCGTCCCATATGGATGTGACGAGGTTTCACCCGAAAAAGGAATCAGGCTTCTCATGGGCGAACTGGCCAAAGAAATCCTCCCGGTCAATATCGAAGACGAGCTGAAACAGTCCTACCTCGACTACGCGATGAGCGTAATTGTCGGTCGGGCACTGCCTGATGCGCGCGATGGCTTGAAGCCCGTGCACCGGCGTGTGCTGTTCGCGATGAGCGAGCTGGGTAACGACTGGAACAAGCCGTACAAGAAATCTGCCCGTGTTGTCGGTGACGTGATCGGTAAGTATCACCCTCACGGCGACACTGCGGTGTACGACACCATCGTTCGGATGGCCCAGCCGTTTTCCCTGCGCTACCTGCTGGTAGACGGCCAGGGCAACTTCGGTTCGGTCGACGGCGACAACGCCGCGGCCATGCGATACACCGAAGTCCGCATGACCAAGCTGGCGCACGAGCTGCTGGCCGACCTGCACAAAGAAACCGTGGACTGGGTGCCGAACTACGACGGCACCGAAATGATCCCGGCGGTCATGCCAACCCGTATTCCCAACCTGCTGGTCAACGGCTCCAGCGGTATCGCCGTGGGCATGGCCACCAACATCCCGCCGCACAACCTCGGTGAAGTCATCGACGGTTGCCTGGCCCTCATCGACAACCCCGAGCTGACCGTCGATGAGCTGATGCAATACATCCCGGGCCCGGACTTCCCGACCGCCGCGATCATCAACGGTCGCGCCGGCATCATCGAAGCCTATCGCACCGGCCGTGGCCGCATTTACATGCGCGCCCGCTCGATCATCGAAGACATCGACAAGGTCGGTGGTCGCCAGCAGATCGTCATCACCGAGCTGCCTTACCAGTTGAACAAGGCGCGTCTGATCGAGAAGATCGCCGAGCTGGTCAAGGAGAAGAAGCTCGAAGGCATCACCGAGCTGCGCGACGAGTCCGACAAGGACGGTATGCGCGTCGTGATCGAGCTGCGTCGTGGCGAAGTGCCTGAGGTGATCCTCAACAACCTCTACGCCCAGACCCAGCTGCAAAGCGTGTTCGGTATCAACGTCGTGGCCCTGATCGACGGTCGCCCGCGCATCCTGAACCTCAAGGATCTGCTGGAAGCCTTCGTCCGTCACCGTCGCGAAGTCGTGACCCGCCGCACCGTGTTCGAACTGCGCAAGGCCCGCGAGCGCGGCCACATCCTGGAAGGCCAGGCGGTTGCGCTGTCGAACATCGACCCGGTCATCGCCCTGATCAAGGCTTCGCCGACCCCGTCGGAAGCCAAGGAAGCGCTGATCAAGATGCCGTGGGAATCCAGCGCCGTGGTGGCGATGGTTGAACGCGCCGGCGCTGATTCCTGCCGTCCCGAGACCCTCGACCCGCAATACGGTCTGCGCGACGGCAAGTACTTCCTGTCGCCGGAACAGGCCCAGGCCATCCTCGAACTGCGCCTGCACCGCCTGACCGGTCTGGAGCACGAGAAGCTGCTGGCCGAGTACCAGGAGATCCTCAACCAGATCGGCGAGCTGATCCGCATCCTCAACAGCGCCGTGCGCCTGATGGAAGTGATCCGCGAAGAACTGGAAGTGATCCGCGCCGAATACGGCGACGTGCGCCGCACCGAAATCCTCGATGCGCGTCTCGACCTGACCCTGGGGGACATGATCCCGGAAGAAGAGCGCGTCGTGACCATCTCCCACGGTGGCTATGCCAAGACCCAGCCATTGGCTGCGTACCAGGCCCAGCGTCGTGGCGGTAAAGGCAAATCGGCTACCGGCGTCAAGGATGAGGACTACATCGCTCACCTGCTGGTCGCCAACAGCCACACCACGCTGCTGCTGTTCTCCAGCAAGGGCAAGGTGTACTGGCTGAAAACCTACGAAATCCCGGAAGCCTCCCGTGCCGCCCGTGGGCGTCCGCTGGTCAACCTGCTGCCGCTGGACAGTGATGAGTACATCACCACCATGCTGCCGGTCGATGAATACACCGAAGGTCACTTCATCTTCATGGCCACCGCCAAGGGCACCGTGAAGAAGACCCCGCTGGAATCCTTCAGCCGTCAACGCAGCGTGGGCCTGATCGCCCTGGAGCTGGATGAAGGCGACGTGTTGATCTCCGCAGCCATCACCGATGGCGAGCGTGAAGTCATGCTGTTCTCCGATGGCGGCAAAGTGACGCGCTTCAAAGAATCCGACGTGCGTGCCATGGGCCGTACCGCCCGCGGTGTGCGCGGGATGCGCCTGCCGGAAGGGCAGAAGCTGATTTCCATGTTGATCCCGGAAGAAGGCAGCCAGATCCTCACCGCTTCGGCGCGTGGTTATGGCAAGCGCACCGCCATCAGCGAGTTCCCGGAGTACAAGCGTGGCGGCCAGGGCGTTATTGCCATGGTCAGCAACGACCGCAACGGCCGTCTGGTCGGCGCGGTACAGGTACTCGATGGCGAGGAGATCATGTTGATTTCCGACCAGGGCACCCTGGTGCGTACCCGTGTCGCCGAAGTATCGAGCCTGGGCCGTAACACCCAGGGCGTGACGCTGATCAAGCTGGCCAACGACGAAACGCTGGTTGGCTTGGAACGCGTCCAGGAACCGTCGGAAGTCGAAGGCGAAGAGCTGGAAGGCGAGGCATTTGACGGCGAGGTGATCGCAACCGGCGATGACAACGTCGACGAGCCGACCCTCGACGCTGCCGCAGACGAAGAAGAACCGCAGGAATAAGCGGACAAACAGGGGGGGCGGATGAAGATTCGCCCCTTGTTGTTTGTCACCTTTGAAATATCAATGCTCCCCCTGTAGGAGCGGGCTTGCCCGCGAAAATCGTCAACGATAACGCGTGCATCCTGGATAAACGCGGTGATCTTGTGTTTTTCGCGGGCAAGCCCGCTCCTACAGGCAGCGTTAGCAGTTAATATTCGATTTATTGCACCACCCCCACCAGATCAGAGTGAGATTGGATGTGAGCAAGAGAGCCTATAACTTCTGTGCCGGTCCCGCGGCGCTTCCTGAAGCAGTCCTGCAGCGCGCGCAGGGTGAACTCCTCGATTGGCATGGAAAAGGCCTCTCTGTGATGGAAATGAGCCATCGCAGTGATGAGTTCGTGTCCATCGCCACCAAGGCCGAGCAGGACCTGCGCGACTTGCTGGACATTCCCTCCGACTACAAGGTGCTGTTCCTGCAGGGCGGCGCGAGCCAGCAGTTCGCCCAAGTGCCGCTGAACCTGCTGCCCGAAGACGGCACGGCCGATTACATCGACACCGGTATCTGGTCGCAGAAAGCCATCGAAGAAGCTGCGCGCTACGGCAACGTCAACGTCGCCGGTACCGCCAAGCCTTACGATTACTTCGCGATTCCAGGTCAGAACGAGTGGAAGCTGTCGAAGGACGCGGCCTACGTACACTACGTGGCCAACGAAACCATCGGCGGCCTGGAATTCGACTGGGTGCCGCAAGTGGGTGACGTGCCGCTGGTGTGCGACATGTCTTCGGACATTCTCTCGCGGCCGATCGATGTGTCCAAGTACGGCATGATCTACGCCGGCGCGCAGAAGAACATCGGCCCGAGCGGCATCCTGGTCAACATCGTCCGTGAAGACCTGCTCGGTCGCGCCCGCTCGCTGTGCCCGACCATGCTCAACTACAAGGTCGCGGCCGACAACGGCTCGATGTACAACACGCCGCCGGCGTTTGCCTGGTACCTCTCGGGCCTGGTGTTCGAGTGGCTCAAAGAGCAGGGCGGTGTTGCCGCCATGGGCAAGCTCAACGAAGTGAAGAAGCGCACCCTGTACGACTTCATCGACGCCAGCGGTTTGTACAGCAACCCGATCAACCTGACCGACCGCTCGTGGATGAACGTACCGTTCCGCCTGGCCGACGACCGTCTGGACAAGCCGTTCCTGGCCGGTGCCGAGGCGCGCGGCCTGCTGAACCTCAAGGGTCACCGTTCGGTGGGCGGCATGCGCGCCTCCATCTATAACGCTGTCGATATCAATGCCATCAACGCGTTGGTGGCCTACATGGCAGAGTTCGAAAAGGAACACGGCTAATGTCTGAGCAAGAACTCAAGGCCCTGCGTGTACGCATTGACAGCCTGGACGAGAAAGTCCTGGAGCTGATCAGTGAGCGCGCGCGCTGTGCCCAGGAAGTGGCGCGGGTGAAGATGGCGTCCCTGGCGGAAGGCGAAGTGCCGGTGTTCTACCGTCCGGAGCGTGAAGCTCAGGTGCTCAAGCGCGTGATGGAGCGCAACAAGGGGCCGTTGGGTAACGAAGAGATGGCGCGGTTGTTCCGTGAAATCATGTCTTCCTGCCTGGCGCTCGAGCAGCCGCTGAAAGTGGCTTACCTCGGCCCGGAAGGCACCTTCACCCAGGCGGCAGCGATGAAGCACTTCGGTCACGCGGTGATCAGCAAGCCGATGGCAGCGATCGACGAAGTGTTCCGTGAAGTGGCGGCCGGCGCGGTGAATTTTGGCGTGGTGCCGGTGGAAAACTCCACCGAAGGCGCGGTCAACCACACCCTGGACAGCTTCCTTGAGCACGACATGGTGATCTGCGGCGAAGTCGAGCTGCGCATCCACCACCATTTGCTGGTGGGTGAAAACACCAAGACCGACAGCATCAGCCGCATCTACTCCCACGCCCAGTCCCTGGCCCAGTGCCGCAAGTGGCTGGATGCCCATTACCCGAATGTCGAGCGCGTGGCGGTGTCCAGCAACGCCGAAGCGGCCAAGCGGGTCAAGGGCGAGTGGAACTCGGCGGCGATTGCCGGCGATATGGCGGCGGGCCTGTACGGCCTGACGCGCCTGGCCGAAAAAATCGAAGACCGCCCGGACAACTCCACGCGCTTCTTGATGATCGGCAGCCAGGAAGTGCCGCCGACTGGCGACGACAAGACCTCGATCATCGTCTCCATGAGCAACAAGCCCGGCGCGCTGCATGAACTGCTGGTGCCGTTCCACGACAACGGGATTGACCTGACGCGCATCGAGACTCGTCCTTCGCGCAGCGGTAAATGGACCTACGTGTTTTTTATCGACTTCATCGGCCATCACCGCGATCCGCTGGTCAAAAGCGTGCTCGAAAAAATCAGTCAGGAAGCCGTGGCACTCAAGGTGCTGGGCTCTTACCCGAAAGCGGTTTTGTGAGGCGTTAACATGAGTGGCAACTTCCTCGCCCTGGCGCAGCCGGGCGTGCAACAACTGTCGCCTTACGTTCCAGGCAAGCCTGTGGACGAGCTGGCGCGTGAGTTGAACCTGGACCCGGCGAAGATCGTCAAGCTGGCCAGTAACGAGAACCCTCTGGGTCCAAGCCCCAAGGTGCTGGCGGCGATTCGTGAAGAGTTGGCCGAGCTGACCCGTTATCCGGATGGCAACGGTTTTGCCCTCAAGTCCCTGCTGGCGCAGAAGTGCGGGGTCGAGCTGAATCAGGTGACCCTGGGCAACGGCTCCAACGACATTCTTGAACTGGTCGGTCGTGCCTATCTGGCGCCCGGCCTGAACGCCGTGTTCAGCGAGCATGCGTTTGCGGTCTACCCGATCGTCACCCAGGCCGTCGGTGCCGATGCGCGGGTGATTCCTGCCAAGGACTGGGGTCACGACCTGCCGGCCATGCTGGCGGCGATCGATGCACAGACCCGCGTCGTGTTTATCGCCAACCCGAACAACCCGACCGGCACCTGGTTCGATGCACAGGCACTGAACGACTTCCTACAGGATGTGCCGGAACATGTGCTGGTGGTGCTGGACGAGGCCTACATCGAGTACGCCGAAGGCAGCGACCTGCCCGACGGCCTGGATTTCCTCGCGGCCTACCCGAACCTGCTGGTCTCGCGCACATTCTCCAAGGCTTATGGCCTGGCGTCGCTGCGCGTCGGCTACGGCCTGTCGACGGCGGTGGTGGCCGATGTGCTCAACCGTGTGCGTCAGCCGTTCAACGTCAACAGCCTCGCCCTGGCGGCGGCCTGCGCAGCGTTGCAGGATGCCGAGTACCTGGAAGAAGGGCGTCGCATCAACGAAAGCGGCATGCTGCAGTTGCAGGCAGGCTTTCGTGAGCTGGGCCTGGGCTGGATTCCGTCCAAGGGCAACTTCATCTGCGTCGATCTCGGCCAAGTGGCGGCCCCGGTGTTCCAGGGCTTGCTGCGCGAAGGCGTGATCGTGCGTCCGGTGGCCAACTACGGCATGCCGAACCACCTGCGCATCACCGTCGGTCTGCCGGCTGAGAACAGCCGCTTCCTGGAGGCGCTGGCCAAGGTTCTGGCCCGTGGTTGATGTCACTGCATTGCAACCTGCTGTGCCTATGATCGGTCGCCTGGTGGTGGTCGGTCTGGGGTTGATCGGTGGTTCCTTCGCCAAGGGCCTGCGCGAGAGCGGGTTGTGTGGCGAAGTGGTCGGCGTGGACCTGGACCCGCAATCGTGCAAGTTGGCGGTTGAGCTGGGTGTCGTCGATCGCTGTGAAACCGACCTGGCGCGCGCATGCCAGGGCGCCGATGTGATCCAGCTCGCCGTGCCGATCCTGGCCATGGAGAAGTTGCTGGCGGTGCTGGCCGGCATGGACCTCGGCCAGGCGATCCTCACCGACGTCGGCAGCGCCAAGGGCAATGTGGTGCGGGCGGCGCAGCAGGCGTTTGGCGAGATGCCCGCGCGTTTTGTGCCGGGTCATCCGATTGCCGGTTCCGAGCAGAGCGGGGTAGAAGCGTCCAATGCGCAGTTGTTCCGTCGGCATAAAGTGATTCTGACGCCGCTGGCGCAAACCGATCCGGCGGCCTTGGCCGTGGTCGACCGTCTGTGGCGCGAGCTGGGCGCGGATGTCGAGCATATGCAGGTCGAGCGCCACGACGAAGTGCTGGCGGCGACCAGTCATCTGCCCCATCTGCTGGCGTTCGGATTGGTGGATTCGTTGGCCAAACGCAACGAAAACCTCGAGATTTTCCGCTATGCCGCCGGTGGCTTTCGCGATTTCACGCGGATCGCCGGCAGCGACCCGGTGATGTGGCACGACATCTTCCTCGCCAACCGCGAGGCCGTGTTGCGCACCCTGGACACCTTCCGCAGCGACCTTGACGCCTTGCGCGACGCGGTCGATGCCGGGGATGGCCACCAATTATTGGGCGTGTTTACCCGTGCGCGGGTGGCGCGTGAACATTTCAGCAAGATCCTGGCACGCCGGGCCTACATGGAAACCGCTGTGAACGCCGACGACCTGACTTTCCTCGCCAACCCGGGCGGCCGCTTGAGCGGGCGTATCCGGGTGCCGGGCGACAAGTCGATCTCCCATCGGTCGATCATGCTCGGTTCGTTGGCCGAGGGCGTGACCGAAGTCGAAGGTTTCCTTGAGGGTGAAGATGCCCTGGCGACCTTGCAGGCGTTTCGCGACATGGGCGTGGTGATCGAGGGGCCGCACCACGGGCGCGTGACCATTCATGGTGTCGGGCTTCATGGTTTGAAGCCGGCGCCGGGGCCGATTTATCTCGGTAACTCCGGCACCTCCATGCGCCTGCTGTCCGGTTTGCTCGCCGCACAGGTCTTCGACAGCGTGCTGACCGGCGATGCTTCGTTGTCCAAGCGCCCGATGAACCGCGTGGCCGAGCCGCTGCGGAAGATGGGCGCGGTGATCGAAACCGGGCCGGAAGGGCGCCCACCGCTGACCATCCGTGGTGGCCAGAAGTTGAAAGGCCTGACGTATGTGCTGCCGATGGCCAGTGCGCAGGTCAAATCCTGCCTGCTGCTGGCGGGCCTGTATGCCGAGGGCAAGACGTCCGTCACCGAGCCGGCACCGACCCGCGACCATACCGAGCGCATGCTGCGCGGTTTCGGTTATCCGGTAGAGGTCGTGGGTGCAACGGCGACGGTCGAGTCGGGCCATGCGCTGGTCGCCACCCATATTGAAGTGCCGGGGGATATTTCCTCGTCGGCATTTTTCCTGGTGGCGGCGTCAATCGCGGAAGGTTCCGAGCTGTTGCTGGAGCATGTCGGCATCAATCCGACGCGCACCGGGGTGATCGATATCCTGCGGCTGATGGGCGCGGATATCCGCCTGGAAAATCCGCGCGAAGTGGGCGGCGAACCGGTGGCCGACCTGCGGGTGCGGGCGGCCGCGTTGAAAGGGATCGAGATCCCCGAAGCGCTGGTGCCGTTGGCAATCGATGAATTTCCTGTGCTGTTTGTGGCTGCTGCCTGCGCTGAAGGGCGAACCGTCCTGCGTGGTGCACAAGAATTGCGGGTCAAGGAGTCCGACCGTATCCAGGTCATGGCCGACGGTCTGCTCGCCCTTGGCGTGAAGTGTGAACCCACCCCCGATGGGATTATCATTGACGGTGGCCTGATGGGCGGTGGCGAAGTGCATGCCCATGGCGATCACCGGATCGCCATGGCGTTCAGCGTGGCTTCGCTGCGGGCAACGGCGCCGATTCGTATCCGTGACTGCGCCAATGTTGCTACGTCTTTTCCGAACTTTCTTACACTGTGTGCCCAAGTCGGCATCCGTGTTGCCCAAGAGGCTCAATTGTGAATATCAAAGCACCGGTGATTACCATCGACGGGCCAAGCGGCTCGGGCAAAGGCACGATCGCCGGCATCCTGGCCAAGCGCCTGGGCTGGTGCCTGCTGGATTCCGGCGCGCTGTACCGCCTGCTGGCATTTGCCGCGCGCAACCACGGCGTCGATCTCACCAACGAAGAATCCCTGAAGCTGCTGGCGGCGCACCTTGATGTGCAGTTCGTCGCTGCGACGGAAGGTCATCCCCAGCGCATCATCCTGGAAGGGGACGATGTGACCGATGACCTGCGTAACGAACAAGTCGGTTCCTGGGCCTCCCAGGTTGCCGCGTTGCCGGCCGTGCGTGATGCGCTGCTGCAGCGCCAGCGGGCGTTTCAGGAACCGCCGGGCCTGGTAGCCGATGGCCGCGACATGGGCACGGTGGTATTTCCCGAGGCGCCGCTGAAGATTTTCCTGACCGCCAGTGCCGAGGAGCGGGCGCGTCGCCGCTACTTGCAGTTGAAGGGCAAAGTGGATGGTGTTAGTCTGTCGAGTCTGCTAGATGAGATCCGTGCACGCGACGAGCGTGATACCCAGCGCGCAGTAGCCCCGCTCAAGCCGGCGGCTGATGCCATACAGCTGGATTCCACGGAGTTGTCCATCGAGCAGGTGTTGGAACGCATCTTGAGTGAAATCGCTATTCGCGATATCGCCGGGTGACCAAGAAGTCTGCAGGGGACCAGTCATAGTCCTGCGGTGCTTCTTTTAATTGAAACTAACCCACACCGTCTGGGGCGTGGAGATGGGCGTATTCTTCGCCCTTATCAACAGGAATTAAAATGAGCGAAAGCTTTGCGGAACTCTTTGAAGAAAGCCTAAAAACCCTGAACCTTCAGGCAGGCTCCATCATCACCGGTGTTATCGTTGATATCGATTACCAAGCTCGCTGGGTAACCGTTCACGCTGGTCTGAAGTCTGAAGCACTCATCCCGCTTGAGCAGTTCTACAACGACGCTGGCGATCTGACTATCAATGTCGGTGACGAAGTTCACGTTGCTCTGGACTCGGTTGAAGACGGTTTCGGTGAAACCAAGCTGTCCCGTGAAAAAGCCAAGCGCGCTGAATGCTGGATTGTTCTCGAAGCAGCCTTCGCAGCTGAAGAAGTGGTCAAGGGCGTTATCAACGGTAAGGTTAAAGGCGGCTTCACTGTCGACGTTAACGGCATCCGTGCGTTCCTGCCAGGTTCTTTGGTCGACGTCCGTCCAGTGCGCGACACCACGCACCTGGAAGGCAAGGAACTCGAATTCAAGGTCATCAAGCTCGATCAGAAACGCAACAACGTTGTCGTTTCCCGTCGCAGCGTCCTGGAAGCAGAGAACTCCGCCGAGCGTGAAGCTCTGCTGGAATCCCTGCAGGAAGGCCAACAAGTCAAAGGTATCGTCAAGAACCTCACCGATTACGGCGCATTCGTCGATCTGGGTGGCGTCGATGGCCTGCTGCACATTACCGACATGGCTTGGAAGCGTATCAAGCATCCTTCCGAAATCGTCAACGTTGGCGACGAGATCGATGTCAAGGTTCTGAAATACGATCGCGAACGCAACCGTGTTTCCCTGGGCCTGAAGCAACTGGGTGAAGATCCATGGGTCGCTATCAAAGCCCGTTACCCAGAAAGCACCCGCGTGACCGCGCGTGTTACCAACCTGACTGACTACGGCTGCTTCGCTGAGCTGGAAGAAGGCGTTGAAGGCCTGGTACACGTTTCCGAAATGGACTGGACCAACAAAAACATCCACCCTTCGAAAGTCGTACAAGTCGGCGACGAAGTGGAAGTTATGGTTCTGGACATCGACGAAGAGCGTCGTCGTATCTCCCTGGGCATCAAGCAGTGCAAATCTAACCCATGGGAAGATTTCTCTGGCCAGTTCAACAAGGGCGATAAAATCTCCGGCACCATCAAGTCGATCACCGATTTCGGTATCTTCATTGGTCTGGACGGCGGCATCGACGGCCTGGTTCACCTGTCCGACATCTCCTGGAACGAAGTGGGCGAAGAAGCTGTTCGTCGCTTCAAGAAGGGCGACGAGCTGGACACCGTTATCCTGTCGGTTGACCCAGAGCGCGAGCGCATCTCCCTGGGCATCAAGCAACTGGAAAGCGATCCGTTCTCCGAGTACGTTCAAGAGAACGACAAAGGCGCAATCGTTAAAGGCATCGTGAAAGAAGTTGACGCTAAAGGCGCCATCATCACCCTGGCCGACGATATCGAAGCGACTCTGAAAGCCTCCGAAATCAGCCGTGACCGCGTTGAAGACGCGCGCAACGTTCTGAAAGAAGGCGAAGAAGTAGAAGCCAAGATCATCAGCGTTGACCGCAAGAGCCGCGTAATCCAGCTCTCCATCAAGTCGAAAGACGATGCTGAAGAGAAAGAAGCCATCCAGAGCCTGCGCGACAAGCCAGCTACCTCTGAGCCTTCTGCTGGTCCTACCACTCTGGGCGACCTGTTGCGTGCACAAATGGAAAAACAGAACTAAGTTCTGTCAGACCATAGAAAAAGGGCGACTTCGGTCGCCCTTTTTTGTGCCTGAAATTTGTTGAATCAACAACTTGGAGCCACGTAGAGCTGATCGGTGTCAGAACTGATTATAGTCTTTGGATAAGCTATTCCCGTGTTGCTGATTCAGTAAGGATTTTCAATGAACAGGCTCATCTTAGTGTTCGCAATGGCCATGCTTGCAGGTTGCGCCGCCACCAATGCCAAGACTCACGCACGGCATGGCGTCAGTGGCATCGAGATCGACTGCTCAGGCTTGGGTTCCAACTGGGAGAAGTGCGAGAAGCGCGCGGCTCGAGAGTGCAAGACGCAGGGGTACAAGGTCGTCACAAGGTCCAGTGACGCCAAGGACGAGGAAGGGGATTACTTGTTCGGCTGGAACCCGGCAGGCGCCGTTACCCGCACGATGCTGGTGATCTGCAATTGAGCGCGTAAGCGCTTGATAGTGAAGTCGATCTGGCGTGTAGATAAGTTATTGGATGGGCTGTTCAAATTCATCAAGTCATGCTAAAACCTTTGAAGCGCTTTTCCTAGCTGCTTGAAAAAGAAGGGAAAAATATGACGAAGTCGGAGTTGATCGAACGAATTGTCACCCATCAAGGGCTGCTCTCATCCAAGGATGTGGAGCTGGCCATCAAGACCATGCTTGAACAAATGTCCCAATGCCTGGCTACGGGCGATCGTATTGAGATCCGAGGGTTTGGTAGCTTCTCGCTACACTACCGCGCCCCGCGCGTAGGCCGTAACCCTAAGACCGGGCAATCCGTCAGCCTGGACGGCAAGTTCGTTCCGCATTTCAAACCAGGTAAAGAGTTGCGAGACCGGGTCAACGAGGAAGAGGACGAGGCTTGAAACTCGTTCAGGGAGTAAGTCATGAGTAGCTTCAAGCGCGTGCTTGGTATTTTGGTGATACTTTTGGTTTTGCTCTGCATTCTGGCGTTCGTGCTGGAGAACCAACAGGTGGTTTCTCTACGGTTTTTTGGGTGGGTCGTGCCACAGTTTCCAGTATCTGTCTTTATCGTGGCTGCCTTACTTCTCGGTATGACGGTGGGCCCTCTGGTTGGTTGGATTGCAAGCCGTACTATAAGAGCGCGACGCCGCAAGCATTTGGCTTGACTGCGTAAAGTGACGTCGCTCTGCTCATATAGAGACGGGAAGGCGGCTGCCATCCAGGAGTCGATCAGCAAATCTCTTTAGCTCCTGCCTTGAACTTTACCGCTAACGCAACTAGCGGTAGATAGGCCAGAAGTAGCCCAATTACCGCATCCAATATGTTACCGCTGACCAGCAGTGCCATGGGGAGCAGCCAACCAATATTGATTGCCGCCACCGTCAGGGTTACCGGCAAGTGTTTGCCAAACTGGCGTGAAGCAAATTGGTAAGCGTGGCTGCGATGTGCCTCATAAACTTTTTCCCCCCTCAACAAGCGGCGCAGCAGAGTCCAAGTGGCATCGGTAATAAACACGCCGAGCAGGATTAGCCAGCTCCAAAGGAGCTGCGGCGCAGTCCAGGCTGCCTGTAATGACAGTATCCCCAGCGTGACTCCCAAAAAGCCACTGCCGGCGTCGCCCATGAAGATGCGCGCTCTAGGAAAGTTCCAATACAGGAAGCCCGCAACCGCAAATGCCAATAGCAGCGGCAGCAGCGCCAAACGATCATATCCGGCAAGCCAATACAGCAGAGCACTGCTGAGACCGACACAAATTGCTTCGACGCTGGCTATGCCATCAATTCCGTCCATGAAATTGTATAGGTTTAACAGCCAGACTAAATAAACAGCCGCCAACACATGACCGACCCAGCCAAGGTCGATTGAAAACCCTAGTAGTTCCAGCGGCGGAAGTCCGCCAACCCAGAAAAGTACCCAAGCAGCCGCAATGAAATGCCCGAGTAGGCGCCAGCGAGCACCAATATGGCCATGGTCGTCAAGAAACCCCAATACTGCGATACCGGCACCGGCGCCCAAAAGCGCCCAGGCAAAAGACCAGGCGACGGCACCCAGGTTTGCAGTCAGTACCAGGGCAAGCAAAAAGCTTATAACGATCGATACTCCGCCGCCTCTGGGGGTCGGTACGACATGCGAACTGCGCGCGTTGGGTATATCGATCAGGCTTCTGGCGAGTGCGTAATGGCGCAAGGCACCTGTCAGAATAAGTGCGACAAGGGTCGCAGCCGGTAACAGCCACCACATATTCATTTAGCGTGTAGTTCCAAAAAATGTTTGCCTGTTTTACGCAGTGCGTCATCCACGCTGCACGGTGGTGTCCATCCCAAGAGTTCGCGAGTCTTGGAGATATCTACTTGTAGAGAGCCACATAATCGTTGTGCGAGAGCCCGTCGCCCCAATATGGCGGCTCCGGCTTCGAGCATCCAGGCGGGTAAGGGCAGCAGGTGTGCGGGCTTCCCGATAGCCTTAGCCATACGGCGTAACAACGTTGTAGTCGAGAGATCCTCGCCATCACTCACTAAAAAAGTTTGGTTTGCTGCAGCAGGGTGTTCGACACAGGTCACTATCAAGTCAACGAGGTTATCCAGAGCGACCAGGCTGCGTTGGTTATGGATAGCGCCAAGCGGCAATGGCAGGCCCTTATGCAGCCAGCGCATCATGCTGAGAAAGTTCGCCTGCACGCCGGGGCCATACACAAGAACGGGACGGATTATCACAACCTCCATCCCTGTTTCGTCTGCTAAGGCACGTAGACCGCGTTCGGCCTCCATCTTGGAGATACCGTAAGGGTCGGTTGGCGCCGTCGGACCATCAGCCGTGTAAGCCATGCCCCCCGTGGTGCTTTCTCCGTTAACTTTGATTGAGCTGATGAAGATGAAGCGTTTGACGCCGGCATCGGCGGCTTGCCGCGCCAAATGGAGGGTTCCATCAACATTGACCCGGCGGTATTCGACTAGCGGGTCGGCTGAGTTGTCACTCATGACGTGTACACGAGCCGCCAAATGGATCACTAGATCTTTGCCAGCCAGCAATGGCTGCCACTTCTGATCTGCGGACAGCCCGCTTATCTGAACCTGGTCAATGTGCAGATCAAACTCTGCATTCAGGTTGCGCATGGCAGCGGTGATCTTGTGTCGTCGTGCCAATAATGGGGGAACTAGACCACGACCAACGAAACCGCTCGCTCCTGTCAGGAGGATTTGCATGATCAAGTAGTCTCTAGGAGTGAAAGAACGTCTTCTGACATTTCACGCATGATACTACTGCGATCGAAATGTTCTACGAAGGCATGGCGGGGGCTGGTCGCGATAGTCAAGGTTTCGAGGGCCTTTACCCCGGCGGCGACATCGCAAGGCTCAAAGACAGCCGCGTTTTCGATATGCATGGAAACAAAATTCGCCGCATAACCGGATATGCCGGCCCAGATCGGCTTGCCCAGCGCAGCGTATTCGAACAGTTTCGACGGTAAAACTTTGCGAAACGCATCATAGTCGTTCAAGTGTAGAAAGAGCACATCCGCAGACTGATAAATATGAATCAACTCATCGCGCTTGACGGGGGTTAATAATTCAACATTAGTACATCCTTGCGCCGTAATGGCTTCTCTTAGAAGCGCCAGCCGGCCTCCGTCACCGATTACCCGAAATCGCAACACGCCTTCGAGCTGTTTTGCTAATAACGGGACGATATGATGTAGGCCCTGGCCTTCACCAATGTTCCCGGCATAGACGACGTCCATCACCTTCGGCGAGCTAACTGTGGTTTCCAACGGCTGGGCGCTCAAGAACTCGCTGTCGATGCCGTTTGTAAAAAATGAATAGCTCTGGTCTGGATAGCGTGATTTGAAATACGGATAAAATCCTTCAGAAACCAGATTCACTTTTTTCGCTGAGGTGATGGCAAATCTTTCGAGTAGCGAAAGTATTGGCTTCATTAGCCGAACCAGTTTCTTCGGTAAAACATCTTTGATCGTATCAACAAAAATATCGCGAATGTCTAAATAAAGCGGAGCTTTTTGTTTGCGTGCGATGAGGGCGCCCAGCACTGCCGTCATAAGGCGTGAAGAGGTGGCATAGACAAGGTCATGGCGCTTGTCTTTTATTATTTTGCGCACAGTATTTGCGTAAACCAGAAAAGCCTTGGCTTGATCAATCATTCCGCTTTTGTGGGCGGGCAGGGCGACTCTTCGCACCGTCAGGCGAGGATGCTCTTCCAGTTCCGGCGCTGCGCTAGTGAAGGTGCTATAGCGGTTTGGCAGGGTTGTAATCAATTCGATATGAGCATCCACTGGCAGTCGCTTGAGCAGCGCGTCTACCAACGCGGTTGAGCGAAAGGAGCCCGCCGAAAGGTCAGGTTGGTAATAGAAGCTCAAAATTAAAAGTTTCAAATAAACCTCACCAGGTTATACGAGTGCTCAGCACGGTGGATGACAGTTCAGCAATGATGCATTGGTTTGGAATTGATTCACCGAATGCTGGATGCCACGTAGTAGAAATCAAGCTGACACTTTTCGCGCCTTGTACGGTAGCGACGGCGACCTGACCTCCTGGGAGCGTTAACGTAAAGGTGTCGCCATTTTGAATAATCTTGACTTCGGGGTGTACGTAGAGCCTGGCTAATGCTCGGTTGAAATCGCCTGTGACCGAATCGCGGATTTGTAATTCGCCCGGTGTAGCTATCCATTCACGCGTGTGCAGATTTTTGCCTTTCAATCGCTGGTAGCCATCGTGGCTGCTGCGAATACGCACGGCGTTTTCATTTTGTTCGATCAAGCTCAGTGTCGTTCGTGCTCGGCGTGCGACCCTGAAGCCTGCCCATACTTCAGATGAATTTTCATCATTAACGTCGACTGTATTGTGTGCCGCAGTACTGCGTTGGCGATGACGTTCGGAGTCTTCACCGTATTGCGAGGTTCCGGAGTTAACGAACACTCGATGCCCAAACAAACTGAGTTCGAAGCTCAAGGTGTCCGCGTGGGTATGTCCGGGTTGATAGTCGGGGGCTACTTGTGTCAGGTTCAAAAGCGCCTTGCTGGCGTCACTGAAATTAACCGCCACGTAACCACTTTCGATATGATGTTCTGCGTAAACAGCCAAGGGCTTTGGCTTGTTGTTCGCTGGTAAACACCCCAGTTCGCTGGCATACATTTCAATATTGCCTAATGTTGGGGCAATACCCAATGCCGAGTCGTTAAAAAATGGTATATCTCCATCCGGGTGCTGGAGGCTGCGCAGCCAGACGATGCCCTTTTTAATAATTTGTTTCCACTCGGGAAGGCGTGTTCTTAGTGTTGGTATTGTAGTATGAGTGGCTAAATTCACTAAGTCACACATGTCCCAAAGCAAGGACGCGTGGTACATGGGGGATAGTTCAAAATGCGCGCCATCAGCCAAAAACTGCTCTTTGACCTCTGTGTCCAGTATCTTCAATCCGGCAGATTGCCAACGTTCAGCATCTGCACCATCTAAGAAGCAGCCGCCAAATAGCAGCGCCTTACCATTCACAAATATATGGTTGGCGAGGATGTGGTGTTCAACCTGCTTTGAGAGTGCATGGCATTGTATGGCCAGGCTATCCAGCCACTTCGGCTCAAGGGTGGGCTGCTGATTGAACCATTTAATGAGGTTCACAATGCGCAGTGAAAGTGTATAAGGCTCCCAGCCGCAACCTGCATAGGGTGGGTTGCCGGCAATCCAGCTGTTTACCAAGGTTCTATCAAAATCAGGTCGTGTGCGGTCTGATGACACGAGGTGATCAAGGTAGTGCAGGTTATACTGCCAGATCTTCGGGCGCTGTTGATTGTTCCACTCAAACGGTGCTTTAAGGCCCATAAATTCAAACTGTTCGTCAGCTGTAAAGTGCGAAGAACTCCAGTGCGGTGGATTAGCTAAGCCGAAACTCATCCGTTTGACAGGTGTGGGGGCAGTAAAAGAACTGATTTTAGCGTAACGGTAATACAGTCGATAGAAAATCTGCTTCATCCGCAACAGTTTTACCGTATGGTAGAGCTTTAGTAGTCGATGCATTAACGTATTGCCCATGAGAACCACTTGAATAGTGAGAAGTCAGATTGATTGATTTTAGTGATGCTCATGGAAAGTTATGTTTTAGCCAGCGTTCGAAGTACAACACCTGCCATAGCTTGTAGGTGTTATTGGCGGTACCCATGAAATGGTTTTTGACCAGTTTCTCTACTTCTTCAGGTCGCAGGTAAGCATAAATACGTTCGAACTCTGACAGCAGGCGTTCTGAGCCAATGCGACGGATAATGCCATCGAGAGGGGGGTTGAATCCGGTTTTTGGACGATCGACAAGTGAGGCGGGTAGCAGGCTTTTTAATAGAGTCTTAAGTGGCGCCTTGGGATTGCCGCCTTTCAACAAATCGGCACTGGAGGTCGCCAAGCCTTTCGCAACGATTCGTTCATCCAGCAGTGGAACGCGCAGCTCAATACTGGCGAGCATGCTGGCTTTGTCAGATACGCTGAGGTTATGACTGAGAAAACCTGTCAGGTCAAAGTGTTGTGCGAATTTTACCTTGTCTGCCGGATCGCCACTGTAATCAAGGAGTACGGCGTTCAAGCGTTGTTTGTAGTGGCACTCCAGCCCCGCAAAATCGCGGAAAAAGCCCTTGAGTTCTTGGCGCGAAAAATATCCCAGCATTCGAGAATAGGCCAGAGGCCAATAGCTTTCTTCGGCATAGGAAACCAGCCGCTCAAATTTCTTGTCAAGTTGCTTGGGGAATAGCTTCAGTTTCAGCAGCGCGTTCAAGACCGGGTAGAGCAGACGGATCAACCGGTGATGCTTCAGGACCTTGTAGCGTGGGTATCCAGCAAATGCTTCGTCTCCGCCCATTCCACTGAGCATCACTGTGTATCCGCTCTTCCTGGCTTCAGCCGATAAGCGATAGGTGGCCCAGAAGGTGTAATCGGATACCAGCTCTTCTGTATTCGCGGCGACAAAATCGATCGACTCGAAAACATCATCTTTTGAATCAAGAATCTCTGTGACGACCAGCTTTTTGTGCAGGTAATCGGCGATTTCAGCTGAAAACCTCATGTCGATGACGGAGTCATCCGTTGCTTCGTACTTTGCAAAAAAAAGATCTGCTTCACCTGTGAAACTCGCCAGTATGCTCGAATCAGCGCCACCACTGAAAAATACACCGACTGGAACGTCTGCTTCCAATTGCCGCGTGACAGCGGAGCGTACATTTTCTGCAAGGCTCTGTTCTGATGTGTAGCTCGTTATGGTCTGGTGCCGCCGCGTCCTGCAGTCGCCGGTCAATAGATCGAACTCAAGGTAAGTCCCCGGCATTAGCTTTTTGATAGCTTTGTAGCCGGTGTTCGGCTCGTAGAGGAAACCGTTGTTGAAGAACTCAAAAACGTCGTCATTGTCGATCTCAGTTACGACGTCCGAATAACACTTGAGGCCACGGATTTCGGAGCAGGCATAGATGCCATATTCGCCAGTGTAGCAATATACCGGCTTTATCCCAATCACATCCCTTACCAAGAATGTTTTCTGGCGCGGTTCGTCCAGAATGACAAATGTATACATTCCTTGCAGACGTTTGAAGGCGTGGTCCCCGTGCGCTACATACAATTGAAGGATTACCTCGGTGTCGGAGGTGCCATTGAATGTGTAGCCTTGTTCGATCAACTGGTTACGTAGTTCATGATGGTTAAAGATTTCTCCATTGAATACGATGCTAATTCCATTGCCAGTAAACATCGGTTGGCTGCCAGTTGCCGAAAGATCCAAAATGCTGAGTCTATTATGACCAAGTCCAACTTGGTGGTTGGCAATTTCGGCGAAATAGGTGCCGGAAGCGTCTGGGCCACGATGCTTGGTGGCCGCGAGACTCGCTTGCAATTGGTCTCGTAGCGCAGGAGTATCGCGTTTAACCGCAAAAAAACTTAAACCGCACATTAAACTGGTTGCTCCCTATTTTGTTGGTCAGTAACTTTATTTTTTATGGCGTATTCGGTTGCTGAACATTGGGGGGTGTTCAATTCCGTGTTTTTTGCGCTGTCACTGATTTTTTGCATAGGCCATTTTTGCGCATAAATTAATCCCCATACTGTGGCGAGCAGTATGTTGAAAGAGATCAATCGAAAGACCGCAAAAAATAATCCATATATAGCCATGGTCATGACGGTTATGCGAATAACTGTCAAATAGTTGGGCTCGGATTTTAGAGTGGTCAGTTTGTACAGGGCGGGGCCCATGATAATGAGTGTGTAGGTCAGGAGTCCTAGTACTCCACTCACCATTAGCATATACAAAGGCCAGTTGTGTATGTATCCAACAAGTTCTATAAGTGATGAGCCGTCAGGTTTTTCCCAGTGCATCTCATGCTTTACACCTATTCCATTGCCGAATACGGGGCTGCTCAAAAACATGTCCCATGCAATTTCGTATTCTTTGACTCTAGATGCTACGTTGAAATCCTCTTTCTTTTTCGTGATGGTATTTAAAACGATTATTTCCGTGTTCTCTGGGGTATTTGACGAAATGGGGGCGGTAGCCATTGGCAGTGCTGCGTCGGACAGGGAATTCAAGCGCCCCAGCCAAGATTGATCCATACCGGTGGAGAAGATGAATACCAAGCCTAATACCAGTTGAGCGGTAATGTTGGCAGAAATTTTTACACGGAGATTTTTGTGAGTGACAAAAATATAGATTGAGAATAGAGCAATGGTAGCGACGCCACTGATCAACATGCTTCTCGTTAACGTGATCAGCACAGCTGTCAGGCAAAGCAATGATATGAAGGCAGTCACCAGTGCGATATATCGGTTTCGCGTTAATGTGTTGATAACAAAACCTGCGGCCATTCCAGAAGGCAGCAGTGCATCTGTCGCCTGCGGTAACAGCATGGTTATCCGGTCCCGCAGGGGGCCTACGGTATTTGCCATATTCAGTGCGGCTTCCCGTGACAACCTTATCTGTTCTCCATCCACCAACACGGTCCAGTACGGTTGCCATATATCATATTGGAAATAGTACAAAACGATATGGCCTGCGCTCAATAAGACCAGTGCGCCGATCGAGGCGCCAATCCAATAAATGTTTTTTTGCTCACCGTTGATAAGTACGCATACGGGCATGAGCGCAAATATAAATAAAAAGGGTGTAACGCCCCTGATCCAATCTTGTACAGGGACATGATGTTTCATCGCAATCAATAAGTTGAGGCACAGTAACCCAATGCCGATCAAAAGTGGCCAGGCAAAGAAACGAAAAATGGATTTTATGCTTCGGATACGAAAAAGTCTGATAAAGGTGCTGACAAACACCGTTGCCGTGAGTGCGGCAAATATTAACTCTTGGGTACCTACGGATGGCGGCGCGGGGCGCAGCGCAAATACCAGCGGGAATAATGCCAATAAACCGTGCCATGGCGAAGCGACGGCGGCCAGCACTAGGAACAGGCCTCCTAGTATGCCGATATAAAAAAGCACACCGGCATTCTGCGTAAGTAGAATAGCAACGCAGGCTGACATTGCAATCATCAGGCTGCTTTTAAAGTAGTCACTGCCATTCATCGCGATGCTCCAATTGCCATATCAGGGGCGTATTGCCTTGTAGTCTGCGGACGTTTGTCCGACAATTCTGGCCGGAACTCCTACAACGATTGAGTTGTCAGGGATATCCTTTAGTACTACAGCTGAAGCGCCAATTTGACAGTTGTCACCGATTTTTATATCGCCAATGATCTTGGCGCCCGCTCCGATATAGCAGTTATGCCCAATGACCGGGCATCGATTGATCTCACTTGTTACATAACCTTCGGCAGCGCCAATCGTGATTCCCTGACCCAGTACACATCCGTCCCCCACTTTGGCATTCGCATGGAGCACGACCCCAATCGCACCGTAAGCGAAAATGGTGCCCTTTCCGATATTTGCCGAAACCGGGATGTACGAGTTGAACAACAGAAAGATCAGGTTGCGAACAAAGCCCGGCAAGACGGGGATTCGGCGCTGGTAGAACCAATGGCCTATTCGATATAGTTTCACTGCATTCACTGTCAAAACCTCAATGTGCGAAGATCAGCCAGTCGAAGCCGAAGTACTCCTGCTGCGATAATTGTAAGCGAACCCATATAAAGTACGCCCCAGATCAAGCTGATGTCTTTCATGATTACTGCAATTGGCGAAAGTAGTGCTACCCAGAAAACCACTGACAACCGGATTCCGGGTTGGCACATAACATGCAGAAATAACAGGTACGCCGAGAATCCTATAGCGTAAAAGAGCTCTGCCTGCTTAAGACCGTGAACAAAGAGAATCATTCCGGCCACTGCCAGGGGGGCAATGATCAGGTTGACGACGATGACCTTGCGATGAAGTCCGCAGGCCACTAGGTAGCGTTCTGTCACTACAGACCAGTAAAGCACAGGTAAGCAGGGTAGCATCGCTAAGTAGGCGGAATACTGGGGAAATAGCCAGCCGGCTGCGTAACCTGTCAGTCCTGCCAGAGCAAAGTACAGTAGCGCCGTTGACATGATGATTTTATATTGCTCCTGGCGCTGGCTGCCAGAAACGAAAGCGACGAATACTGCCCTGACATTGATGGGAAATAAACTTGTCGCCGATTGAATGATTGATACGATCACCCGGAAAAGTCCCAGATCTCGGACGGGAAGGCTTTTTGAAAGGATAAAAGGGAGGATATTGGTAAATAGATTGAATACCAGAGTGATGGATACCATTCTCGGTAGTAATACCACGACGTTTTTGCAAGTAGACAGTAGCTGTTTCCCCATGGGCAACCGTGCGCCATGACAGACCAGTACCGCAATCGCAAACAAGCAGGGCAGCAGGTTCGTCAGAATTAGCACATCAACGATGTTCAATGGCAATATTTTTTGGTAACTGATGAGAAGCGCCGAGAAAAACACACATAGGAAAATCATCAGATAGCCGACAATCCACCGTTGAAGGCGTAGGCCGAAGAGCGATAACAAGCATGCTGAACTGAGCAGCATCACGCCTAATAACAAAGGATTGCCGATGCTATCGATAAGATTCATCGCGCTGAAAAGTAGAAAAATCAACACCGCCATAAACAGTGAGGTGACGAGTATGTACTCGGCCTCCACGCTGGCAATGAGTTGTTCGTTGATGATGTCTAGAAGCTTCTGAAATAGAAATACCAGTACGTTAGCCTTAATAAAGGCGCCATAAGCTTCCAGGCCATACAGTCCTGGGATGACAAAATTGACAACTAATCCACTTAACAGTGTCAGCGCCTGAATCAGTAGATTGAACATGCTAAGACCTCGTCAACCTTATTACGACAAATGCTATTCCACGAGTACCTGATGACCGCTATTGCGTCATCGCATAAGATCTGGCGGAAACCTGTGTTTTCCGCCAGACCAGTATGTTTGAGCCTGATGCCTTCAGGCCCAGACGCCGCGGGTATCAATGACTTGTCGTGATGACAATTGGTCTTTTGAGATGTTCTTGAACGGACTGTGGTCCACAAGCAGAACAACGACATCAGCCAAGGACAGCGCGTTATCAATGTCGCTCAATGCTGCAAGACCGTTCAGGCGTTCTGGTATTTGTTCGATGTTGGGCTCCACCGCCAGCACGGTACCTGGGTGGTTTTTTGCGATTTGCACCGCAATTTCCAGGGATGGGCTTTCACGAAGGTCGTCGATGTTTGGCTTGAATGCCAGGCCCAGGCAAGCGATTGTCACATCTTTGGCTGTCTTGGAGGGATGCGCCTGCAGGAACTTACCAATCGCAAGCCTTACTTGGTCCAGTACCCATGTTGGCTTACTATCATTCACTTCGCGAGCGGTCCGGATCAGGCGCGCATCATCAGGCGTCTTACTGACAATAAACCAAGGATCGACAGCAATGCAGTGTCCGCCAACACCAGGGCCCGGTTGCAGAATGTTGACTCGCGGGTGGTGGTTGGCCAAGCGAATCAGTTCCCAAACACTAATCTCAAGTTTTTTGCAAATCATCGACAGTTCATTGGCAAAAGCAATGTTCACATCGCGGAAACTGTTTTCAGTGAGCTTGCACATTTCGGCTGTGCGTGCGTCGGTAATGATGCATTCGCCCTTAACGAATGTTTGATATAAGCGCTTTGCGGCTTCCGAGCATTTTCTGGTCAGGCCGCCGATGATCCGATCATTCTCAATCAACTCTCGTAACACGTGCCCAGGCAGGACGCGTTCTGGACAATGCGCAATACGGATATCCGATGCTTCGCCCAGCGTCTGCGGGAAGCTCAGGTCTGGCCGTGCTTGCGCCAGCCACGCGGACATTTGCTCAGTGGCTCCCACAGGAGAAGTCGATTCGAGGATTACCAGGTCGCCTCTCTTCAGTACCGGGGCGATGGATTTACTAGCCGCTTCAATATAAGAGAGATCAGGCTCGTGGTCGCCCTTGAAGGGGGTCGGCACTGCAATCAGGAACGCATCGGCGGGTTCGGCGATGGTGGTCGCCCTCAGATAGCCTTCAGTTACCGCGGTGCGTACGACGATGTCCAAATCCGGTTCGATAATATGGATATCACCGCGGTTGATCGTGGCTACCGCTTGTGCGTTGACATCGACGCCGATAACTTTTTTCTTTCTTGCTGCGAAAACGGCGGCAGTAGGGAGTCCGATGTAGCCTAGGCCGACTACAGAAATAGTTTCAAAGCTCATGGATTAGCCTTTTTTGATTTGGGAAAGAGCTTCAAGGATCCGAGCGGATGCCTTTCCGTCGCCGTAAGGGTTGTGCGCGAAGCTCATCTGGTGATAAGCGTCAGGGTCCGTCAGAAGACTGCGCAGATTATTTGTAATGACCTCAATGTCGGTACCGACCAACCTGACGGTACCCGCTTCGACGGCTTCCGGGCGCTCAGTAGTGTCGCGCATGACCAGCACAGGTTTGCCCAGTGATGGAGCTTCCTCTTGTATGCCGCCTGAGTCGCTGAGAATCAGGTGCGAACGCTCCATCAAATAGACGAATGGCAAATAATCCAGGGGCTCGATCAAATGAACATTTTGAATGCCCGCCAACAATCGATTGACCGGCTCGCGTACGTTTGGATTCAGGTGAACGGGATAGACGATCTGGACGTCAGGAAAGTCTTTGGCCGTTTTGATCAGGGCCTGGCAAATTTTCTCGAAACCGTCGCCAAAGCTTTCGCGACGGTGGCCGGTGACGAGGATGATTCGTTTTTCTTCACCCAGGAATGAAAACTGTTGGTGAAACTTCTGTTGCAGAGCGGGGCTGTTTTTGATTCTTGCCACAACCTCAAGCAGCGCATCAATGACGGTATTGCCAGTCACATGGATGCATCCAGCATCAACCCCTTCTCTCAGCAGGTTCTGCCTGGACGTTTCTGTAGGAGCGAAATGTACAGCCGCGAGTGCGCCGGTCAACTTGCGGTTGGCTTCTTCTGGCCACGGTGAGTAGAGATTGCCGGTGCGCAGACCTGCCTCGACGTGAGCGACGGGGATCTGGTGATAATAAGCCGCTAGTGTTGTCGCGAACGTCGTCGCTGTATCCCCATGCACCAAGACGATATCGGGTTTGAATTTGGCGAAGACACCTTTCATCCCTTGTAAAATGCTGCTGGTGACATCAGTTAGATCCTGGCCCGACTTCATGATATTGAGATCGAAGTTCGGAGCGATCTCAAACAGGTTGAGCACCTGATCCAGCATTTCGCGATGTTGTCCGGTTACGCAGACCTTGGCATCGAAGCGCTCGTCTGCAGCAAGTCTCAGCGCCAAAGGGGCCATTTTAATTGCTTCAGGACGCGTGCCGAACACACACAAGGTTTTCAAGATCATTGCCACACCAGTGTTAAAAATGAATTTCACCACACGCTTCTGTTAATCATGCGGCGGGGGAGTCGTAAATTTTTATAGTTCCTTGAACGTCTAAGCTTTTTTGATAACGTGTTTACTCACTTCTCTTCGCTGCTTTTTACATGACAGGGGGCGAACGCCTGCCTGTATTTTTTTCAAAAGCCCATCTAGAGCCCGTTTTGTGAGTCGACGCTGGATTCGGGGTTGCTGTAAGGGGTTTCTTACAGCTGGGTATTGCATTTGAATCAGCGCCCTCTTGTTGCACCCTTGCTGCGTTGCGCATGGACTGGCATCGTTGGCATGGCTATTCGTACAAAATGACGTTTGAGGTCACGGATGCGTCTACAACGCATGTCTATCATTTTTTTGTGACGTTTCATTGCTGAATTTCTGATGTGATTAAGATTATAGCCTTCTTTTCCAATGGTTTTTCAAGGCCGTGATATTTCTGGCGGTTGGCAGTAGGGATTTGCATGGCGTCATCTTTTTTTGCAGTCAATGTGTTTGGAGCAATCACACTGCGCCTTAGGTGTCTTTGATTAAAGTAATAAAAAATGTAAATATTTCAGTTTTTTAATCTGACCAATTTAGACACTAGCATTACAGAGACTGGGGTGTGAATCCTAGTGCGCCGATTATACTGGTTTTGTGTGACCGTCATCGGCGCGGGGGCGGGGGCGGGTAAGATTGACGAATCTCGCGAGTGTCTCTGAGTTTTCCTACGCATGGATTGGCCTGCCAACAACGTGTACGTGCGCTTCGGGTCAGCCAGTCGGTTGCCCCTGGCTCAGGGAATGCAGAGGATTTGTGGTACAACCTGAGTATCATATCGGGATTGGATCTGTGGTGAGTCGTAAGGCCCCGCCTCGTTTCTGGTTCCCGTGCCGGATGAGCCTTTTTTGTGCTTCGGGTGCCACGCCTGTATGGCGCTTGTTCAGCACCGATCAATCATCGTAAATCGATTTTTGGCGGACTCAAGGGTAGCTGTTCATTTTTTGATTTTGGAAGACTGGAGAGGTGTTCGAGAGGGTCATGGATAAGGTAAGAGTTTTTTTATTGAATCTTCCGCGCCGACACAAGCGCATTCTGCAAGTGCTTGCAGATGTGGTGCTTGTATGGCTTTCGTTGTGGATGGCTTTTGTCGTCCGTCTCGGCATTTTCGAAATGAACGAGCCTGTTCGGCATCACTTGTGGCTGTTTGTGAGTGCTCCTATCGTCGCTGTCCCGCTGTTTATCCGTTTTGGCATGTACCGGGCGGTGATGCGCTATTTCGGCAATGATGCGCTTGTCACAATCATCAAAGCAGTCAGTCTTTCCTCGCTCATCCTCGGTATGTTCGTCTATGTCTATAGCAATCATCAGATAGTTGTCCCGCGCTCGGTTATTTTTAACTACTGGTGGTTGAGCATGATTATGATTGGCGGCTTGCGCTTGGCAATGCGTCAATATTTTTTGGGGGACTGGTTTACCGGAGTGCAGCATGTTCCGTTCACTAGTCGCGATGACGGCTTGACGAAGGTTGCTATCTACGGTGCCGGTTCAGCGGGCAACCAACTGGTTGCAGCATTACGCATGGGCCGAGTCATGCGTCCTGTCGCGTTCATCGACGATGACAGGAGCATTGCCGGTCGTGTGATTTCAGGCTTGCAAGTGTTCAAGCCCAAACATATCGAGCAGATGATCGACGCCACAGGCGCACAGGAAATCCTGCTGGCGGTGCCGTCGGCAAATCGGGGGCGCAGGCGAGAAATTCTGAGCTATCTTGAACGTTTCCCGCTTCATGTTCGCAGCGTTCCGGGCTTCATGGATCTTGCGAGTGGTCGAGTCAAAGTGGACGACATCCAAGAAGTGGATATCGCCGACCTGTTGGGGCGCGACGCCGTACCTGCTCAAGAGGATCTCCTTGAGCGTTGCATCGTCGGCCAGTCGGTGATGGTCACGGGCGCAGGTGGATCAATTGGTTCGGAGCTTTGTCGCCAGATCCTTGCACTAAAGCCCACGACGCTGCTGCTGTATGAGCATAGCGAATTCAATCTTTACAGCATTTTATCTGAGCTTGAGTACCGAGTCGCACGCGAGTCATTGCCGGTTAAGCTGTTACCGATGCTGGGCTCTGTGCGCAACGAGACTAAGTTGCTTGATGTGATGAAATGCTGGCATATCGACACGGTTTACCATGCCGCCGCTTATAAGCATGTTCCGATTGTCGAGCACAATATTGCCGAAGGCGTGTTGAACAATGTCATTGGCACGCTCAATACCGCCCAGGCTGCTCTTCAGGCGGGGGTAGCTAACTTTGTACTGATTTCCACCGACAAAGCTGTTCGTCCTACCAATGTGATGGGCAGTACAAAACGACTTGCAGAACTGGCATTACAGGCGCTCAGCCGTGAGAAAGCGCCGGTTATATTCGGTGATAGGTCGGGTGTTTCCCGCGTCAACAAGACTCGCTTCACGATGGTGAGATTCGGTAATGTGCTGGGTTCATCAGGCTCCGTCATTCCGCTTTTTCACAAACAAATCAAGTCCGGCGGCCCTTTGACCGTCACTCACCCAAAAATCACACGCTATTTCATGACGATCCCCGAAGCGGCACAGTTGGTCATCCAGGCCGGCTCCATGGGGCTGGGCGGTGATGTATTTGTGCTGGATATGGGCGAGCCGGTGAAAATTGTCGAGTTGGCGGAGAAAATGATTCACCTTTCCGGCCTGAGCGTTCGTTCCGACAAAAATCCCCATGGCGATATCGCCATTGAATTCACTGGGCTGCGTCCTGGCGAAAAACTTTATGAAGAGTTGCTTATCGGCGACAACGTAGTCGCCACGCAGCATCCGATGATCATGAGTGCCAATGAAGACTTCCTGTCATGGGATGTCCTGAAAGGCAAATTGAGTGAGCTGCTTGCAGCGGTAGATGCGGATGATTACTCCCGCGTCCGCCAACTCTTGCGTGACACCGTCAGTGGTTACTCTCCCGATGGCGAAATTGTCGACCTGATCTATCAACGGCACCGGCTTGAACCCTGAATTCACACGCTGTAACGCAGCCATTTTTGACTCTCTACGCACATCACCTAAGTTAGAGAAGCAGCTTTGGAAAAGCTGCTTTCACTCATTGATGTCATGGAGCGTCACTCATGCCAAACGCTTGTTTTTCCTCCCTCGTTTTCGCCCTCCTTGCGAGCATCTCGGTAGCAACTACCGCGGCGCCTGCGATCACGCCCGAGCCCGCTACCATCCGCTCTGGCCAGATGAACCCGGTGGAGCAGTCCACCAAGGTCAATCTCAACGCTGCAGATGCTGAAGCCTTGCAACGTGATCTCCTGGGCATTGGCGCCGCAAAGGCGAGGGCTATCGTTGCTTACCGCAACAGCAACGGCCCTTTCAAGGCGCTTGATGAGTTGTTGGAGGTTAAGGGGATCGGCAAGGCACTGCTGGAGCGGAATCGCGACAGGCTAGCGATCAACTAAGGGGGCAATGTTCGCCGAGGAGGCCGGTTATTGACCGGCCTTTTTATAGTGCAATAGCTGCGCCTTCAAACGTTCACGTACCCGCCCATGATGCGCGTCGCCAATTCAGCGCTCTCGACACTTCTGCCCAGCACCCCTTCATCCTTGGATTTGAGATGTGCATAGAACCCGCCATGGGTCAGGTTCAGTGCTTTCATCAAGGGCGGCTGGCCGGTGGCGCCGACGCCATCGCGGCAAAAGCAAACGGAGGCTTCCTTGATGATACGGGTTAGAGCGTTGTGGTCGTGTGAATAGCGCGTAGCCTGCCTCGTAGACGTGCCGACATGTTAACCAAGCTGAACTTTTACCCACGGGGTGGGCGTTGGCATGAAAAGTGATTACTCACACAGGGAGGATTGTTCAACAATCGTGAGGTAACGATGACACTCAGCTTGTCCTTAGCCGACCAGATCGCCCTGGAGCTGCGTGCCGACATCATCGGTGGCCGACTGTTGCCCGGAATGGCATTGGTCGAAGCCGAGCTGGTCAAGGCCTATAACGCGTCGCGCAATACGATTCGTGAGGCGTTGCACCGTTTGGAGCGGGAAGGGTTGACGCGCTACGTGCGCAACAAGGGCGTGGTGGTTCGTCGGTTGGAGCGCGAAGAGGTGCGTGATTTATTTGTCGTCCGCCGCACGCTCGAATTGCAGGCCATTGCCCAGAGCGGTGCGTTCACCCAGGATCAATCCGAGCGTATGCAAAACGCCATCGAGGCCACCGCGCTGGCCCGGGAGCGTGAGGACTGGCGTGCGGTTGCGACCCACAGCCTGTTGGTGCACCAGCAGATTGTCGGGTTGATGCGCAGCCCGTTGTTCGACGAGTTTTTCGCCCAGGTGATTGCGCAGTTGCGTCTGGTGTTCTGCGCCGCGCCCGATGAGCAGCGTTTCCAGTCGCCCTGGCTGGAACGGGACCTTGAGATCCACACGTTATTAGCCAATAACAACAAGCTGGCGGCCGGGGAGGCGATGAGCCTGTACCTGGATGATTCAGAACGGCAGTCGTTGGCCCTGTTTACTTTCCCTTGATCGAGGATTCGCACCATGTACAAAGACTATCCAGCCGCTTACCAGGTCAGCAAAGGTTCGGCGTTGCAGGTCGACACCGCGTTTTACGAGCGTATCCGTGAGCGCAAGGATCAACGCACCTTGGTCGAACAGTTCGAGGTGCCGATTCGCACGGGCAGGGCGTGGAAGGTGCCGGCCGGGCATGTGTTCCGTGTGACTACGCCGGTGGGGCCACAGGTGGGCGACTTCAATGTGTGGAACGCCAACGACCCGCGCGAACGCCTGTGGGCCGCGCGCACGCGTCAGTTGCAGGGCGCGCATGTCAGCACCCATGACCGGCTGTGGTCGAATCTGCCATTTCTGCGGCCTCTGGTGACGATCACCGATGACAGCCTGGCCAGCTACGGCATTGATGAGCACGGCGGGCGCCTGCACGATTTGCTCGGTACGCGCTGCGATCCGTATGTGAACCGCATGCTCACTGGTGAAGATTTCCATCATCACTGTCACTCGAACCTGACCCGTGCGGTGTTGCCTCACGGTCTGACGGAATTCGACGTGCATGACGTGCTGAACATCTTCCAATGCACCGGCCTCAATCACGACGACATGTATTTCATGAAAGCCTGTCCGGCGCAGAAGGGCGATTACCTGGAGTTTTTTGCCGAGATTGATTTGTTGTGTGCGCTGTCGACCTGCCCGGGCGGGGATCTGTCGCTGCCGATGTGGGGCCCGGATGCGCAGGACCCGCTGACGGCGTGTCGTCCGCTGGGGGTTGAGATTTATCGATTGGAAGCCGAGTTGCTGAACGGCTGGAGTCAGCCGGAGCGTGCTGCTTATAAAGGGCAGCACGGTTTGCAGATTGCCAAGGCGGAATGGGAGTAGGGCAGAAGAGGGGCTGCTTTGCAGCCCGACGGGAGCAAGCGCCCTCGCCACATGGGATCAGCGGTCCTGCCCATCCTTGGCATCCGCCTGCGCATTGCGCTCGGCCACGCGTTTGCGTTGTTCGTCGGTGAGTTCCACTTTGTTGGCGCTGTCACGCAGCATCAGCAGCCCGCCGACGATCGACCCGATCGCAACCACCATAATCAACCATGCATACCACGGCATAACGCTCTCCTTGAGGCAGATTGCCGTGGGAGGTTTTCCCACGGTAATAACTGCTTTGAGTTACAGGCTTTCTGAGTAGTTCAGTGTAGGCCTGTTCCGCCTCAAAACCTTAGAGCCCGGTCAACATTGCATCTGCCGGTGCCGCGGCGCGGTCGTGCGCGGTCATCTGGAAGTAGATGAAGCCGACCAGCATGAAGCCGAGGAAGATCATGCCGATCAGCGCGTTGAACCAGGCCATGGCCACCAGGCACACCACCGCCAGCACCAGCGCGATGCCCGGCACGATCGGGTAGCCCGGAGCGCGGAAGGTGCGTTCCAGCAGCGGTTCGGTCTTACGCAGTTTGAACAGGCTGAGCATGCTCATGATGTACATCACGATGGCGCCGAATACGGCCATGGTGATCATTGCTGCAGTCAGGGTCATGCCGCCCAGGTTGATCAAACCGTCGCTGTAGATGGCGGCAATACCGACCACGCCGCCAGCGATGATTGCCCGGTGCGGTGTATGAAAACGCGACAGCTTGGCCAGGAACGGCGGCAGGTAGCCGGCCCGAGCCAGGGCGAAGAATTGGCGCGAGTAGCCAAGGATGATGCCGTGGAAGCTCGCCACCAAACCGAACAGGCCGATCCACACCAGCATGTGCAGCCAGCCGGAGCTTTCGCCTACTACGGTTTTCATCGCCTGGGGCAGCGGGTCGTTGATGTTCGACAGGGTGCGCCAGTCGCCCACGCCGCCGGCGAAAAACATCACGCCCATGGCCAGGATCACCAGGGTCAGGATGCCGCTGATGTAGGCTTTCGGAATGGTGCGCTTCGGATCTTTCGCTTCCTCGGCCGCCATGGCCGCGCCTTCGATGGCGAGGAAGAACCAGATCGCGAAGGGGATCGCCGCGAACATTCCGGCAATCGCCGGGGCCCCGAAGGTGTCGGAGCCGGCCCAGCCATTAAGGGCGAAGTTGCTGAAGCTGAACGCGGGGGCGACCACGCCCATGAATACCAGCAGTTCGGCGACGGCGAGTACGCACACCACCAGTTCGAAGGTGGCGGCGAGTTTCACGCCGAGGATGTTCAGGCCCATGAACACGATATAGGCGCCGACGGCGGCGTGTTTCGGATCGAGTGCGGGAAACTGCACATTCAGATACGCACCGATGGCCAAGGCGATGGCGGGCGGGGCGAACACGAATTCGATCAGGGTCGCCAGGCCGGCAATCAGGCCGCCTTTTTCCCCAAACGCGCGGCGGCTGTAGGCAAAGGGCCCACCTGCGTGGGGAATGGCGGTGGTCAGTTCGGTGAAACTGAAGATAAAGCAGGTGTACATCGCGGCGACCATCAACGAGGTCACCAGGAAGCCCAAGGTCCCGGCCACGCCCCAGCCATAGCTCCAGCCGAAGTATTCCCCGGAAATCACCAGCCCGACCGCGATGCCCCACAAATGCAGGGTGCCCAAGGTGGGTTTGAGTTGTGTGTTCATCGTATTGCGCTCCCTGAACCGGTTGGAATGATTCAAGGTGTTGCAGCGGCCATGCCAGCCTGAGAATCATTGTCGTAAAGCTGCGCTACTGTCGTTTGGGGGATGGTTTGGCGTTTGAAATTTCCTGTTGCTGCACCAGATAAGTGCGGCGGTGACTGTGCCGGTGCTATCGGGAGCAAGCTCCCTCCCACACTTGGCCGAGTTGTCACGCCGAGCGCCGATCAACCTGTGGGAGGGGGCTTACTCCCGATAGCGCCCGCCCAGGCACCGAAACCCCCGGTGTAAACCCCGCATAAACCCACTCTTTACGCCATCTTTACGCCTCACCCAGCCCCTCGCTCTCGTTCCTTTACACCACTCCTGCCGACAATTGCCCCACACGCGGCACTCGCCGCAAAACGGAGAGACTTCCATGAGCGTTCTGGACGGGGTGTCACTGCTATTGGCCGTGGCGCTGTTCATTTATCTGCTGGTTGCGCTATTGCGCGCGGATCGGAACTAGGAGCAGGCTATGCACAGTTATGACTATTGGCTGATCATCGCCTTCTTCGCCGTGGTACTGGTGCCGGCCCCGTTCCTGGGGCGGTTCTATTACAACGTGATGGAAGGCCGGCGCACTTGGCTCACGCCGCTGCTCGGGCCCGTGGAGCGCGCGTGCTATCGCCTCTCGGGCGTGGACGCGCAACAGGAACAGAGCTGGCAGAAATACATGTTGGCGTTGCTGGCGTTCAACCTCGCCGGGTTTGTGTTGCTGTTCTCGATCCTGTTGTTCCAGGACTACCTCCCACTAAACCCGCAGAAATTGCCGGGCCAGGAATGGACCCTGGCCTTCAACACCGCGGTCAGCTTCATGACCAACACCAACTGGCAGTCCTACAGCGGTGAAGCGTCCCTCAGCTACCTCAGCCAGATGGCCGGCCTCACCGTGCAGAACTTCGTCAGTGCGGCCACCGGTCTGGCAGTCCTGGTCGCGCTGTGCCGTGGGATCGGTCGCAAATCCACCCAGACCCTGGGCAACTTCTGGGTCGACATGACCCGCGCCACGCTCTACGGCCTGTTGCCGTTGTGCCTGGTGATGGCGTTGTTCCTGGTGTGGCAGGGCGTGCCGCAAACCTTCGCGCATTATGTTGATGCCGTGACCCTGCAGGGTGTCGACCAGGTGATCCCTTTGGGCCCGGCGGCCAGCCAGATTGCGATCAAGCAACTGGGCACCAACGGCGGCGGTTTCTTTGGCGTGAACTCGGCGCATCCGTTTGAAAACCCGACGGCCTGGGCCAACCTGTTCGAGTTGTCGGCGATCATCCTGATCCCGGTGGCGCTGGTGTTTACCTTCGGCCATTACGTGAAGGATCTGCGTCAGAGCCGGGCGATCCTCGCTTGCATGCTGGCCCTGTTCCTGATCGGCGGTGCAACCTCGCTGTGGGCCGAGTACCAGCCCAACCCGACCTTGAACAACCCGGCGGTTGAGCAGACCGCGCCGCTGGAAGGTAAAGAAGCGCGCTTCGGCACCACTGGCACCGTGTTGTGGTCGGTGACCACCACCGCGGCGTCCAACGGTTCGGTCAACGGCATGCACGACAGCCTCAGCCCCCTCAGCGGGATGGTGGCACTGGTCAACATGATGGTCGGCGAAGTGATCTTCGGCGGCGTCGGCGCCGGTATGTACGGCATGTTGCTCAACGTGTTGATCGCGGTGTTCCTCGCCGGCCTGATGATCGGCCGCACTCCGGAATACCTGGGCAAGAAGCTGCAGGCCAAGGAAGTGCAATTGCTGGTCGTGACCCTGATGGTGATGCCGATCGGCGTGCTGGTGCTCGGTGCCCTCGCTTCCAGCCTGCCCGGCCCGGCCGGTGCGATCAGCAACCCTGGCCCCCACGGGTTCAGCCAGTTGCTCTATGCCTACACCTCGGCCAGTGCCAACAACGGTTCGGCGTTCGGCGGCTTCAGTGCCAACACGCCGTTCCACAACTTGATGCTGGGCCTGGGCATGTTGATCGGTCGCTTCGGCTACATCCTCCCGGTACTGGCCCTGGCCGGCAGCCTGGCGATGAAGAAGACCGCACCGATTGGCCAGAACAGCTTCCCCACCCATGGTCCGCTGTTCGTGACCCTGTTGACCGTGACCATTTTGCTGGTGGGCGGCCTGACCTTCCTGCCGACACTGGCACTGGGCCCTATTGCTGAACACCTGAGCATGGGCTTCTGAAGGATATGAAAATGAATATGCCTGCAAAAAACGCGAGCCCGGTCAAAACCCACGAACCCGCCAAAACCGCGATCTCCGCGCTGTGGCGCCCGGCGCTGGTCCAGGCGTTCGTCAAGCTCGACCCACGGCAACTGCAACGCTCGCCGGTGATGCTGGTGGTCGAACTGACCGCCATCCTCACCACCGTGCTGTGCCTGGTGCCCGACACCGCCGTGCCGACCTTCGTCGCCGCGCAAATCGCCGTGTGGCTGTGGTTCACCGTGCTGTTCGCCAACTTCGCCGAAGCCTTGGCCGAAGGGCGTGGCAAGGCCCGCGCCGACAGCCTCAAGGCCGGCAGCGAAGGCCTCAGCGCTCGGCGCAAGGAGGCCGATGGCAGCTTCAAGGTCGTGCCCGCCACCGGCCTGCGCAAAGGTGATGTGGTGCGCGTCGCCGCCGGGGAAATGATCCCCGGCGACGGCGAGGTCATCGAAGGCATCGCCGCGGTCAACGAAGCGGCGATCACCGGCGAATCCGCACCGGTGATCCGCGAATCCGGCGGCGATCGCTCGGCCGTCACCGGCAACACGCGCCTGGTCTCGGACTGGCTGCTGATCCGCATCACCGCCAACCCCGGCGAGTCCACGCTGGACCGCATGATCGCGCTGGTGGAAGGCGCCAAACGCCAGAAAACCCCCAACGAAGTGGCGCTGGATATCCTGCTGATCGGCCTGACCCTGATCTTCCTGCTGGTGGTCGTGACCCTGCAGCCGTTCGCCCACTTCGCCAATGGCAGCTTGCCCCTGGTGTTCCTGGTCGCCCTGCTGGTGACGCTGATTCCGACCACCATCGGCGGCTTGCTCTCGGCCATCGGTATCGCCGGCATGGACCGCCTGGTGCGCCTCAACGTGATCGCCAAGTCCGGTCGCGCCGTGGAAGCGGCGGGGGACGTGCATGTGTTGTTGCTGGACAAGACCGGCACCATCACCTTTGGTAACCGTCGCTGCGCGGCAGTGGTGGCGGCGCCAGGCGTGAGCGGCCGGGAACTGGCCGAGGGCGCGCTGCTGGCGTCCCTGGCGGATGACACGGCAGAAGGTAAATCCATCGTTGAATACCTGCGGGCCCTGCACCCACAGGCCGAGCCGTCCCTGGCGGAACTGACTGCTGTGCCGTTCACCGCCGAAACCCGTTTGTCCGGCGTCGACTATCAGGGCCGCGTATTCCGCAAAGGCGCCGTGGACTCGCTGCTGGCGTTTATCGGTCAGCCTCGCGGCGACCTGCAACCGGCCCTGTCGCGGGAAGTCGACAAGATCGCCCAGAGCGGCGGCACGCCGTTGCTGGTGTGCGCCGATGGCAAGTTGCTCGGTGCGATCCATCTGAAGGACGTGGTCAAACCCGGCATCCGCGAACGGTTTGCCGAGCTGCGCAAGCTGGGGATCCGCACCGTGATGGTCACCGGCGACAACCCGCTGACAGCGGCCGCGATTGCTGCGGAAGCCGGCGTGGACGACGTGTTGGCCGAAGCTACCCCGGAGAAAAAACTCGCACGGATCCGCCACGAACAGAACGACGGCCGACTGGTGGCGATGTGCGGCGACGGCGCCAACGACGCCCCGGCGCTGGCCCAGGCGGACGTCGGCATGGCGATGAACGACGGGACCCAGGCTGCCCGCGAAGCGGCCAACATGGTCGACCTCGACAGCGACCCGACCAAGCTGCTGGACGTGGTGCAGATCGGCAAGGAATTGCTGGTGACCCGCGGCGCGCTGACCACCTTTTCCATCGCTAACGACGTGGCCAAGTACTTCGCGATCCTGCCGGCGCTGTTCGCCTCGATCTACCCGCAACTGGGCGTGCTCAACGTGATGCACCTGCAGAGCCCGCAGAGCGCGATCCTCTCGGCCATCGTGTTCAACGCGCTGATCATCGTCGTGCTGATTCCCCTGGCGCTGCGCGGTGTGCGGGTGCAGGCGGCGAGCGCGGCGGCGTTGCTGCGGCGCAACCTGTTGATCTACGGCCTGGGCGGGATTGTGGTGCCGTTCGTGGGCATCAAGGCGATCGACATGTTGCTGACCGCGCTGCACCTGGTTTGACCCGATGCCTGTGGGCACCGGCAAAGCGGTGGCCACAGGTTGCACTGACCGAATCGAGGAATTTGAAATGTCCAATATCATCCGCCCGGCCCTGAGTCTGCTGGTCCTCATGACCCTGATCACCGGCGTCGCCTACCCGTTGGTGGTGACCGGCGTCGCCCAGGTTGCCTTCCCGGACCAGGCCAACGGCAGCCTGGTGCGCGACGCCAGCGGCAAGGTGCGCGGCTCCAGCCTGATCGCCCAGGACTTTACCGGCGACAGCTGGTTCCACCCGCGTCCTTCGGCAGGCGCGTTCGCGACCGTGTCCAGCAGCGCGAGCAACCTGGGGCCAAGCAACCCGGCACTGGCCACGCGCGTGTTCGATGACGCGAATAAACAGTTCGTGCCCGCGCAAGGGCCGGTGCCGTTAGCCTCGCTGACTACCTCCGGCAGCGGTCTTGATCCACACTTGCCTCCGCAGGCGATTGCCTATCAACTGGCGCGGGTAGCCGCCGCGCGGAACATGCCGGTGGCCACCCTGCAACGCTTGCTGGATGAACACATCGAAAGCCCACTGGTGGGCCCGCCGGTGGTGAATGTGCTGGCGCTGAACATGGCCCTGGAAAAATTGTAAACAGGAGCGCCGCTATCGCGGGCAATGCGTTCCAAATGTGAGAGAGGGCTTGCCCGCGATAGCGCCCTGAAAGACACCCTATAAACCCCTGAAGGAACCCCCGCGCATGAGCGACTCCGGCCGCGCCGATGCCCTGTTAGCCGATCTGCCCCGGGACGGCCGTGGCCGGCTCAAAGTCTTCCTGGGCGCCGCGCCGGGTGTAGGCAAGACCTACGCCATGCTCCAGGCCGCCCACACGCAGTTGCGCCAGGGCGTCAGGTTGCTCGCTGGCGTGGTCGAAACCCACGGCCGCGCCGAGACCGAAGCGTTGCTCAGCGGCCTGCCGCAGCAACCGTTGCTGCGCAGTGAATACCGGGGCGTGATGCTCGAGGAAATGGACCTGGACGGCCTGCTCGCCGCCAAGCCGCAACTGGTGCTGGTGGACGAACTGGCCCACAGCAACGCGCCCGGCAGCCGCCATGAAAAGCGCTGGCAGGATATTCAGGAACTGCTCGCCGCCGGCATCAACGTGTTCACCACGGTCAACGTCCAGCACCTGGAAAGCCTCAACGATCAGGTGCGTGGCATTACCGGCGTGCAGGTGCGCGAAACCCTGCCCGATTGGGTCTTGCAGGAGGCCGATGAGCTGCTGCTGATCGACCTGCCATCCCGCGAGTTGCTGGAGCGCCTGCGCGACGGCAAGGTGTATGTGCCAGAACAGGCCCGTGCGGCCATCGACGCGTTTTTCACCCAGACCAACCTGATGGCCCTGCGCGAGCTGGCGATGCAAACCGCCGCCGCTCACGTCGACGACGACCTGGCCCAGGGTTACCGCCAACTCGGCCAGGCCGCGCCGGCCGTGCGTGGGCGCTTGCTGGTCGGCGTCGACGGCGATGCACAAGCCGAACGCCTGGTGCGCCATGCCAGCCGCGTGGCGCAGCGTCGCCATCTGCCCTGGACCCTGGTGCATATCGATAACGGCCGCGCACGCGATGAGCAAGCACGCCTGCGTCTGCAAAATGCCCAGCAACTGGCCGAACGCCTCGGCGGTGACGTGGTGCTGCTGCGTGCGGGTGAGGTGACCAAGACGCTGATCCAGCATGCCGCCGAGCGCCGCGCCAGCCTGGTGCTGGTCGGGCAGTCGCGGATGAACTGGCGACGTCGGCTGTTCGGCGGTGGCGTGGCCGAGCGCCTGATGCGCAATGCGCGCGGTCTGGAAATCAATATCCTCGACAGCGACGACGTACCTGCACCGCCGCGTCTGCCGGATGTGCGCGGGCTGGTGTGGTTCGACTATGCGCTGGCGGTGGTCGCGACGGTGATCGCGGCGGCCCTGGCCTGGGCTGTCGCCAGCGTGTTGCCGTTGCCGAATATCTCGCTGGTGTTTCTCGCGGCGGTATTGCTGGTGGCGGTGCGCAGCAGCCTGGGGCCGTCCCTGATGTGCGCGGCGCTGTCGTTCCTGACGTATGACTTCCTGTTTATTCCGCCGAAATTCTCCTTCGCCATCCAGCGTGAAGAAGACGTGCTGACTCTGTTGTTCTTCCTGCTGATGGCGGCGCTGACCGGCAACCTCGCGGCGCGCCAGCGCCGGCAGTTGCAGGCGTTGCGCGATACCCAGGAAGAAACCAGCGAACTGCTCGACCTGTCGCGCAAACTCACCGCCGCCACCGACCGCCAGGCGGTGATCAGCGCGGCGGCGCATCACCTGGAAGGCTGGAGCGACCTGGATCTGTGCCTGGTCAACCGCGACGGCCAGGGCGGCTGGAAAGTCGAGACCGGCGGGCCGCTGACCTTCACCGAAGCCGAACGCGCCGCCGCCGACTGGGCCTGGCAGCATGATCAGCCGGCGGGCAAGGGCACCGGCACGTTGCCGTTCGGGGGCTGGTGGTGGTGGCCGCTGTCGAGCGAAGAGGGCCCGCTGGGGTTGCTCGGCGTCAGTGCAAAACCCGGTATGGAACTGAGCGGCCAGCGGCGTCGCTTGCTGATCGCCTTGAGCCAGCCGCTGGCCCAGGCGTTGGCCCGCGCGCAATTGGCGCAGGAGCTGGAATCCGCGCGCCTGCACGGCGAGACCGAGCAACTGCGCAGTGCCTTGCTCGCCTCGGTGTCCCACGATTTACGCACGCCGTTGACGTCCATGCGCGGCAGTATCGACAGCCTGCTGGCACTCGGCGAAGCCATCCCGCTGGAGGATCGCCGCGAGTTGCTCGAAGGCACCCGCGATGAAGCTGAGCGCCTCGACCGCTATATCCAGAACCTGTTGGACATGACCCGCCTGGGCCACGGCGCGTTGAAGCTGGCGCGCGATTGGGTCTCGCCCGGTGATATCGTCGGCAGCGCCCTCGGCCGTTTGCGCGCGGTGCTGGCGCCGTTGCAGGTGAGGATCGATGTGCCGTCTGAATTGCCGTTGCTGTATGTGCATGCCGCGTTGATCGAGCAGGCGCTGGTCAACGTGCTGGAAAACGCCGCTCGATTCTCGCCGGCCCAGGGCCATTTGCACGTCAGCGCCGGGGTGTCGGATAACCAGCTATTCTTCGCCGTGGCGGATGAGGGCCCCGGGATTCCCGAAGACGAGCGCGCGAAGATTTTCGATATGTTCTACACCGCTGCCCGTGGCGATCGCGGCGGGCAGGGCACCGGTCTGGGCCTGGCGATCTGCCAGGGCATGGTCGGTGCCCATGGCGGGCATATCAGCGTCGCCGATGGGATTGGCGGGCGGGGCACTTGCATCACGCTGTTCCTGCCTTTACCCGCACAGCCTGGCCTGGAACGCGAGGCGTGAGCTACTCTCTTTTTTCAATGGATTTTGATTGGACACCATGAGCCAGACCGCGACGATTTTGGTCATTGACGACGAACCGCAGATCCGCAAATTCCTGCGCATCAGCCTGGCCTCCCAGGGCTACAAAGTGATCGAGGCCGGCACTGGCAACGAAGGCCTGGCCCAGGCCGCCTTGAGCAAGCCGGATTTGCTGGTACTCGACCTCGGCTTGCCGGACATGGACGGCCAGCAGGTGCTGCGCGAGTTTCGTGAGTGGTCGACGGTGCCGGTGTTGGTGTTGTCGGTGCGCGCCAGCGAAGTGCAAAAGGTCGAGGCGCTGGATGGGGGCGCGAACGATTACGTCACCAAACCCTTTGGCATCCAGGAGTTTCTGGCCCGCGTGCGCGCCTTGTTGCGCCAGGCCCCAGCGGGTGAAGCCCAGGAAGCGGCGTTGTGTTTTGGCCCGCTGACGGTGGACCTGGCCTTCCGCCGCGTATTGCTGGACGGCGCCGAAGTGGCGCTGACCCGCAAGGAATACGCGGTGCTGGCGCAATTGGCGCGACATCCGGGGCGGGTGATTACCCAGCAGCAATTGCTCAAAGACATCTGGGGGCCGACCCATACCGAGGACAGCCACTACCTGCGCATCGTGGTGGGCCACCTGCGCCAGAAGCTGGCGGATGATCCGACTCAGCCGCGGTTTATCGTGACCGAGGCGGGGGTGGGGTATCGGTTGCTGGGGGCTTAGGTCTGATGGATTTTCGTCGGCTGTCAGGGCCCTATCGGGGGCAAGCCCCCTCCCACATTTTGAAATGTGTTCACAAATCAAACTGTGGGAGGGGCGGTGCGACGATTCGACTTGCCCCCGATGAGGCCCCCAGCCACACCGCCAATCTCAGTGCTGCTCACTCTCATACCGATCCAACGTATCACTGGCGATCTCGCGCCCCAAGGCGATCAGTTCCGGCGCCTTGTAGAACTCGAAAAACCGGCACACCCGCTTCGGCACGTTGATCAGCACATCCGGCGGGTAGCCGGCGATCTTGTATTGCGCCAGCGATGTCTGCATCACCTCGAAGCTCTGGTTGATCAGGTCCAGCAATGATGCCGGGCCGACGTTATCGATGATGAACGATCCGGTCGCCGACTTCGGCGCCCCGGCTTTTTCCGGGGCGGCGGCGGGCTGCTGGGATTCCGGTTCGGCCGACTCCAGCCACGGGTTGATCTCGGCCGCTTGGGCCTGCAAGGCTTCCTGTTCGAGCTTCATCAACTGCTCGGCCTGCTTGCGGCGAAACGGCAAGTGCGAACCCAGTGACTTCGCCAGGCTGTTGAAGCGGCTCTTGAATGCCGGCGGCCGCTGGATCACTGGCAAGTGGTAGTGTTTCTGGTTGGTCGCGTTGAGGTTGACCGCAATGATCAAGTCGCAATGGCTCGACACCACCGGCACGATCGGCAGCGGGTTGAGCAGGCCGCCGTCCACCAGCATGCGGTTGCCCTGCATCACCGGGGTGAACAGGCTCGGAATCGCCGCCGATGCGCGCATGGCCTGGTGCAGACAGCCTTCCTGGAACCAGATTTCCTGCTGGTTGGTGAGGTCGGTGGCCACGGCGGTGTAGGGGATGCGCAGCTCTTCGATATTGATCTCGCCGACGATCTTGCGGATCTGCCCGAAGACCTTCTCGCCGCGAATCGCTCCCAGGCGGAAGCTCACATCGACCAGGCGCAGTACGTCGAGGTAATCCAGGCTTTCGATCCAGTTGCGATACTCGTCGAGTTTGCCGGCAGCATAGATTCCGCCCACCACCGCGCCCATGGAGCAGCCGGCGATACAGGCGATGTCGTAGCCGCGCCGTTCGATTTCCTCGATCACACCGATATGGGCATAGCCCCTGGCCCCACCGGAGCCCAGCACCAAGGCAACACGCTTCTTCATGGTCGATGTCCTTCGTTAAGCAGGCGCCCACAATGCACCCAATACGGGGGCGGCTTCAATCTTCGCGCCACCGCGCAATATTTTTCCAGAATAGCGGCTAGGCTCGGGTATGCTCTGGCAATAGGCGCTTTTGATTTCGGGTGGCGGACAAGGCACTTTTCTTTGTAGGCAACGTCTACACGGTACGACCGTTTTTCTTTATTTTGAGGTGTCATCGATGAAAGCCTGGATGTGTGTGCCTGTGATCATGTTGGCCCTGGCCGGTTGCGCCGGGAAAACTGCCTATCGCGACAGCTGCGGCAGCCAATTGGACGCCGCGTGGAAAGAGCTGGACCTGGCCAAGGCCGAAGGCTTTGCCGGTACCGTGAGTTACTCCAAGGCCTTGTCCCTGCTGACCGGCGCCAAGACCCAGCAGCAATTCGAAGCGTTCGAAGGCTGCGCCAACAAGGCCGAGAAGGCGCGTTTCTATATTCGTGAGTCGCGCGCCGGCCGCTGATTCGTCGCAGCTGTCGAGTGCAACCAGGCTGCGTCAGCGGTTTGAGTGATGCAGGGATTATTCGTCGTCAGTGGGGGAAAGCATGTCAGCCTTGGTAGATCAGTTAGTCGCTCAGGTCATCGGCCTGGAAGTAGGGTTACTGAGCTGCCAGGCTCGGCTCGCCGCCGTCACCGACGATGAAGCCCTGCATGATTTGCGCACCACCGTGCGGCGCCTGCGTAGCCTGTTGCGACCCTTGCGCGGCTTGCCGGGGGTCGAACAACTCGAACTGGCCGCCAGCACCGTCGGCCAATTGACCACCCCGTTGCGCGATCGTGAAGTGCTGGCCGCGCATCTGCACCAGCACGGTCACCATGCCGCCGCCGACCGTCGTCTGCGCCTGCAACCCGAGGCCTATCGCCACGTCGCCGAGGGCCCGGAGCTGGCGCACCTGCTGCAGATCCTCGATGCATTCCCGCGGTTTATCCGTGCCTCGCAACACCAGAAACTGCTCAGGGGCCTACGCACGCGTATCGAGAAACGCCTGGCCAAGCAATGGCACAACCTCGATGACGCCCTGCAGGACCCCAGCCACGATCGCCACCGTCTGCGCTTGTTGATCAAGCGCGTGCGCTACGCCGCCGAAGCCTACCCCGAGCTGGACAAGCTGCCGGTCAAGGCCGTGTTGCGCCTCAAGCAAGCCCAAGGCGCCCTGGGCGATTGGCATGATTGCTGGCAGTGGCTGCTCCAGGCCGAGCATCAAGCCGATCTGCAGCCCTGTGTGACGATTTGGCGTCGCACCATGGCCCAGGCCGAAGGCGAGGCGGATCGGGTGCTGGACAAACTCTGCGCGGATTGTTTCTGAGCCGGTCCGGTTTTTGGCCGGAATAGGCGCTGTACCTGGTGGGTGCGCTGGTTAAGATCGCTGCTCCGGTCTTTTTGATGTGAGGTCGCCATGCGCTTCAGTGATTTGCTCGACGCCGCCCGTAACCACCCGCTGGAGGTCACCATCCCCGCCGAATGGGCGCAGGGTCGCGCGACCTTTGGTGGCCTGGTGGCCGCTTTGCAATATGAAGCGCTACGCGCCCAGGTCCCTGCCGACCGGCCGTTACGCTCGTTGGCAATCACTTTTGTCGGCCCGGTCGCCGCGGATGTGCCCGCCAGTTATCACGTCGAAGTGCTGCGCGAAGGCAAGGCGGTCAGCCAGTTGCTTGGCCGGGTGGTGCAGAACGGTGAAGTGGCGACGCTGGTCCAGGCCAGTTTCGGTGCGTCCCGTGAGTCGCAAGTCGTGGTGCCGAGCGAGCCGCCGCCGACCTTCAAGCATTGGGATGAATGCCAGGAGCTGCCGTATATCCAGGGCGTCACCCCGGAATTCATGCGGCACCTGGCGATGCGCTGGAGTGTCGGCGGCCTGCCGTTTACCGGCAATACCTCCCGCGACATGGGCGGTTGGGTGCGCTTGCGCGGCGATGTGAAGGAAGAGCCGCTGACCGAGTCGCACATCCTCGCCCTGGTGGATGCCTGGCCGCCGGCGTTGCTGCCGCACCTGCGCAAGCCAGCGCCGGGCAGTACCCTGACCTGGACCATCGAGTTTATCCAGCCGCTGCAAGACCTCACCACATTTGACTGGTGCCAGTACTACGTCAACATCGAACACGCCCGTGACGGCTACGGCCATGCCGCTGCGGCGCTGTGGAGCCCGAGCGGCGAGTTGATCGCCATCAGCCGCCAGACCGTGGTGGTCTTCGCCTGACCTTCAGTGCCGGTGGCGCTGACGCCAGGCGCGCCACCAGCCACCGCTGAGCACAAAGCGCGGGAAGCTCACGAACTGCTCGACCAACAGGCGTTGGACCGCGTCTTTGCGGTCGCTGAACGGTTCACCGGCCTGGGCTTCCAGGCTGTGGCCATGCCGCTGCAAGGCAAGGCCGGCGAGGATGCCGACAACGCCCACAGCCAAACTGGCCAGGCTCAGGCTGAACACCCCGGAAACGACCAACAGAAACCCGATGATAAACAGCGGCACCGCGATCATGTGCAACGCCAGGTTGGTCGGGTGCTGGTGGTTTTGCGGGTACTGACGCCATTGCCAGGCGGGGAGATTGGGATGACGTTTGCCCATGATGATGAATCCTCTGTCCGTTGAAACAACTTGAACAGAGTTTAGGTCGGGTCGGCTGGCGCGGCGAATCAAGGCTGGCTATGGGGGCCATAGCCTCGCCTTGTATTGCTTATAGCTTCAACTGGCCAATCGCCTTGCTCAACTCCCCGGCCAATGTGGCGAGCTGATTGCTGGTGGTGGCCGAATCCACGGTCTGCTGCACGGTGTTCTCGGTCACATCACGAATACTCACCACGGCGCGGTTCATCTCTTCGGCGACATGGCTCTGCTGTTCGGCGGCGACGGCGATCTGGGTGTTGCTTTCGCGCATCTGCGCCACGGCGCCGGTGATTTCGGCCAGTGCCGCGCCGGCTTCCTGGGCCTGTTGCACGCAGTCATCGGCCTTGAACGAGCTTTCTTGCATGAAGTCCACCGCATCGCGGGTGCCGGCTTGCAGCGCCGAGACCATGAGCGTGATTTCGTCGGTGGAGGTTTGCACGCGTTTGGCCAGGTTGCGCACTTCGTCGGCGACCACGGCGAAACCGCGGCCCATCTCCCCGGCGCGGGCGGCTTCGATGGCGGCGTTGAGCGCGAGCAGGTTGGTCTGTTCGGCGATGCTGTGGATCACGCTGACCACACCGTTGATTTTCTGGCTGTCTTCGGCGAGTTTCTGGATCATCTCGGCGGTCTGTTGCACGCCGCTGGACAGCCCGGCGATTGAGCGCTGCACCCGATCCACCACTTCGCGGCCGCTGCCGGCGAGGGTGTCGGCGGTCTGGGACAAATCGCGGGTGGCGCCGGCGTGCTGGGCGATGTGGTGGACGGTGGCCGTCATCTCGTTGATGGCGGTGGCGGCCTGGTCGGTTTCGCTTTGCTGGCCGAGCATGCCGTGCTGCACCTCGTTCATGCTGCTGGCCAGGCGCGCCGCGCCCTCATCCAGTTGCTTGGCGGTGCTGGCCACGGTGTTGACCACTCGCTGGTAGCCGGCTTGCATGGCATTGAACGCGCTGGCCATCTGCCCGACTTCATCTTTGCAGGCCAGCGGGACACGCGCCGACAAGTCGCCGGTTTTCTCGACGTGCAGCATCACGTCCTTGAGGGTGTTGAGCTGGCTGAGCAGGAAGCGGATCAGCAACTGCGAGGCGCAGAGCATCGCCAGCATCAGGATCAGCACCGCCACCGCGTAGTTGGCGAAGCGCTCACTGAACACCTGGCTCAGGCTTGGCGCGTAAGCGAGCACGGCGACCTGTTGCCCGTCGGCGCGGGCGACCACTTCAGCGCCCATCAACGGGTTTTCGCCGAACAAGGGCAGGTGATTGAGTTCGACCCAGCCGCTGGCACTGCTCAAGTCTGACAGATCTTGATCAGCCAACTGTGGGACTTGGCCACGGGCAAACGTCAGCCACGCCTCGCCCTTGGGCAGCGCCTTGTCGGCCGGCCAGGCGCTGAGCAAGCGCGCCTGGGCTTGTGCCGAGGCCTGGGACGCCTGGCTGCGCGACTGCTGTTCGAGATGCACAGCGTATAGCACCAACAGCAGCGTGGTGATAAAGGCGACCGCGTTGACGGCCCAGAATTTGTATTTCAGCGAGATATTGCTAAGCCAGGCACCCATAGAAGGTTTTTCTCTGATAGCGGAAACAGCATTGGCAAGGTGCCATTATTGTGCCGCTACTGAAAAAATACCACTTTGATATGGGTCAATACGCCACATCAAACCACAGCGGGTAGGCCAAAAAAAATACGCGCGCAGGCGGTGCTGTGCTGGGCCAGGTCTTCCGGGCTTTCGTTGCGGTGCAGGGCGACTTCGCGCAGCACCTCCGGCAGGTAGGCCGGTTCGTTACGGCCGTTTTTCGGTTTGGGCCGTAGGGTGCGCGGCAGCAGGTAAGGCGCATCGCTTTCCAGCATCAGGCGGCCCCGAGGAATTTCTCTGACCAGCGGATGCAGGTGCGTCCCACGGCGTTCGTCGCAGATCCAGCCGGTGATGCCGATGTGCAAGTCGAGGTCGAGGTAGCTGAACAGCGCCTGCTGCTCGCCCGTGAAACAATGCACCACGGCGGCGGACAAGTGATCGCGGTAATCCTTGAGGATCTCCAGCAGGCGCTGGTTGGCGTCGCGTTCGTGGAGAAACACCGGCAGTTTCAGCTCGACGGCCAGGGCCAGGTGTTCTTCGAGGACTTTTTCCTGCTGCGGGCGCGGTGAGAAGTCGCGGTTGAAATCCAGCCCGCATTCGCCCACCGCGCGCACGCGGCTGTCGTTGAGCAAACCACGTAGGCGTTGGGCGCTGTCGCCGTTCCAGTCGCTGGCGGAGTGGGGGTGGATGCCAGCGGTGCAGAACAGTCGCTGGCCGCTTTCATCCAGCTTTTCGCACAATTGCAGGGCCTGTTCGCTGCCGTCGACACTGGTGCCGGTGAGCACCAATTGTTGCACGCCGGCAGCATACGCACGCTCGAGAACGGCCTGGTGCTTCTCGTCGAAACTTGGGTTTGTCAGGTTGACGCCGATATCAATGAGTTGCATGGTGCTATCTCCGCCTGCGGCCGGAAAGCATATCAGAGCTGTAGATTTATAAGAAAAACCTAGAACTACAACGAGTTATAGCTGTCTTTGAACGTCGCAAGTGACATTGTGGTGGGTCTATCGCCTACCCTGGTGCCGCCGTTGCGTGCCTTGTCAGCGCATAAAGCGCTCTGTTTCTGACCTCCAGCTCCTCGTTTTTCGCGAAGGTGCTGGCCAGTATTCTTTCCGGAGAGCGGATGATCCGACCCTCGGCGTTGCTTATGTTGTGCCTGACGTTATTGCTGCCCATGGCGGCGGTCGCGCGGCTGGACGGGCCGCTGGAAGTGACCAAACCGAGCAAGGTGCGCGACCTGGCCGAGATTCGCTCCAGTCGTACCCTGCGCGTACTGGTCAACCAGAGCCGCAACAGTTCCGGCGAAATCCAGGGCCAGGCCATTGGTGTCGAATACCATCGCCTGCGTGCGTTCGAGCAGTACCTCAACGACCAAGCCCGCGATGGCCAGGAAATCAATCTGAAGGTCATCCCCAAGGCCAAGGACCAACTGCTTGGTGCGCTGGCGCGGGGTGAAGGCGATCTGGTAGCCCCCGGGGAATTGCTGGAAGTGAAGGCCACGCACAAGATCAGTGCGAGCGACCCGATTGCCAGCGGCGTGCCGTTATGGCTGGTGGGGGTCAAGGGCGAGCGCCGGTTCACCCGGCTGGAGCAGTTGTCCGGGCGCACATTGGCGCTGACCACCGGCAGCGCGGCGGCGGATGCGATCAACCAGGTCAACCAGAAACTGGCCCTGCACAAGCAGCCGCCGATCAAGGTGGAGTGGGTCGACCCGAGCCTGGCGGTGGAGGACGTGCTGGAGATGGTCCAGGCCGGCATCTTTCACCTGACTATCGTCGAGAAGCCCATCGCCGAACGCTGGTCGAAGATCCTGCCCAAGCTGCGCTTCGACAAGCAAGTGGTGATCAATGAGCCGGGCGAAGAGTATTGGTTCGTGCGGCAGGACGCCGCGATGCTGCGGGCGAGTATTGATCGCTTCCTCAAGACCTACCGCACGCCGTCCGACCAGGACGTGGCGTTTCAGCGCATTTATCGACGCCTTTACCAAGTGCGCAACCCGCTGGCCCGCATCGACCGCCAGCGCCTGGAGAAACTGCGCCCGATCCTGCAAAAACATGCGCGCGAGCAAGGCATGGATTGGTTGAACCTCGCCGCGCTGGCCTTCAAGGAGTCCGCCCTCGACCCAAGCGCGCGCAGCAGCGGTGGCCCCACCGGCCTGATGCAGATCACGCCTTCGGCGGCGCAGCGGGTGGGCGTGAACAATATCGAAAATCTCGACAGCAACGTGCAGGCGGGCGCACGTTATCTGTCGATGATCCGCCGCAAGTTTTTCGCCAGCCCCAAGCTCAACGAGCGTGAGCGCATGGCGTTCGTGCTGGCGGCCTACAACATGGGGCCGGAACGCGTGCAAGGCATGCGTACCGAAGCCAAGCGGCGTGGGTTGAACCCCAATCAGTGGTTCTTCCAGGTGGAGCGCATTGCCATGGAGCAGGTGGGGATGAGCGGCGTGAGCTATGTGAATAGCGTCAACAAGTACTACCTGGCGTTTGATCGGGAGCGGGACTCCCTGGAGCCGTCGGCGTTGGAGCCGAAAATCGCTTCGCGCAAGTGATCGATTTTATAGATATTAATCAGGCATTTTTTCGGCTTTTATCATTCCCTAAACTGATTAATATAGCGGCCAACCAACCCCTACTCTGAAAAGGATTATCCCCATGAGCCCACTGATCAAAAGCATCCTGTCCACCCGCGCCGGCTATGGCTTGACCATTCTGCGCATTGTCGTCGGCATCATCTTCGCTGCCCACGGTTCGCAAAAACTCTTTGGCTGGTTTGGCGGCTACGGCCTGGCGGGCACCGCGCAGTGGATGGAAAGCATCGGCCTGGCGCCGGGCACCCTGATGGCCTTGTTGTCGGGCGGTACCGAGTTCTTCGCCGGCCTGGCCTTGATCATCGGCCTGCTGGCACGCCCTGCGGCCTTGGGCCTGACGATCCTGTCGCTGGTGGCGATCTTCTCGGTGCATATCCATAACGGTCTGTTCATGGCGAACAATGGTTATGAGTTCGCCCTGGCCTTGCTCGGCGGCTCCCTGGCCGTCCTGTTCGAAGGTGCCGGCAAACTGTCCGCCGACCGCGCCATCACCCACTGATCGGTCTGTAACCGCTGGAGAAGGCCCGCCATGTGCGGGCCTTTTCGTTGCGCGGGATTCTTGACACCGCCCCATCGGCTTCTCTAGGATGTTGGTTATGCGCCGATTTAAACAGCTAATTGCGGGGCGCCACTGGGACTCGATGCAGCCCGACAGAAGCCAGTTCTCATTGCAGACGCCGGCTTCGAAATACCGCTAAAGCGCTGGTTCGGTGTTGCCTCTCACCTGCCCGCAGACTTTTGAGGCAGAGACACGACACGATGAATGCACCACGCCCCCTCATACGCCTGGCTCCGATCACTGCGGAGCTGACTCAACGCAATCCGAGAATTCTCCTGGGCGGCAAGCACCAGCCGACGCTGTTGCGTTACCTGGACGGCTGGCCGCGTCGGGGCGGGCGGCCCTCGGCGTTCCTGATCCAATTTGTCGAAGATGGCGATTCCCTGGCACGCTTTGCCAGCAACAGCTTTGACCTCGCGGTGATCCAGGCGCCCAGCGCCAGTGACGCGGCTGAGGTGATCCGCCAACTGACGCGCATTGCCCGGCAAGGCTTGATCGCGCGGCGCTGAGCCCTCAATAAAACGCCGACGGCGGCACCGGCCAGCGACGACGCCGCCGCCGAAACAGCCCCCAGGCAATCAGGCACAGCAGTGCCGGCAACGGCACAATCACCAGCAGTTTTACGTTGCGTTCCAGGCGCTGCACTGGCGCGTAAAGCGTGTTTTTCAGCGTATGCAGTTCCATCGGTAGACGCAGGCGTTCCTTGTTGAGCGCTTGCAACTGGGTACTGGTATCGACCGACTCCGTGCCCAGGGCCGTGACGTCGGGGTTAAGGCGCTGCCATTCCTTTTCCGTTCGTGCCAGGCGCCGTTCCAGCTCGGCAGCCTGATCCCGATAGGCGCGTTCGGCAGCCTCGCGCCGCTTCGCCAGCAGCTTCAATGAATGGCCGGCCACCGCGCGCGGGCGAATATCCGCCAGGGCCTGCGGCGCGGCCAGGTTATCCAGTGCGTTCATGACAAACAGTTTGTTGGCATTTCGCGCGGATTCGCCGGGAGGCTCGCTCAACATATCCGTATCTGCAACCACGACCACATGGATCTGCGCCGCCTTCTGCAACCCCGGCGGCCGCCCGTCAAATCCGTCGGCAAACGCCGAATAGGCTGGCCCTTCGAGGCGGGCAGCGATCACGTGAGGCTCGCCACGCGTGGGTAACGCACTGCCCACGGCGTCTGAATCGATCAGTAACGACTGTCTGGAACTGCGCAACAGCGGCGTGAAGATGGCGCGGCTTTTATCCAGGGAGAACAGGGCGCCGCTGTTCGACACGGTCACTGTGCCCAGCTTCCAGCTGCTGACATCGCGGGTATTCATTGCTTGGCGTGGCAGGGTGAATGTGGCCGGTTGATGTTCCGACGGGGCATAGGTGGGGTCGACCAGCACTTTGTTGCTCGGCATGCTGACCCCCCAGCCGGCGAGCAAGCCGTCTAGCCGGGTGGCGGAGGACGTTGTCTTTGAGCCGCCTTTGTCGAGGGGGTCGATAAACATCAGCAGTTTGCCGCCGCCCAGGACGAACTGGTCGATCGCATACAGTGTTTTTTCCGGCAGCCCGCGTGGATGTACCAGCATCAGGGTTTTAATCCGCGAGGGCACATGATCGGCCGTCGGCTCCAGCTCCAGGAGATCGAAATGTCGGTGCAACTCCAGTACCAGCGGCTCGATGGATGCGCCGGCCGGTAACCCTGATAACAGCCCGACGATCGCGGGCTCGGGGTGCAGCAACTGGGTGATCAAGTGGCTGATTTCATACTCCAGCAGCGGCTCGTTCTCCGGGTTGAACGACTCGATGCGTTGGGCGGTTTGTCCCTCCCGAGCGCCGATAAGACCGAAGAACCCCGGTTGATCGCGCAGGCCATACAGTCCTGCTTTGTAGGCATCCTCTGAAAAGGGAGTGGGATCGATAATGTGCAGATTGATCCTGCCGTTTGCTGCGTGTTCAAACGCCCTGAGCTTTTCTTCAACGCGTTTGGCATAGTGTTTCAGGATGCTTTTTTTGGCCGGTATGCTTGAGTTGAAATAATAGAAGTCCAGTGGGCTTTCCAGTGTGGTGAGTAAGTGCAATACCGCGGGTGACAATGTATTGGTCTGTTGTTGGGAAAAGTCCTGGCGTAAATCAGGAAGTTTGACTACCCATACCAGGTTGAATGCGAGGAACAGCAGCAGTATGACGCTAAGTGTCATGCCGGTGCGCAATGGATATCGCATCGAGAGTGTTCCTTCTCAGCTGTTCTTGTAGTTGAGGATAACGGTCGTCGCAGCAAGAAAAGCAATGATCATGCTGATGAAATACGCGCCGTCCTGAAAGGTAAGTGTCCCGTGATCAATCAGGCCAAAACGCAGGAGTGGGCTGAGAGATGTCAAACTGTCGATGATCCAGATGGGGGCTTGACGCTCCAGTGCATCCAATATCGAAGACACGCCGCTGGCCAATAACAGCAGGCTCAGCGTCAATATGAAAATGGCCAGGCGCTGGCGGGTCAGTGCGCAAATAAAAACACCCACTGAGAGATAGCTCCCGCTCAATAACCAACTGGCCAGGAATTGGGATGCGATGACCCGGTTGTCCGCACTGCCCAACAAGTTGACCACCGTCACGATGGGGAATGTCAGTAATAATGCCAGGCCCGCCACGACCCAGGCGGCGAGGAACTTCCCAATAACCAGTTCGGCGGGCCGCACAGGCAGTGTTTTCATGAAATCGCCAAAGCCTGTCTCATTCTCGTCCGCCCAAAGTTGAGTCGACAGTGCAGGGATCAGTAACAGGTACAACCAAGGGTGCCATTGAAAAAAGCCCTGCAAATCGCTGCTGCTGCGCTCCAGCAGTTGGCTGGTGTGCAACCCCAGCAAGGTCGACAGCAACAGGAACAGCGCAACGCTCAGGTAGGTGGCAGGTGCCGATAGATAGCTGGCAAGCTGGCGTTTGAAAACAGATGGCAGCAGGTTCAATGGGATGCCTCCTGGCTCAGGTGGTGAACGACATCGTTCAGGCGGCCTGGCTCCAGATTCAGTGAGTGTATTTCCCAGCGTCGGTTGGCAATCAATGCGCAGATGGCGGGGTAGATGGAGTGTCCCGGCATGGCGAGAACGGTTACCGTGCCCGGGCCGTGCCGGTCTTCTTCGATACCTGCCACGCCGGGCAGTACGGCAAGTGCCAGTAAATCCAGGGCTGACTCCGCCGCCAGGGTGACTGCGCGAAAGTGCCGGGAACTGCGCTGCAGCTCGGGCATCGGGGTGTCCGCCAACAGGCGCCCGCCGCCAATGACCAGGGCGCGGGTGCAGACGCCGGCCAGTGCTTCGCAATCGCGTGAGGCAACGATGATCGTCATCTCGTCGGCCAACGACTGGATAAGCCTGCTGATCTTGCCTTGCTGATGGGGCGCCAACCCTTCGCTGGGTTCGTCCAGTAACAGCACGTCGGGGTCGTGCAGCAGGGCCTGGGCAAACGCGACTTTGCGTTTCAGGCCAGGGGGAAGGGTGTTGATCGGGTAATCGAGGACTGGCCAGAGTTCGAGTCGGCTGGCCGCGTGATCCACCCGCCTGCGTCGCTCCGCGCCTTGGAATCCCCGAAGGGTGGCGATGAAACTGAGCAGGTTCTTGACCGACAGGGTCGGGTGACTGACTCCGGATTCGGGTTGATAGCCTATTGCCTTGCGTGCGTGATAGCCGTGTGTATGTGTATCCAGCCCCAGAATCCGCACTTGCCCCGAGGAGGGTTGGATGGCGCCGGCGATCATTTTTAAAAGTGTCGTTTTACCTGCCCCCTCCAATCCAAATAAACCAAGGCACTCTTGGCGTTTGGCAGAAAATGAGACATCGCTGATTACACTCTTTTTGTTCAAGTATTTTGTGAGGTTGCTTATCTCGATCATTATGCTTTTCTGTTCGGTTGGTGAGGCAAGAAGAATGAAGAGGCAAGCGCCTTTGTTGAGTGATATAGGGCTCGGGTTTAAAAATGGTACGTTCAATGTACAGCGCTTGGAAACGCTGAAGTATCTTAATAAGAGAAGTCCTACGTTCAGTCTGTTACCTCGCTGAAACAATCGTTGAGTGATAAATGCATGTTGATGGTCGGATGTTTATCTGATGTTTATATACGCTTTGCTTGTTGTCATGAGGCCTGATTACTATGATGCTTCTACGTACCCTAGTTCTTGAACGCTCTGGTGAGGATGCGCCGGTCAACGGTGCTCTGCTCTGTGGTTTTGCTGTTCCCCAGATCGCGTCGAACTTTCTTGTGTACAGCCTGGATGAAGAAATAGAGCCGGGTAGTTCCCGGGTATATGTCGCAGCATTGCGTAGGAAAGTTGAACGCTACTTCTTGGGTGGGGTGGATGCCCAAGAGGATCTGCAAGTTGCGATGCGGGTGTTTAAACAAATACTGACCCTGGCCGCGTCCGGTACCAAGTCGGGTAGCGTCGGCGACGGCCAGATTCCCTATCACTTTGTCGACTTGAAAGGCTGCAAGTTGCCGCCCGCCAGGCCCGAAGATCATCATTCAATGAACATCAAGAAAGCCTTGGTGATGAAGGTGATTACCTTGGGCACATCGGCCCCTGCGTCAGAGGCGATTGAAAGTCCCACGCTGATTGTCCCGTCCATTCGTTTTTCTTCCAAATTGGTCTCGGCTCCCAAAGTCACCAAGGCGCCTGAAAAGGTCTTGCCCGTGGTGATCGAGGGGCTGGCTGAACCTCAGCGGCAGGTGCCCGCGGTCGTGGCGCCAAATGCTGCGCCGGTCGTCGCGGTTGCACCCAGTGCGCCGCCGGCGTCCAACGAACAGGCAGAACACAATTCACTGTTCGAGGTGGACAGCACCTTGACCAACCTCGCGCGTGTCGCCCAGGAACTGACCCAGCAAAAACTTGCGATGCAAAAGCGCGAAGAAGCACTCGAACAGCGCCAGGTTGAACTGCAGCGAGGGCTGGCGGAGCTTGAGCAAAAGCGCCAGGAACTGACCCGTCGCATGGTGCAGGAGGAGGGCGCCGTGCAGTTGCAGGCGCAGGCGTTGGAGGGGCGTGAAGCGCAGTTGGCAAATGCCGTGGTCATGCAGCAGCAAGGGCAGCGTCAAATGGATGAGCGCACCCGCGTCCTCGAAGAGCGGGCCATTCAAGTCGAGGCGCAAGAGCTGCGGGCGCGTCAGAAAGGCGAGACGTTGGCGGCGCTGCTCGTGCAGTTACCAGGGTTGCGCCAGAATGTGCATGCCATTCTCTTTGAACTCGACCAGGCGTTGGACGGCCTGGCCAGGAATGAGCTGGTTCAAGCCAGCAGCGAGCCGGGCGCAATCCAGCTGTGATGCGAGGCGTCAGAGGGTCTGGCTACTTTCCCCGGTTCATTTATCATCACCCTCTGTTCGTCGACGCCGGGGCCTGCATGCCGCGGCGTATTGGAATCAATGGACATTGCCTGGGGATGCACACGTTTGAGTACCAAGCTGATTACCAAAGAAGGTCATGAGGCGCTGAAGAAGGAGTTGGATTACCTGTGGCGCGAAAAGCGTCCGGACACCACGCGCAAGGTGACTTGGGCTGCTTCCCTGGGGGATCGCAGCGAGAACGCGGACTACCAGTACAACAAGAAGCTGCTGCGTGAGATTGACCGACGGGTGCGCTACCTGCGCAAGCGTCTGGAAGACATGCGCGTGGTGGAGTACATGCCCGAACAGGAAGGGCGGGTATTTTTCGGTGCCTGGGTCGATATCGAAAACGAGCAGGGCGAAACCAAGCGTTTTCGCATCGTCGGCTATGACGAGATCTACGAACGGATGGACTACATCTCCATCGACTCGCCGATGGCGCGGGCGCTGCTGCGCAAGCAAGTCGACGATGAGGCCATCGTGCAGACGCCGAACGGCGAGGTGTGCTGGTGGATCACCGCTATCGAGTATGTGAAATAGACAATGGTGGCCCGCGGTCTGTGACGCGCGGGCCATTGTCGTCTCAGCCTTCGCGCAATACCGCCAATGGCGTGGCATTCAGCGCGCGGCGCGTCCCGAACACCCCGGCAGCGCCGATCAGCACGCCACCGATCACCGGCAGCAACAACAACCACGGGTGTGGGTGCCAGGCCAGGTCGAAGGCATAGCGGTAGAGCACCCAGGTCACCAGCTCGGTGCCCAGCGCCGCGAGCAAACCGCTGACGGCGCCGAGCAGGCCGAACTCGATGCGTCGGGCCTTCACCAGCAGCTTGCGCTCGGCGCCCAGCGCACGCAGCAGTGCACCTTGGCGAATGCGCTCGTCCAGGGTGGCCTGCAGGCCGGAGAACAGCACCGCCATCCCTGCCGCCAGCACGAACAGCAGCACATACTCCACGGCCAGCGTTACTTGGGCGAGGATGCTGCGCAACTGTTCCAGCAGGGCCTCGACTTGCAGGATCGTGACCGCCGGGAAGGCCCGGGACAGGTCGACGATCTGCCGGTCATGGCCGGGGGCCAGATAAAAGCTGGTCAGGTAGGTGGCCGGCAGGTCTTTCAAGGTGCCAGGCTGGAAAATCATGAAGAAGTTGGGCTGGAAGTTATCCCAATTGATGGTGCGCAGGCTGGTGACCCGCGCTTCACGGGTTTCGCCCGCCACGGTGAACACCAGGTGGTCGTTGAGCTTGAGTTTCAGGCTTTCGGCAACCTTGGCTTCCACCGACACCCCCGGTATTTCATCGCCCGGTTGCTGTGACCACCAGGTACCCGCAGTCAGGGCATTGCCCGGCGGCAGGTCGGCGGCCCAGGTCAGGCTCAGGTCGCGCTGGATCGCGCGGTCGCCGCTGGAGTCCTTGCTGACGATCGCCTGCACGGGCTCGCCGTTGACGCTGATCAGCCGGCCGGGCACCACCGGATACAGCGGCGCCGATTGTGCCTGCAGTTCGAGCAGGCGAGCGCCAAAGGCGTCCTTGTCGGCGGGCAGGATGTTCAGCGCGAAGTAGTTGGGGGCGTCCTTGGGCAGCTGGTTTTGCCAGGTGTCGAGCAATTCGCCGCGCAGCAGGGCGATCAAGCCCATGGACAGCAGGATCAAGCCGAACGCCAGCGACTGGCCTGCCGCCGCCAACGGATAACGCAGCAACTGGCCCAGGCCCAGGCGCCACGGCAGGGACGCCCGGGCCAGCAGGCGGCGCAGGCTCTGCAACAGCAGCAGGAGCAGGCCACCGAGGATCAACGCCGCAACCACGCCCCCGCCGAGCAGGGCGAAGGTCAGCACCAGGTCGAGGCTCAGGCGCCACATGATCAGGCCCAGGGCAAGCAGCGCCGCGCCGTAGACCATCCAGGTGCTGGACGGGATGGGCAGCAGGTCGCGCCGCAACACGCGCAGCGGTGGGACGCGGCCCAGTGCCGCCAACGGTGGCAGGGCGAAACCGGCGAGGGCCACCAGCCCGGTGCCGATCCCGGCAATGGCCGGCAGCAGCCCGCCGGGCGGTACGTCCGCCGGCAGCAGGTCGTGGAGGAAATAGAACAGGCCAAATTGCGCCAGCCAGCCCAGCAGGGCGCCGGCCAGGCTCGCCAACAGGCCGAGTACGCTCAGTTGCAGGCTGAACAACAGCATGGTTTCACGCCGCGATAAACCCAGGCAGCGCAACAGCGCGCTGGCATCAAAACGTCGGCTGGCGAAACGGTTGGCGGACAACGCCACGGCCACACCGGCCAGCAATACCGCCACCAGGCTGGCCATGTTCAGGTAGCGCTCGGCCTTGCCCAGGGCGCCGCCGATCTGCTGGTTGCCATCCCGCGAGTCCTGCAGGCGCTGGTTGGCCGCGAGGCCCGGCTTGATCAGGTCGCGATAGGTTTGCAGTGCCGTACTTGAGGGGGCTGCGCGCCACAGCTCGCGGTAACTGACGCGGCTGCCGGGCTGGACGACGCCAGTGGCGCCCAGGTCGGCCAGGTTGATCATCACCCGTGGCGTGAGGCTGTAGAAATTGCCGGCGCGGTCCGGTTCATAGGTCAGCACACGCGCCAGGCGCAGGGACTTCATGCCCACGTCGATGCTGTCACCGACTTTCAGGTCGAGTGCGGTGAGCAGCCGTGCCTCCACCCAGGCTTCGCCGGGTTTCGGGCCGCCGCCTGCGGTTTCGTCAGCGAATGGCGCGGCTGCGCTCTTCAGTTCGCCGCGCAGCGGGTACTGCTCGTTGACCGCCTTGATGCTGGACAGCTGGATGCCGTTATCGGTGGCGATAACGCTGGAAAACTCGACGACGCGTGCGTGATCCAGGCCCAGTTCGATCCCGGACCTGATTTGCTCGGGGCGCGCGGGTGAGCTGCCCTCGAGCACTAGGTCGGCGCCGAGGAACTCGGTGGCGCGCAACAGCATGGCGCCATTAAGGCGTGCGCCGAAGTAGCCGATGGCGGTGCTGGAGGCCACGGCCACCAGCAGGGCGAAGAACAACACGCGCAATTCGCCGGCGCGGGCATCGCGCAGCAATTGGCGCAGGGCAAGGCTGAACAGGCGCAACAGCGGCAAGCGTGCCATCAAGGCTCCAGGGGCGCGACCAGCAGGCCGGCTTCAAGGCGGATCAGGCGTCGGCAACGGTGCGCCAGGCGCTCGTCGTGAGTGACCAGGACCAGGGTCGTGCCGCTTTCTTTATTCAGTTCGAACAGCAGGTCGCTGATGCGCTCGCCGGTATGGCTGTCGAGGTTGCCGGTGGGTTCGTCGGCAAACAGCACGTCCGGTTCGGCGGCAAAGGCGCGGGCGATCGCCACCCGTTGCTGCTCACCCCCGGAGAGTTGGCGTGGCGAGTGGGTCAGGCGTTGGCCCAGGCCGACCCGTTCGAGCAGGTACCTGGCGCGCTCGCGGGCGTCTTTGCGGCCGTCCAGCTCCAGCGGCAGCATGACGTTCTCCAGGGCGTTGAGGCTGTCGAGCAGTTGGAATGACTGGAAGACGAAGCCCACGTGTTCGGCGCGGATGCGCGCGCGCTGGTCTTCGTCGAGGCTGCTCAAGGCTTGGCCTGCGAGGATAACTTCGCCGCTGCTGGGCAGGTCGAGGCCGGCCAGCAGACCGAGGAGGGTGGACTTGCCGGAGCCGGAGGCACCGACGATAGCCAGGCTATCGCCCTTGTTCAGTTCCAGGCTCAGTTCGTGCAGGATAGTCAGTTCACCTTCCGCGCTGGGAACCACTTTGCTAAGGTTTCGCGCGATGAGAATGCTTGCGCCCATGGAGAATCCGATGCGAATGTGGTTTTTGAGTGCTGGCCTGGCCTTGATGTGCATGGCCCAGAACGCAGCGGCGGGTACAGTCCTGATCGTTGGCGATAGTATCAGTGCCGGTTTCGGACTGGATACCAGCAAAGGGTGGGTAGCCTTGTTGGGACAGCGGCTCAAACACGAAGGTTTCGACGATAAAGTGGTCAACGCGTCCATCAGCGGCGACACCAGCGCCGGAGGCCTCGCGCGGCTGCCGGCGGCGCTTGCGGAGCATAAGCCCAACCTGGTGATTATCGAGCTGGGCGGCAATGACGGCCTGCGTGGACAGCCGCCCGCGCAATTGAAACAAAATCTTGCGTCGATGATCGAGCAGTCCCAGGCGGTCGGCGCCAAGGTCCTGCTGCTGGGCATGCAGTTGCCGCCTAACTACGGTCCGAAATACACCACGGCATTTGCCGGGGTCTACGCGGCCCTGGCCAAGGAGAAGAGCGTGCCGTTGGTGCCGTTTTTCCTCGACGGCGTGGGCGGTCATCCCGAGCTGATGCAGGCCGATCAACTGCACCCGGCGGTCGGCGCCCAGGGTAAGTTGCTGGAAAATGTCTGGCCGACGCTAAAACCGCTGTTATGACGCTTTTCTACCGGCAGGCTTTCGGCTAAGGTGGCGCCCCCCCGATTTGGAGCCCTCGATGTCGCGTCCTGCCTGGTCCCTGTTTAATTACCAACTGATCGAGCCGGACGAGCAGCTGGATCTGTTCGCCTGCCAGGAAGTCCGGGTGCATCTGGTCACGCGTCAATTGGAGCTGGGCGGCACGATCGATCGCACGCTCTGCGGCACGTTGTTGCCGGCTCAGCCACGCTGGTCGGCGGTGGATCGCTCGATTTTCCAGGATCAGCGCCTGTGCCCCCTGTGCCGTGCCATCTTGGAGTCGCAAAAGCGTGGCACGCCGCCGATCTGGCCGGAGCTGCGCTTCGAGTGGTGAGGGGCGCTACGAGCTTGCAGCTTGAAGCCCGCATCGCGTATACAATCGCTTTTTACCTACACGTTGTTCTGCGAAGGATTTTCCGGATGTTGTCGCGCCTTTCCGCCGTCACCTGCTGCCTGTCTCTTGCCGCCCTGTGTGCGGCGGGTTCCGCGGCGGCCTTGCAGTTGCCCTTGCCACCCCCGGGCGAAGACATCGTCGGCCAGGTCCAAGTGATCAAGGCCAAGTACGAAGATACGTTTGCCGACCTGGGTACCACCTACGACCTGGGCTACTCGGAGATGGTCGCCGCCAACCCGGGCGTCGATGCCTGGTTGCCGGGGGCGGGCACCGAGATCGTCCTGCCGACGCGGTTCATCCTGCCGCCGGGCCCCCGCGAAGGTATCGTGATCAACCTTGCCGAATACCGGCTCTACTATTTCCCCAAGGGCCAGAACGTCGTCTACACCTTCCCGCTGGGGATTGGTCGTGAAGGCTGGGGCTCGCCGATCGCCCATACCAGCATTGTCGCGAAAACGCCGAACCCGACCTGGACGCCACCCGCTTCGATCAAGGCCGAGCACGCCGCCAACGGCGATCCGTTGCCCAACGTGGTACCGGCCGGCCCGGACAACCCGCTGGGGCCGTTCAAGTTCACCCTGGGCACGCCGGGCTACCTGATCCACGGCTCCAACATGAAGTTCGGTATCGGCACGCGTACCAGCCACGGCTGCTTCCGCATGTTCAACAATAACGTGCTGGAAATGGCCGGCATGGTACCGGTGGGTACTCCGGTGCGTATCATCAACGATGCCTACAAGTTCGGCAGCAGTGGCGGCAAGGTCTACCTCGAAGCGCATACGCCGCTGAACGACGATGGCACGCCGTCGGTGGTCGACAAGCACACCGCGGTGATCAACGCGCTGCTCAAGCGTGAAGACCTGGCCAATCACCTGCGGGTGAACTGGGATCAGGTGCGCGACGTGGTCGCGGCGGAAGATGGCCTGCCGACTGAAATCGGTGTGCCGGCTGCGGCGTCGATGGTCTCGAACGCGCCGCTCGATCCGTTGCAATAAGCCGGTTCGATCAATCGCCCGCCACGGCCTTGGGCTGCGGCGGGCTTTTTATTGCCCGTGATCCGGGACCGAATCGCAGGCAATAAAAAGCCGGTCCAAGAATGGACCGGCTTGGTAACAACCCCGAAGGACTATTACTTGCGGCTAGCTTTTTCAAGCATGCGCAGAGCGCGCTCGTTAGCTTCGTCAGCAGTCTGTTGTGCTTTTTGAGCAGCAGCCAGAGCTTCATCAGCTTTACGGTAGGCTTCGTCTGCACGAGCCTGGGAGCGAGCTGCTGCGTCTTCAGTTGCAGTCAGACGAGCTTCGGTTTCTTTGGAGACGCTGCTGCAACCGGTAGCCAGAACTGCGGCCAGAGCCAGAGCAGAGAATTTCAGAACGTTGTTCATCGTGTTCCCCTTCAAGGACTTTCTATAAGATAGCTACTATCTCAGAGTGAGCTAATAGCCGGCGTACATACTACTCATTACTTGTAGTAAGTAAACTGACGTAGCGCAAGAAGCAAAAAAAAATTTCTGTGCTGAATCTATTTTGGCTAATCTTTTGGGAAATTGTATAAAAAGCGTTCAATTTTTAGCAGTCTGCTGAAGAATGCATGCGCCCTGAAAGGGCCGGCCAGCATGTGTCAAGCCTTGTAAGTAGATGAAAATTTATATACTGAAGCTAACACTTTTGTACAGGTTGACTTTGCCAAACCCTGTATCTTTTGCGCATGTAGAGGTGACTTTAACAGCGCCTGTTCGTCTCAAGCTTCAACTGCCGGCAATGTTCAGGCTTTCGGTCACCGATTGATCGAGGCCCTTTCTATATCCGCCAGCCCCAGGGATGACGAGTGCGTCTTGAGCAATTTCAGGATTGCCGCCTACTATTCTCTACGTGCTGGTTGTGAGCGCTCACGGTTTTCTCGTCGTCGAAACCGGCACGGGGTGGCGTAGATGTTCCTTCGCCGGAAAAACATCGGTAAGGTAGGGGTCAGAATCCAAGACCCGCGAGGAGTAGTGATGAGCGAGGCGTTGTCCATCCACCATGACCAGGCTGGTCATCAGTTCGAGACCAATGTGGACGGTCATCGTGCCTACCTGACCTATATGGACCTCGGGAAGCAGACCTTGGACATCTATCGGACCTTCGTGCCCAACGCACTGCGAGGTCGCGGTATCGCGGCTGCATTGACCGAGGAAGCCTTGAAGTTCGCCGAAGAGGCCGGCTACACGGTGATCCCGTCGTGCTCTTACGTCGAGCGCTACATGGAGCGCCACCAGCGCCATGCGGCCAAGCTGTAAGGCATGAACTGCAACATGAAAAACGCCGGGCTTAGCCCGGCGTTTTTGTGTGCGCTGATCAGGATCAGACTCAGCTGCGCTTGCGCAGGGGCAACACGTCCTTGAGCTTGGCGTGCATGCTGCGCAGGGTGTTCTCGGTGGTCGCCCAGTCGATGCAGGCATCGGTGATCGACACGCCGTACTGCAAGTCGGCCAGGTCTTTGGGGATCGCCTGGCAGCCCCAGTTCAGGTGGCTTTCGACCATCAGGCCGATGATCGACTGGTTGCCTTCCAGGATCTGGTTGGCGACGTTTTCCATCACCAGCGGTTGCAGGGCCGGGTCCTTGTTGGAGTTGGCGTGGCTGCAATCGACCATGATGTTCGGCTTGATCTTGGCCTTGTTCAGCGCCTGTTCGCACAGGGCAACGCTGACCGAATCATAGTTGGGCTTGCCGTTGCCGCCGCGCAATACCACGTGACCGTAGGCGTTGCCTTTGGTGGTGACGATGGAGACGCCGCCTTCCTGGTTGATACCCAGGAAGCGATGAGGGCTGGAGACCGACTGCAGCGCGTTGATCGCCACGGTCAGGCCGCCGTCGGTGCCGTTCTTGAAGCCCACGGCCGAAGACAGGCCGGACGCCATTTCGCGGTGGGTTTGCGATTCGGTGGTGCGCGCGCCGATGGCCGACCAGCTGATCAGGTCCTGCAGGTACTGCGGGGAGATCGGGTCGAGGGCTTCGGTGGCGGTGGGCAGGCCCATTTCGGCCAGGTCCAGCAGCAACTTGCGACCGATGTGCAAGCCGTCCTGGATCTTGAACGAGTCGTCCAGGTACGGGTCGTTGATCAGGCCCTTCCAGCCGACGGTGGTGCGCGGTTTCTCGAAATAGACGCGCATGACCAGATACAAGGTGTCGGACACTTCTTCGGCCAGCGCCTTGAGGCGCTCGGCGTATTCGTGGGCCGCCTTGAGGTCGTGGATCGAGCATGGCCCGATTACCACGAAGAGGCGGTGGTCGGTGCCGTCGAGAATGTCACGAATGACTTCGCGGCCCTTGGTGACGGTCTGCAGGGCAGCGTCGCTCAGGGGGATTTCGCGCTTGAGCTGATCGGGCGTGATCAGGGTCTCGTTGGATTCGACGTTCAGGTCGTTGATCGGTAAATCAGCCATCGTGTTACTCGTCAGGGTCACGGGTGCCGGCCGCCAGCCATCCCCGTGCGGCGGAGCACAGCATGATTTGAATGCAGGGGGGAGGAACCTTAGCGCGTAACACGGGCCCGCGACAATGGGCAAAGCCCGCTTTAATCCAGTGCCGGCGCTACAAACGCCTCATGGGAGAATTCACCGGCATGCCGCGCCACCCACTCGCGGGCCATGGTTTCGAACTGCTCGGGCGTCGACTCGGCGTCTTCGTGCTGGCGGCAGTAGCGCTCTATCCAGCATGCTTGCTCACCCATGCGTGCGCCGAACAACGCATGTTCATCGGTAAACGAGATGCCGACGCGATAGCCGTCTTCTACCTTGCGGCACCATGCCACATAGCCCGGGTAGCGGGCCCCGGCGCCCAGGGACGGGATATGCAGGTCAACCGCTGTACCCTGGCGCCAGGCACGCGGGCAATTGCAGGCGATGCCGCCCAGGCCGATAGTGTGCAGGCGTTGGCGGGGAATGGGGGGAGAGGGACGTTGGATCAACAGGGCAGCGACATCATCAGGATGAGGTAAAAAACGACCCATGTACACGGACTCCGAGCACCGTCCAGTCGACGGCGGTGGCAGCAGTATAGTGAAGGAGCAGGCATTGACCGACCTGGATATTGACCAGCAACTGCTGGGATTACCAGGCATTTCGCTCGTGCTGTTTACCAGCGTGGGCTGTTCCGGTTGCCGTTGGGCGCATCAGCAGCTACCGGGCTGGCAGTTGCCGGTGGATCGGTTGTGCTGGGTGGATGCCGGGCACAACGGCGGCGCGGTGGAACGTTATCAGGTCTTTCATTTGCCGGCGCTGTTCGTGGTGTGCGAGGGTCAATTCTTCGGGCAGATACAGACACGTCTTACACCTTCCGAGCTTACCGACGCTATTCATCAAGCGCTTACCCGCACTCCAGAGGATTTGCCATGACCGCATTGTCGCCACGCATTGGCATTATCGGCACCGGCGCCATCGGTGGTTTCTACGGCCTGATGCTGGCGCGCGCCGGCTTCGATGTGCATTTCCTGCTGCGCAGCGAATACGCAGCGGTCAGTGAGCGTGGCCTGCGCCTCAACAGCAGCGTGCATGGCACCTTGCACCTGAACCCCGTGCAGGCCTACGCCCACGCCGCCGACATGCCACCGTGCGACTGGCTGCTGGTAGGCACCAAATCCACGGGCAATGTCGACCTGGCCCCGACCATCGCCCAGGTCGCGGCGCCCGACGCCAAGGTGGTGTTGCTGCAAAATGGCCTCGACGTCGAAGACAGCCTGCGCGAGCACTTGCCGGCGTCCCTGCATCTGCTCGGTGGGTTGTGCTATATCGGCGTACACCGTTCCGCCCCCGGCGTTGTCGAGCATCAGGCGTTGGGCCGGGTCAACCTGGGTTATCACAGCGGCACTGCCGCCAACGACGAAGCGCGCCAGAAGGCGATTGTCGAAGCAGGCGCCGCGTTGTTTCATCAGGCCGGCATCGAGTCCCAGGCCATGGCCAACGTACACCTGGCGCGCTGGCACAAGCTGGTGTGGAACGTGCCTTATAACGGTCTCTCCGTGCTGTTGGGCTGTGGCACCACGGCGATGATGGCGGACGAGTCCAGCCGCGAACTGATCCAGGCGCTGATGGCCGAAGTGGTGAAGGGCGCTCACGCCTGCGGTCACGACATTCCGGCCAGCTATGCCGAGCAGATGTTTACCATGACCGAAAGCATGGACGATTACCTGCCCAGCATGTACCACGACCATATCCATAAACGCCCGCTGGAACTGGCGGCGATCTACGCTCGCCCACTCGCCGCCGCCAAGGCCGCCGGCTGCGAGCTGCCGCGCATGCAGGCGTTGTATCAGGCCTTGAGTTTTATTGATCGGCATAACCGCTGATTGGGGGGAACCACCATGGCAAACGGATTGGGCGACAAACTGGTGCTGGCGATTTCATCGCGGGCCCTGTTCGACTTGAGCGATAGCCACAAGGTCTACCTGGCCCAAGGCGTGGAGGCCTACCGCAAATACCAGATCGAGCACGAAGAAGAAACGCTCGAGCCGGGCGATGCCTTCCCGCTGGTCAAAAAACTGCTGAGCCTCAACGCCAGCCTGGGCCGGGCCCGGGTCGAAGTGGTGCTGGTGTCGCGCAACAGTGCCGACACCGGCCTGCGCGTGTTCAATTCGATCCAGCATTACGGGTTGGACATTTCCCGCGCCGCTTTCGTAGGAGGGCGTAGTCCATATCCTTATTTGGCGGCGTTTGGTTGCCATCTGTTTCTTTCGACCCATGCTGACGATGTGCGCAGTGCGCTCGATGCCGGGTTCGCCGCGGCGACGATTCTGTCGGGCGGCGCGCGCCGTGCATCGAGCGAGGAGCTGCGGATCGCATTCGATGGCGATGCGGTGTTGTTTTCCGACGAGTCGGAGCGCGTTTACCAACAGGGCGGGCTGGAAGCGTTCCAGGCCAGCGAGCGCGAATCGGCGCGCCAGCCGTTGCATGGCGGCCCCTTCAAGGGCTTCCTCGCGGCGCTGAACCTGTTGCAGCGTGAGTTTCCGGACGCGGCCTGCCCGATCCGCACTGCCCTGGTCACCGCCCGGTCGGCGCCGTCCCACGAGCGGGTGATCCGTACCCTGCGCGAGTGGGATATCCGCCTGGACGAGTCGTTGTTCCTCGGCGGCCTGGAGAAATCCGCGTTCCTGGAGGCGTTCGCCGCCGACGTTTTTTTCGACGACCAGGCCGGCCATTGCGAGAAAGCCAGGGAGGTGGTGGCCACCGGGCATGTGCCCCATGGCATCAGTAATGAGGTGAAGGTCCAGACGCCGAGCTAAGTCAGTCGAATTCCCCAAGGCGCTGCTAAGCTCATTCAATCTCCGCCATCCTGGCAGTCCAGGAGGTTTTATGATCCGTTCGATGCTGTATGCCACGGACCTTGGTCTGTATGCGCCTTATGTGATGCAACATGCGCTGGCGCTGGCGCGAACGTTCAAGGCTGAGCTGTCGGTGATTCATGTGGTCGAACCCATCGGGCTGTTCGCCGAATCGGTGTTGCAAAGCTACCTTGATGAAAAGGCCCTGAACGAATGGCAGAGCCAGGGCGTGAGCACAGTGATGGCGACGATCGAGCAGCGGGTCCTTGAGAGTTTTCGCGAGGAGCTGGGGGACGGCGCGCAAGACTTGCAACTGATCCACTCGGTGCGGGTGATCCAGGGTGACCCGTGCGAGGTGATTCTCGACCAGTTGCGTAAACTTTCCGTGGATTTGTTGATCGTAGGCAGTCATAGCCACGCAACGGCCGCGGCCACACCCCTTGGGCGCACTGCCGCGCGGGTGTTGCAGCTGTCTCCGGTGCCGGTTTACCTGGTGCCATCGTTACAACGTCGACGCAGTGATGACGTGTGAGGGGGAGTGATAGATAAAAAGTTCTAGATTTATCCGTCTAACCTTTAATATAGTTATATACCGTCGCTGATACCCGTGGCGTCTATCTGCTTTGAGGGATACATATGAAGCTTCAACAACTGCGCTACATCTGGGAAGTGGCGCACCACGATCTCAACGTTTCCGCTACCGCTCAAAGCCTGTACACCTCGCAACCGGGTATCAGCAAACAGATCCGCCTGCTCGAAGACGAGCTGGGTGTCGAAGTGTTCGCCCGCAGCGGCAAGCACCTGACACGCGTCACCCCGGCCGGTGAGCGCATCATCACCACCGCCGGCGAGATCCTGCGCAAAGTCGAAAGCATCAAGCAGATCGCCCAGGAATTCTCCAACGAGAAGAAGGGCACCCTGTCGATCGCGACCACCCACACCCAGGCGCGGTATGCGTTGCCGCCGGTGATCCGTGATTTCATCAAGCAATACCCGGACGTGGCCCTGCACATGCACCAGGGGTCGCCGATGCAGATCGCTGAAATGGCCGCCGACGGCACCGTCGATTTCGCGATTGCGACTGAGGCGCTGGAGTTGTTCGGCGACCTGGTGATGATGCCGTGCTATCGCTGGAACCGTTGTGTGGTGGTGCCGCAAGGCCACCCGCTGGCCAAGCTGCCGAAGCTGACCCTGGAAGCCCTGGCGGAATACCCGATCGTGACTTATGTGTTCGGCTTTACCGGCCGCTCCAAGCTCGACGAAGCCTTCAGCCACCGCGGCCTCACGCCGAAAGTGGTGTTCACCGCCGCCGACGCCGACGTGATCAAGACTTACGTTCGCCTGGGCCTGGGCGTGGGGATCGTCGCCAAGATGGCGGTCGACACCCAGCTCGATAAAGACCTGGTCGTGCTCGACGCCAGCGAGTTGTTCGAGTCCAGCGTGACCAAGATCGGTTTCCGTCGCGGCACGTTCCTGCGTGGTTTCATGTGCGACTTCATCGAGAAATTCGCCCCGCACCTGACGCGCGAAGTCATGGCCAAGGCGATCCAGTGCCACAACAAGCAGGAACTGGAAGAGTTGTTCGACGGCGTAGAACTGCCCGTCCACTGAGTGGTTTCAGCGGGCCTCGGTCACCGTAAAGTGTTGCCGGGCGCCCGCCACCAGGATTTCCACCTCATCGCCTTCGAACTTGCCCAGCAGGCTGTGGCCCAGGGGCGAGCGCGGGGTGATGACGGTGACCGGTTGCCCCACCACATCGACTTTCAAACCCGCAGCATCCGGCGCCAGGAACAACCATTGCTGGCGACCGTTTTCGTCCTCCAGGCCCACCAGTGCGCCGACTTCTATGCCCCGTTGCTCATCGTATGCACGCAGCTGCAGTTGCAGGTTCTGGCACAGCGCCAGCGACTGCTTGATTTCTTCCACTCGCTTGGCCTGCCCGGCCGCCAGGTAAGACGCTTCCAGGCCGAGGGTGTCGTATTTGTTTTCGGCGATGTTTTCTTCGTGGGTCGCGGTTTCGTAGGCGGTCTGCGCGGCGCGCTGGGCGATGTCGAGGTCGACGCTGAGTTTTTCCAGGATCAACTGGAGGACGGCATGTTTATTCATGGTTGGGCTTGATCATTCGCAAAATTGCAGGACATTCGCCTTGCTCTTTTCATTGGGCGCGTTCTGGTCCTGTTGCAGCCAGAACTGGCATTTGGGGTTGGACAGGTTGCGCGCATTGTTGCGCGCCTGATCCAGGCTCTGTCGTTGTTCCTGCTTGCGCAGGTTCTCTTGATACTGCTCGAACAGGCGGTTCGGCGGTTCCACCGCGACCGGCGCGGGCTTGCCGAGTTGCTCGACGGCCTGGGCGACCGGCGCCAGGCTCTGCGGGAACAGATAGCGCGACGCCAGCCAGGTGGTCAGCGCAATCGCGATAAACCCCAGCCACACGCCCAGGGCGATAGCGAGACAAAGCTTGAACAACGACAGCGGACGGTCAGACATGGCGGCCTCCTGGCAGGCATTTACGGCGTGGCGGCGATTGTCGCACAGCCACCGTGCAGAATAATCGCGATCAAGCCTTCTGCATCGGGGCATTTATGCGGACAATCGAGCCTTTGAGCGTGGGAGCCCGGAATGAAAGCCCGCTGGGATATTTTTTGCAGCGTCGTCGACAACTACGGCGACATTGGCGTGACCTGGCGCCTGGCCCGGCAATTGGTGGTGGAGCACGCCTGTGACGTGCGCTTGTGGGTCGATGACCTGCGGGCCTTCGAACGCATGTGCCCGGAGATTGATGTGCAACGGGAGCAGCAATGGCAAGAGGGCGTCGACGTGCGCCATTGGCCGGCGCAATGGTCGGCCACGCCATCGGCGGATGTGGTGATCGCCGCGTTTGCCTGCCAGTTGCCGCCTGACTACATGGATGCGATGGCCGCGCGCGAGCACGCGCCGTTGTGGATGAACCTGGACTACCTGAGTGCCGAGGACTGGGTGGTGGGGTGCCATCGTCTGCCGTCGGTGAAGTTCAAGGGGGTGCAGAAGTACTTCTTCTTTCCCGGCTTCCGGCCCGGCACCGGTGGCCTGTTGCGTGAGGCGGGGTTGCTGCAACAGCGTCAGGCGTTTCAGCAGGATGCTGGCGCGCAGAAACATTTCCTGCAAAGCCTGGGCGTATTTCCCGCAACCGGTGCGCGGCTGATGTCGCTGTTTGCCTACGAAAATGCCGCGCTTGCCGGTTGGCTGGACGTGTTGGCGACGGACGGGCGCGCCACTCATCTGCTGGTGCCGGAAGGGCGCATCCTCGGCGATGTGCAGCGCTGGCTCGGCGTGGACCGGCTGGCGGCGGGCGATACTCATCAGCGCGACGCCCTGACCGTGCAGGTGCTGCCGTTCGTGCGCCAGGAGCAATATGACCGCCTGCTGTGGTGTTGCGAGTTCAACGCCGTGCGCGGCGAAGACTCGTTCGTGCGGGCCCAATGGGCCGGGCGCCCGTTGCTGTGGCATATCTATCGCCAGGACGAAGACATCCACCTGGACAAGCTCGACGCCTTTCTGGAGCTGTACACCGCAGCCCTCTCGCCGGCGGCAAAAGCCGCGGTGGTAGCGCTTTGGCAGGCCTGGAACACCGAGGGTGATATGGCCCAGCCGTGGAAAAAACTGCTGGAACACTGGCCGGAAGTGGCTGCACACGCCGAAACATGGTGTCTGGAACAGGCCTTGCAGGCGGATCTTGCGACGGCGCTGGTACAGTTTTATGAAAGTTGGATATGATACGCCACCTTGATTTTTGTAAACCCCATCCAAATTTCGGATATACGCAATGAAAACTGGTAAAGAACTGAAACCCGGTATGGTAATCCGTATCGACAACGATCCTTGGTTGGTTCAGAAAGCTGAGTTCACCAAGTCGGGCCGTAACAGCGCGATCATGAAGACCAAGCTGAAAAACCTGCTGACTGGTTACAAGACCGAAACCGTTTACAGCGCTGATGACAAGCTGGACGACGTGATCCTCGACCGTAAAGAAGCGACCCTGTCTTTCATCAGCGGTGACTCTTACACGTTCATGGACACCACCGACTACACCATGTACGAGCTGAACGCTGAAGATATCGAAGCCGTTCTGCCGTTCGTGGAAGAAGGTATGGACGACGTCTGCGAAGCCATCTTCTTCGAAGACCGCCTGGTTTCCGTAGAGCTGCCGACCACTATCGTGCGTAAGGTTGCCTACACCGAAGGTTCCGCTCGCGGCGACACTTCGGGCAAAGTCATGAAGCCTGCCAAGCTGGCTAACGGTACCGAACTGCAAGTGGCCGATTTCATCGAAATCGACGACATGATCGAGATCGACACCCGTGAAGGCGGTTCGTACAAAGGTCGCGCCAAGAAGTAATTCTGGCCCCACCGGTACGAAAAAAGCCCGACCTTGAGTCGGGCTTTTTTGTGGGCGTTTACCTGTCACTTCAAGTATTGCCTCAGCTCATCCGATGCTTGCCGCAACGCCGGCACGTGGCTGGCGGCGTGTCGTTGGCGAGCCGCGCGGGTTAGACGGTGACGTGCAGACGCACATCGACGTTGCCGCGGGTGGCGTTGGAGTACGGGCAGACTTGGTGGGCAGCGTCGACCAGGCTTTGCGCGTCGTCCTGGGCCAGGCCCGGCAGGCTGATGTGCAGGTCGATATCCAGACCGAAGCCACCCGGGATCTGACCGATGCCGACATGGGCAGTGATCGACGCATCATCCGGAATTTTGCGTTTGGTCTGGCTGGCGACGAATTTCAGTGCGCCGATAAAGCAGGCCGAGTAGCCGGCGGCGAACAGTTGTTCCGGGTTGGTGGCCTGACCGCCGGCACCGCCCAGTTCCTTGGGGGTGGAGAGTTTGACGTCGAGGATGTTGTCGTTGGACACGGCACGACCATCACGGCCGCCGGTGGCGGTGGCTACTGCGGTATAGAGCGTTTGCATGGTGTTGCCCTCTTGGTGTTTTGCGCTAAATGTTTGCGCGCTAAGTAGTTGGTGAGGTGAATGTATAGCGCTAATGTTTAGTGCGCAAGATAAATTCCAGAATTTTTTCGTAAGGGCACCTCAAAACCACCTGTGGGAGGGGATTGCCCCCTCCGCAGGTATTGGGCTTGGGTGTGTTTAGACCGCGCCTTGCAGATTGCCCCGCAACGCAATCAAATCAGCTTGCAGCTTGCGCAGTTGCTCCAGCTCCAGGCCGCTGGCGCCGAGGATGCACTGAGGAATCCCCTTGGCCTTGTCTTGCAAGGCACGGCCAGCGTCGGTCAGTTCCACCACCACCACTCGCTCGTCTTCGCGACTGCGCGTGCGGCTGAGCAGGCCCTCGGCTTCCAGGCGCTTGAGCAGGGGGGTCAGGGAGCCGGGATCGGTCAGCAGGCGGCTGCTGATTTCGCCGACAGTCAAGCCATCCTCTTCCCACAGCACCATCATGGCCAGGTACTGCGGATAGGTCAGGCCGAGGGCTTGCAGCAGCGGCTTGTAGACCTTGGTCATCAGCAATGAAGTGGAGTGCAGGGCGAAGCACAGCTGGTTATCCAGCAACAGGGATTGGCAAGGATCGGGATTTTTGCTCATGGTGCTGCCTCAAAAAAGCGTATCTGGGCTGGAATCTAGCGGGCAAATCTTTAATGCGCCAGGTAATTCTGTCCGGGGGGTCAGACCAATCCGCTTTGCAGCGCCAGGTCCCAGGGCGGCACTGGGCTGAAGCGCGATTTCAGGTATTCGAGCAACAAGCGGCTACGTGCGTTCGGCTGTTGTTCCAGGCGCAGCGCATAGATGCCGGTGGTTTCCGGGCTGGGCAGGCCGTTTTCGCAAAACAGAGGCAAGAGTTCGCCGCGGACCAGGTATTCACTCGCCAGCCAGGTGGGCAGGTGCGCGATACCCAGGCCGGCCAGGGCACCGGAGAGCAGGGCTTCGGCGTTGTTGGCGCTCATGCGGATGCGTTGCGGGCGATAGGTGGCGCGACGCCCGTCCAGTTCGAAGCGCCAGGCGAAGATCGGCGCCAGGCCATCCCAGTCCAGGCCGTCGTGTTCGCTGAGGTCTCGCGGATGGGTCGGCGTGCCACGGTTTTTCAGGTAGGCCGGGCTGGCACAGGCAATTCGCACGATGCTGGCCAGCGGCGTGGCGATCAGCCGGGTGTCGACGATATGCCCGGCACGCAGCACCAGATCGACCTTGCCTAGGTGCGCGCCCTGCATGTCCACGAAGCTGTCGATCAAATGCAGGTGTACATCCAGCCCCGGGTAGACGTTCAGGAAGTCGGCGATCACCGGCGCCAGATGCCGTCGACCGAACGCCGCCGGTGCGTCCACGCGAATCAAGCCTTCCGGCGCATGGCTCAAGGACACCGCTTCCGCCCGTGCCAATTGCAACTCGGTGACGATGCGCCGCGCGCGTTCGGCGAACGCCAGGCCGGCCGGTGTTGGCAGCACCGCGTGGGTGCTGCGCTGGAACAAGCGGCTGCCCACCGAGCTTTCCAGGCTGTCGATACGCCGGGCCACGGCGGAGGGCGTCAGCGGATGGCGACGCGCGGCGGCGGAAAAACTGCCGGTTTCCAGCACATCGAGAAACAGGCTGAGTTGGTCGGTGAGGATATGCGGGTTCATCGGTCGACGCTTATGCGGGATTGGCACAGCCATTGTGCGTTGCTGTGCGTATCCGCGCCAGAGCGGACTGCGTAGCATGCAAGGCTTGGGATTGTGGAGTAATGCGTGGTGTTGGATTTAGCGATGTACTTGGTTATGGGCGCGGCATTGGGCACGGTGGGCGGCCTGTTCGGCATTGGCGGCGGGTTGATTGCCATCCCGGTGCTCGGCGTGCTGTTCGGCCTCGATCAGCAGATCGCCCAAGGCACCGCGCTGGTGATGGTGGTGCCCAACGTGATGCTCGCGCTGTGGCGTTATCACCAGCGTAATCGCATTGAACTGCGCCACGCGCTGCCGCTGGGGGTGATGGGCTTCAGCTTTGCCTGGCTCGGCTCGATCTGGGCCGTGGGCCTGGACGCCGGCGCGATGCGTGTCGGCTTTATCGCATTTCTGCTGGCGCTGTCGGCCTACAACCTGCTGCGCATGTTCACCCGCAATGCGCCGCCGACGACACAGATGCGCCATGCCTGGCCGTGGCTCGGGGTGTTGGGCGCGGTCTCCGGCTCTATGGGCGGTTTGTTCGGTGTCGGTGGTGCGGTGGTCGCCACGCCAGTGCTGACCAGTGTGTTCGGCACCACCCAGGTGGTGGCCCAAGGCTTGTCCCTGGCCTTGGCGCTGCCCAGCACCGGGGTGACTCTTGTCACTTACGCCTGGCACCACGAAGTGGACTGGATGATCGGCATCCCCCTGGCGGTCGGTGGCCTGCTCAGCATCAGTTGGGGTGTAAAAGTCGCCCACGCTCTGCCGGAGCGCCTGTTGCGCGGTTTGTTCTGCGGTTTCCTGGTGGTGTGCGCCGTGATGCTGATGTTTAAGGTTTGAAGCCGTCGATGATGTACTCCGCCAGGCATTCGGTGATAGGTGACGTCATCAACGGGTTGCGTAACAAGCGCAGATTCATCGACGGCAAGGGCGGGAAACCCTCGTCACTGCCGAGCACGCGCAGGTCATCCGTCACCAGGCTTTCCATGCTGACCATCACTGCCAGGCCGGCGCTGACCACGGCCTGGATCGCCGCCCCGTTGGTGCTGTTGTAGGCCAGGCGATAATTGCGCCCGACGGTATCCAGTGAGGTACGCGCCCACTGGGTGTAAAGGCAATCGGCGCCGGACATCGCCAGTGGCAGGGCGTCGTGCTCGTCCACGCAGAAACACGGCGCCGCCGCCCACACCACGCGCTCGGTGCGCAACAACTCGCCGATATCATTGCCGGGTTCGCGGCTGATCACCGTCAACGCCAGATCCCGCCGTTGCATCAGCACGGTGGATGCCTCGCAGTGCATCTCGATCTGGATCAGCGGGTAGGCCTTGGAAAACTGTTTGAGAATCCCCGGCAGGAAGCGCATCACATAGTCGTCCGGGGTGCCGATGCGTACCAGCCCGACCATATGCGGTTCTCGCAGGGTGTTGAACACCTCGCTGTGCAGTTTCAGGATGCGCCGCGCATACCCCAGCAGCACCTGGCCCTCCGGCGTCAGCCGCACTTGGCGGCCGTCGCGCTCGAACAGTTTGCGCTGCAGCACGTCTTCTTCCAGGCGCTTCATCTGCATGCTGACCGCCGATTGGGTGCGGTTGACCTGCTCGCCGGCACGGGTAAACCCACCCTGGTCGGCGATGGCGACGAAGGTGCGCAGCACGTCGGTGTCGATGCTTGGGTAGGCGGCCAATTGATCAATTCCTGAGATGTATTTCATAAGAAACATTCGTTGGATTGATCATAGCTGCCGGCACACACTCGCGTCATCCCCAAGGGAGGGCGAGAAGATGAAAGGTCAAACAGGTTGTGCAGGATGGACGAAGCGGCCGCTTTCCGGGCTGTTCCAAGCGATTGCGCGGTGGCAGGTATTGCGGTACGAGCGTCGGTTAGTGGCCACGCTGAGCGATGCGGCGCTCAAGGATATCGGGCTGAGCCGCGCTGATGTGGAGCACGAAGCCCATCGGCATTTCTGGGAAGACCCACTGCGAAAATGACCGAGGATGCAGTAGGGTGGTCGGCACGTTCATACGGAGATGCCCATGCCCGCCGACCTGTCGTTTTCCCTCAAGCAAGCGCGCCGCATGGCACTGGCCGCCCAGGGCTTTTCCGGGCGCCAGGCGCCTGCATTGATCAAGGCCGCACACCTCAACCGCTTGATCGACCGCCTGGGCGTGCTGCAGATCGATTCGGTCAATGCCGTGGTGCGCTCCCATTACCTGCCGTTGTTTTCCCGCCTGGGGCAGTACGCCCCGTCACTGCTTGAGCAGGCGGCCTGGAGCCAGGGCCGACAGCGTTCGTTGTTCGAGTATTGGGGGCATGAGGCCTCGTTGTTGCCGATGGCGCTGTACCCCTTGATGCGCTGGCGCATGGAGCGGGCAAGACAAGGGCAGGGGATCTACGCGCAGATGGCGCGTTTTGGTCGCGAGCAGCAGGCCATCATCCAGCGCGTGTTGAACACTGTCGAACAACAGGGCGCCCTGGGTGCAGGCAGTCTGTCGACCCGCGCCGAGCGCGCCGGCCCGTGGTGGGACTGGAGCGATGAAAAGCACGCGCTGGAATGGCTGTTCGCCGCTGGCCTGGTCACGGTTGCCGGTCGGCGCGGGTTCGAGCGGCTCTACGATTTGCCCGAGCGCGTCATTCCCGGCGACCGGCTGCACCAGGCCCCGTTGAGCGAGGCCGAGGCTCAGCGCGGTTTGCTGCTGCACAGTGCGACTGCGCTGGGTGTGGGCAGCGAAAAAGACCTGCGCGATTACTTCCGCCTGGACCCCGCCGACACTCGCAGCCGTTTGGCCGAACTGGTCGAGGACGGCCAATTGCTGATGTGCCGCGTGCAGGGCTGGAAGCAGCCGGCCTACTGCCTGCCGGAGCCGAAAGTGCCGCGCAAGGTGCCGGCCAGCGCACTGTTGTCGCCGTTCGATTCGCTGATCTGGGAGCGCAGCCGCACCGAGCGGCTGTTCGATTTCCGTTATCGGCTGGAGATTTACACGCCGCAGGACAAGCGGGTGTACGGCTACTACGTGCTGCCGTTTCTGCACAACGAGCGGATCGCCGCGCGCGTCGACCTGCGTGCCGAACGCGCCCACGGCCGCCTGGCCGTGCATGCGGTGCATGAAGAAACGCCGGGGCTGGACGAGGAGGGGATGTGCGCGCTGGCGCTGAACTTGCGGCAAATGGCCGATTGGCTAGGGCTCGAACAGGTGCAGCTCAATTGCCCACGGCCGAGTGCCGACCGATTAAGGGCGGCGATGCTCACATCACGGTAGGCCCGAGCTTGCTCGCGAGAAACGTTAACGATGACGCGGGAAACCGATACCCCGCGGCATTCTCAGGTTTTTCGCGAGCAAGCTCGCGCCTACCGAATGGGGTCACCGTTTTACTTGCTTCAACGTCTCGGCGATCAGGAACGCCAGCTCCAGCGACTGATCGGCATTCATCCGCGGGTCGCAGTGGGTGTGGTAGCGGTCCGACAAGCCATCTTCGGTGATCGGCCGCGCGCCGCCGATGCATTCGGTGACGTTCTGCCCGGTCATCTCGATATGAATCCCGCCGGCATAGGTGCCTTCGGCCTCGTGTACCTGGAAGAATTCCTTCACCTCGCCGAGGATCTGCGCAAAGTCGCGGGTCTTGTAGCCGCTGCTGGCCTTGATGGTGTTGCCGTGCATCGGGTCGGAGCTCCACAGCACCTGTTTGCCCTCACGCTGCACGGCGCGAAGCAGCGCCGGCAGGTGGTCGCCGACCTTGTTGGCGCCCATGCGCGCGATCAGGTTCAAGCGGCCGGGGTCGTTGTCCGGGTTGAGGATGTCGATCAGGCGGATCAGGTCATCCGGGTTCATGCTCGGGCCGACCTTGACCCCGATCGGGTTGTGTACCCCGCGCAGGAACTCGACGTGGGCGCCGTCCAACTGACGGGTGCGATCGCCGATCCACAGCATGTGGGCCGAGCAGTCGTAGTAGTCGTTGGTCAGGCTGTCGCGGCGCACGAAGGCTTGTTCGTAGTTGAGCAGCAGCGCTTCGTGGGCGGTGAAGAAGCTGGTTTCGCGCAGTTGCGGCGAGCTGTCCATGCCGCAGGCGCGCATGAAGGCCAGGGTTTCGTCGATACGGTTCGCCAACTGGCTGTACTTCTCGGCCAGTGCGGAGTTGGCGATGAAGTCCAGGTTCCACTTGTGTACCTGGTGCAGGTCGGCAAACCCGCCCTGGGCGAACGCGCGCAGCAGGTTAAGGGTGGCGGTGGACTGGTGGTAGGACTGCAGCAGGCGGTCGGGGTCCGGCACACGGCTTTTTTCGTCGAAGCCGATGCCGTTGACGATATCGCCACGGTAGGCCGGCAAGGTGACGCCATCGATGGTTTCATCGTTGGACGAGCGCGGCTTGGCGAACTGGCCGGCCATGCGCCCGACTTTCACCACCGGGCAGCCGGCGGCGAAGGTCATCACGATAGCCATCTGCAGCAGCACCTTGAAGGTGTCGCGGATTTTTGCGGCGGAGAACTCGGCAAAACTCTCGGCGCAGTCGCCGCCTTGCAGCAGGAAGGCGCGACCCTGGGTCACCTCGGCAAACTGGCGGCGCAACTCGCGGGCCTCCCCGGCAAATACCAGCGGCGGGTAGCTGGCCAGGCTCTGCTCTACCTGTAACAGGTGTGCAGCGTCCGGGTACTGGGGTTGTTGCTGGATCGGCAGGGCGCGCCAGCTGTCTGGGCTCCAGGGTTGGCTCATCGTGGACTCGATAGGGTGATTGACGGTCGGGCGCCAATGTTATCAGCAATTAGTGCGTGACCTGTTGCCGCCGGTTGGCCGACAATCGCGCCTTTGCCCTGGGGTGAACCCGTTAGGAGTTGTAGATGAGCGAGGAGCGTGTCGAGCGCCTGCTGGCCGAGGTCCATGATGACTTCGGCATGATCCGCGTGCTCGAAGTGGCCGATTACCGTTTTCTCGAGTTTGGCGACGCCATCGAGCAAAGCTGCGTGTTCACCGCCGACCCGAGCTGGCTGGAGTACGACTACACCCGTGCGATGCTGATCGGTGCGTTGTGCCACGAGCAGCCGGAAAGCGCGTTGTTCCTCGGCCTGGGCGCCGGCACGCTGACCCAGGCGTGCCTCAAGTTCCTGCCGCTGGAGGATGTCGAAGCCATCGAGCTGCGCCCCGAGGTGCCGCGCCTGGCTATTGAGTTCCTGGGGCTGGACGACGATCCGCGCCTGTACATCCGCATTGGCGATGCTCTGGAATTGCTCGAGACCGCCGAAACGGCCGACCTGATCTTCGTCGACCTGTACACCGATGTCGGCCCCGGCGTTGGGCACCTGGCCTGGACCTTCCTGGAAAACTGCCAGAAGAAACTCAACCCCGGCGGTTGGCTGGTGATCAATCAGTGGGCCACCGACGACGGCAAACCGTTGGGTGCGGCCCTGCTGCGCGGGTTGTATCACCGGCATTATTGGGAGCTGCCGGTGAAGGAGGGCAATGTGATCCTGCTGGTGCCTTCGGAGTTGGATCAGGCGCTGGACGCTGCGGCGCTCTCGGCCCGCGCCGAAGCGCTGGCGCCGCGATTGGGCTATTCGTTGCAGCCATTGATCAAGGCGATTCGGCCGGCAACCTAGTTGTCTGAACGGGCGTCATCGCGGGCAAGCCCACTCCCACATTTGACCGAGCACATCCTGAAGGAATGCGGTCGATGTGGGCGCGGGCTTGCTCGCGATGACTGCGGCACGGCCAACTCAAATTCCCCTGAATACCCCCGGGCGCTTCTCGAGCATGGCGCGCACGCCTTCCTTGGCGTCTTCGCTGTTGAACAATTGCGCGACCAGCGGCGGTAACGCGGCGGCCGCGACAGCTTCGCCCTCCAAGCGCGCCAGGCGGGCCGACATCAACGTGGCTTGCACGCCGAGGGGTGCCTGGCGCGCGATGCGGCTGGCCAGTTCGATGGCGCGCGGCAGCAGGTCTTCGCTGGCCATCACTTCCTGCACCAACCCCAGGCGCAGGGCTTCGTGGGCATCGAACTCATCGCCGGTGAGCAGCCAGCGCATGGCGTTGCCCCAGCCTGCTATTTGATGAAAGCGCAACGTCGCACCACCAAATGGAAAGATCCCACGTTGTACTTCCATCTGCGCGAAGCGAGTGTTGCTCGCGCAGAGATTGATATCCGCCGCCAGCATCAACTCGATGCCAAGGGTCAGGCAGTAGCCCTGAGCGGCGACGATCACCGGTTTGCCGACCCGAGGGCCGGCGAACACGCCCCAGGGATCGCAGCCCCCCGGTGGCGGTTGCCAGCCTCCGGCCATCACTGCGCTGACGTTGGCCAGGTCCAGCCCGGCGGTGAAGTGGTCGCCGTGGGCGAACACCACGGCCACCCGCGCATCGTCGTTTCGATCAAATTCGCCATAGGCCAGGCTCAGTGCGTTGAGCAGATCCAGGTCAAAGGCATTGCGCTTGGCGACCCGATCCAGGCCCAACAACAGGACATGACCCAGGAGTTCACGGCTGACGAGGCTGCTGCTGGCTTGATTCATCGGGTGTGCCCTCGGGCGCAGTAAGGGGTTTCGGACCAAAGGGGCCGAGTGTGCGGGTGAACCGTTTAAGCGTTTCAGCCAACAGGGCCGGGCACTTGAAAAATAGACCCTGGAGCCCATCTGCGCAAAGGCGGTGACGCAGTGCGGTTTATCGGTGCTTTGCGATAAAAAAAGCTCCCTTTTTCAGCTATTTCCGGTATAGTGCGCGCCGGCCTTTAACCGGGCCGCGTTTAGGTAGCGCAATTCCCCGAAGTCAGCTTCGGCTGCACGTCCGCACAGCGGACTCTTCCTTGACGAATCTTTTTCATTCATTCGTTTTCGCAAATCCCCGCCGACAAAGCAGCCAGGGCGACTCTTGAGTCTCAACACGGCATGCGCAGCTTTGGAGCATGGGTCTTTGCGGATGCACTTAGAGGCAGACCCATGACCCAGGAAACCGGCGGCTTCGCCGCTTTTAATCTTAACCCGAACATTCTTGCTGCCGTCATTGCGACTGGCTACGAAGAACCTTCGGCGATTCAGCAGCAATCGATCCCGATCATCATGGCCGGCCACGACATGATTGGCCAGGCGCAAACCGGTACCGGTAAAACCGCCGCGTTCGCCCTGCCTATCCTGCACTGCATCGATCCTGCCAAGCGCGAACCGCAAGCCCTGATCCTGGCGCCAACTCGTGAGTTGGCGCTGCAAGTAGCAACCGCTTTTGAAACCTACGCCAAGCAAATGCCAGGCGTAACCGTTGTGGCCGTCTACGGCGGCGCGCCGATGGGCCCGCAACTCAAGGCTATCCGTAATGGCGCACAGATCGTTGTCGCCACTCCGGGTCGTCTGTGCGACCACCTGCGTCGTGACGAGAAAGTCCTGTCGACCGTGAACCACCTGGTTCTGGACGAAGCTGACGAAATGTTGAAGCTGGGCTTCATGGATGACCTGGAAGTCATCTTCAAGGCACTGCCACCGACCCGTCAGACCGTGCTGTTCTCGGCCACCCTGCCGCAGTCGATCCGTGCCATTGCCGAACGCCACCTGCGCGATCCGCAACACGTGAAGATCCAGACCAAGACTCAGACCGTTACCGCGATCGAACAGGCTCACCTGTTGGTTCACGCTGACCAGAAGACCTCGGCTGTATTGAGCCTGCTGGAAGTCGAAGACTTCGACGCGCTGATCATGTTCGTGCGTACCAAGCAAGCGACCCTGGACCTGGCCAGTGCCCTCGAAGCCAAAGGCTACAAAGCCGCTGCGCTGAACGGTGACATCGCCCAGAACCAACGTGAGCGCGTGATCGACTCTCTCAAGGATGGCCGTCTGGACATCGTTGTAGCGACCGACGTAGCTGCTCGTGGCCTCGACGTTCCACGTATCACCCACGTGTTCAACGTTGACATGCCTTACGATCCAGAGTCCTACGTTCACCGTATCGGCCGTACCGGCCGTGCGGGTCGCGAAGGTCGCGCACTGCTGCTGGTGACGCCGCGTGAGCGCCGCATGCTGCAAGTGATCGAGCGTGTGACCGGTCAGAAGGTTGCTGAAGTCCGCCTGCCGGATGCCCAGGCCGTTCTCGATGCACGCATCAAGAAACTGACCAACAGCCTGTCGCCACTGGTGGCTGACGCTGAATCGACCCACGGCGACCTGCTGGACCGCCTGACCGCCGATATCGGTTGCACCCCGCGTGCCCTGGCTGCAGCCCTGCTGCGCAAAGCCACCAACGCTCAGGCCTTGACCCTGGCAGCCATCGAGAAAGAACGCCCACTGGTACCGAACAACGCGCCACGCGGTGATCGTCCAGAGCGTTCCGGCGACCGTCCTGAGCGTGGTGATCGTGAGCGTCGCGCTCCGGTGCCATTGGCTGAAGGTCGTGCTCGCTGCCGTACCGCGCTGGGCGCGCGTGATGGTATCGCGGCCAAGAACCTGCTGGGCGCTATCCTCAACGAGGGTGGCCTGGCACGTGAAGCCATTGGTCGCATCCAGGTCCGTGACAGCTTCTCCCTGGTGGAGCTGCCGGAAGACGGTCTGGAAAAACTGCTGACCAAGCTGAAAGACACACGCGTTGCCGGTAAGCAGCTCAAGCTGCGTCGCTACCGCGAAGATTGATCCGCCCCTGGGCTGATTGATCGCACCTAAAAAAATCCCCGACTGGTTCGGGGATTTTTTTTGCCCGGCAATTGACGCGGATCGTCGTGGGGTGGTCGGCCATAACGGTCAGCTACTGATCTTATTGGGTTTAGGAAAAGTCTGAGTTTCTGAGCGGCCTTTCTGGCAGCCGGCTTTGCGTAAAGTTTTTACTATCAAGTGACGGGGGGGGCGGATAAACCTGAGTTACATCGCTCAAGGGTAAAAAACGCTCTCAATCTGCTCTCGTCAGTTGTTCAAGTTGGAAAGGTTCGCTTGTAACCGTGTCGAGGGATAGGCGCCGGGCTTGACGGCTATTGATTGATTTTTCCAGAAAGGAGCTCTGGCTGTTATGCGTATTAGTAATTCACAGTTGTTTCCACAAACAATGCCTGAGCCTGCGACTTATCCTCCCAGCCAACCGCCTGTTAATCAGGCGCGAGAGCCAGCACGCGAGCACGGTTTGCCGTGGATCGAGCGCGCACTCGCTTCGGATGCCGCGGTCGCTCGTTCAAGAAGAAATACGCGATCCATGCCTGTAGCGTCTGCGACCACGACGTCAACGCTTAATAAAGTCAGCGATCCGAAACTGGAAATCAAGAAGGTAGCCACATCGCCCAATGGGCTGTATGGCCTGAGTTACTCGCTGTCCGCGCCTGGCGCTGGGTTGAGTAACATTACGTTTCCAATGAGTATCGACGAAGGCCTTCAACGAAAAGGAAGCAAGGACGCAGGGATTTATTATGCGATGCAGTTTGGCGTCAATGATGCGCAAGGTCGGCCTCTTGGCCGTGGCTATATTGGGATGCAGCCGCGCGGGGATGGCAAGGCGCTGATTGTGTTTTCTGGAAACGGTGAGCATTTCAAGGCGCCACAAGGCCGCCCCGAGTTTGATGGGGGAAAAGGCGCCAGTAACAGCACCTTGGTAGATTTTAAATTTGGGAATAAATATAACCTCACGGTAGAACGAGATCCTGAGGATGCCCATAAGTTGAGGGGGTTTATTCAGGACGTTACCGATTCCGACATGCCGGGCCCCAAGCAGCATGTCAAAGATATTTATGTCGATCAGAAGTTTGCCTTGGCTGGCAGAGACAGAGGCTTCGTCGAACATTACGGCGCGAAAATAGACCGAAGTTCGCAGATCGCACCTACTCGCGGTAGTTTCTCCGCCCCCTTTACTACAGACGATAAGGGCAATGTCAGGGTGGGTGAAATCAAGAGTGATGGGCTCTATGGCCGGTACAAGAACTCGATGGTGGGACTGCAGCGGGTGATCAGCGAAGCGGGTAAAGGTAAGGAAATACAATTCTCTTTTCAGGGCGCAGGTTATGCGAAGAAAGCCTGAAGGCGCTGTTGATAGAGCCTGAGTAAGCGTTTCAACGCTACGCCTGTTGGAGTTGCGCCCCTTGAAAAGGTTGGCGATGCAAAAACCCGGAAGGCCCACGCAGGTGAGGATTTCCGGGTTTTCTTCTTGGGCCGCGCTCGCTTTGTGGGCGGCCCTCAATCTGGGTTTGCCCGCGCATCGGGATGTGCGTCAGCCGAAGCGGTAGATGTCCATGCCCAGCGCGCCCATGGTGAAGCCTTGGTGCGCCACGCTGAAGTCGCCGCCGGCACCCCGCGCAAAGTAGAGCGGCAGTAAATGTTCATCACTGGGATGGCTGCGCACGGCGTTGGGCGCCTGGCGGCGATAATCGTGCAGCGCGGCTTCGTCGTTGGCGGCAAGCTTGTCCACCATCCAGTCACGAAACGCCCGCGCCCACGGCTCGATGCTTTCGGACCCGGCGTGCCAATCCAGTTCGCCGAGGTTGTGGGTGATGCTGCCGGAGCCGATCAGCAACACGCCTTGTTCGCGCAGGCTGGCGAGGGCGTGTCCGACCCGGGTCTGCAGGGCAGGGCCCATACGGCTGGGCAAGGACACCTGCACCACCGGGATATCCGCGGCCGGGTACATCAGCGACAGCGGCACCCAGGCGCCGTGGTCGAAGGGACGGCGCTCATCGATGCGCGCATTCAAGCCGTCGGCGTGCAGCAACTCGACAATCTCGCGCGCCAATTGCGGGTCGCCCGGCGCCGGGTATTGCACGGCAAACAACTCGGCCGGAAAGCCGCCGAAGTCATGCCAGGTTTCCGGTGCGGCGTTGCCGCTGACCAGCAATTCCTGGCTTTCCCAGTGCGCCGACACCACCACAATCGCCTTCGGCCGTGGTAGTTCAGCCGCCAGGCGCTGCAGGGCCGGGCCGCTGGCACCGGGTTGCAGGGCGAGCATGGGCGAACCATGGGAGATAAACAGAGTGGGGAGCATAAGAAGGGCCCTCAGGGTTAACATGCCCCATCTTCAATCAGATCAATGATCTAAATCTAATATAAGTTTTAGCGCCTTTTGATCGAATTTTCAGGGTGATGTATGGATTCTCAGTTTTGGCGGGAGCGCTGGGCACGTAATCAGATCGGTTTTCACTTGCCCGAGGTCAACCCCTATCTGCAACGGCACTGGCCGCAGTTGGCGGTCGCGCAGGGGGCAAAGGTGCTGGTGCCCTTGTGTGGCAAAAGCCTGGATCTGGTGTGGCTGGCCAGTCAAGGCTGTCGCGTGCTCGGGGTAGAACTGTCGGAGCAGGCGGTTGAGGCATTCTTCAGTGAGCAGGGGCTGATACCGCGTATCAGCCAACGCGGCGTGTTCAAGGTGTACCAGGCGGATGTGATCGAGGTGTGGTGCGGTGATTTCTTCGCGCTGGACGCGCAGGCGCTGCTCGATTGCACGGCGCTTTATGATCGCGCGGCGTTGATCGCCTTGCCGCCGCTGATGCGGGCGCGCTACACCGAACACCTCAATACGCTTCTGGGGCCGGGTTGCAAGGGGTTGCTGATTACCCTCGACTACGACCAGACGCAAAAGGCCGGCCCACCGTTTGCGGTGACCGATGATGAGGTGAAGGTGCTGCTGGGGGCGCACTGGGCCCTCGAAGTGCTTGAGGAGCAGGACGTTTTGGGTGAGAGCTGGAAGTTCGTTCAGGACGGCGTAACCCGGCTGGAAGAGCGAGTCTACCGACTCACGAAGCGCTGAGTCCTGGGCGGGTAAGGCGCCCACAAAAAAGGGGCGATCAGATCGCCCCTTTCCGTGTCGCCGCCAAGCGGTCAGCCGCGACGACGCAGTGCGTCAATCCGCTCTTCCAGCGGCGGGTGGCTCATGAACATGCGCGCCAGACCCTGCTTGATGCCGCCGTTGATGCCAAACGCGGTCAGGCTGTCCGGCATATGCACCGGCAGGCCCTGTTCGGAGCGCAGGTGCTGCAAGGCTGCAATCATCGCCCCGGTGCCGGCCAGGCGGGCACCGGCTTCGTCCGCGCGAAATTCCCGTTTGCGCGAGAACCACATCACGATCGCGCTGGCCAGGAAGCCCAGCACCAGTTCAGCGAAGATGGTTGCCACGTAGTAGGCAATGCCGCGGCCTTCTTCGTTCTTGAAGATCACCTTGTCGACGAAGTTGCCGATGATTCGCGCGAAGAACATCACGAAGGTGTTCACCACGCCCTGGACCAGCGCCAGGGTGACCATGTCACCGTTCGCCACGTGGCCGATCTCGTGGGCCAGCACCGCCTTGACTTCATCGTAGGAGAAGCGCTCCAGCATGCCCTGGCTCACCGCAACGAGCGCGTCGTTCTTGTTCCAGCCGGTGGCAAAGGCGTTGGCTTCATAGGCCGGGAAGATCCCGACCTCCGGCATCTTGATACCGGCCTCGCGGGACAACTGTTCGACGGTCTGCAGCAACCATTGCTCATGCCGGGTGCGTGGCTGAGTGATGACCTGGGTGCTGGTGCTCATCTTCGCCATCCACTTGGAGATGAACAGCGAGAACAGCGAGCCGGCAAAACCAAAGACCGCACAGAAGATCAGCAGCTGATTGAGGTTCAGATCGACCCCGTTGGCCGCCATGAACCCGTTGAAGCCGAAAAGGCTCAGGGTGATGCTGGCAATCAGCACGACCGCCAGGTTGGTGGCCAAGAACAGCAGGATGCGCATCATGGTTGTAGAGTTCTCCTCATGCTAAATATGTCGCGTACTGCGGGGTATATAAGGTGCGACATGGGGTGATTCAACCGAGCGACTATTTCAAACTGTGTCCTACAGCCTGAATGTAGAGTCTTGAAGGGAATTTCCCACCTGTATTGCCCCGCTTGATCAGCCTCCTGTTGCCTCGCGGCCCTTTGATTATAGGGGGCACGCGCTGGGAGAGGGGCAAACGCAGTGCGGAGCGGGGCAATGGGCAGAGAAGTGTTGCCAGATACTCGCTGTACGACCAGATCCCGGTCGTACAGCGTCATAGTCGTTACTGGCGATAGGACTTGAGGAAGTTGCCGATGCGACCGATGGCCATGTCCAGGTCATCCACACGCGGCAAGGTCACCACGCGGAAGTGATCCGGCCACGGCCAGTTGAACGCGGTGCCTTGCACCACCAGGAGCTTTTCCGACAGCAGCAGGTCGAGCACGAACTTCTCGTCGTTGAGGATCGGGCAGACTTTCGGGTCGATGCGTGGGAAGGCGTACAGCGCGCCCATCGGCTTCACGCAACTGACGCCGGGAATGTCGTTGAGCAATTCCCAGGTGCGGTTGCGTTGCTCCAACAGGCGGCCCTGAGGCAGCAGCAGATCGTTGATGCTCTGGTAACCGCCCAGCGCAGTCTGGATCGCGTGCTGGCTCGGTACGTTGGCACACAGGCGCATATTGGCCAGCATGTCGATGCCTTCAATGTAGCTCTGGGCGTTGTGCTTGGGCCCGGAGATGGCGACCCAGCCGGAGCGGAAACCCGCCACGCGGTACGACTTGGACAAGCCGTTGAAGGTCAGGCAGAGCAGGTCCGGCGCGAGGGAGGCGGTGCAGATGTGGACGGCATCGTCGTAGAGGATCTTGTCGTAGATCTCGTCGGAGAACACCACCAGGTTGTGCTGGCGCGCCAGTTCGAGCATGCCCAGCAGCACTTCCCGCGAGTACACGGCGCCGGTCGGGTTGTTCGGGTTGATGATGACCAGCGCCTTGGTGTTCGGGGTGATCTTGGCCTTGATGTCGGCCAGGTCCGGGAACCAGTCGGCGCCTTCGTCGCACAGGTAGTGTACCGGGCGGCCACCGGCCAGGGTCACCGCGGCGGTCCACAGCGGGTAGTCCGGCGCCGGCACCAGCACTTCGTCGCTATTGTTGAGCAAGGCCTGCATCGACATCACGATCAGTTCGGACACGCCGTTGCCCAGGTAGATGTCCTCGATGCCGACACCTTCGACCTGCTTTTGCTGGTAATACTGCATCACCGCCTTGCGCGCACTGAACAGGCCTTTGGAATCGCTGTAGCCCTGGGCGGTGGGCAGGTTGCGGATCACGTCCTGGAGGATTTCGTCCGGCGCTTCGAAACCAAACGGCGCCGGGTTGCCAATGTTCAGCTTGAGGATGCGATGGCCTTCCTCTTCCAGGCGCTTGGCGTGCTTGAGCACCGGGCCGCGAATGTCGTAGCAGACGTTGGCGAGCTTGTTCGATTTGCTGACCTGCATGGCGATGTGATCCTGAAAATGAACGATCCAGACGGTACGGAGCCTACCGTGCTGAGAATCCTGCGTTGGTCGCACCCATAAATACGTTTGAATGCCGCTAACGCGGGTGCCAGACTGCCGGGTTGAAGAGGCGCAATCATACGTGCCGCCTGATCCCTGGAAAAGACACAGATCAGGGTTTTTCAGTTGCCGAGGTGTACTGATGGAAAAGCTGCAGAAAACCATTGAAGAATGGAAAGCGATGCTCGATCCGGAGCAATACAACGTGTGCCGCCTGAAGGGCACCGAACGGCCGTTTTCCGGCAAGTACAATGCCACCAAGACCGACGGCGTGTATCACTGCATCTGCTGCAATGAGCCACTGTTCGACTCTTCCACCAAGTTCGATTCCGGCTGCGGCTGGCCCAGCTTCTACGCACCGATCGCCGACAGCGCGATGATCGAGATCCGCGATGTCAGCCACGGCATGATCCGCACCGAAGTCACCTGCGCCAAGTGCGACGCGCACCTGGGGCATGTGTTCCCGGATGGCCCGCCGCCGACCGGCCTGCGCTATTGCATCAACTCGGTGTGCCTGGACCTCGTGCCGCGCTGAGCCTGAGTCGCCCCTGCGTCTTGCGCGGGGGCGATGTATACCGGGCTATCAGTTTGATCAATTCAATTGCACGCAATTGAATTGCTCGCTATGTTTTGCCTTCTTTCTCCTTATCCGAGGCATTGCCATGAGCGACAACCTGCTGAGCATCCCTTGCACCACCATCAAGGGTGAGCAAAAGACCTTGGCCGATTTTGCCGGCAAGGCCATTCTTGTGGTCAACACTGCCAGCAAATGCGGCTTCACCCCGCAGTACAAGGGCCTGGAGCAACTCTGGCAGCAGTACAAGGACCAGGGTCTGGTGGTGCTGGGGTTTCCGTGCAACCAGTTCGGCAAGCAGGAACCGGGCAACGAAGGCGCGATTGCCGAGTTCTGCGAGCTGAATTTCGGCGTCAGCTTCCCGTTGTTCAAGAAGATCGACGTCAATGGCGGCGCTGCCCACCCGCTGTTCGTGCAGTTGAAAAAACGCGCGCCGGGCCTGCTGGGTTCCAAGGGCATCAAGTGGAATTTCACCAAGTTCCTCATCGGTCGCGACGGCCAGGTGGTCAAGCGCTTTGCGCCAACCACCAAGCCCCAGGAGTTGACCCAAGAGATCGAAGCCCTGCTCAAATGACCGACCTGCCCACCGTGTCCCTGGCGCTGGACAACCAGTTGTGTTTCAAGCTCTACGCCGCATCGCGCGCGGTGACCCGCGCCTATAAACCGATGCTTGACCAGTTGGGCCTGACCTACCCGCAATACGTGGTGATGCTGGTGTTGTGGGAATGGCACCACGCGACGCCGCCCCAGCCCACGGTCAAGGCCCTGGGCGAGCGCTTGATGCTCGATTCGGGCACGCTGACGCCGCTGCTCAAGCGTCTGGAGCAGCTTGGGTTGGTGAGGCGCCAGCGCAGCGCGCAGGATGAACGCGAAGTGCATTTGAGCCTGAGCCACGCCGGGGTGCAGTTGCGCGGTCAGGCCCATCAATTGAAAACCCGCTTGCTGTGCGACAGCGGTGTCGACCTCAACCAGGCCGATGCCTTGCGCGAGGGGTTGGACCAATTGCTCGCGCAGATCAGAGACTTGTCGTCTTAGGCACCCACAGGTCCAGCAGCGCATTGAGTTCTTCGCGGCGAAACGGTTTGGCCAGGTAGTCATTCATCCCCGCCGCCCGGCAACGCTCGCGTTCTTCCGACAGCGCGTTGGCGGTCAGGGCGACAATGGGCAGGTCCGGCCAGCGCCCGCTGCGACGAATCTGCCGACTGGCCTCGTAGCCATCCATCACCGGCATGTTGCAGTCCATCAACACCATGTCGAAGTGCTGTTCTTCGAGGAACTTGAGCGCTTCGCCACCATGGGCGGCGACGATCACTTCGCAGCCCAACTTGCTGAGCATGCCCTTGGCCACCAGCTGATTGACCGGGTTGTCCTCCACCAGCAGGATGCGTGCCCGGTGGACCAGGGGCGTGGCATCGAGTGCGATCGGGTCGAGGATCAAGTGCGCGTCGCTGCGCAGATTACGTTGCAGGATCTGGTACAGCGCGTTGCGGCTCAAAGGGCGCGCCTGTTGCTGCAACGGCGCCAGGGCCGCGACTTCCTCACTGGGCATGAAATTGCCATAGGCGGTCACCAGCAGGATCGGCGCCGTGATGGCCGGGCGCAGGCGAAACAGGCACTCCGGGCAGTCCGTGATCAACAAGTCGGGTTTTTTTCCGTTCAAGTCCTCATCGATAGAATAGCAATGCACTGTCAGCCCCCAGTGAGGTAACAGGGTGCTGAGCAGCTCCGCCAGGCCGCTGTCGGCACTGGTGATTGCAATGACTTCGCCCGTCAGCGGCGCGAGCCGGGGCGCAGGCAAATGGGCGGGCAGCGGCAGGTCGGCGCAGAACTGGCTGCCGAAGCCGACTTCCGAACTGATGCTCAGCCGACCGTGCATCGCCTCGCACAGGTTATGGGTCAGCGCCAGGCCCAGGCCGGTGCCGCCAAACTGGCGGGTGATGCCCGCGCCAGCCTGGGTGAACGGCTGGAAGATCTTCACCTGCGCGTCCTGGGCAATGCCGATCCCGGTGTCGCACACTTCGATTTTTACTCGGCCATCCTGGGCGCTGAGGCGCACATCCACGCGGCCGAAGCGCGTGAACTTCAAGGCGTTGGACAGCAGGTTACTGACGATCTGCCGCACACGTGTCGGGTCGCCGAGCACCTGCGCCGGGAACTGCGGGTCGATCAGGCACGTCAGTTCGACACTCGGCGCGGCGTTCTGCGATAACAGGTTGGCGGTGTCTTCCACCAGCGCGCCGAGGTCGAACGGGATGCGCTCCAGCTCCAACTGGCCCGCGTCGAACTTGGACAGGTCGAGGATATCGTTGAGCAGTTCCACCAGCACCTTGCCGGAATCATGGGCGATCGACAGTTGCTGGCGCTGCTCGGCGTTGAGCGGGCTGTCCAGCGACAGCGCGATCATGCCCAGCAACCCATTGAGCGGCGTGCGGATTTCGTGACTCATATTGGCCAGGAACGCCGCCCGCGCCTGAGCCATGCCCAGCGCGTTCATTTTTGCTGCTTCCAACTCATCGTTGGACTGGCTCAAGCGCTGGTTGCTGGCCTTGAGCTCCAGCGTGCGCGCCGAGACGATGTTTTCCAGTTGCCCCAGGTACTCGGTGAGGCGGTCCTCGGCGTGACGGCGCTGCTGGATCTCGGTTTCCAGGGTGTCGAATTGCTGGTTGGCCACGTTGACCAGCACGCCGATTTCATCGTGCTCGTGCCCCGGCGGGCAATCCAGGCGTGTCTGCCTGCGCGTGCTCAGCTCGCGAATGATGCGTACCAGCGGTTGGGTCAGCATCACATAGAACAGGCCCAGCAGGATCCCGGTCAGCAGCAGGCTGCGCACAAATCCGTTGATCAGGGTGACCTCGGCGCGGTGCAGGAAGCGGCTGCCAAAGGCGTAGGTGTCTACGTCGAGGCGCAGCACGCCAAGGGATTCGTTGGGCATATGGCTGAGGAACAGCCGGTCTTCAAACTGGCGGTTGGCGCCGAACAGGAAATCGCTGACGGGCCGGTAGGGGCTTTCTTTGCGCGGCCGTCCGACGTCGGCCAGTACCACGCCGTTGTTGTCGGTCAACCGCGCCTGAATGATGGCGGGGGAGTGCAACAGGCCGAGGGTCAGCTCCTGGGCCAGCTCGGCGTCGATGTTGTAGGCGATGCGCGACGCCGGGTTATGGCTGATTTCAATCAGCGAACGAATTTCACGGTTGATGGATGCGTCTTCGCTGGCATAATCAATGCCGATCTGGATCAGGCTGAGCAAGGTTCCCAAGACGAAACCGACCAGCACAGTCAATCTGGCTTGTTTATAAGACAAGCGGTGGGCGAACTTGATATCCATCGAGTGTTGAACCACTTCACGTTTCCCTTCGCCCGGCAAGCATAGCTGAACATCCACAGGTTCAGGCTTGCCCGGTACGAATCGTCAGTTTTAGAGGTGCAGCCCGGAGCGCTCGGCCGCAGGGTTGCCAATACGCCATCTTTTACAAGAACTTGCCAGAGGAATAGTCGTGGATTCTCGATTGAATGCCTTTCTTGAGCGTGCCGATGCCGTACTCGCGCGCCTGGAACCCCTGTTGCCAGCCCCGCGCCAAACCATCGACTGGAACCAATGCCTTGCGGCCCGTTGGCAGCGTGAGGGTCGCAGCGGCTTCCTGCTGCCGCTGGAGGTCAGCCTGGACATGCGCCTGTCCGACCTGATCGGTGTGGACAAGCAGCGTGAAACGTTGGCGCGCAACACCCAACAGTTCCTCGACGGCCTGCCCGCCAACCATGCGTTGCTGTGGGGCTCGCGCGGCACGGGGAAATCGTCGATGGTGCGCGCCTTGCTCGCCCAGCACGCCAGCGCCGGTTTGCGCTTGATCGAAATCGAACGCGATCACCTCGCCGACCTGCCGCGTGTGGTCGAACAACTGCTCAAGCTGCCGCAGCGTTTCATTCTGTTCTGCGATGACCTGTCGTTCGAGGCCGGTGAAGGCGATTACCGCGTGCTCAAGAGCGTGCTGGACGGTTCCCTGGAACAGGCGCCGGAAAACGTGCTGCTGTATGCCACGTCCAACCGTCGTCACCTGGTGCCGGAAAACCAGAGCGACAACGATAACTGGAAACGCGTGGATGGCGAGCTGCACCCGAGTGAGGCGGTGGAAGACAAGATCGCCTTGTCCGACCGTTTTGGCCTGTGGCTGTCGTTCTACCCATTCACCCAGGAACATTTCCTGAACGTGGTGGAACACTGGATCGGCGAGCTGGCGCGCAAGGCCGGCCTGCAGTGGCAGCGTGATGAAGACCTCGATATCCTCGCCGTGCGCTGGGCCACCGGGCGTGGCAACCGCAACGGCCGTTGCGCGTATCAATTCGCCCGTTACTGGGTGGGCCTCAAATTGCTGGAGCGTCAACCATGATCGATTTGCAGCAGGCCGGCAGCGGTCTGGATGGCTATGCCATGTTGTGCGCGCAGTTGGAGTCGCTGCTGGCCGATGAGCGCGATTTCATCGCCAACAGCGCGCAGTTCTCTGCGTTTTTGTTCAATCAGTTGGATGACTTGAACTGGGCCGGTTTCTACCTCAACCGTCACGAAGAGTTGGTGTTGGGGCCGTTCCAGGGGCAGATCGCGTGTGTACGCATTCCGTTCGGGCGTGGCGTGTGCGGTGCGGCGGCCGCGTCGCGCCAGACCCAGCGGGTGGAAGATGTGCATGCGTTTCCGGGGCATATCGCCTGTGACAGCGCATCGAACAGTGAACTGGTGGTGCCGCTGGTCAAGGATGGCCGACTGATTGGCGTCCTCGACCTCGACAGCCCGTCGCTGGCCCGGTTTACCGCGCAAGACCAGGTTGGTATCGAGCAGTTGGCGGCGATTTTCCTGCGCCTGACCGACTGCTGACCGACCGTTGCGGGGGCGGGCCGTGCGGCGCGCTCCTGCCTACCCTGGAGAGCCCAGGCCGTTGAGTTGCATGTGCAGCAGGCGCTCCAGTTCCAGCATGCACTTTTCCAGGGTCTTGATGCCGGTTTCGATCACCGCCCGATCATCGCCGCGGGCGCAGGCCTGCTCCAGCGCTTCGCATTGCGCCGCCAGTACACTGGCCTGGACGATACGCGCAGCGCCCTTGATCTTGTGGGCCTGCTCGATGATGTCCTGCAGTGAAGCCTGCTGGGCCCACAACGTGACCAATATCTGGCGATCGTGACAGCTGCTGCTCAGCAGTTCCTCAAGCAGCCGCCGAGTCAGTTGCGGATCGCCGCCCGTCAGCGCATCCAGGTGGCTGAGGTCGAGTCGCGGGCCGGACGGCTGCGGCGCGATCTGCGCCAGTTGCCGTTCCAGCGCCGTGAGGCTGATCGGTTTGAACAGGCAGTCGTTCATCCCGGCTTCGGCGCAGCGCAGCTTCTCTTCGGGCTGGGCGTTGGCGGTAAACCCCAGGACCACGCAGGGTGTCAGTTGCTCCCGCTGCTCATACTCACGGATCGAGCGGCTTAACTCATAGCCATTCATGATGGGCATGTTGCAGTCGGCGATCACCAGGTCGAAGTGGGCCTGGCGCCAGGCCTGGAACCCGGCGGCGCCATGTTGGGCTGCGGTGAACTGGTGGCCCAGGTAACCCAGTTGCTGGCACATCAGCAGGCGATTCGCCGGATGATCATCCACCACCAGCACGTTGAGCACCGGCGCCGGTGCGGGCGCAGCCGGCAGGGGTTCATCCGCGGCCTGGATGGGCTGCAGGCAGTTCATCTTCAGGCTGACATGCACCTGGGTGCCGACCATGGGCACGCTGCTCAGGCTCAGTTGCCCGCCCATCATCGCGCACAGGCTGCGGCAGATCACCAGCCCCAGGCCCGCGCCGCTGCGGGCCAATTGCCCGGAATTGTCGGCCTGGGCAAAGGGTTCGAACAGGCGCAACTGGTCGTCGCGGCTGATGCCGATCCCCGTGTCTTCGACCACCAGCTTCATTTCGACCTGCTGTGCCAATTCGGTGGCTTGCACCTGCACCTTGATCTTTACCTGCCCGCGCTCGGTGAACTTGATCGCATTGCTCACCAGGTTGGACAGCACCTGCTTGAAGCGCAGCGGGTCGATCAGCACGTCGGTGTCATCGAGTTCGGGCTTGAACTCCAGCAGCAAACTCAGGGTTTTCTGGCGTGCCAGGCCGTCGAACACCCGCACCACCGACTCGATCACTTCCCGCAGGTTCACACGCTCCGGTGCCAGGCTCAGGCGGCCGGATTCGATCCGCGCGATGTCCAGAATATCGCCGATCAGCTCCAGCAGGTCCTTGGCCGAGTGGTAGGCCACTTCGATCGCCGGGCGGTCGAGATGCCCCTGGTCGGCGCGCTTGAGGGTCAGTTCGAGCATGCCGATCACCGCGTTCATCGGGGTGCGGATTTCGTGGCTCATGGTTGCCAGAAAGGTGCTCTTGGCACGGTTGGCTTCGTCGGCACGTTCCTTGGCGGCGCGCAGCTCATCGAACAGCTGGCGTCGTTCGCTGATGTCGATCCAGCCGCCGATGATGCCCTGGACTTCGCCGGTGGAGTCGCGGTAGGGCAGTATCCAGTGGTAGATCGTCAGCTTTTTGCCATTGATGAGCAGGGTGCGATCAAGGATCAGCGGGTTGCCCTCGGCGACCACGCGCAGATAGTCGGCGTGATACTGAGCCGCTTCGGTTGCCTGGGCCGTGCTCATCTGCATCACACTTTTGCCGATGACCTCTTCGCGCTTGACGTCGAACACCTGCAGGTAGCTGTCGTTGCAGGTCTGCAACAGGCCGTTGCGGTCGCGGACATAGATCGGGTGCGGCGTTTCGTTGACCAGTGCGCGCATGAATTCGAACTGGTCGTTGAGGGCCCGTTCGGCCATCTTGCGGTGCTTGATCTCCCGGCGCATGTAGGCGTTCCAGGTCAGGGAAATCAGCAGCAGCAGGCCGGTGACGAGGATGATCTGGGCAATCAGGTGGTGGTAGTTGCGCCAGTAGCTGTCGGAGGCAGCGGCGTAGCCTCGCCAACGGCTGTTGATCACCCCGAGCTCATCGGGGGCGATGCTCAGCAGCGCCTTGTCGAGGATCGCGCTCAACTCGGTGGCACCCCGTGACGTGGCCAGCGCAAAGACTGCGGGGAGGGTGCCGATGCTGCCGCTGATCTGCAGTTTGTCCTGAAACACTTGGGAGGACAGGAAATAGTTGGCGACCACCAACGAGTTCACCGCGCCTTCCACATGCCCCTGGGCCAGGAGTTCCGAGGCCTTGAAGGTATCACTGGTTTCCACCAGGCGAATGTGCGGGAAATCCTTGCGCAGAAGGCTTTCCAGAGGGTTGCCTTGGGTGATCGCCAGGCGCTTGCCTGCCATCTGTTCAAGATTCGATGGGGCGTCGGGCTCCTTGCGTGTGAGCAATACGTAGGAGTTTTCCAGATAGGGACGACTGAAGTTCAGTTGAGCTTCCCGTTCCGTGCTGGGAATGATGGCGCCGATGAGGTCGGCTTTGCCGGTATCGATTTGCTCGATCATCGCGTTGACATCGCGTGCGCGCAGGATCTCGAAGCGCAACCCGGTGCGCAGGCGGATCAGCTCCAGGAGGTCGGCGGTGATGCCGCGGAAGTTGCCGTCGGCATCGAAGAAGGTCAATGGCGCGAAGGTTTCGTTGGCGATTACCCGGACCACCGGGTGCGTCTTCAGCCAGCGTTCTTCGCGTTGCGTCAGCTGCAGTTTTTGCGCGGTGAGCAGGATGTCGCTGCCCGCACTCCAGCGTTTGGCAATGCTCTCCTGCTCATTGGTCGGCACCGCCGCCAGCACCGCGTTGAGGATGCTCAAGAGGGTGTGCTGGTCCTGGCGCACGGCAAAGCTGAAACCATAGGCTTCGTGCTTGCCGAAGTTGGCCATGCGGATATTTTTCAGATAGCCCTTGTTGATCATGTAATGGGTGGAAATGGTGTCGCCGAGAAACACATCCGCCTGGTCGAATGCCACTGCATTCAGGGCGTTCTGATAAGAGGGGTAGGTGTGGATGATCGCCTCGGGATACAGCTTCTCGACTTCGCCCAGCGGCAGGTAGTGATAGACCAGGCTCAGGCGCAGCCCGGCCAGGCCCTCACTGAGGCTGCGGGTTTCGCCCTCGCGTGTCACCAGCACTGGCTGGTCCACGGCATACGGTGCTGAAAGGGTGAGCAGCGGGTTGGTGGCCTCAAAGCCATTGGACGAGCCCAGCAGGTCGATTTCACCGGCTTCAAGCGCCTGGATGGAGGCTTCCCGGTTGGGGTAGCGCAGCACTCTGACGGGGAGCGCCAGCGCCTTGGCCAACAGCCCGGCGTAATCGGCCGTGAGCCCCTCATAGTCGCGCCCGCTGGCCGTGAGGTCGAAGGGCGGGTAGTCGGGAGCCGCCGCGCCGAGCACCAGTTCGCGTTTGTTCTGCAGCCACTGGCGTTGCGTCTTGTCCAGTTGAGTGTCCAGTTGAACGGCGCCTGCGCGGCTCAATAAGGTGAAGTGTTCCGGTTCCGTTTGAGCAGCGAGCACAGAGGTGCTCAAGCACACGCCTGCGCTCAATATGATCAGATAGTCCTTTATACGCCTGGGCATCCGCTTTCTCACACTAGCGCGTTTCGTTTTGCCAACTCGATAAGTTCTACCAAGGACTTGGCTTTGAGTTTTTGCATAAGCCTCTTTTTGTAGGTACTGACGGTTTTGTTACTGAGAAACATACCTTTGGCAATTTCCTTGTTGGTGCGACCTTGTGCAAAAAGTTGCAAGACCATTAATTCGCGATCATTCACTGCCTTGAACAGTTCCAGTTCCTGGGAATTACTGTCCGGGCCGCAGGCGTTCAATGCCTGGCTGGGGAAGTAGTTGTAGCCGGATAATACAGCGCGGATGGCACTCAGCAGTTCACTCAGGTCGCCCTCTTTGCACACATAGCCATCGGCGCCCGAGCGCATGCAGCGGGTGGCGAACAGGGTTGGGCATTGGGCCGTCAGAATCAGGGTTTTCATCGAAGTATTCATTGCGTTAAATCGGCACAGCACTTCGAGGCCATCAAGTTTTGGAATACTGATATCCAGAATGATCAGGTCTGGAAGGCATTCGCGAACCATTTGTATTGCATCACAACCGTTATCCGTTTCGCCGACGACTTTATAGCCTTCGTGTTCCAACAACATACGAATCGCCAGCCTGATAACAGGATGGTCATCAATGATGAAAACTGTGTTCATAATCACATTCCATGCAAGTGCAAATAAAGCGGGCACATTAGCTCAGAAGGCGAGGCGGGAGCATGGAGGTGAGGGGGCGTAGATACAGAACAGGAATATTCCTACATTAAAAAAGGTATTGCCTTACGATCTATCAAGGCTTTGTGGACGTCTGTTTCAGAATTCGGTCGGCGATGCGGGTTCGGGCCTTGGCCCACCGGTTAAGCGGTTATTGTGGTGAGTTTTTCCTATGTGGAGATGTTTAAATTCCTACATTTACAGCGGGCTTATCAGCGTCATTAGTTCGTCCCGGTTTAACGGTTTTGATAAATAACCAAGTAACGGCAAGTTACGTTGTAAGGCTTGAGTCTTCAGATTCGCCAGTTCGGGCAGGGGCAGCCCGCTCAACAGGATCGCCCCTGCGATAAACCCCCGCCGACCGGCGATTTCGACTAACTCAAGCCCGGGCAGATCCGGCAGGCATTGGTCGCACAGCATGAGGTCGAAGGGACGTTCGGACTGGGTCATCAAGCGGATCGCCTGTTCGGCGTTTTCCGCCAGGGTCAGGTGCTCGAAGCCGAAGCTGTTGAGCAGGCACTGGGTTGCCAGGAGCTGAAAGGGGTGATCCTCCACCAACAGGATGCGAAGGCAATTCTTGAACATAGGAAGGGCACACGGTGAGTCAAGCGGCGATTGGGCGGGGCGTAGGAAGGCGCCCTATGCCCTTTAAGAGCGTGCGTGATTATTCATCGGGTGTTTGTACTGATTCGATCAGGCCGCTCTGTTCCCTTCGTAGGTAGATTCTGTTCAGGCAACAGGCAGCTGGATCAGTCATCTATTGCGGGCTGGAACGCCCGGTCATTTCCCGCGCCATCTCGGTGGCGTAGCTGTCGGTCATGCCGGCGATGAAATCGATCATCCGCAGGAACGAGGCGTGCAGCGACCAGGCCGGGTCGGGGGCACTGTTGCCCAGCAGGTCGAGGATGCGCCGGTTCTTGAACGACGGCGTGCGCCCGCCGTGCTGTTCAAGCGCCGCCCCGCAGAAGGCGTTGAGGAGGATTTCCAGGGTGGTGTAGGCGCCGATTTCATGCAGGGTCTTGCGCTTGTCCTGGAAGATTTTCTTGCGCGCCATGTCCTTGGCATCCAGCACGCAGCGTTTGGCGGGGCCGTGCATATGCTCGACCAGATCACCGTGCAAGGTGCCGGCGAGCAAGGCGTCCTGTTGTTCGACGAAAGCGCGTGCGGCGGCGTTGGTCAGGTGTTCGATGGCTTTGCCGCGCAGGATCGCCAGTTTGCGCCGCCGTGAATCCTGGGCGCCCAGTTGCCGGTAGGTTTGCGGCAGGTCGTCGCCGACCAGGTCGAGCAGCAGCGACTCGACTTCGGCATATTGCAGCAAGTCCATTTCCAAGCCGTCTTCCAGGTCGATCAGCGCGTAGCAGATGTCGTCCGCGGCCTCCATCAAGTACACCAGCGGATGGCGCGCCCAGCGTTGTTCTTCCAGTTGCGGCAGGCCGAGCTTGTGGGCGATCTGCTCAAGGATCGGCAATTCGCTCTGGTAGCAGCCGAACTTGTGTTTCTTGTAGCCCAGGGAGTCGGCATGGCGGGCGGTCCACGGGTATTTCAGGTAGGTGCCCAAGGTCGCGTAGGTCAGCCGCGTGCCGCCGTCGAACTGGTGGTATTCCAGCTGGGTCAGCACCCTGAAGCCCTGGGCGTTGCCTTCGAAATTGAGGAAGTCATTGCGCTCGGCCACGCTCATGTCGTCCAGCCAGCCGCGCCCGGCGGCCTGCTGGAACCAATGGCGGATGGCGTCTTCGCCGGAGTGTCCGAAGGGCGGGTTGCCGATGTCGTGGGCCAGGCAGGCCGATTGCACCACCATGCCCAGGTCGCTCGGGTCGCACCACTCGGGCAGGGCGCTGCGCAGGGTTTCGCCCACGCGCATGCCGAGGGAGCGGCCGACGCAGCTGACTTCCAGGGAGTGGGTCAGACGGGTGTGGATATGGTCGTTGCTCGACACCGGGTGGACTTGAGTCTTGCGCCCCAGGCGGCGGAACGCGCCGGAGAAAATGATGCGGTCATGGTCTTTGTGAAACGGGCTACGGCCCAATTCTTCCGGGCTGTGCAGGGGCTTTCCAAGACGTTCGCGAGTCAGCAGGGTGGGCCAATCCAAGGCGGGTACTCTCCGTGCGGTGAATGACTCGCCCAGCTTCCCGGTTCCGGGTGGGCGGAGCAAGCGAAAATCTACAGGCCGACCGCGTCGATATCGATTAACAGCAAGCGCTGACCGTTATCGAAGAATTGTCCGGCGGTCAGGCAATACTGGTTGGTGGTGGCGTCGCGGTAGGTCGAAGACAGCGTCAAACGGCGCTCGTCCCAGCCTTCGGCCAGCAGATGATAGAAATACGGGCGCCACGACCAATTGTGGCCGAGGTAGCGGCTGTCGGCTTGCCAGGCGTCCTGGCGCCATTCGAAATTGGGGGTCAGTTGGGTGCCATGCCGGTCGCACTGGTAGAACCGCAGCAGCCAGGGATAGTCCGGCAATTGCGGCAAATGGCTCAGCGGCGCCTGGCCCTGGGCCCAGGTCTGGAGGATTTTCATCAGTTCGGCCAGTTGTTGGCGCAATTGCATGATGCGTCCGCGTTCGGCGAGTTTTTTCTGCACGTAGGCGCCACGCAGTTGGGCGAAGCGCGGCACGAAAGCATCGGTGGCGAACCAGTCCAGTTGCGCCTGGGCAAACAGATAACCCTGCACATACCGCGAGCCGCATTCCAGCGCAAAACTCAACTGCGCCTCGGTCTCCACCCCTTCGGCAATGATCCAGCAGCCGGTTTTTTCCGCCATTTGCGCCAGTGCCCGCACCACTTCACTGCTGGGGCCCCCTTTGGCGGCCTCCTGAAACAGGCGCATGTCCAGCTTGAGAATGTCCGGCTGCAACGCGAGCACGCGGTCGAGCTGCGAATAACCGGCGCCGAAGTCATCGATGGCGATGCGCGCGCCGGCCTCGCGATAGCGCGCCACCACGTCGGCCAGGCGCTGGATATCGCCGCCCAGCTCAGTGATCTCGAACACGATGCGCTGTGGATCGACGCCGTGAGCCTGCACCTGTTGCAAACTGGGCAGGGCCTGGCCGGCACGCAGGCGATTGATCCAGCGCGGTGAGATATTCAGGCTCAGAAACCAGTCCTGCGGTACCTCGTGCAGACGGCTCAAGGCGTTGTCGCGGATCTGCCGGTCCAGGCGCCGCAAGGCCACGCCTGAGGTGCGCGGGTCGGCGAACAACGGGCCGACCGACAGCAGGCGACCGTCAGCCTGGCGCAGGCGGCCGAGAGCCTCGACGCCGGCGATGCGCCCGGTGGCGGTGTCGATGAAGGGTTGGAAGCAGGCGAGCGGTTGCCCGTCGATCACGGGGCCTCCTTAAAAACGTTGGCAACAAAGTGCCCGGCCCTCGTTGACGAGGGCCGGGCCGATTCTGTTTGCAAGAATGCAGCCAGCAGGCCTCAACCTTTGCGTGAGGCGCCCTGCATGGCTAATTTGATCAGTGGGATCAAACCGGCGCCCAGCCGCACCAGGCGCGTCAGGCTGCTGAGACTGCCGCCCTTGGCGCCCTTGCCGGTAAAGAAGCCGATCAGCGTCACTGCGGCCACGCCCCACAGCGGCGCATGCTTGATGCCCAGGCTGTCCTGCCAGTGTTGGCCCATGTTGCGCACCTTATTCAGGGGCGCCATCAGTTGCTGGGACTCGTGGCGGATTTCCTGGCGGTGCATTTCCATGCGCAGGCGGATCAATGCCTTGCGCATTTCCCGGCGCGAGTTGGTGGGTGGGATTTCAGTCAGGCTCATGGCAGCAGGCGCTCCCGGTCATTGGCCAGCTCTTCGAGGGTGGCGTGGAACGGCGTGGACTCATCGAACACCGCCGCCTTCAAGCGCACACCGCAGAATGCTGCGGCCAGGGTATAGAACACGCAGAGGCAGATGATTCCGGTCAGGCGGTAGCCGGTGTCCCACACCAGAATCATCACCAATGTCGACAACCCCACCAGCAACAGCAGGGCAAACACCAGGGCCAGCCCGGCAAACAGCAGCAGGCTGACGGTGCGCGCTTTCTGCTCCTGCAGCTCGATGCCGAACAGTTCGACATGGCTGTGCAGCAAGCCCAGTACGGCTGCGCCCAGGCGTCGGGACGTTGAACTTGGGCCCGTGGACGAGCCGGATTCGCCGATAGACATAGGATTAGCGCCTTGTAGCCAACAGACCGATCAAGAAGCCCACGCCAGCGGCAATGCCCACTGATTGCCAAGGGTTGGCCTGCACATAATCTTCGGTCGCGGTGACGGCGGCCTTGCTGCGGTCGCGCAGGGAGTCTTCGGTCAGTTGCAGGGTTTCACGGGCCTTGAGCAGGCTGTCGTGGATCTTGGCGCGCAGCTCGTCGGCCTGGTCACCGGCCAGGATGGCGGTGTCGTCCAGCAACTTTTCAGTATCACTGACCAGCGTTTGAAAATCCGCCATCAGTATTTCTTGAGCCGTCTGTGCTGTTTTGCTGGCCATGGTTATCTCCGTGAGTGGCTGATCGGTACGTGTGGTTTCGAGTCACCGGTATCGGTGAAGGTTCATTGCAAATGACTGGTACAGCTTTTGCTTTGCCTTGGTGCGCAGGCCCCTGGGTCTGCGCTGAATCTGGGCGGTTGGGCCGCAAACCGGTGAAAACCTTACCCTATATAACTGAAACTCGCGGAAAAACCCTGTCGGGAATGGCCGGTTGTGCTGATCGCTGCGCTAAAGCGGTTCACGCCCTCAGAAGAGGGGCGGAGCCGGTGGTACCAATTTAGTGCGCGAAACGCCGGTTTGAACCGCTTTGGTGCTTTTTGCCTTTATCGCAGGCCTGCCAACCTCCATGGAAAATCTGCAAAGCGCAGTGGACACCCTCGTCCACAGCTCCAACACCCTGTTCATTCTGATCGGTGCGGTCATGGTTTTGGCCATGCACGCCGGTTTTGCCTTCCTCGAAGTCGGCACCGTGCGTCAGAAGAACCAAGTCAACGCCCTGTCGAAAATCCTCAGTGACTTCGCGATCTCCACCCTGGCCTATTTCTTTATAGGCTATTGGATCTCTTATGGCGTGAGCTTCATGCAACCGGCGGCGGTGATCAGTGCCGATCACGGCTATGGTCTGGTGAAGTTCTTCTTCCTGCTGACCTTTGCCGCGGCGATTCCGGCGATCATTTCCGGGGGCATTGCCGAGCGTGCACGATTTGTTCCGCAACTGTGCGCTACCGCGCTGATCGTGGCGTTTATCTACCCGTTTTTCGAAGGCATGGTGTGGAACGGCAATTTCGGCGTGCAGGCCTGGTTGCTCGCGACCTTCGGTGCCAGCTTCCATGACTTCGCCGGTTCCGTGGTGGTGCATGCCATGGGCGGCTGGCTGGCGTTGGCGGCGGTGCTGTTGCTCGGGCCGCGCAACGGGCGTTATCGCGAAGGGCGCCTGGTCGCGTTTGCGCCGTCGAGCATCCCGTTCCTGGCGCTGGGCTCGTGGATTCTGATTGTCGGCTGGTTCGGCTTTAACGTGATGAGCGCACAAACCCTGAACGGCGTCAGCGGCCTGGTGGCGGTCAACTCGCTGATGGCCATGGTCGGCGGTACGGTTGCGGCGCTGGTGATTGGCCGCAATGACCCCGGCTTCCTGCACAACGGCCCGCTGGCTGGGCTGGTGGCGATTTGTGCCGGTTCCGACCTGATGCATCCGGTGGGCGCATTGGTCACGGGGGTTGTCGCCGGTGGCTTGTTTGTGTGGTGCTTCATTGCCGCCCAGGATCGCTGGAAGATCGACGATGTGCTGGGTGTCTGGCCGTTGCATGGCCTGTGTGGCGTGTGGGGTGGCATTGCCTGCGGCATCTTCGGCCAGACCGCCCTTGGCGGGTTGGGCGGGGTCAGCCTGATCAGCCAATTGATCGGCACCGCGTTGGGTGTGCTGGTGGCGTTTGCCGGCGGCCTGCTGGTGTATGGCGTGATCAAGCGCGTACACGGGCTGCGCCTGAGCCAGGAAGAGGAGTACTACGGCGCGGACCTGTCGATCCACAAGATCGGTGCGATCAGTCAGGATTGATCGGCGCCTCTTCGTCAGGGGCCGCCCGCGGGTAGAAGCCGTGCAGCAGACGGTAGCGGTTATGCCGCACCTCATCGACCCGCGCTTGCACCTGCTGGTCCGGCAGGCCCAGCAGGATCAGGGCGTGGGAGGCGAGCATCAGGCTCGACTCCAGCAGCTCGGGCACCACTTCGCTGGCGCCCGCGGCTTTCAGTTCGGCTAATTGGCTGTCGTCGCGGGTGCGTACCAGGATCGGTACGTCGGCGTTGATCCGGCGGGCTTCCTTCAGCACCAGCAGGGCGACTTCGGTGTTATCCACGGCGATCACCACCAGCCGCGCCCGCTCCAGGCCGACCGCGCTGAGCAGGGCGCCACGGCGGCAGTCGCCGTAATGCACGCTGTTGTCTTCGGTGGCGGCTTCCTGCACCCGTTCCGGGTTGTCATCCAGGGCGATAAACGCCTGTTTTTCGTGGTGCAGAAAGCGCCCGATGGATTGCCCGACGCGGCCATAGCCGCAGATCACCGCATGGTCGCGTAACTCGGCGTTGAGCGCGGTGATGGCTTCGAGTTGCACCTGCTGGTTGGGTTTACGGTGCAGGCGCAGGGCAATGCCCGGTGCCGCGCGCAGCAAAAGCGGGGTCAGCAGCATCGAGCAGAAGGTGGCGGCCAGCAGCAAGCCGTTGAACTCATCCGGAATCAGCCGGCTCTGTTGCATCTGCGCCATCAGCGCAAAACAGAACTCGCCGCCCTGGGCCAGGGCCAGGCCGCTGCGCCAGGCGGTTTCGCGGTCGCTGCCGCGCAGTTTGACCAGCGCCGCGACCACGCAGCCCTTGGTCAGCATCAGCGTGAAGGTCAGGCCGAGGATCAGCAGGCTGTGGCTGATGAACAGTTGCAGGTCGATGAGCATGCCGATGCTGACGAAAAACAGCCCCAGCAGAATGTCGCGAAACGGCCGGATATCCGCCTCGATCTGATGCCGGTAATGGCTTTCCCCCAGCAGCATGCCGGCCAGGAACGCGCCAAGCGCCGGGGAGAGGCCCAGCAAGTGCGTGAGCCAGGCGGTCAGCAACACGATCACCAGCGCCAGCAGCACAAACAGCTCGGCCGAATGGGAGGCGGCGACTTCATGGAACAGACGCGGCAATAACCAGCGGCTAGCGAGCAACAGGCCGACGAACAACAACAATGTCTTGGCCAGCGTCAACGGCAGTGCCCAGTACCAGGCCTGCTCGCTGCCACCGGCGAACACCGGCACCAGGGTCAGCAGCAACACCGCCACTACATCCTGGAACAGCAGCACGCCAATCGCGTTCTGGCCGTGGCTGCTGAAGATTTCCCCTAGGCTGCTCAGCTCTTTGCTGACAATGGCCGTGGACGACAACGCCAGCCCCGCACCGAGCATCAAGGCGATGTTCGGCGACACGCCAAAGGCCATCAACAGGCCTCCCAGCAGCAACCCGCAGCCCAGCACTTGCAAGCTGCCCAGGCCAAATACCACGTGGCGCAGGGCGAACATCTTGCTCAGGGAGAACTCCAGGCCAAGGGAAAACAGCAGGAATACCACGCCCAGCTCGGCGAGGTCGGGCAGGTTTTCGCTGTCATTCACCCAGTCGAGGGCGGTCGGCCCCACGGCCAGGCCCACGCACAGGTAGCCCAGCACGGGCGGCAATTGCAGCCGGCGAAACAGCGCAATCACCACCAGGGATGAGGCCAGAATGATCAGCAGGTTGGCGAACACAAGCATCTCCGTTGCAGGGCGAGCGGACAAAAAGCCGCGAGAATCGCTGAATCAGTTATAGGGCATGGTGATCTGGGTCAGGGTTTATCGGCTCGCCAGCGCTATAGAGTCGGCCTAAAATGGGCGCCTATCCCTGATCAGGTCCTGTCGTCATGCCTCCTGAATGCCAGTTGTTCACTACTTCGGGTTGCCATCTGTGTGAGCTCGCCGAAGCAGAAATCATGCCGTTGGTCGAACATGGGTTGCTGGTTGAGCTGGTGGATATCGCCGATTCCGAAGCCTTGTTTGAAGCCTATGGCCTAACGATTCCGGTGCTGCGCCGGGTGGATACCGGGGCTGAGCTGGGGTGGCCGTTCGACACGGAGCAGGTGGTGGCCTTCCTATTCTAGCGCTTGGGCGATGGCAGCTTTCTCAATATTGGGTTACTGTATGTTTGTACAGCGATTGAATAGAGGGAACGCCCGTGGTGAATGTTGAACAACTGAAAAGCAGCGTTAATCGCATGTCCGCCGACGTCGTGCGCGATGCGGTGAACGAGCTGCGCCTCGACGGCCTGGTCACGGAAGGCAAGACGCCGTTTAACAAAGTGCATTTCAATACCTGCTTTGCCGAGATCGAAGCGCTGTTCCAGCGCGCCGGTTATCACAAGCAGTTGGATGTGGTGGGTTACCAGGGCTTGCTGTACGCGCTATATGATCCGGGCCGTTGGGAAGCGGTGGACGTGCTGCGCTGGCTCAAGGAATTTACCGAGGCCGCCAGTGCTTCGCCGATCCTGCGGGCGCAATTGGCCAAGGCCTGAGATCCGCCCTAGGCTCAATCCCGCTCCATGCGGGATAATGCCGGCCTGTTTCCCAGGCTTCGAGCATCTGCATGTCCACTTCCGGTTTTTCCGCGTCCCAGCATCAAGCCAGCACCTTGTACTTGCCGCCTGGCCCTTGGGCGACGGTGCTCGACTGCCTGTGCGAGCATTTCCCGGCGATCGGCCGCACGCAGTGGCTGGACCGCATCGCCCGTGGCCGGGTGCTGGATCTGCAGGGTAGCCCGATCCGCCAGGACCTGGCCTACAAGGAAGGCCTGTGCATCTACTACTTCCGCGAAGTGCCGAACGAAAAAGTCATCCCGGTGCAGGAAACCATCCTGTACGCCGACGAACACCTGGTGGTGGCGGACAAACCACACTTTCTGCCCGTCACCCCGGCGGGTGAGTACGTCGAGCAAACCCTGTTGCGCCGCCTGATCCGCCGCCTGGACAACCCGTCCCTGGTGCCCCTGCACCGTATCGACCGGCATACGGCGGGGCTGGTGCTGTTCTCGGCCAACCCGCAAAGCCGCTCGGCCTATCAGCAGTTGTTTCCCACGCGTCAAATCGACAAGTTCTACGAGGCTATCGCCCCGGCCTTGCCGAACCTGACCTTCCCGCTGGTCCACAAAAGCCGTCTGGTGGATGGCGAGCCGTTCTTTCGCATGCAGGAAGGGCCGGGCGCCAGCAACACCGAAACGGCCGTGGAAGTGCGCGAAACCCACGGCGACTTATGGCGCTATGGGCTGTTCCCTGTGACCGGCAAGAAGCACCAGTTGCGTGTACACATGACGGCGCTCGGCGCGAGCATTTGCAATGACCCGTTCTACCCCGAGCTGATCAAGGATGCCGTGGACGACTACGCCAATCCCTTGAAGCTGCTCGCCCAGGGGGTGCGTTTTATCGATCCGGTCACGGGTGCAGAACGCAGTTTCCGCAGCCAGATCACGCTCGACTGGTAACCGCAGAAACGACAAGGCCCGCGCGAGGCGGGCCTTGTATGCAAGCGTTGCGGCTTACAGGTCTTTAACGGTACGCACTTGATCCTTGTTGATGCGGGTGCGCTTGCCGTCAAGCTGTTCGAATTCGTAGAAACCCGTATCTTCATTGTATTTCGGGGTATCGACAGCCTGGATTTCGCGACCGTCATTCAGGGTGATCACTGTTGGCGAGGCGCAACCGGCAAGGGTAGCGAGGCCCAGTGCAAGCATGAAAGCGGCGATGGTCCGTTGAGTCATGAGTGTGTCTCCAAGAAAATTCTTTTTGATTGCTGACTGTGTGACGCGTGGCGCGTCGACAAAGTTCCTTGTGCGGGGTTCATTCTGACACGTCGGGCCTGGTGTGTAACAGCGCAGGCGTGTTCAGGTTGGCCAGGCGCGGGTCATCTGCCGGGCATTCCAGCCCGATGCCCCCCAACTGCAGGAAGATCTTGCGCGGGCTGCGCTCACCGGCTTGCCAGGCCTGTTCTACCGCGCTTTGCAGGTGGGTGGGGATGATGCAGATCAACGGTTCCCAGAATTCACCGTGGCGCACCATCACCGGCAGCCGCGGATTGCGCTGCGCCGTCTTGCGCAGGTCGGCGAGCAGTCGAGCGTCAAGATGCGGCACATCGCACGGCAAAATCAGTAAGTGCTCATGGCGGGCGGCGTTCAAGCCTGCGCGGATACCGGCCAGCGGCCCGGGGAAATCCGTACTGTCGTCACTCACCAACTGGTCGGCATACGGCGTGTAGCGGTCCGGGTTGCGGTTGCACGAGATGATCAGGTCGTCGGTCAGTGGGCGCACCAAGTGGTGCAAGTGCGCGATCAATGGCTGGCCTTGCCATTCCAGCAAGCCTTTGTCTTGTCCGCCCATGCGTTGGCCGCGGCCACCGGCCAACAGCAGAATCGAACAGGGCAGAGGCGAAGAATCGTCGGGCATGGGGGTTCCGCAGCGGCAGGTAAATAGGGGCCTGTGATATAACATCGGGCTGTTCCTTCGACAACCGGACCGTGCCATGAAAGCCAAGGCAGATGCGCCCTTTGTACCCCTGAATATCGCTGTACTGACGGTCAGCGACACCCGCACCCTGGACACCGACACCTCGGGCCAGGTTTTCGTCGACCGCCTGATCGCCGCCGGCCACCTCCTGGCCGAGCGCGTGCTGCTCAAGGACGACCTCTACAAGATTCGCGCCCAGGTGGCCCACTGGATCGCCGAAGACGTGGTGCAGGTCGTGCTGATCACCGGTGGTACCGGCTTCACCGGCCGCGACAGCACGCCCGAAGCGGTGAGCTGCCTGCTGGACAAACAGGTCGACGGCTTTGGCGAGCTGTTCCGCCAGATCTCCGTGGCCGACATCGGCACCTCCACCGTGCAATCCCGCGCCCTGGCCGGCCTGGCCAACGGCACCCTGGTGTGCTGCCTGCCGGGTTCGACCAACGCCGTGCGTACCGGTTGGGACGGCATCCTCGCCGAGCAACTGGACAACCGTCACCGCCCCTGCAACTTCGTACCGCACCTGAAGCAGGCCGAACCCTGTGAATCCCGTGGATAAGCCGGGCAAGACCGGCGCCTTGATGCCGGTGGAAGAAGCCCTGCAGCGCTTGCTCGAGATGGCCGAGGCCGCGCCGATTCGCGAGCAGCAGGTATTGCCCCTGGCCGCGGGTGATGGCCGCGTACTGGCGCAGGATTTGATCTCCACCCTCGATCTGCCGCCGTGGCCCAACAGCGCCATGGACGGTTATGCCATGCGCCTGGCGGACTGGACGGGCGAACCGTTGGCGGTGAGCCAGCGCATCTTCGCCGGTCAGGCCCCCGCGCCATTGGCTGCCGGCACCTGCGCGCGCATCTTCACCGGGGCGCCCGTGCCGCTAGGCGCGGACTGCGTGGAAATGCAGGAAAACACCGTGGTCCACGCCGACGCGCGTGTGAGCTTTACCGAGCCGTTGCATATTGGTCAGAACATTCGCCCGCAAGGGCAGGAAACCACCGTCGGCGAAGTGGTGCTGACCGCGGGCACGCGCCTGGGGCCGATCGAACTCGGCCTGGCTGCGTCCCTCGGTCTCGACCAATTGGCCGTGGTGCGCCGCGTGCGGGTCGCGGTGCTGTCCACCGGCGATGAGTTGATCGAGCCCGGCCTGCCCCTCGGCCCAGGGCAGATCTACAACAGCAACCGTCGCGTGCTGTGCGGTTGGCTAGAGCGCCTGGGATGCGAAGTGATCGATGCGGGCATTCTTCCCGATGACCTGGACCAGACGCGCACGTGTCTGGCGGGCCTGGGCGCGGTTGACTTGATTCTGTCGACCGGCGGTGTGTCGGTGGGCGAGGCGGATTTTCTCGGCATTGCCCTGCGTGAAGAAGGCGAGCTGGCCTTGTGGAAGCTCGCGATCAAACCGGGCAAGCCGCTGACCTTCGGCCATTTCCGTGGCGTGCCGGTGATCGGCCTGCCGGGCAATCCGGCGTCGACGCTGGTGACGTTTGCCCTGTTGGCACGCCCCTATCTGCTGCGCCGCCAAGGTGTGGCGGAGGTCGAGCCGCTGCGGTTCGAGGTGCCAGCGGGGTTCGTCTGGCCCAAACCGGGCAACCGCCGCGAATATTTGCGCGGGCGCATCGAGCAGGGCAAGGCGGTCATCTATCGCAACCAGAGCTCCGGCGTGCTGCGCAGCGCGGCGTGGGCGCAAGGGTTGGTGGAGGTGCTGGAAGGGACGACGCTGGCGATGGGCGACCGGGTGAATTTCATTCCCCTGAGCGAAGTCCTGAACTGAAGCCGATCTGAATGTGGGAGGGGGCAAGTCCCCTCCCACATTTGGATTGTTGTTTGTCTGGGGCTACTCAGTAGTCGTCGCCACGCTCGGTGACATCGCGCTCGACCGGCGCGGCGTGCGGGTCGTACCCCGCCGGAAACTTGCCCTTCAGCGTCCAGGCAAACGCAATGATCTCGGCGATCGTGCGGTACAACTCTTCCGGGATACTGTCGCCCAGTTCCATGCGCGCCAGCAGCTTCACCAGCTCGGCGTTTTCATAGATGGGCACTTCGTTTTCCCGCGCCAGCTTGAGGATCGCTTCGGCCAGGGCATCGTCGCCCTTGGCGGTCAGGGTCGGCGCTTGTTGGCCGTCATACTTGAGGGCGATGGCCTGGCGCGGTGGGTTGGCGTTGTTCATGCGGTTTCGTCCACCCAGCGTTGCTCCAATCCGGTTTTCGGCCCGCGTGGCGGCGTGCCGAGGTGGCAGTCGAGGTCGCCGACATTGATGCCCGACGTCACCAGGCGCTCGCGCAAACTGCCCAAGTGACTTTCGATCAAACTGGCGGTGAACGGTCGCGTCGCCCACAACTGGCTCGACAGTTTGCCCTGCGACAACTGCGCCTGGACCTGCAACGGCCCCAGCGGCTCCATGTCGAAGGCCAGTTCCACGCGCCAGAGCATCTGCTTGGGGTCTTTTTTGTCCTTGCGTTCAGGCTGGTCCTTGTCCTGCGCGGGCTCTTCGCGCTGGAACTTGACCTGCAGCGGCACGATGTCCTGCAGGGTCCGCATGGGGATTTCCAGCTGCCAGGTGGTTTGCAGGCGGCCGTCGGCGGTGGTGCCGGTCTGTTCCAGGCTCGACAGCTGATGGCTCTGTAACCGCGAGATGGCCCCGGCGGCCAGGCGCAGCAGGTTTTCCAGGTCGCCTTCGCCTGCCAGGCGTTGCATCAGCCGCTCCGGCAATGGAAAACCGGCGGGTGCCTGGCGGGCGCTGATCTGCCCGAGGGTGTTCAGCGGGCTGCGCACGAAGTTGGGCAGTATCTGGGCCAGGGTGTTGGCGGCGAGGATGGCATTGAGGTTGGTGCTGACGGGCAGGGCGGGCAGCAGATCGGCGACCAGGCGCAGCAGCGCGCCCTTCATATCCAGCGGTGGAATTTGCGGGTTTTGCCCGGCCAGCAACTTGGCTTCAAGAAACGCGCCGCTGTTCTGGATGACTTGCGCCAGCACCTTGGGATTGCTGACTTGCGCCAGGTCGGGCAATGCCGCGAGCAGCCGCGTGGCGGCCGAGCGCAGTTCGACGGACGTACTGTCGTCCTGGGGCAGGCGTTGCAACGCGGTGAACACCGCATCCAACGAGCCCTGGCGACTTTGCTGGGTGGCGAGTTGCTGGGTCACGGCCAGTTGATCCTTGAGCCCGCTCAAGGGCACAAAGTTCAGGGTCTGCGTGTCCTGTACCACGGCGCTGAGCAGGCTGCCGACGCGTAGCGGTTGCGGGCTTTCCAGGGTCAGGGTTGTGCCGGCCAGGGTGCTGTTGAGCACCGTCACCAACGAACGGTAGATCGTCGGTTGCGTGGTGCCTTGGGGCAGCGCTTGGCTGGTCAGGACTTTGGCTTGCAGCAAGGTGCCCGCCGGCATTTGTGTGGTGTCGATGCGGGTGAGGGCGGCGACGTTGGCGCTCAAGGCCTGCTGCAGGCTGAGGGTCAGGTTGCCGGCGGGCGTCTGGCTCACCGCCACATTGCTGCCCAGCGGCAAGGGTTGCGGGCTGCTGGCCTGCACCAGCGTCTGGCGGCCACCGTCGAGGGTCAATTTGAGCAGCAACTGAAAGGCTTCGCCGCCTTGTTTAAGTGCGATGACTTCGGCGTTCGCGGTTTTTCCCGGGTCGATCAAGCCGATCTGCGGCTCCAGCAGTTTCAGCAACTCACCGGTTGCTGGCGCCGGCGCAGGGGCCGGCCCGGCTGTCGGGGCAGGAGAAAGCGTAGGAAGGTTGATCTCACCGGTCATCGTGCGTGTCGTCTCAGGGGAAATAGCCCTCTTTAGCGTAGGGCATCGCATGTATAATGCGGCCCGTCTGCCATGAGAGCGGTAAAAACCTCACAACTATTTGATCCAGCTCTCTAAAATCGGTCGCCAAAGCCGTTATTGTGCTCCTTTCTATAACGGCCGCAGCACCGCCGACTTGAACCGTAAAGGCCCGCGATCTTTTGACCAGCCCTCTTCTTGAAGCCGTAGCGCTTGCCTGTGAACGCGACCTGCGCCTGCTGTTCGAGCACCTCGACCTGCGCCTGGCGGGCGGTGACATGGTGCAGATCAGCGGGCCCAACGGCAGCGGCAAGACCAGCCTCCTGCGTTTGCTGGCCGGGTTGATGCAGCCCACGGCGGGCGAAGTGCGGCTCAACGGCAAGCCCCTGAACGAACAACGCACCGAGCTGGCCCGCAACCTCACCTGGATCGGCCACGCCGCCGGGATCAAGGACGTGCTCAGCGCCGAGGAAAACCTCAGTTGGCTCAGCGCCCTGCATCATCCGGCCAGCCGCGAGGCGATCTGGCAGGCACTCGCCGCCGTCGGCCTCAAGGGCTTCGAAGATGTGCCCTGCCACACCTTGTCGGCCGGCCAGCAGCGCCGTGTGGCCCTGGCGCGCCTGTATCTGCCCGGCCCGCCGCTGTGGATTCTCGACGAACCCTTCACCGCCCTCGACAAACAAGGCGTCGCCCAGTTGGAAGAACACCTGGCGCGGCATTGCGAGCAGGGCGGCCTCGTCGTGCTGACGACGCACCACAGCCTGACGCGCCTGCCCGCCGGTTACCGCGAGCTGGACCTGGGGCGGTGGTCGGTATGAGTGTGTTCGCGCTGTTGGTGGCCCGCGAGGCGCGGCTGTTGTGCCGGCGCCCGGCCGAACTGGCCAATCCGCTGGTGTTCTTTGCGATTGTCATCGCGTTGTTCCCGCTGGCGGTCGGCCCCGAGACTAAACTGTTGCAAACCTTGTCTCCGGGACTGGTGTGGGTGGCGGCCCTTTTGTCCGTGCTGCTCTCGCTGGACGGGCTGTTTCGCAGTGATTTCGAGGACGGTTCCCTGGAACAGTGGGTCCTTTCGTCGCACCCCCTGCCACTTCTGGTATTGGCCAAGGTACTGGCACACTGGGCGTTTTCCGGCCTGGCGCTGGTGTTGCTCTCGCCGTTGCTGGCAATGATGCTAGGGTTGCCCAGTGAATGCCTGCCGGTATTGCTCATGTCCTTGTTGCTCGGCACGCCGGCGCTCAGCCTGTTGGGAGCGGTGGGCGCGGCGCTGACGGTGGGTTTGAAGCGCGGCGGCCTGCTGCTGGCCCTGTTGATTCTGCCTTTGTATATCCCGGTGTTGATCCTCGGCAGCGGCGCTTTGCAAGCCGCGCTCATGGGCATGCCGGCGACCGGTTACCTCCTGTGGCTTGGCAGCCTGACCGCCCTGGCGGTAACCCTGACACCCTTTGCCATAGCCGCCGGCCTGAAGATCAGCGTCGGCGAATAATGAAGTCGGGTTACGCGTAACCCGTTCTTCAACATAAGAAAGACCCTACGCTTCTTGCAAATACAAGACGCAACCGTGATGGAAACAGCAATGAACTGGACCTGGTTTCACAAGCTCGGCTCGCCCAAATGGTTTTACGGCATCAGCGGCAAGCTGCTGCCGTGGTTGAGCATCGCCGCCGTAGTGCTGATCGGCCTCGGCCTGGTCTGGGGCCTGGCCTTCGCGCCGCCGGATTACCAGCAGGGCAACAGCTTTCGCATCATCTATATCCACGTGCCTACCGCAATGCTGGCCCAGTCCTGCTACGTGATGCTGGCGGTGTGCGGCATCGTCGGCCTGGTGTGGAAGATGAAACTCGCGGACGTCGCCCTGCAATGCGCCGCGCCCATCGGTGCGTGGATGACCGCCGTGTCGCTGGTCACCGGCGCGATCTGGGGCAAACCCACCTGGGGCTCGTGGTGGGTGTGGGATGCACGACTAACGTCCATGTTGATCCTGCTGTTTCTGTACTTCGGTCTGATTGCCCTGGGCAACGCGATCAGCAATCGTGACAGCGCCGCCAAGGCCTGTGCGGTGCTGGCGATTGTCGGTGTGATCAACATCCCGATCATCAAATACTCGGTGGAGTGGTGGAACACCCTGCACCAGGGCGCCACCTTCACCCTCACCGAAAAACCGGCGATGCCCGTGGAAATGTGGGCGCCGCTGTTGCTGATGGTGCTGGGGTTCTACTGCTTCTTCGGCGCTGTGCTGCTGATGCGGATGCGCCTTGAAGTGCTCAAGCGTGAAGCCCGCGCCAGTTGGGTCAAGGCCGAAGTGCAGAGCAGCCTGGGAGCGCGCGGATGAGTTTTGCTTCTTTCAGTGATTTTCTCGCCATGGGCCACCATGGCCTGTATGTCTGGACGGCCTACGGCATCTGCCTGGCGGTACTGGCCCTCAACGTTGCCGTGCCGATCCTGGCCCGCAAGCGTTACCTGCAACAAGAGGCGCGTCGTCTGCGCCGGGAGACCGAAAAGTGAATCCGCTGCGTAGAAAGCGTCTGTTGATCATCCTTGCCATTCTGGCCGGCGTCGGTATTGCCGTGGGCCTGGCGATGAGCGCCCTGCGGGAGAACATCAACCTGTTCTACACCCCAACCCAGATCGCCAACGGCGAAGCACCGCTGGACACGCGCATCCGCGCCGGCGGCATGGTGGAGAAGGGCTCGTTGAAACGCTCCGGCGATTCTCTCGACGTCACCTTCGTGGTCACCGACTTCAACAAGGCCGTGACCATTACGTATCGCGGCATCCTCCCGGACCTGTTCCGCGAAGGCCAGGGCATCGTCGCCCTGGGCAAACTGAATGCCGATGGTGTGGTGGTGGCCGATGAAGTACTGGCCAAGCACGATGAGAAATACATGCCGCCGGAAGTCACCAAAGCGTTGAAAGACAGCGGCCAAACCGCTCCAACTCCAGCCAAGGAGGGCTAAGTGATGACGTCCGCACTGTTTATTCCGGAGCTGGGCCATTTGGCGATGATCCTCGCCCTGTGCTTCGCCATCGTCCAGGCCGTGGTGCCGTTGCTCGGCGCGTGGCGCGGCGACCGCCTGTGGATGAGCCTGGCGCAGCCGGCCGCCTGGGGCCAGTTTGCCTTCCTGGTGTTCGCGTTCGGTTGCCTGACCTACGCCTTTATGACCGACGATTTTTCCGTCGCCTATGTGGCCAGCAACTCCAACAGCGCCTTGCCCTGGTATTACAAGTTCAGCGCCGTGTGGGGCGCCCACGAAGGTTCGCTGCTGTTGTGGGCCCTGATCCTCGGCGGTTGGACCTTCGCCGTGTCGATCTTCTCCCGGCAACTGCCGCAAGTCATGCTGGCCAGGGTGCTGGCAGTGATGGGCATGATCAGCGTCGGCTTCCTGCTGTTCCTGATCATGACGTCCAACCCGTTCAGCCGCATCTTGCCGCAGATCCCGGTGGACGGGCATGACCTCAACCCGCTGCTGCAGGACATCGGCCTGATCGTCCACCCGCCGATGCTCTACATGGGCTACGTGGGTTTCTCCGTGGCCTTCGCCTTCGCCATCGCCGCGTTGCTCGGCGGGCGCCTCGATGCGGCCTGGGCGCGCTGGTCGCGGCCATGGACCATCGTCGCCTGGGCCTTCCTCGGCATCGGGATCACCCTGGGTTCGTGGTGGGCCTATTACGAACTCGGTTGGGGCGGCTGGTGGTTCTGGGACCCGGTGGAAAACGCGTCCTTCATGCCATGGCTGGTGGGTACGGCGCTGATTCACTCGCTGGCCGTCACGGAAAAACGCGGTGTGTTCAAGAGCTGGACGGTGTTGCTGGCCATCGCGGCGTTTTCCCTCAGCCTGCTCGGCACTTTCCTCGTGCGTTCGGGCGTGCTGACTTCGGTTCACGCGTTTGCGTCCGACCCTGCCCGCGGTGTGTTCATCCTGATGTTCCTGCTGTGTGTGGTCGGTGGTTCCCTGACCCTGTTTGCCCTGCGCGCGCCGGTGGTCAAGAGCCAGGTCGGCTTCAACCTGTGGTCGCGGGAAACCCTGTTGCTGGGCAACAACCTCGTGCTGGTGGTGGCCGCGTCGATGATCCTGCTCGGCACCCTGTACCCGCTGGTGCTGGATGCGCTGACCGGCGCCAAGCTGTCGGTCGGCCCGCCGTATTTCAACGCCTTGTTCATTCCGTTGATGGGCTTGTTGATGGTGGTAATGGCCGTCGGCGTGCTGGTGCGCTGGAAAGACACCCCGGTGAAATGGCTGGTGGGCATGCTGACCCCGGTGCTGCTGGGCAGCGCCGCCTTGGCCGTGATCGCCGGTATCGCTTATGGCGATTTCAACTGGGCGGTCCTCGCCACGTTCATGCTCGCCGCCTGGGTATTGCTGGCCGGCATGCGCGACATCGTCGACAAGACCCGTCACAAAGGCCTGATCAAAGGCCTGCCCACCCTGACCCGCAGCTATTGGGGCATGCAGATTGCGCACATCGGCATCGCCGTGTGTGCCCTCGGTGTGGTGCTCTCCAGCCAGAACAGCGCCGAGCGTGACCTGCGCCTGGCCCCCGGCGAGTCCATGGACCTGGCCGGTTACCACTTCATCTTCGAAGGCGCCAAGCACTTCGAAGGGCCGAACTTCACGTCCGACAAAGGCACCGTGCGCGTAATCCGCAACGGTAAGGAAGTCGCCGTGCTGCACCCGGAAAAACGCTTGTACACCGTGCAGAGTTCGATGATGACCGAAGCCGGGATCGACGGCGGTTTCACCCGTGACCTTTACGTCGCCCTGGGTGAGCCGCTGGGCGAAGGTGCCTGGGCGGTGCGCGTGCATATCAAACCGTTCGTGCGCTGGATCTGGTTCGGCGGTTTGCTCACCGGTCTGGGTGGTGTGCTCGCGGCGCTGGACCGGCGCTATCGGGTCAAGGTCAAGAGCCGGGTGCGTGAAGCACTGGGCCTGCAAGGAGCGGCGGTATGAAGCGTTGGTTGATGGTCGTGCCGCTGGCATTGTTTCTGCTGGTGGCGGTGTTCCTGTATCGCGGGTTGTACCTGGACCCGGCCGAGTTGCCCTCGGCCATGATCGGCAAGCCGTTCCCGGCGTTTTCCCTGCCGACGGTGCAGGGCGACAAGACCCTGACCCAGGCCGATTTGCTGGGCAAACCGGCGCTGGTCAACGTGTGGGGCACCTGGTGCATTTCCTGCCGCGTAGAACACCCGGTGCTGAACAAACTCGCCGAGAACGGCGTGGTGATCTACGGCATCAACTACAAGGACGACAATGCGGCGGCCTTGAAGTGGCTGGCGGAATTCCACAACCCGTACCAGCTGGATATCCGCGATGAAGACGGCAACCTGGGGTTGAATCTCGGCGTCTACGGCGCCCCGGAAACCTTCTTTATCGATGCCAAGGGCGTGATCCGCGACAAGTATGTCGGCGTCATCGATGAAGTGGTCTGGCGCGAACAACTGGCCGCCAAGTATCAGGCCCTGGTCGACGAGGCCAAGCCATGAAGCGCTGGTTAGCTGCTGCCGTATTGGCCCTGGGCCTGGCGGGCGTGGCCCACGCCGCCATCGACACCTACGAATTCGCCAACGACGCCGAGCGTGAGCGTTTTCGCGAACTGACCAAGGAACTGCGCTGCCCCAAGTGCCAGAACCAGGACATCGCTGACTCCAACGCGCCCATCGCCGCCGACCTGCGCAAAGAGATCTTCCGCATGTTGGGGGAGGGCAAGGACAACCAGCAGATCATCGACTTCATGGTCGACCGCTACGGCGATTTCGTGCGCTACAAACCGGCCCTCACCGGCAAGACCGCACTGCTCTGGTTCGGCCCCGCCGGGCTGCTGCTGGCTGGCATGGTGGTGATGGTGGTGATCGTCCGCCGTCGCCGCGCCGCGCCTACCGATGGTTCCGACGCGCTATCCCCCGACGAGCGCCAACGCCTCGACCAATTGCTGGACACCAAGACTGATGATTGATTTCTGGCTCGCAGCCGGTTTGCTGCTTCTGATTGCCCTGAGTTTCCTGTTGATCCCTGTGTTGCGCGGCCGTCGTGCCCAGCGCGAAGAGGATCGCACCGCGCTGAACGTGGCGCTGTATCAAGAACGCGTGGCCGAACTGCAAACCCAGCAGGACGAAGGCGTGCTCAACGCCACGCAACTCGACACCGGTCGCGCCGAAGCCGCGCGCGAATTGCTGGCCGACACCGAAGGCATGGAAAAGCCCCGCGAATCGCGTCTGGGCAAGCCGCTGCCGTTGCTCGCTGCGGTTTTAGTGCCCGTGCTGGGCATTGGCTTGTATCTGCACTTCGGTGCCAGCGACAAGGTCGAACTGACCCGCGAATTCTCCCAGCCACCGGTGTCCATGGAAGACATGACCCACCGCCTGGAACGGGCCGCCGCCGCCCAGCCGGATTCGGCAGAAGGCTTGTACTTCCTCGGTCGCGCCTACATGGCCCAGGACCGCTCCGCCGATGCCGCCAAGGTCTTCGAGCGCACCGTGGCCCTGGCCGGGCGCCAGCCGGAGCTGTTGGGCCAGTGGGCCCAGGCCCAGTACTTCGCCGACAACAAGCAGTGGTCGCCCAAGGTCCAGGCCCTGACCGACGAAGCCCTCAAGCTCGACCCGCGAGAAGTCACCAGCCTCGGTCTGCTTGGCATCGCGGCCTTTGAAGGCCAGCGCTACCAGGAGGCGATCGATTACTGGAGCCGCCTGCTGGCGCAACTGCCGCCCGAAGACAACTCCCGCGTCGCCCTGCAAGGCGGGATCGACCGCGCGGCAGAGCGGCTGAAAGCGAGCGGTGGCACCGTCGCCCAAAAAGCTGTGATGAAAGTGCGCGTGGACCTCTCCGCCGACATCAAGGCCAAGGCCCTGCCAAGCGACAGCGTGTTCATCTTCGCCCGCGCTGTCTCCGGCCCGCCGGCGCCGCTGGCGGCCAAGCGTGTGACCGTCGCCGACCTGCCGGTCACCGTCGAACTGGGCGATGCCGACGCAATGATGCCGCAGTTGAAACTGTCCAACTTCCCTGAAGTCCAACTGGTTGCGCGCATATCCCGGGCCGGTCAACCGACCACTGGCGAGTGGATCGGCCGCAGCCAACCCCTGGCCAGCACCACCACTGCGCTGCAGCAGCTGACCATCGACAGTCCGGACAAGTAATTCGAGGAAACGCCTATGACCGCCCTTGCACGCATCACCCTGCTCAGCCTGGTATTGGGCTTGAGCGCTTGTGCGGTCCACCGCCCACCTCCGGCACCCACCGGCCCGACCATTCCCCCATCGGGCCCCTCGACCAAGCCAGCCACCAGACCCTCCAGCCCGGTCACCGCACCCGCGAAAGCGCCACCGAGCAAGTCGCCGACCTTCGCCCCGCCACCCGGCGCGGCCAGCCACTGGGACGGCAAGATGCAGGTGTATGTGCTGGAAGACCAGCCCGACACCTTCTACCGCCAGCGCACCTACTACCGCTGGAGCAACGGCTGGAGCCGCTCCATCAGCCCGGACGGGCCGTGGGAAGAGACCGACGTACATGGCGTACCGCCGGGGTTGAGCAAGCAGTACGCGCAGTGACAGAAGGCGACCTTTGGGTCGCCTTTTTCATGCCTGCAGTGTGGTCCTTCAAACGCTGGAGATCCAATGCCGGGGCCGGACTTGTCCGAGATAGAGGTCTGTCAGATAAAAATGATTTCCGAACTCAGCGCCATGAGTCCGTCATAGGCTGATGGCGTCATTCGGCGGATCTTCATCCTTACTCTCAACAAGTGCCGTTCGATAAAAGATTGTGCTGTCTTCGCACTTTCCACACGGACTGCCGCCATTCGCCCCTAGACGGACAGTTTGGGTGAAAAAATCGGCTCGACACCTACAAGCTGCTGGCGCGGCGTTGCTGCTTTCTTCGCCTTGTAGGACGGACCCTGTAGCGAGCAGGTAGGTATGAATGCCACCTCTGCGGACACGTACTTGGTGACCAGGGAATTGAGTTTCAGACAAGGCGAAAACTACTGCGATGGCATGGCGGAAAACCGCGCCTGTACTGCTGAAGGGCTGGGTCACATTGATTTCGTGATACTCGCACTTGAACTCCGCAGGATGGCGATCTGCGACACGCCCGCAATATCCGTATTGATTGAGACGGCGGCTGGTCAGCGAGCCGAGGAGGCCTGCGCGCCACAGTACGCCTACCGTAAAGGTAGGGCGAGATGAGCGAGGGGTAACTGCAAACCTGTAATTATGCTGCCCGGTAGCTCATAAGTTGAAGTTTGAAATTGCCCGTCAGGGGATGGTTGATGCGGTGTTGGGGATGTAACTCCATTAAATGAGAGGTTTCACTCAATAAAAAAGGAAGTTTCTATGTGTTGCCTACTTTTGTTGGAGTAGGAAGGAGGTTTTTTTTAAACTTGGCGGTTGGCTCATAGTTGGTTCGTAGCGGATGGCAAGGCTCTAAGTCGCATGTTTCATAGGTTTGTTGGAAATAATTGATTTGTGGATTGACATGTGTGGCGTGATGCTAATAATTTTGTGTGCAATGCCTTTTTAAAGGCGGGTTGAAATTCATTTGTTATAAAAACAAGGATAATTATATGAGTGTTCAGAATCCGATCGGCGCGGGATCAAATGAAAGATCTACTCGTGGTGAAATATATAAAGTGTGCGAGGCTGGTTATAATGAAATCGCAAATGCGATAGTGCGGCACTCTGCCCTACGTGAGCTTGAGTCGTTTGGGAAAATTATTTCCGATAAGCCACTAAGTCATCCAGAAAGGGCTCTATTTTTTGCAACTATTTGGGCTTTCTTCAAGGATGTTCCGGCTGGAATCGTCGCATTGGCTGCGCGCGTTACGGATGAATGGATTAAAGAAGATATGTGGCACGGCACGGCTAAAGCCGCGCATATTCTTTACGCATCCGTGGATGAATACGGTCTACATCAACATAGCAAGCATATGTTGCCAACCCATCATCAAATGTTCAAACAACTGACCACTCACCTGGGACTTTCCGATGCTGAGCTGTTCAATCCTCACTACATTCTTCCTGAGGGCACCGCCATGGGTAATAATACCCATCGAATGTACCGTTCTGAGTTTTTAGGTGAGGCATTGGGTTTTCATTTGGCGTCAGAAATGACTTCCTCACGAGAGTTTCAGTTTTTCCTGAAAGGATTTCAAAAATATGCCGGCGAATATGGCCTGGTCGACGAAGATGACCCCGTTTTGGCATTCTTTGCGATTCATTGTGAGGTTGAACCTATGCATGTCGCGACCGGGCGCGAAATCATGATTTCGTACTTGGAGAAAAATCCAACTATTGCCCCGCATGCAATGCGCGGGGCGATGGCATTTATGGATGGGTTCGAGCAAATGTTTGCCGCTTTGAATCGGCGGCTGGCCTGAAAATCGAACTTCTGATAGTGAAGGACATTATTATGAGTCGGTCTTATGAGTGCCAGATTTGCCACTACGTTTATTCAGAGTCTTCAGGCGAGGCTCTAGTCGATATAGAACCCGGCACGACTTGGGATGAGATTGGGGAGGCGTTTCAATGCCCGCACTGCCAAGCGAAGAAAAAGCTGTTTATTGAGGTTCTGAGTTAGATGCAGGGTTTTCTGAGTTCGATGGTATTCGCCACAATGCTTTCCATAGGTTTTGGACCGATAGCCTTGATCATCCTGAGGCAGTCCATCGCCTGTGGCTTTCGCGGCGCACTACCTGGGGCTCTAGGTGCGGCAGTTGCAGATGCGGTTTTTGCGGCTGTCGCATTTTATGGTTTGCAGACAATCAAGGCATTTTGGCTAGCCAATAACCGTCTGTTGACCTGGGTGGCAATTGCTTACCTGTTTTATCTGGGGGGCATTACATTTGCAAAACATACAGCTGTGGCACAAGTAAAAACGACAGCAGGATTTATCCCGGTCTTTTTACTGACGCTAATGAACCCACTCACTATCGTAGCGATCTCCTCCTATGTGATTGCCAGCGGCACGCTGTTTGAGGGGCTCGGGCTCTACCTGAGTCTGGCGGGTTTTCTGGTGGGTTCATTTTTAGGCCAGATGTTATATGCGCTGGGTGGCAGCCTCATCAGGACTGCGCTGATCGATAATCCTGATCTTGATGTGATCAATCGTATCAGCGGTGGATTATTGATTGGCTTTGCGGTGTGGCAATGCGCGCGCGTTTTGTCTGGAGGCTGACCCTCTGCCTTCCGGGAAACCGTGCACAGTTCCTGCACCCGAACATGAAAGCGCCTACGCGCACGCCTGACCGAGTGCGTAGCGCGTCACAATCCGATACTGTGGCCGCCGCCGTGAAACGTAGTCGGTCATGCAACAAATCTGCAGACAAGCGAAGAGGGTGTATTGATGGCGGGCAGGTTGATCTATCTCATCGGGCCATCGGGTTCGGGCAAGGACAGCCTGTTGGACGCTGCACGACCACGTTTGGCCGAACGTGGCTGCCGCATTGTGCGTCGGGTGATTACCCGCTCGGCGGAAGCGGTGGGCGAGGCGGCACAGGGGGTGAGCGCCGAGCAGTTTGTCGCGATGCAAGCCGAAGGCGCGTTTGCGTTGAGTTGGCAGGCCAATGGGTTGTCCTATGGCATACCCACGGACATCGACGCATGGCTGGCGGCGGGGGAGGATGTGCTGGTCAACGGCTCCCGTGCCCACCTGGCGCAGGCCCGCGAGCGTTACCCGGCGTTGCTGGTGGTGTTGCTGAGTGTCGATCAGGCGGCGCTGCGCCAGCGCTTGCTGGCGCGGGGGCGTGAGTCGGTGGCGGATATCGATGCGCGCCTGGCGCGTAATGCACGGTTTACGGCGCAGTTGCTGGCCGGCATGGGGGCGGGGTTGCTCGTGCTGGATAACTCCGGCCCGCTGGAGCATACGGTCGAGTGTTTGCTGCGCTACCTGGACCCGTCAGCGCGTTGACAACCGTTCCACATACTCCACAAACGCCCGCGCCTTGGCACTCGCCATCCGCCCTGTCGGAAACACCGCCCATAAGTCTCGCGCCGGCAAATGCCAGTCGGTCAGCACCGGCTTCACCGCGCCACTGGCCAGTTCCGGCGCGAACATCCAGGCCGATGCCAGGGTCAGGCCCAAGTGGTTCAGCACAGCCGCGCGCACCCCTTCCGCCGCTGTGATGTGCAAGCGGCCATGGACGACGATCGGGTATTCGCGGGCGTCTCGGGTAAATGTCCAGCGCGCGCCCTCGCCCTGGGTGTAGATGACCGCCTGGTGTCGCAGCAGATCGGCTGGCGTGGCGGGTTCGCCGAAGCGTTCGAAGTAGGCCGGGGTGCCCAGGATATGGCAGGGCGACGTCCCGATCTTGCGTGCGGTCAGCCCCGAATCGCTCAGGTTGCCCATGCGCAGGGCGACGTCGATGCCTTCTTCCACCAGGTTGAGGCTGTGGTCGTCGAGTACTACATCGATGTTCAACCCAGGGTACTGCTCCAGGAACGGCCCCAGGTGCGGAAGGATATGCAGGCTGGCGAAGGTCACGGCGGCGCTGATGCGCAAGTTACCCGACAGCCCGGCGCCCGCGCTGCGGGCCGCGTCGTCGGCCTCGTTGGCCTCATCGATGGCGCGCTTGGCTTTTTCGAAATACGCCAGGCCCGCTTCGGTCGGCGTCAGGCCCCTGGTTGAGCGCAGTACCAAGCGCACCGCCAGGCGCGCTTCCAACTGCGCGACGCTCTTCGACACCGCGGGCTGGCCGATGCCCAGGCGTTTGGCGGCGGCGGAGAACGAGCCGGTTTCGACAACGTGGACGAAGGTTTCCATGGCGGTCAGGCGGTCCATCGGGTGTCCCTTGCTTGTGATTGAGCGCATCGCGATGCAGTACGGCGCACAAGCCTACGGGGAATGGCTATGGCTTGTCACCCGCCCCCAGGCGGGGTTTATCGCAGTGAAGAAGCTTAAGTGGATATGTCTTTGTCTGGCGGGAATTGAAGTAAGCCAGTGACGGGTATTTGTTTAGAATTTGTTTTTTTATTGTAAAAGCAACCCGGTATTGGTGAGTCGGTTGTGTGGTTGGATATTTAAATTGCAAATAAAATCCTGGTTGTCTGACTGCATGTTACGCAGCGTGTGGTTGTTTCAGCTGAAACTAAAATAGTGTTGGTCCGCTATTTTTCACTGTGCGAGATTATCGGCGATAACGATGAGCCTGGTTTAACGCGGCTCGCGGTTATTGATACTTAATCTCCGGATCGATTCGATTCGGTGTTCTTGTGTATTCATTAATAATACGAGTGCCGCACAATGAATGGACCTGATCTGTTTTCTGTAACTTCCCGCATGGGGTTTCCGATATCGGACCCCGGCCCGTTTGGTGCCGGGGCCTCGAAGAAACCGTCGTTTACGACGGACCAGGCGGCCAAACAAATCACGCGGGAAAATCATCGTTTCCGTGACCGTAACGGTGATCAGAAGATCGACTTGCACTACACGGTCGACGCGAGTTTCACCGCCCAGCAGAAACAGCGCGTGCACCAGGCAGTGCAAGCCTGGCAGGATGTGGCCAATATCAATTTCCGCGAGCAGTCAAACGGTACGGACGGAGCGCTCAGTATCCACAACAACCCTCGCGGCGACCGGGGGGTTGCCGACTTACCTCATGGTTCCACGAATCGGACAGCAGCCACGATCGGCACCCGGGGCGGGGCGGCTTCGCCTGCGCTGGGCAGTCACTTTTCGGTCACGGCTATTCATGAAATCGGTCACGCTATTGGCCTGCAACATCCGGGACGCTATAACGGCGACGGTGCCAACTACCAAAACGGCGCGGTCTACGCGCAGGACACCAAGGCACGCACCGTGATGAGTTACTGGTCGGAACGCCATCAATCCGGTCATGACTTCAGATCGCTCAATCCGTCTGCCCCGATGATGGACGATATCGCCGCGGCGCAACGCTTGTATGGCGCCAACCACCAGACCCGCAAGACCGACACCGTCTATGGTTTCAACTCCAATACCGAGCGCGAAGTGATGAGCCTTACCAGCGCCAGGGACAAACCGGTGTTCTGTGTGTGGGATGGTGGTGGTGTGGATACGCTGGATTTTTCCGGGTTTTCCCAGGATCAGAAGGTCGATCTGAATGCGGAGTCGTTCTCTGACGTGGGCGGCTTGAAGGGCAATGTGTCCGTCGCCAAGGGATGTGTTATTGAAAACGCGATCGGCGGTGCCGGTCGTGATGCCTTGATCGGCAATGATGCGGCCAACCGCCTCAAGGGCGGTGCCGGCGCCGACACGTTGAGGGGCGGCGGCGGCGCGGATACGTTTGTCTACGATAACGTCAGCGACTCCGCCGCACAGAGCCCCGACCTGATCGAGGACTTCACCAGCGGTACCGATAAGATCGACGTCTCGGGTGCGTTAAAAGCGGCAGGTGTGCGCGCCCTGGTGTTTACCGATCGGTTCAGCGGCCGCGCCGGTGAAGCGGTGCTCAAACACGATGCCAGTACGGGGGGGGCGAGCCTGGCCATTGATCTGAAGGGGACGGGCAACGCGGACATGGTGATCAACAGCAAGGGGCAGATCAAGCCTGGCGATGTACGGTGGGATGGGTCGCAGCCTGAAGTTCAGTCTGTGCCGACGCCAGCCCCAACTCCGACTCCAGCTCCAACCCCAACCCCAACCCCAACCCCGCCGCCGGGTGAAACCCCAAACGGGCCGTCCGTACTGATCGAAATGCTTGCCAAGACGCTGTCAGCGTTCGTGTTACAGCTGCTGCAGATTATCGCCCCATCGTCCAGTGGCAGGCCGCGCTCGTAACCCCACCCACGATCCCGAGGCATCATGCCGTCAGGCAGTGACCGCCGAAGTGTGGCGCGAAGCACTGAGAAAGCGCAGCAGCGCCACCAGCGGGAACGCACTGCCCACCAGCATCACGCCCAGCCAGCCGCCGTGTTCGTACACGCTGCTGGCAATCGCCGAGCCGAAGGCACCGCCGATGAAGATGCTGGTCATGTACAGCGCGTTCAGGCGGCTGCGGCTGTTGGCGTCGAGGGCGTAGATGGCGCGTTGGCCGAGGACCATGTTCATCTGCACGCAGAAGTCGAGGACCACGCCGGTCACCGCCAGGCCGATCACGCTGTACAGCGGGTGTACGAAGGCCGGCAGGAAGCTCAACACCGCAAACACCATGGCCAGCAGTGACGCGCGGTGGGTGTGGCCGGCATCGGCCAGGCGCCCGGCGATGGGCGCGGCGATGGCACCGATGGCACCGACCAGGGCGAAGATTGCGATCTGGGTCTGGCTCAGGCCATGGTTGCGCACCAACTCCAGCGGCGCGGCGGTCCAGAACAGGCTGAAGGTGGCAAACATGCAACCTTGATAAAAGGCGCGCTGGCGCAACAGCGGTTGTTCACGCAGCAGGGTGCCGAGGGAACGCAACAACTGGCCATAGCTGGCGCTGTGGTCGGGCTGGCGCTTGGGGATGGTCATCAGCAAGACCACGCTGATAACGGCCATCAACGCGGCGGCGGCCATGAACATCGCGCGCCAGCCGAAATGGTCGGCGACCACACTGGACACCGGCCGCGCCAGCAGGATGCCCAGCAACAGGCCGCCCATGATGCTGCCGACCACGCGGCCACGGGACTCGGCAGGTGCCAGGTGCGCCGCCAGTGGGATCAGGATCTGCACCGACACCGAGCTGAAACCGATCAACAACGACACCAGCAGGAACAGGTTCGGTTGCTCGGTAAACGCCGCACCCAGCAGGCTGGCGATGGCGATCACGGTGGTGCTGATCATCAGCTTGCGGTTTTCCAGCAAGTCACCCAGGGGCACCAGGAAGAACAGGCCCAGGGCGTAGCCGATTTGCGTCAGCGATACGATCAGGCTGGCCATGGCGGGCGTCAGGCCGATGTCCGGCGCGATCAGCTCGATGATCGGTTGCGCGTAGTAGATGTTGGCGACGATGGCGCCGCAGCAAAACGCAAACAGCATCACCATCCCGCGGGTCATGGTGCTCGTAGCGTGGGGAGTAGCGTTCATGGTGTTCTCATAAAAGCGAAGGAAGATAGCGAGCGAGAGTAAAGACAAGACACTGCGACGAGTAGGCTGTTAGCGGTGATAACACTCATGCCGTGAAATGATGACTGAAGCCTTGGCGTTGGCTTCGAGCGCCCATGATACATGCAGACACGCCGGCCGAAACAGGCGACCCGGCGGCCTGACGATCACGCTTGGCATCAAACGAATGTGGGAGCGGGCTTGCCTGCAATGCGGACACCCCGGTGTATCGGACACACCCGGGCGACGCTATCGCAGGCAAGCCAGCCCCCACATTGGCTCGCGTTTCTTCAGTGCAAGCGGCTTACTGCCCGTTGTAGATCTGGTCGAACACCCCACCATCGTTGAAGTGGGTTTTCTGCACGGTGCGCCAGTCGCCAAAGGTCTTCTCGACCGACAGGAAGTCGACTTTCGGGAAACGATCGGTGTACTTGGCCAGCACTTTCGGGTCACGCGGGCGCAGGTAGTTGTTGGCCGCGATTTCCTGGCCTTCCGGCGACCACAGGTACTTCAGGTAGTCTTCGGCGACTGCGCGCGTGCCTTTCTTCTCGACCACTTTGTCCACCACCGTGACCGGTGGCTCGGCTTCGGCGGAGACACTTGGGTAGACCACTTCGAACTGATCGCGGCCGAATTCGCGGGCGATCATTTCCGCTTCGTTTTCAAAGGTCACCAGCACATCGCCGATCTGGTTGGTCATGAACGTCGTGGTCGCGGCACGGCCACCGGTGTCCAGCACGGGCGCTTGCTTGAACAGCTTGCCGACAAAGGCCTTGGCCTTGTCTTCGTCACCGCCGTTCTTCAGCACGTAGCCCCAGGCCGACAGGTAGGTGTAGCGACCGTTACCCGAGGTCTTCGGGTTGGGCACGACCACTTGCACACCATCCTTGAGCAGGTCCGGCCAGTCTTTCAGGGCTTTCGGGTTGCCCTTGCGCACGATAAACACGGTGGCCGAAGTGAACGGCGCGCTGTTGTTCGGCAGGCGGGTAGCCCAGTTGTCCGGCACCAGTTTGCCGTTGTCGACCAGGGCGTTGATGTCGGTGGCCATGTTCATGGTGATTACATCAGCCGGCAGGCCGTCGATCACCGAGCGCGCTTGTTTGCTGGAGCCGCCGAAGGACATCTGCAAGGTCAGCTTGTCGTTCGGGTGCTCGGCTTCCCAGTGTTTCTGGAAGGCGGCGTTGTAGTCCTTGTAGAAATCGCGCATCACGTCGTAGGACACGTTGAGCAGGGTGGTCGGTGCGGCCTGGACGACACCGGCCAATGCAAGGCCGGCGGCCAGAAGAGAGGCGCTAACGAGTTTTTTCACTGCTCATTCCTTGTTGTACGAGAGTAGAGAGAGGCACTTTGCCAGCGACTATAGCCGGGGGGGCACATTCGCTTAAAGATCAAAAAGATCTTTGCTTATTTCAACTTATTAAACAGTGCATTGCCACACCGTGAACAAAACGCCGCGTTTGCGTCATGGGTGTTTTTCTTGCACACCGGGCAGTCCGTTTGCAACTGTTCACCGCGCATGGCGTTGGCCAGTTCGGCGGTGAAGATCCCGGTGGGCACGGCGATGATCGAATAACCGGTGATCATCACCAGGGACGAGATCACCTGGCCCAGCGGGGTCTTGGGCACGATATCGCCGAAGCCCACGGTGGTCAGGGTCACGATCGCCCAGTAGATGCCCTTGGGGATGCTGGTGAAGCCGTGCTCCGGCCCTTCGATCACATACATCAAGGTGCCGAACACCGTCACCAGGGTGCAGACGCTGAGCAGGAACACCACGATCTTCTGCTTGCTGCCGCGCAACGCCGACATCAGGTAGTTGGCCTGCTTGAGGTACGGCCCGAGCTTGAGCACCCGGAAGATGCGCAGCATGCGGATGATGCGGATGATCAACAGGTACTGGGCATCGCTGTAATACAGCGCGAGGATGCCGGGCACGATGGCGAGCAAATCCACCAGGCCATAGAAACTGAAGGCATAGCGCAACGGCTTGGGCGAGCAGTACAGGCGCAGGCCATACTCGATGGCGAAGATGACGGTGAAGCCCCACTCGATGTAGGCCAGCACGGCGGCGTAATTGTCGTGGACTTCCTGGATGCTGTCGAGGATCACCACCACCAGGCTGGCGAGAATGATCAGCAGCAGGGTGCTGTCGAAACGCCGCCCGGCCGGTGTGTCACTCTGGAAAACCATGACATAGAGACGCTGGCGCCAGTCGTTGTTGCTGTCCATCACGTTCGCCCCTATCGAATATCGGGCAAGCCTAGGGGGATTCGAACGGGCTGTCCACGCGGGCTTTGTGCCACATCCGGCGGCTGGCGCGCACCAACCAGCAGGCGAGGATAAAGGGCGCGGTCAACGCGGGCAGGTGCAGCGCGGCAAAACCGGGGGTGAGGATGATCGCCAGGGCGATGCCGGCCAGCGGCAACCCAGGTCGGCGGCGTGTGCCGCTCAGGGCCAGGGCGGCCAGCGCCGGGTTGTAGCTGTGCAGGCCGAGGAGGGCGCCGACGGGCTCGCCCAGCAGCAGGGCGAACAGCACGCCGAGGACGGCGCCGGTCAATGCCCATGCTGCGGCACGGCGGTTGGCCAGGCATAACCCGAGCGCAATCAATGCGCCGGCCAGGGGCTGGTCCAGCAGCAGGATTTGCGCGAGGCCGCTAAAAGGCGCGCTGACGATGCCGAGAGCGTCGGGTTCGCGCAAGGCCACGGCGCTTTCGGCGGCCGCGCCCAGCAGCAGCCAGCCGAGGCCGACAAACGGCGCGGTATAGGCGGGCAAGGCCTCGGGCTGGGTGGTGTGTCGCAGCCATTGTCGGGTCAGGATCGCACTCAGGCCGCCGCAGGCGAGGATCAGCGGCACCACCATGACCGACCAGGCAAAGTGCTGGCTGATCAACAGGCCCAGCAACACACCGTTGTAGCTGTACAGGCCGGCCTGGCGTTCCGCCTTGGGATAGTCGCGGCGCTGGGCCGTGAGTAAGCCGGCGAGACCACCCAGCAGTGCACCGCCGAGCAGGGCTGGAGCGCCGAGCAGGATCGCCAGCAGACATAGCAGGCCACACAGCGGCTGGCGCTGCAGGACGATCTGGCTGAAGCCGTTGAGCAGCGCTTCGGCCCAGTCGGGGCAGGAGGGAGTGGGCATTGTTGTGTGATTCAGTGAGAGCGAGTTGTCCTCATCGCAGACTTGCCTGCGATGAGGCCCTGACCGGCGCTAGATCAACGTCTGATCGACCCCGGTTGCGCAACCCGCAGTTTCGGCCCTTGCAGGTCCATCGGGATGCTGAAGGGGGCATTCAACAGGGTGGGCAGCCTCGAGAATCAGAATGGCGCGAAAGTCGTTGACGTTGGTGCGGGTCGGTTCGGTGATGATCAGATCGTCGAGGGCGGCGAAATAGCCGTAGCCATTGTTGTTGTCCAGCTCGTCGCAGGCCGACAGCCCCAGCGCTTCGGCGCGGGCGTAGCTGGTGGGGGTCATGAGCGCGCCGGCGTTGTCTTCCGAACCGTCGATGCCGTCGGTATCGCCGGCCAGGGCGTAGACGCCGGGCAGGCCCTTGAGGCTGTCGGTGAGGCTCAGCAGGAATTCGGCGTTGCGCCCGCCACGGCCAGTGCCGCGCACGGTCACGGTGGTTTCCCCGCCGGACAGGATCACGCATGGCGCCGCCAACGGCTGGCCGTGCTGCACGATCTGCCGGGTGATCCCGGCGTGGACCTTGGCCACGTCCCGCGCTTCGCCTTCGAGGTCGCCGAGGATCAGCGGGCTGAACCCGGCCTGGCGGGCTTTTACCGCGACCGCTTCCAACGACTGTTGTGGGCGGGCGATCAATTGGAAGTGGCTGCGGGCGAGCAGCGGGTCGCCGGGTTTGACGGTTTCCGAGGCCGGGTTCTGCAACCAGCTGCGCACGGACGCCGGCGCGTCGATGCCATAGCGCTTGAGAATGGCCAGGGCCTGTTGCGAAGTGCTTGGGTCGCCGACCGTGGGGCCGGAAGCGATCACCGTGGCCAGGTCGCCCGGCACATCGGAAATCGCGTAGGTATAGACCGTCGCCGGCCATGCCGCCCTGGCCAGTCGGCCGCCCTTGATCGCCGAGAGGTGCTTGCGCACGCAATTCATCTCGCCGATGGTGGCGCCGGATTTGAGCAGGGCTTTGTTGATGGCCTGTTTGTCGGCCAGGCTGATGCCTTCGGCGGGCAGGGCGAGCAACGCCGAACCACCGCCGGAGAGCAGGAAGATCACCCGGTCGTCGTCGCTCAGTTGGCTGATCAGCGCCAGCACGCGCTGCGCCACTTTGATGCCGGCAGCATCCGGGACCGGGTGGGCGGCTTCGACCACTTCGATTTTCTGGCACGGCGCGCCATGGCCGTAGCGGGTGACCACCAGGCCCGTGACTTCACCGTGCCAGGCGTTTTCCACGACCAGCGCCATGGCGGCCGCGGCTTTGCCTGCGCCGATCACAATCACCCGGCCGCTGCGGTCGGCGGGCAGGTAGGCTTCGAGGACTTGCCGGGGATGGGCGGCGTCAATGGCTGTGGCAAACAGCTCGCGAAGCAGATGTTGCGGATCGACCGACATAAGCGGGCTCCCGGGGATTTTTTTGTTATTAGAGATGCAGCAATTGCGGCTATTGAAATGCGATCAACCTGTGGGAGGGGGCTTGCTCCCTCCCACATTTGACGGCATTTCAAAAGGGCAGCGGTGTGGGTTATTTGTCGCGAATCGAGAAGTTCGCCATATGCTCCAAGCCCTTGATCAACGCCGAGTGGTCCCAGTTGCCGCCCCCGATCGCGGTGCAGGTGCTGAACACCTGTTGGGTGCCGGCGGTGTTCGGCAGGTTGATCCCCAGCTCCTTGGCCCCGGCCAGCGCCAGGTTGAGGTCCTTCTGGTGCAGGTTGATGCGAAAGCCCGGATCGAAGGTGCCCTTGATCATGCGTTCGCCGTGTACTTCAAGGATCTTCGACGAGGCGAAGCCGCCCATCAGCGCTTCACGCACCTTGGCCGGGTCGGCGCCGTTTTTCGCGGCGAACAGCAGCGCTTCGGCCACCGCCTGGATGTTCAGCGCGACGATGATCTGATTCGCCACTTTGGCTGTCTGGCCGTCGCCGTTGCCGCCGACCAGAGTGATGTTCTTGCCCATGCTCTGGAACAGCGGCAAGGCACGCTCGAAGGTCTGCGGCTCACCGCCGACCATGATGCTCAAGGTGCCGGCCTTGGCCCCGACTTCACCGCCGGACACCGGCGCATCGAGGTACTGCGCGCCGGTCTGGTTGATCCTGGCGGCAAAGGCCTTGGTGGCGGTGGGGGAGATCGAGCTCATGTCGATCACCACCTTGTTCGGCGACAGGCCGGCGGCCACGCCATCGGCGCGGAACAGCACGTCATCGACCTGCGGGGTGTCGGGCACCATGACGATGATGAATTCGGCTTCCTGGGCGACGTGCTGCGGGGTGGCCAGCGCGATGGCGCCGGCGGCGATCAACTCGGCTGGCGCCTTGCCGTGATGCTCGGACAGGAACAGTTGGTGACCGGCTTTTTGCAGGTTGGCGGCCATGGGTTGGCCCATGATGCCGGTGCCGATGAATCCGATTTTAGCCATGAAGAAATCCTCTTTTTATTCGATAGAGCGCGGTCTGCCAAACACATGGGGTCCAAATGTGGGAGGGGGCAAGTCCCCTCCCACAGGTTGGTTGCGTGTTGTGCATGTCAGAGGGCGTTATGGGTCTTGAGCCAACCCAAACCCGCTTCGGTGGTGGTCAACGGCTTGTATTCACAGCCGACCCAACCCTGATAACCGATACGGTCCAAATGCTCGAACAGGAACCGATAGTTGATCTCCCCGGTCCCGGGCTCGTTGCGACCTGGGTTATCCGCCAGTTGGATGTGGTTGATCTCACCCAGGTGCGCAGCCAGGGTGCGGGCCAGATCGCCTTCCATGATTTGCATGTGGTAGATGTCGTATTGCAGGAACAGATTGGCGCTGCCCACCCTTTCGCGAATCGCCAGGGCCTGCGCGGTGTTGTTCAGGTAGAACCCAGGGATGTCGCGGGTGTTGATCGCTTCCATCACCAGCTTGATACCCGCCGCTTGCAGCGTGTCGGCGGCGTATTTGAGGTTGGCGACAAAGGTCTTTTCTATGATGGCATCGTCCACGCCCTGCGGCCGGATGCCCGCCAGGCAGTTGACCTGGGTGTTGCCCAGCACCTGGGCGTAAGCGATGGCCAGGTCGACCCCGGCGCGGAACTCCTCGACCCGATCCGGATGGCACGCCAGGCCCCGTTCGCCCTTGGCCCAATCGCCGGCCGGCAGGTTGAACAGCACCTGGGTCAAGCCATTGGCATCCAACTGCGCCTTGATTTCGGCAGAGCTGAATTCGTAGGGGAACAGGTATTCGACGCCTGCAAAGCCCGCATCGGCGGCCGCTTTGAAGCGAGCGAGAAACGCCTGTTCGGTGAACAGCATGGACAGGTTGGCGGCAAAGCGCGGCATAAGGTTCTCCTTAATCGAGCAGGGAAATGGCGGTCGGCGCATCGTTGCCGACCAGGGCCAGATCTTCGAATTCGTTGACGGCGTTGATCTCGGTGCCCATGGAAATATTGGTCACGCGCTCCAGAATAATCTCAACGATCACCGGAACCTTGAATTCTTCGAGCATTTCCTGGGCGCGGCGCAGTGCCGGCTGGATCTGGCCAGGCTCGAACACGCGCAGGGCCTTGCACCCCAGGCCTTCGGCGACGGCGACGTGGTCGACGCCATAGCCGTTGAGTTCCGGGGCGTTGAGGTTGTCGAAAGACAACTGTACGCAGTAGTCCATTTCGAACCCGCGCTGGGCCTGGCGGATCAGCCCCAGGTAGGAGTTGTTCACCACTACGTGGATATACGGCAGCTTGAACTGCGCGCCCACGGCCAGTTCTTCGATCATGAACTGGAAGTCATAGTCGCCGGACAGCGCCACCACCTTGCGGCTCGGGTCGGCCTTGACCACACCGAGCGCCGCCGGGATGGTCCAGCCCAACGGGCCGGCCTGGCCGCAGTTGATCCAGTGACGTGGCTTGTAGACATGCAGGAATTGCGCGCCGGCAATTTGCGACAGGCCGATGGTGCTGACGTAGCAGGTGTCCTTGCCGAACACCTGGTTCATCTCTTCGTACACCCGTTGCGGCTTGACCGGCACGTTGTCGAAGTGGGTCTTGCGCTGCAAGGTGGCCTTGCGCTGCTGGCAGTCATGCAGCCAGGCGCTGCGGTCCTTGAGTTTGCCTGCGGCTTTCCACTCGCGGGCGACTTCGATGAACATCGTCAGTGCGGCCCCGGCGTCGGAAACGATGCCGAGGTCCGGGGTGAATACGCGACCGATTTGCGTCGGTTCAATGTCGACGTGAATGAACGTGCGCCCCTCGGTGTACACCTCCACCGAACCGGTGTGGCGGTTGGCCCAGCGGTTGCCGATGCCGAGCACCACGTCGGCTTTCAGCAGCGTCGCGTTGCCATAACGGTGCGACGTTTGCAGGCCGACCATGCCTACCATCTGCGGGTGATCGTCGGGGATGGTGCCCCAGCCCATCAAGGTCGGGATCACCGGGATGCCGGTCAACTCGGCGAACTCCACCAGCAGGTCGCTGGCATCGGCATTGATCACGCCGCCACCGCTCACCAGCAGCGGGCGTTCGGCCTGGTCGAGCAGGGCCAGGGCTTTTTCCACCTGGATGCGCGTGGCCAGCGGTTTGGCCAGGGGCAGCGGCTGGTAGGCGTCGATGTCGAATTCGATCTCGGCCATCTGCACGTCGAACGGCAGGTCGATCAGCACCGGGCCAGGGCGGCCGGAGCGCATTTCATAAAAGGCCTTCTGGAACGCATACGGCACCTGGCCGGGTTCGAGGACCGTGGTCGCCCACTTGGTCACCGGCTTGACGATGCTGGTGATGTCCACGGCCTGGAAATCTTCCTTGTGCATCCGCGCCCGGGGGGCCTGGCCGGTGATGCACAGGATCGGAATCGAGTCGGCCGAGGCGCTGTACAGGCCGGTGACCATGTCGGTGCCCGCCGGACCCGATGTGCCGATGCACACGCCGATATTGCCGGCCTTGGTGCGGGTGTAGCCCTCGGCCATGTGCGAGGCGCCTTCAACATGGCGAGCAAGGACGTGATCGATGCCACCGACCTTCTGCAAGGCCGAATACAGCGGGTTGATCGCGGCGCCTGGGATACCGAAGGCGGTGTCTACCCCTTCACGACGCATCACCAGAACGGCGGCTTCGATTGCTCTCATTTTGCTCATTGTTTTGGTGCCTCTTGCGTTTTGTAATTGTATACAAGTGGTGTTTGGTCGAAGTGTATTCACGGCGAGCGCCACAGGTCAATGCATTTTATTCAGTAGCCTTTGCGTTCGTCGGAAGGTCTTTGCAGGGCATTTTTTCGACATTCGGTAGGTTTGTGCGAAAATATTGTATACAAAAGATAACTCTATTGTGTTCTATTTGTCGCATCCGGTATCTGTTCCAACAGAGCCCACGGCTTTCCCATAACAAGATAAGGACGGCACCCATGAGCGCTTTAACCTTGAAAGTCGCAGTCAACCTGGCCGGCCAGGCCCTCGCCGCAGGCCGCGCCATTGCCTCGGCACCGCTGACCATTGCGGTGCTGGACGGCGGCGGTCACCTGATCACCCTGCAACGGGACGACGGCGCCAGCCTGCTGCGCCCGCAGATCGCCATCGGCAAGGCCTGGGGCGCGATTGCCCTGGGCAAAGGCTCACGCTTGCTCGCGCTGGATGCGCAGCAACGTCCGGCGTTTATCGCCGCATTGAACAGCTTGGGGCAGGGCAGCGTGGTGCCGGCGCCGGGCGGGGTGTTGATTCGGGATCAGGAAGGGCTGGTGCTGGGGGCGATCGGGATCAGCGGGGACACGTCGGATATTGATGAGCAGTGTGCGATCACGGCGATTGAAACGCTGGGTTTGTGGGCGGATGCGGGGGTGTCAGCCTGATTTTTGGATGACTGTCAGGGCCTCATCGGGAGCAAGCTCCCTCCCACCTTTGACGGTATTCACAAATAGACATGTGTAAACCCAATCAAATGTGGGAGGGCGCTTGCCCCCGATTGCCACAGGCGCCTCGGTGTTTTAGTCCGGCGCACAGCCCTTGAGCACCAACCGAATAATCGTCTGCGCCGCCGCCTCGTAATCCGCCTCATCCAATTTGGCCTTGCCGGTCACCGCCGAAATCTGCCAATCGAAATCCGCATACGTCTGGGTTGCGGCCCAGATGCTGAACATCAAGTGATTGGGATCGATCGGCGCAATCAATCCGCGGTCCACCCAGTGCTGGATGCACTGGATATTGTGCTTGGCCTGGGCGTTGAGTTGCTCGACCTGTTCGGCGCTCAGGTGCGGGGCGCCGTGCATGATTTCGCTGGCGAACACCTTGGAGGCGAAGGGCAGGTCGCGGGAGATGCGGATTTTCGAGCGGATGTAGTTGCTCAGTACCACCGCAGGCTCACCCTCCGGGTTGAACGGCGTCGAGGCTGCCAGGATCGGCTCGATGATGCTCTCGAGCACTTCGCGGTAGAGGTTGTCCTTGGACTTGAAGTAGTAGTAGACGTTGGGCTTGGGCAGCCCGGCCTTGGCGGCGATGTCGCTGGTTTTGGTCGCGGCGAAGCCCTTGTCGGCAAACTCCTCGCTCGCCGCCCGCAGGATCTTTTCTTTGTTGCGCTCGCGAATGCTGCTCATAAACCAGAGGGTTCCTTGCCATGACAGGCGGTTGCGCATGGTAGCACCGGCCATCCGCGAGCCTCAACAATGTGCCCGCGACACTCTTGGGGTCGATCGTGCATCCCGGTTTTGGCCTACAAAAAACTCGGAAATAGACTATCTGTAAAATATAGACGAATTGTTTAGATTGGCGTAGTGTCCGCTGGGTCAGTGACTGAGCCTGCGTCAATCACCCGTGTTCCTTCGGGTTAACCAGGCCTCAGGCACTACCCAGAATAAAAATAATTCGGTAGGTGCCTTCATGAAACAGGTCAAACAGACGCTCTATGCCGTAACGATCACCCTCGGGCTGTTGTCGGTAGCCCATGCGCAGCCGCTGCGTTTCGCCACGGAGGGTGCTTATCCGCCTTTCAACTATGTGGACTCGAATAACCAACTGCGTGGTTTTGACGTCGATATGGCGAACGCCCTGTGCGCCAGCCTCGGCGTCGAATGCACGATTGTTGCCCAGGACTGGGAGGGCATCATCCCGGGCCTGCTCGCGAAAAAGTACGACGCGATCATCGCCTCGATGGCCATCACCGAAGAGCGCCAGAAGACCGTCAGCTTCACCCAGCCCTACAACCGCACGCGCATGGTCCTGGCAGTGCCCAGGGGCAGCGACATTCAGGACGCTGCGCCGGCCACGTTGTCCGGCAAGACGGTCGGCGCTCAGTCGTCGTCCACCCAGGGTATCTACAACCAGGATGTCTATGGCGCCAATGGGGCGCGGGTCAAGTTGTACGTCGGCCAGGATGAGGCCAACAGCGACCTGCTCAACGGCCGCCTGGATGCGGTGGTCAACGACAGCGCGCCGATGCAGGAGTGGTTGAAGAACACCGACCCGCAGTGTTGCCGGGTGCTGGCTATCCCCGGTACGCAAAGCGACGCCGGTATTGCCGTGCGCAAGGCCGATGAGGCGTTGCGCGCCAGGCTGAACCAGGCCATCGCGGACGTGATCGCCGACGGCACGTATCGACAGCTCAAGTTGGCCCATGGCCTTGAGGATGATTAAGCGCGGGGGCGTCTTCCATGTTCGAGTCATTAGGGTTGTTGTCGTTGGGCGCCGGTGGGTGGGGCGGCGCGCTGCTGGCGGGCGCAGGGGTCACGATGGCGCTGGCATTGGCGTGTGTGCCGCTGGGGTTGCCATTCGGGTTGTTGGTGGCGCTGTGCAGCAGATCGGCAAACGCCACGGTGAGGGCGATGGCTGCGCTGTTCTCCACCTGTTTTCGTGGCCTGCCGGAGTTGCTGACGTTATTGATCGTGTATTACGGCATCCAGATCGCGCTGCAGAAGTTCCAGGCGTATTGGGGCGGTTCGGCCGAGTTTGGCATCAACGCCTTCGTGGCGGCGGTGATCGCGTTCAGCCTGGTGCTGGCGGCCTTTTCCAGCGAGGTGTGGCTGGGGGCGTTGAAGACCGTGGCGCGCGGCCAGTACGAAGGTGCCCAGGCACTGGGCTTGAGCCGCAGGCACACGTTTTTCAAGGTGGTGCTGCCGCAGGTGATGAGGATCGCCTTGCCGGGGCTTTCGAACAACTGGTTGAGCCTGCTCAAGGACACGGCGTTGGTGTCGACCATTTCCCTGGTGGACCTGATGCGCCAGACCAGCCTGGCGGTGAACGCCACCAAGGAACCGATGCTGTTTTATCTGGCGGCGTGTGGCCTGTACCTGCTGCTGTCGTCGATGTCGGGGTTTTGCATCGCACAGCTTGAAAAGCACTACGGCCAGGGTCGGGAGCGTGCCTCATGATGGGGGGCGAGCGTTTTGCCGAGTGGCTCGGGCTTGAACTGCTTCAGCGCTACGGTGCGCAGTTGTTCGATGGCTTGTTGCTGACCCTGCAATTGGTGGCGATATCCAGCAGCGCCGGGATGGTGCTTGGCGTGCTGTTGGCGTTGGGCAGGACTTCACGCTGGCGTTTGTTGCAGTACGGGTGCAGGGCCTATCTCTACTTTTTCAGGGGCTCGCCGCTGTTGGCGCAGTTGTTCCTGATCTATTACGGCTTGGGTTCCTTCCACGGTTTCTGGCGCGACCTTGGCCTGTGGGGCTGGTTCGGCGACCCGTGGTTTTGCGCCGTGCTGGCGTTCACCTTGAATACGGCGGCCTATCAGGCCGAGATCTTTCGCGGCGGGTTGCTCTCCGTGCCTCGTGCCCACTATGAAGCCGCGACGGTGTTGGGGTTGAGCCGCACCACCACGTTTTTCAAGGTGACCTTGCCGCAGGTGCTCATCGTGACGGTGGGGCCACTGGGCAATGAACTGATTTTGATCATCAAGGCCAGCGCGATTGTGTCGCTGGTGACCTTGCTGGATTTGATGGGCGTGGCCAAGCTGGCGTTCTCACGCACTTTTGATTTCCAGGTGTATGTGTGGGTGGCGCTGGTCTACCTGCTGGTGGTCGAGTGTGTCCGGCGAGGGGTGAACCGGATCAATCGTCGACTCACCCGCCACATGCGGCCAACTGACGAATGATAGGGAAGGGTGGATACATGGGGTCATCAGGGGAGTTTGAGCGGTCGATCTGCGCGCCTGCGCCGGTGGTGATCGACGTCGAAGGGCTGAGTAAATGGTACGGCCCATACCAGGTGCTGCACGGTATCGACCTGCGCGTGGTGCAGGGCGAGCGGATTGTGCTGTGCGGCACCTCGGGCTCCGGCAAGTCCACGTTGATCCGTTGCCTCAATCGTCTGGAACCGGCGCAGCAGGGCCGAATCCAGGTGCTGGGCGCCGACTTGAGCGCTTCGCCGACGCTCTGCCGCGCGGCCTTGCGTGAGGTCGGCATGGTGTTTCAGGGCTTCAACCTGTTTCCGCACCTGACCGTCTTGCAAAACTGCATGCTGGCGCCGATGTCCGTGCGCGGCATGCCCCGCGACAGCGCGCAGGACCAGGCGATGGCGCTGCTGAAAAAAGTCGGGATCGATCAACACTGGAAAAAATACCCGGCGCAACTGTCGGGCGGCCAACAGCAGCGGGTCGCGATAGCCAGGGCATTGTGCATGACCCCGAAAATCATGCTGTTCGATGAGCCGACGTCGGCACTCGACCCGGAGGCTGTCGGCGAGGTGCTGGACGTGATGGTCATGCTCGCCGAAAGTGGCATGACCTTGCTCTGCGTCACCCACGAAATGGGCTTTGCCCGGCAAGTCGCCGGGCGTGTGCTGTTTCTCGATGGCGGGCGGATCATCGAAGACCAGCCGCCGGAGGCGTTTTTCACTGCGCCACGCACACCTCGCGCGCAAGCGTTTCTGGCGCAGGTGCTGGGGTAGGCGGCTGGTATCGAGCAGGCAAAAAAAAGCCATTCGAGCGCGTCGAATGGCTTTTTTACCGCGCGCTGCGCTTATTCGGCAATCTGCAACTTGCGCGATTCCGTATAGATGTAGCGCACCTTTTCGTACTCGAACGGCGAGTTCAACTGACCGTAGCGGAAGCTGGTCTGGTAACGCTTGTCGACCACGCGCAGGGCCCAGATCTCCGGATGGTTGGAGCTGACTTCGGAGACGTTCAGGAAGTTGATCTGCGATTCGGCGCTGTAGTCGACCACCAAGCCGCTGGTATCGCGCAGGTTCGATGGGCCCAGGATCGGCAGCACCAGATAGGCGCCGCCAGGCACGCCGTAGAAACCCAGGGTCTGGCCGAAGTCTTCGCTCTGGCGCGGCAGGCCCATGGCGGTAGCCGGGTCCCACAGCCCGGCAACGCCGATGGTGGTGTTGAGCAGCAGGCGCCCGGTGGTTTCCAGGGAGCGGTGACCCTTGAGTTGCAACAGGCTGTTCAACAGGTTGGGCACATCGCCCAGGTTGTTGAAGAAATTGCTTACGCCGGTACGCAGGAAGCTCGGCGTGACGTAGCGGTAACCGTCGACCACCGGCAGGAACACCCATTGGTCGAAGCGGTAGTTGAAGTGGTAAACGCGACGGTTCCACGATTCCAGCGGGTCGTACACGTTGAGGGCGGTCAGTGACGAGCGTTCGAACTCGCGCTGGTCCAGGCCCGGGTTGAACTTGAGTTTGCTCAGCGGCTCCTTGAAGCCGTCGGCACCCACGACGGTGGGCGCGTGCGCCTTGCTGTTGTCGGCATTGGCCACGCTTGCGCACATCAGGGCGGCAAGCAGCAGAAGATATTTAGCCACGGAAAAACTCCAGCATGGCGTCGGCGTTGACGCGGTAATTGAGGTTGCCGCAATGGCCGCCCAGCGGGTAGACAGTCAAGCGATCGCCGAAGGTTTGACGCAGGAAGCCGAGGTCGCCCGGGCCGAGGATCACGTCGTCGGCGTTATGCATGACGGCGATTTTCGGGCTGGTGTGCAGGTAGTCCTTGAGGGCGTACAGGCTGACCTGATCGACCAATTGCAACAGGCTGCCGCCATCGGAACGGGCGCGCCACATCGGGATGACCTGTTCGGTGAGGTAGCAATCGAAGTCACATTGCAGCGCGCGCTTGAGGAACGGCGTGAGGCTGGTGCCTTCGGTGATCGGGTACTTCGGCGGGATGATCAGGCCGCGGCGGTTGATCAGGTCCGAGGTGAACGCGATGTCGGCCGCCGAAAAACGGAACGTGGTGCCGATCAGCATGGCCATCTGTTCGTTGGTCAGGTGCTGCTTGGAGTTCTGGAAGTCGTAGAGCAGGGCGTCGTTAAGGTCGATGTAGCCCTTTTGCTGGAAGTAGCGGGTCAGCTTGTTCAACACCAGTTCATAAAAGGTCGTGGTGTTGTTGATGCCCTTGACCTCGGTCTGCACCAGCTTGTCGAGGTTGGTGATCGAGGTGTACAGGTTGACCGGCGGGTTGAGCAGCAGCACTTTCTTGAAGTTGAAGCTGCGGCGGGTTTCGTCGAGCTTGCTGACAAAGGCCGCATCCAGCGCACCGAGGCTGTAGCCGCTGAGGTAAAAGTCGGTGACCGGCAGTGAGGCGTTCTGCGCACGCACTGCTTGCATCACGCGGTACATGTCTTCGGCGTCTTCCTGGGTGATACCCGGCGTGGCGAAGCGCGAGGCGGCGCTCATGAAGTCGAAGCTGGTCGGCGATGACAGTTGCACGACGTGGTAGCCGGCCTGGTAGTACAGTTTTTTCAGGTATTCGTTAATGCTGCTGTCAAACCGCGCACCGGTGCCCGAGATCAGGAAGATCAGCGGTGCGGCGCGGTCTTGCTTGGCGATGCGGTAGGTGAGTTTCTTCACTGCCCAGAAGTTGTCGGGCAGGCTGAACTCGCGCTCGGGACGCATGTTCAGGGTGTAGTCGGACTGGTTGATTTCGTCGTCGCTCGGCAAGCTGGGCCGAAGGTCAGGCGGCGTGGTGGCGATGGTCGCTTCGAACGGGTTGGTCAAAGGGAAGCCATAGCTGGCCTGGTCGATGTCGACGGCCAGTGCTGACGCACTCAAAAAAAGGCTGCCCAGCAAGGCAGCGCAGCGCAAGGAACGGAGCATGACTTAATCCCTAAGAGGAAACGTGCTGAATGAAGTTCGCAGGCTATGACCACCGCGTTGCCACCGAAGTGCCAGCCATCGGCACGAAAAGTCGGATAAAAAACGTCGGAGTCGGGGTAATAGTAGGCAGAAGATACACTTTGCCGCGTATTGATGGACACTTATCTGCGTACACATCTTGCTAACGGCCACCGGGGGATTAAGCTGAGCGCCGTTTTTGCCTATCGGAGTGCTCCATGTCCCGCCGCTTGCCGCTGACCCTACTGCTCATTGCCTTGCCATTATGGCTGGCCGCCAGTTATGCCGCGCGTTACGGCTTCATGGAGGATGGCCGGTGGGTCGGCATTTGCGCGGATGAAGCCAACCGCTGGGAATGCCAGGTGCGTTCGAACCTGGGCTTGATGATTCACTTCCAGGTGATGGGCTGGGCTGGGCTGATCGCGTCGGTGCTGGCGTTTTTCGTGCCGGGCCGTGCGGGGTGGGGGTTGGCGGTGCTGGGGCTGGTGTTCGGGTTGCCGGCGTTGGCGTTGTACAACACCACATTTGCGGTGTTTGCGGTGGTGATTGCCGGGTTGCGCTTGGTCCGCAAGCCACGGGCGGCCTGATAGGGCCAATCGGGGGCAAGTCGAATCGTCGCACCGCCCCTTCCACATGGGAACGCGTTCCAAATGTGGGAGGGGCTTGCCCCCGATGGCATCTTAAGCCTTGCGCATCCGCAAGCACCGCCACAAAGCCACAACCATCAACCCACTGACCAGCGCCCAACCCCACGCCTGCTGGTTCAACAGACCTTCGCGGAACAGCTGCGGCGCAATGCCTGCACCGATGATAAAGGCCAGTAGGGCAATTTCCCGACGTGGCCCGGTCACCGGGCGAATCAGATAGACCAGGGCAGGCAGCACCAGCGCCGCACTTGGGAAGCTGCGGTAGCGCGGGTCAAACACCAGCGCCAGCATCATCACCGCGCCAGCGAACCCGGCGATTGCCACCAGCCAGCCCGCGCGCGGCTCCAGCCAGTTGAACGCCCGCTCGCGCCAACCCTCGCGGCTGCTCAAGGCCAGGGCCGCATGTGCCAGTACCAGCAGGTTCAACGCGACCAGCAGCCCCGCCCACACCCATTCATCATTGAAGCGTGCGGTTACGCGGGTCAGTTCGGCCCAGGTGCCGATGGAACAGGCGGCGACGGCCCCGAGCAGCGGCAGCAGCCAGGCGGCGCGCACGCTGCGCACCCGCCCGCCGAGCGCCAGGGTGCCCAGCAGGATGAGTCCACCGACTCCCAGCCACAGTGGCCAGTACGGTACGTTGGTCACTGGGCCTGCGAGGATGCCTTTGTCCTGACGATCGGCATCGAACAAGCCCCAGTAGCCGCCGACAGCGCCTTCACTGGCACGCTTCCACGGCTGGTCGAAGGCTTCGATCAGGTTGTAGTGCCAGCCATTGGCTTCGGCCATGGCCACGAAACCGCGCATGAACTTGGCCTCATTGACCCGGCTCGGCACCGCGGTTTCGCGCTGGCGGCCTTCGCTGGGCCAGCCGGTCTCGCCGATCATTACGTCCTTGGGCGCGAATTTATTGCCGAAGGTCTGGCGCACGTCACCGACATGCTTGAGCGCCTGGTCGATTCCCGAGGGGGCGTCTTCCCAGTACGGCAGCAAGTGGATGGTCAGGAAATCCACCGCCGGGGCAATTTCCGGGTGTTGCAGCCAGAACTCCCAGACGTCGGCATACGTGACCGGCTGCTTGATCTGGCTTTTGACCTTATGGATCAGCTTCACCAACTGTGCGGCCGTGACTTCCTTGCGCAGCAGGGTTTCGTTGCCGACGATCACCGAAGTCACCACGTCGGCGTTGGCGTTGGCCGAGGCGATCAAGGCGTCGACTTCTTTTTCGGTGTCGACCGGGTTGCCGTTGACCCAGGCGCCGATCATCAGTTTCAGCCCGTGCTTGCGCGCCAGGTCCGGCAAGGCTTCCAGGCCGGTCATGGAGTAGGTGCGGATGCATTCGAAGCGGGTGGCCAGCAGGGCCAGGTCGGCGTCCATGCGCTCGGGGCGCAGCTTGAACGGCTGGTCGAACGGTGATTGGTCCTTGTCGAACGGCGTGTAGGAGGCGCATTGCAGTTTGTGGCTGGCGCTGGCCACGTCCGGCAGCACCACTGGCCGGCCGAGGCCATACCAGTACCCGACCAGCGCAAGCAGGCCGAGGATCAAGGCGAATAAATAGGGCAGGGCAGGGAAGCGGGCAGTTGCGGGCATGGTCGGCTTATCTGGGGAGCAAAGGCGCGCATCTTACCCGGATTTGTCGCGTCCCAGTGGGGCTGCATGATTTAGACATGCAAAGTTCGGGCGGGGTATGAGGTGAGCGTCCCATAACAGCGCTAGCTGGCGATGTGATGTCGTTTCTTGCTTACCTGAGGTCGCTGACAGAGCAGGACAAAGGCCCCGGCAGGTTGATGATCGAAGTATCAGCACTCCACTGATGTCGTTGCCGCCGGATCGATGCGCGTGAAGGGGGCGTGGCGCACCACATAACAACAGGTTGACGTCGCTCGACATCCGTCGGGCGCAGCACTTTCGGGGAAGTACGATGAAGATGCGACGACTCTTGGGCGCAGTTGCCACTCTGGTAGTTGCGATGAGCTCCACACTGGCCAGCGCCGACAGCAAAACCCTGAGCATCGGCTACGTGGACGGTTGGTCCGACAGCGTTGCCACCACTCATGTGGCGGCAGAAGTGATCAAGGCAAAGCTCGGTTATGACGTCAAGTTGCAAGCGGTCGCCACCGGGATCATGTGGCAGGGTGTTGCTACCGGCAAGCTCGACGCCATGCTCTCTGCCTGGCTACCCGTGACCCATGGTGAATACTGGGCCAAGAACAAGGACAAGGTGGTCGACTACGGCCCCAACTTCAAGGATGCGAAGATCGGCCTGATCGTGCCGGAGTACGTCAAGGCCAAGTCCATCGAAGACCTCAAGACCGACACCACCTTCAAGAACAAGATCGTCGGTATCGACGCCGGTTCAGGCGTGATGCTCAAGACCGACGAAGCGATCAAGGCCTATGGCCTGGACTACAAGCTGCAAGCCAGCTCCGGTGCCGCGATGATCGCCGAACTGACCCGCGCCGAAGACAAGCAGGAATCCATTGCAGTCACCGGGTGGGTGCCGCACTGGATGTTCGCCAAGTGGAAACTGCGGTTCCTGGACGATCCAAAAGGGATCTATGGCGCTGCTGAAACCGTCAACAGCATTGGTAGCAAGGGCCTGGAGAAGAAAGCCCCGGAAGTCGCGGCGTTCCTGAAGAAATTCCAATGGGCTTCCAAGGACGAAATCGGTGAAGTCATGCTCGCCATCCAGGAGGGCGCCAAGCCCGATGCAGCCGCCAAGGACTGGGTTGCCAAGCACCCTGAGCGGGTTGCCGAGTGGCTCGCCAAGTAACCCCCCTTTGATGTAACCCCTTGTGGGAGGGGGCTTGCCCCCGATTGCGATGGATCAGTCAGATCATCAGCGACTGACACACCGCAATCGGGGGCAAGCCCCCTCCCACATTATTATTTTCGCCGCCCGCAAATGTTTCTGCGCCCTCGCAAACCCTCGCTACACTCCCTCTAATACTAAGGTCGTCTGGAACCTGCCCCGTAGCCGCATACAGTGGCTATTGTTTCAATAATAACAAAGCTGTGCTGCGAGGATAAAAACAATGAACGACAGCATTTACCTCTCGATTCAAAACAGCCCGCGCTTCAAGGAGCTGGTTAGAAAAAGGGAAAGGTTCGCCTGGATTCTCTCGGCGATCATGCTAGGGCTTTACTCCGGATTCATCCTGTTGATTGCCTACGGGCCACAATTGCTGGGGGCTAAGATCAGCTCCACTTCGTCCATCACCTGGGGAATCCCTATCGGTGTCGGGCTGATTCTATCGGCCTTTGTCCTCACTGCGATCTACGTGCGACGCGCCAACGGCGAATTCGACGATCTGAACAATGCGATTCTCAAGGAGGCTGCGCAATGATCCGTCGTCTATTGGCTGTACTGGGTGCTTCGGTCTTCGCGCCTGCTATATGGGCGGGGGAGGCGTTGACCGGTGAAGTGCAAAAACAACCGCTGAATATTCCAGCGATCCTGATGTTCGTGGTCTTTGTCGGCGCGACGTTGTGCATTACCTACTGGGCGTCCAAGCGCAACAACTCGGCGGCCGACTACTATGCGGCCGGCGGCAAGATCACCGGTTTCCAGAACGGCCTGGCGATTGCCGGCGACTATATGTCGGCCGCGTCCTTTCTGGGTATTTCCGCACTGGTATACACCTCCGGCTACGACGGCCTGATCTACTCGATCGGCTTCCTGGTGGGCTGGCCGATCATTCTGTTCCTGATCGCCGAGCGCCTGCGTAACCTGGGCAAATACACCTTTGCCGACGTGGCGTCCTACCGCCTCGGGCAAACTCAGATCCGTAGCCTGTCGGCTTGCGGTTCGCTGGTGGTGGTGGCGTTCTACCTGATCGCGCAGATGGTAGGCGCGGGCAAGTTGATCCAGCTGCTGTTCGGCCTTGATTACCACGTAGCGGTGATCATGGTGGGTGTCCTGATGTGCCTGTACGTGCTGTTCGGCGGCATGCTGGCGACCACCTGGGTGCAGATCATCAAGGCAGTGTTGCTGCTGTCCGGCGCCACATTCATGGCAGTCATGGTGATGAAGCACGTCAACTTCGACTTCAGCACGCTGTTTTCCGAGGCGATCAAGGTTCACCCTAAAGGTGAAGCGATCATGAGCCCTGGCGGTTTGGTGAAAGATCCGGTCTCCGCGTTCTCCCTGGCTCTGGCACTGATGTTCGGTACCGCCGGCCTGCCGCACATCCTGATGCGCTTCTTCACCGTGAGCGACGCCAAGGAAGCGCGCAAGAGCGTGTTGTACGCCACTGGTTTCATCGGCTACTTCTACATCCTGACCTTCATCATCGGTTTCGGCGCGATCCTGCTGGTCAGCACCAACCCGGCGTTCAAGGATGCTGCAGGCGCCTTGCTCGGTGGTAACAACATGGCGGCGGTTCACCTGGCCAACGCGGTGGGTGGCAGTATCTTCCTGGGCTTCATCTCGGCTGTGGCGTTTGCCACCATCCTCGCGGTGGTTGCGGGCTTGACCCTGGCCGGTGCTTCGGCGGTGTCCCATGACCTGTATGCCAGCGTGATCAAGAAAGGCAAGGCCAACGACAAAGAGGAGATTCGCGTCTCGAAGATCACCACTATCGCCTTGGCGGTGCTGGCAATCGGTCTGGGTATCCTGTTTGAAAGCCAGAACATTGCGTTCATGGTCGGCCTGGCGTTCTCTATCGCTGCCAGCTGTAACTTCCCGGTGTTGCTGCTTTCCATGTACTGGAAAAACCTCACCACCCGTGGCGCAATGATTGGCGGCTGGCTCGGGTTGGTCAGTGCCGTGGGCCTGATGGTCCTGGGGCCGACCATCTGGGTGTCGATCCTGCATCACGAAAAAGCCATCTTCCCGTATGAGTACCCTGCGCTGTTCTCGATGTTCATCGCGTTCGTCAGCATCTGGTTCTTCTCCATCACCGACAAGTCGGCGGCGGCAGTCAAGGAACGGGCACTGTACTTCCCGCAGTTTGTGCGTTCGCAGACTGGCCTGGGGGCGAGTGGGGCGGTTTCTCACTAAGGTTGTAGCTTAATAGGAAATGCCCCGGTCGATAGGCTGGGGCATTTTTTTTGGCTGGAGTTTTGTGGTGGCTGGGCCATTGCTATCGGGGGCAAGCCCCCTCCCACAGTTGGTTGCATTCCAAGGTGGGTAGTCGGTCAGGTTTGGGGGGCTTAATAGGAAGTGTCCCGGTCGATAGGCTGGGGCTTTGTGTTGGTTGGGCTATTGTCATCGGGAGCAAGCTCCCTCCCACATTCGACCGGGTACCTACCTTGGAATGCAGTCGGATGTGGGAGGGGGCTTGCTCCCGATAGCTGAATTTCAGACAAAACAGTTTCTTGGTTCCTGCACAAATAAAAACGGCCTCCATGAAGGAGGCCGCTTTTTTATTGCGCGTCGGTCAGATGCTTACTTGCGATCTTCCAGCTTGGTAATGTCACGCGACTCGTAGCCGGTGTACAGCTGGCGCGGGCGGCCAATCTTGTACGGGCTGGAGAGCATTTCTTTCCAGTGGGAGATCCAGCCCACGGTCCGCGCCAGGGCGAAGATCACGGTGAACATGCTGGTTGGAATGCCGATCGCCTTGAGGATGATCCCCGAGTAGAAGTCGACGTTCGGGTACAGCGAGCGCTCGATGAAGTACGGGTCGGTCAGAGCGATCTCTTCCAGGCGCATGGCCAGTTCGAGTTGCGGATCGTTCTTGATGCCCAGTTCCCTCAACACTTCGTCGCAGGTTTTCTTCATGACGGTGGCGCGCGGGTCGCGGTTCTTGTAGACCCGGTGACCGAAGCCCATCAACTTGAACGGATCGTTCTTGTCTTTGGCCTTGGCGATGTATTTGTCGATGTTCGAGACATCGCCGATTTCATCGAGCATGGTCAATACGGCTTCGTTCGCACCGCCGTGGGCAGGGCCCCACAGCGCGGCGATACCGGCGGCGATACAGGCGAACGGGTTGGCACCCGAAGAGCCGGCCAGACGCACGGTAGAGGTGGAGGCGTTCTGCTCGTGGTCGGCATGGAGGATGAAGATCCGGTCCATTGCCTTGGCGAGCACCGGGCTGATCGGTTTGATCTCGCACGGGGTGTTGAACATCATGTGCAGGAAGTTTTCCGCGTAAGTCAGGTCGTTGCGCGGGTACATCATGGGTTGCCCCATGGAGTACTTGTAAACCATTGCGGCCAGGGTCGGCATCTTGGCAACCAGGCGGATCGCGGAGATTTCGCGATGCTGCGGGTTATTGATGTCGAGGGAGTCGTGATAGAAGGCCGACAGGGCGCCGACCACGCCGCACATGACGGCCATCGGGTGGGCGTCGCGACGGAAGCCGTTGAAGAACGTCTTCAACTGCTCGTGAACCATGGTGTGGTTCTTTACAGTACTGACAAACTGGGCTTTCTGCTCGGCGGTTGGCAACTCGCCATTTAGTAGCAGATAGCAGGTTTCCAGGTAGTCCGATTTCTCAGCCAGTTGCTCGATCGGGTAGCCCCGATGCAGCAAAATGCCATTATCGCCATCAATATAGGTAATCTTCGACTCGCATGAGGCGGTCGACATGAAACCTGGGTCGAAAGTGAAACGGCCCGTGGCCGTCAGGCCCCGTACGTCGATAACATCAGGACCAACGGTGCCGGTTAAAATGGGCAGCTCGACGGGGGCTGCGCCCTCGATGATCAACTGCGCTTTTTTGTCAGCCATGTGGCCTCCTATTTATGCTTCAAATCATCAGACAGACCCCCCACGCAGGGCCCGCACCACTATAGTGAGATAAATTCAGATGTCAATTTGCCTAAAGTCTTGCCCCAGAAGGCTTTAACCGGACTTTTTCCTCGAAATTTACCGCCATTTACGCCTTTTATCCTGCCAACGCAATGCGCTATTAGGGTGAGGTCAGCGCGTTGTCATTAGTAACCTAACTGTCTATACTCGGCCACCGACCGCCAAGGGCTTTTGGGCTTGCTTTCATTGGGGGTCGCACTCCCTGGGTGGTGTTACCTGACCAGTCCGCTCCCCAACAACTTTGCCCTGATTGTTAGGGGCTCTTCAGTGTGAAAAAAAGCCGTGAATAGCCAACGACCTGTAAACCTAGACCTAAGGACCATCAAACTCCCCATCACCGGCGTTACGTCGTTCCTGCACCGTGTTTCCGGCATCATCCTCTTCCTGGGCCTGGGCTTCATGCTTTATGCATTGAGCAAATCCCTGGGTTCCGAGGAAGGTTATGCCGAGGTGAAGGCATGCTTGACCAGTCCGCTGGCCAAGTTCGTAGCATGGGGCCTCTTGTCCGCTCTGCTGTATCACTTGGTAGCCGGCGTGCGCCACTTGATCATGGATATGGGCATCGGTGAGACGCTGGAAGGCGGCCGCCTGGGCTCGAAAATCGTCATCGCCGTTTCCGTGGCGCTGATCGTTCTGGCAGGAGTTTGGATATGGTAACCAGCGTAACGAATCTGTCGCGTTCGGGCCTCTATGACTGGATGGCACAGCGTGTGTCTGCGGTCGTTCTCGCGGCTTATTTCATTTTCCTGATCGGATACCTCGTCGCCAATCCGGGCATCGGCTATGAGCAATGGCATGGCCTGTTTTCCCACAATGCGATGCGAATCTTCAGTCTGCTGGCCCTTGTAGCCCTGGGCGCTCACGCCTGGGTCGGCATGTGGACCATTTCGACCGACTACCTGACGCCGATGGCGCTGGGCAAGTCTGCGACAGCAGTACGGTTTCTCTTCCAGGCAGTATGCGGCGTCGCGATGTTCGCTTACTTCGTCTGGGGTGTGCAGATTCTTTGGGGTATCTGATCCATGGCTAACATTCCAACTATTTCCTTCGACGCCATCATCATTGGTGGCGGCGGCGCCGGCATGCGCGCAGCGCTGCAACTGGCTCAGGGTGGTCACAAGACTGCCGTGATCACCAAGGTGTTCCCGACGCGTTCCCACACCGTATCGGCCCAGGGTGGCATCACCTGCGCCATCGCCTCCGCCGACCCGAACGATGACTGGCGCTGGCACATGTACGATACCGTCAAGGGTTCCGACTATATCGGTGACCAGGACGCTATCGAATACATGTGTCAGGAAGGCCCGGCCGCCGTGTTCGAGCTGGACCACATGGGTCTGCCGTTCTCGCGTACCGAGCAAGGTCGTATCTACCAGCGTCCATTCGGCGGTCAGTCGAAGGATTACGGTAAAGGCGGCCAGGCTGCCCGTACTTGCGCCGCGTCCGACCGTACCGGTCACGCGCTGCTGCACACCCTGTATCAGGGCAACCTGAAAGCCGGCACCACGTTCCTGAACGAGTACTACGCGGTTGACCTGGTAAAAAACCAGGACGGCGCATTCGTCGGCGTGATCGCCATCTGCATCGAAACCGGTGAAACCACCTACATCCGCGCCAAGGCTACCGTTCTGGCAACTGGCGGTGCAGGTCGTATCTACGCCTCGACCACCAACGCACTGATCAACACCGGCGACGGCGTTGGCATGGCGCTGCGTGCCGGCGTGCCGGTGCAAGACATTGAAATGTGGCAGTTCCACCCGACCGGCATCGCCGGCGCCGGTGTACTCGTCACCGAAGGTTGCCGTGGTGAAGGTGGCTACCTGATCAACAAGCACGGTGAGCGTTTCATGGAGCGTTATGCTCCGAACGCGAAAGACCTTGCCGGTCGTGACGTTGTAGCCCGTTCCATGGTCAAGGAAATCATCGCCGGCAACGGCTGTGGCCCGAACGGCGACCATGTGCTGCTCAAGCTCGATCACCTCGGCGAGGAAGTGCTGCACAGCCGCCTGCCAGGTATCTGCGAACTGTCCAAGACCTTTGCGCACGTTGACCCGGTGGTTGCTCCGGTTCCGGTTGTTCCGACTTGCCACTACATGATGGGCGGCGTGCCGACCAACATCCATGGCCAGGCAATCACCCAGAACGCCGACGGCGTGGACGAGATCATCCATGGTCTGTTCGCGGTGGGCGAAGTGGCTTGCGTATCGGTACACGGCGCCAACCGTCTGGGCGGCAACTCGCTGCTCGACCTGGTGGTCTTCGGCCGTGCTGCCGGCCTGCACCTGGAAAAGGCGCTGACCGACGGCATCGAATACGATGACGCTACCGACGCCAACATCGAAGCTGCCCTGGCGCGTCTGTCCGCTCTGAACGAGCGTACCGAAGGCGAAGACGTGGCTACCCTGCGTCGCGAGCTGCAAAGCTGCATGCAGAACTACTTCGGTGTATTCCGTACCGGCGAATACATGCAGAAGGGTATTGCCCTGCTGGCTGACCTGCGCAAGCGCATCGCCAACGTCAAGATCAACGATAAGAGCCAGGCGTTCAACACCGCTCGTATCGAAGCCCTTGAGCTGCAAAACCTGTTGGAAGTGGCTGAAGCGACTGCGATTGCCGCCGAGGTTCGTAAAGAGTCCCGCGGTGCTCACGCTCGTGAAGACTACGAAGACCGTGACGATGAAAACTGGCTGTGCCACACCCTCTACTTCCCGGGTGAAAAGCGCGTCACCAAGCGTGCCGTTAACTTCTCGCCGAAGACGGTTCCGATGTTTGAACCGAAAATTCGGACTTACTAAGGGTGGCTGCCATGTTGAAAGTCAGTGTGTATCGCTACAACCCTGATCGGGACGCTGCGCCGTTCATGCAGGAATTCCAGGTCAATACCGGTGGTAAAGACTTGATGGTGCTGGATGTGCTGGCCCTGATCAAAGAGCAGGACGAAGGGTTCTCCTATCGTCGCTCTTGCCGTGAAGGTGTTTGCGGCTCCGACGGCATGAACATCAACGGCAAGAACGGCCTGGCGTGCATCACGCCGCTGTCCGCCGTGGTCAAAGGCAACAAGCTGATCGTTCGTCCTCTGCCAGGTTTGCCGGTTATCCGTGACCTGGTCGTCGATATGAGCATCTTCTACAAGCAATACGAGAAGGTTAAGCCATTCCTGCAGAACGATACGCCGGCTCCGGCCATCGAGCGTCTGCAGTCCCCGGAAGAGCGCGAGAAGCTCGACGGCCTGTACGAGTGCATCCTGTGCGCTTGCTGCTCGACGTCGTGCCCGTCCTTCTGGTGGAACCCGGACAAATTCCTGGGCCCGGCTGCTCTGCTGCAAGCATATCGCTTCCTGGCAGACAGCCGTGACACCCAGACCTCCGAGCGTCTGGCTTCACTGGATGACCCGTTCAGCGTATTCCGCTGCCGCGGGATCATGAACTGCGTCAACGTATGTCCTAAAGGCCTGAACCCGACTAAGGCCATTGGTCACATCCGTAACATGCTGCTGCAAAGCGGCGTGTAATTGACGTTGTAGCAAAGCAGGACCGTTGTGCCCGTAAATGCTACGGCGCAGGCTTCAACCGGCGCCGTAGTCTTAACTTGAGCAGCGACTTACAAAGCCGCGGCTCTTATTTTGAAGAAATGAGACAAGCAGGGGCATTCGGGTTGGTACCCGAACTATCAGCGTGATCCTAAGTGGCTTGTTTTGGTCGCTGCACTTGGCCTTTTGCAAGCAAACTCGGTGTCGCCGCCGGTGGTGTCCCCAAATCGAGGGTGACCAAGCATGCAAGAAAGCGTGATGCAGCGCATGTGGAACAGCGGCTATCTTTCAGGTGGTAACGCTGCCTATGTGGAAGAGCTTTATGAGCTCTACCTGCACGACCCTAACGCTGTGCCAGAAGAATGGCGCACCAAATTTCAGACGTTGTCTTCAGACGGCAACGCTGCCACCGATGTATCGCACGCAACAATTCGCGATCAGTTCGTGCTGCTGGCAAAGAACCAGCGCCGCGCCCAACCGGTTTCCGCCGGAAGCGTGAGCAGTGAGCATGAGAAGAAGCAAGTTGAAGTACTGCGACTGATCCAGGCCTACCGTATGCGCGGCCACCAGGCGGCCCAGCTCGACCCGCTGGGGCTCTGGAAGCGTCCTGCACCTGCAGACCTGTCGATCAATCATTACGGCTTGACCAATGCCGATCTTGATACGACCTTCCGTGCCGGAGACCTGTTCATCGGCAAAGAGGAAGCGAGCCTACGCGAAATTCACGAAGCGTTGCAGCAGACATATTGCCGCACCATTGGCGCTGAGTTCACGCACATCACCGACTCCGAACAGCGTCACTGGTTCCAGCATCGCCTGGAAGGCGTGCGTGGCCGTCCGGTGTTGTCTGCCGATGTGCGCAGCCACCTGCTTGAGCGCGTGACCGCAGCCGAAGGCCTCGAAAAATACCTGGGCACCAAATACCCGGGCACCAAGCGTTTCGGCCTGGAAGGCGGCGAGAGCCTGATTCCGATGCTCGACGAGCTGATCCAGCGTTCCGGCTCCTACGGCACCAAGGAAATCGTGATCGGCATGGCCCACCGTGGCCGTCTCAACGTGCTGGTCAACACCTTCGGCAAGAACCCGCGCGACTTGTTCGACGAGTTCGAAGGCAAGAAAAAGGTCGAGCTGGGTTCCGGTGACGTTAAATACCACCAGGGCTTCTCGTCGAACGTGATGACCACCGGCGGTGAAGTTCACCTGGCCATGGCCTTCAACCCGTCCCACCTGGAAATCGTTTCTCCAGTGGTCGAGGGTTCGGTGCGCGCTCGCCAGGATCGTCGTAACGACGCGACCGGTGAGAAGGTTCTGCCGATTTCCATCCACGGCGACGCGGCATTCGCCGGTCAAGGCGTGGTCCTGGAAACCTTCCAGATGTCGCAGACCCGCGGCTTCAAGACCGGCGGTACCGTTCACATCGTCATCAACAACCAGGTGGGCTTCACCATCAGCAACCCGTTGGACGCGCGTTCCACCGAGTACGCCACCGACGTTGCCAAGATGATCCAGGCGCCGATCCTCCATGTGAATGGTGATGATCCGGAAGCCGTGCTGTTCGTGACCCAACTGGCTGTCGACTACCGCATGCAGTTCAAGCGTGACGTGGTGATCGACCTGGTTTGCTACCGCCGTCGCGGTCACAACGAAGCGGACGAACCAAGCGGCACCCAGCCGTTGATGTACCAGCAGATCACCAAGCAGCGCACCACCCGTGAGCTGTACGCCGAAAGCCTGACCAAGGCCGGTGTGGTTGACGAAGCGCGTGTTCAGGCGAAAGTCGACGAATACCGCAACGCGTTGGACAACGGTCTGCATGTTGTAAAAAGCCTGGTCAAAGAGCCGAACAAAGAGCTGTTCGTCGACTGGCGTCCGTACCTGGGCCACGCCTGGACTGCGCGTCACGATACGTCGTTCGATCTGAAGACTCTGCAGGAACTGTCTGCCAAGCTGCTGGAAATTCCTGACGGCTTTGTCGTACAGCGCCAGGTCGCGAAGATCTACGAAGACCGTCAGAAGATGCAAGCCGGCGGCCTGCCGATCAACTGGGGTTACGCCGAAACCATGGCGTATGCGACCCTGGCGTTCGAAGGTCACCCGATCCGCATGACCGGCCAGGACATCGGCCGTGGTACGTTCTCGCACCGTCACGCGGTTCTGCACAACCAGAAAGACGCAGGCACCTACATCCCGCTGCAACACCTGTACGAAGGCCAGCCACGTTTCGACCTGTACGATTCGTTCCTGTCCGAAGAAGCCGTACTGGCGTTCGAATACGGTTACTCGACCACCACGCCTAACGCGCTGGTGATCTGGGAAGCCCAGTTCGGCGACTTCGCCAACGGTGCCCAGGTGGTTATCGACCAGTTCATCACCAGCGGCGAGCACAAGTGGGGCCGTCTGTGCGGTCTGACCATGCTGCTGCCACACGGTTATGAAGGTCAGGGTCCGGAGCACTCCTCGGCCCGTCTGGAGCGTTACCTGCAGCTGTGCGCCGAGCACAACATCCAGGTGTGCGTGCCGACTACCCCGGCCCAGATCTACCACTTGCTGCGTCGCCAGGTCATTCGCCCACTGCGCAAGCCGCTGGTAGTGCTGACGCCGAAATCGCTGTTGCGTCATAAATTGGCCATCTCGACCCTGGAAGATCTGGCGGAAGGCTCGTTCCAGACCGTTATTCCAGAAATCGATACACTGGACGCGGCCAAGGTCACTCGCCTGATCCTGTGCAGCGGCAAGGTCTACTACGATTTGCTGGAAAAACGCCGTGCCGAAGGCCGCGAAGACATCGCCATCGTGCGTATCGAGCAGCTTTACCCGTTCCCGGAAGATGACCTCATGGAGATCATCGCGCCTTACACCAACCTCACTCATGTAGTGTGGTGTCAGGAAGAACCGATGAACCAGGGCGCCTGGTACAGCAGCCAGCATCATCTGCGTCGCAGCATTGGTAACCACAACAAGGCCCTGGGCCTGGAATACGCCGGTCGCGATGCTTCTGCCGCGCCTGCCTGTGGTTATGCATCGATGCACGCCGAGCAGCAGGAAAAACTCCTGCAAGATGCTTTCACTGTTTAACGCCTTCGCGCTGACTGAAACCGAATTTTAAGGACCCACAGATAATGGCTATCGAAATCAAAGCCCCGACATTCCCGGAATCGGTTGCCGATGGCACCATTGCCACTTGGCACAAGAAACCAGGCGAGGCTGTAAAGCGTGACGAACTGATCGTCGACATCGAGACCGACAAAGTCGTTCTGGAAGTGTTGGCTGAAGCTGACGGCGTGTTGGGCGCGATCATTGCCAACGAAGGCGATACCGTCCTGTCCAACCAGGTACTGGGCTCGATCGAAGCGGGCAGCGCTGCTGCCGCTCCGGCTGCCGCTGCACCGGCTGTTGCTGCTTCTGCTCCAGCTGCCGCTCCGGCGGCGGGTGGCGAAGATCCAATCGCCGCACCGGCTGCTCGTCAGCTGGCCGAAGAGAACGGCATCAACCTGGCTTCCATCAAAGGCACCGGCAAAGACGGCCGTGTGACCAAGGAAGACGTGGTTGCTGCCGTTGAAGCCAAGAAAAACGCTCCAGCTGCCGCACCCGCCAAGGCTGCAGCACCTGCTGCCGCTGCTCCTGTGTTCGCCGCTGGCGACCGCACCGAGAAGCGCGTGCCGATGACCCGCGTGCGTGCCACCGTGGCCAAGCGTCTGGTTGAAGCACAGTCGAACATGGCGATGCTGACCACCTTCAACGAAGTCGACATGACCGAAGTCATGGCCCTGCGTTCGAAGTACAAGGACCTGTTCGAGAAGAGCCACAACGGCGTGCGCCTGGGCTTCATGTCGTTCTTCGTGAAAGCGGCCACCGAAGCGCTGAAACGCTTCCCGGCAGTCAACGCTTCCATCGACGGCAGCGACATCGTTTACCATGGTTATGCAGACGTCGGCGTTGCCGTGTCCAGCGACCGCGGCCTGGTGGTTCCGGTTCTGCGTAACGCCGAGCTGATGAGCCTGGCTGAAATCGAAGGCGGCATCGCCGGCTTCGGCAAGAAAGCCCGTGACGGCAAGCTGACCATCGACGAGATGACCGGCGGCACCTTCACCATCACCAACGGTGGTACCTTCGGTTCGATGATGTCGACTCCGATCGTCAACCCGCCGCAAGCTGCGATCCTGGGCATGCACAACATCATCCAGCGTCCGATGGCAATCAACGGCCAAGTCGTGATCCGTCCGATGATGTACCTGGCGCTGTCTTACGATCACCGCCTGATCGATGGTAAAGAAGCCGTGACTTTCCTGGTGACCATCAAGAACCTGCTGGAAGACCCAGCTCGTCTGCTGCTGGATATCTGATAGAAGCAGCTGCGGGCCTCAAGTGACAGGCTGCCGGATACGGCAGTCGGGCTTGGGGCCTGCGGCTTGACAGCTTGCTGCTAAATAGAGGAACTATTTTCATGTCGCAGAAATTTGACGTTGTAGTGATTGGTGCAGGTCCTGGCGGCTATGTTGCCGCTATCAAGGCCGCACAACTGGGCCTCTCGACTGCTTGCATCGAAAAATACACCGACAAGGAAGGCAAACTGGCACTGGGCGGTACTTGCCTGAACGTTGGTTGCATTCCTTCCAAGGCGCTGCTGGACAGCTCCTGGAAATTCCACGAAGCGCAAAGCGGTTTTGCCATCCACGGCATCAGCCACGCTGGCGTGACCATGGACGTACCCGCGATGGTTGGCCGTAAAGCCAACATCGTCAAAGGCCTGACCTCCGGCGTTGCCACCCTGTTCAAGGCCAACGGCGTAACTTCCCTGCAAGGCCACGGCAAGCTGCTGGCCGGCAAGAAAGTTGAAATCACCAAGCCGGACGGTTCGGTCGAAATCATCGAAGCCGAAAACGTGATCCTGGCTCCAGGTTCGCGTCCGATCGACATTCCACCAGCACCTGTTGACCAGAAAGTCATCGTTGATTCGACCGGCGCCCTGGAATTCCAAGCAGTTCCCAAGCGTCTGGGCGTGATCGGCGCTGGCGTGATCGGCCTGGAACTGGGTTCGGTCTGGTCCCGCCTGGGTTCCCAGGTCACTGTGCTCGAAGCCCTGGACACGTTCCTGCTGGCTGCTGACACCGCAGTGTCCAAGGAAGCCCTGAAAACCCTGACCAAACAGGGTCTGGACATCAAGCTGGGCGCTCGCGTGACCGGCTCGAAGGTCAACGGCGAAGAAGTGGTCGTGACCTACACCGACAAGGATGGCGAACAGACCATCACCTTCGACAAGCTGATCGTAGCCGTTGGTCGCCGTCCAGTGACCACCGACCTGCTGGCAGCCGACAGCGGCGTGAACATCGACGAGCGTGGTTTCATCCACGTTGACGATCACTGCGCTACCACCGTTCCTGGCGTCTACGCCATTGGCGACGTGGTTCGCGGCATGATGCTGGCGCACAAGGCTTCCGAAGAAGGCATCATGGTTGTCGAGCGCATCAAGGGCCACAAAACCCAGATGAACTACGACCTGGTCCCATCGGTTATCTACACCCACCCGGAAATTGCATGGGTCGGCAAGAACGAACAGCAGTTGAAAGCTGAAGGCGTTGAAGTTAACGTCGGCACCTTCCCGTTCGCTGCTTCTGGTCGTGCCATGGCAGCCAACGACACCGGTGGTTTTGTCAAAGTCATCGCTGATGCCAAGACTGACCGCGTATTGGGCGTCCATGTGATTGGCCCAGGCGCAGCAGAACTGGTCCAGCAGGGCGCAATCGGTATGGAATTCGGCACCAGTGCCGAGGACATCGGCATGATGGTTTTCTCCCATCCGACCCTGTCCGAAGCATTGCACGAAGCCGCGCTGGCAGTGAATGGTCATGCCATTCACATCGCGAACAAGAAGAAGCGCTAAAACGAGATAATAAGAAACCACGGCGGTTGCCCGTCGTGAGCCTTGCGCGCAAGACTCACCGCGGAATATCCGCTGGACGCAGTCTTGCGCAGCTTGACCGGGCTTGAGTCCGGCAAGTTGCGTAAGCAGCAGTCACAGGTGGCGCGGCACTCATAATGAGCGCAGCGCCGAATGCGCAGTACCTAACGAAGACGGTAAAAAGCATGAATCTTCACGAGTATCAGGGTAAGCAGCTGTTCGCTGAATACGGCCTGCCAGTATCCCAGGGCTACGCAGTAGACACCCCGGAAGCAGCAGCAGAAGCTTGCGATAAAATCGGCGGGACCGAATGGGTTGTAAAAGCCCAGGTTCACGCAGGTGGTCGCGGTAAAGCGGGCGGCGTTAAGCTGGTTCGCAGCAAAGAAGACGCCAAGGCCTTCGCACAGCAGTGGCTGGGCAAGCGTCTGGTGACTTACCAGACTGATGCCAATGGCCAGCCAGTCACCAAGATCCTGGTTGAATCGTGCACTGATATCGCTAAAGAGCTGTACCTGGGCGCTGTCGTTGACCGTTCGAGCCGTCGCATCGTGTTCATGGCTTCCACCGAAGGTGGCGTGGACATCGAGAAGATCGCTCACGATACCCCTGAAAAAATTCTGAAAGCCACTATCGATCCACTGGTTGGCGCTCAGCCATTCCAGGGTCGCGAGCTGGCTTTCCAGCTGGGCCTGGAAGGCAAGCAAGTTGCCCAGTTCGCCAAGATCTTCGTAGGTCTGGCCAAACTGTTCCAGGATCACGATCTGGCCCTGCTGGAAGTGAACCCGCTGGTGATCAAGGCTGACGGCGATCTGCATTGCCTCGACGCCAAGATCAACATCGACGCCAACGCCATGTACCGTCAGCCTAAGCTGAAGACTTTCCACGATCCGTCGCAAGACGATCCGCGCGAAGCGCACGCTGCCAAGTTCGAACTGAACTACGTAGCCCTGGAAGGTAACATCGGCTGCATGGTCAACGGTGCCGGCCTGGCCATGGGTACCATGGACATCGTCAACCTGCATGGCGGCAAACCAGCCAACTTCCTCGACGTGGGCGGTGGTGCTACCAAAGAACGCGTAACCGAAGCCTTCAAGATCATCCTGTCCGACTCCAACGTCGCTGCAGTACTGGTCAACATCTTCGGCGGCATCGTTCGTTGCGACATGATTGCCGAAGGCATCATCGGTGCAGTGAAAGAAGTCGGCGTGAAAATCCCGGTTGTTGTTCGCCTTGAAGGTAACAACGCTGAACTGGGCGCTAAAGTACTGGCAGAAAGCGGTTTGAACATCATCGCGGCTACCAGCCTGACCGACGCTGCTCAACAAGTTGTCAAAGCTGCGGAGGGCAAATAATGAGCGTCCTGATCAATAAAGACACCAAAGTTATCTGCCAGGGTATTACCGGTTCGCAAGGTAGCTTCCACACCCAGCAAGCCATCGAATACGGCACCAAGATGGTTGGTGGTGTAACGCCGGGCAAAGGCGGCACCGAGCACCTGGGCCTGCCAGTGTTCAACACCGTTAAAGACGCAGTAGCTGCCACTGGCGCGACCGCCAGCGTGATCTACGTTCCGGCTCCTTTCTGCAAAGACTCGATCCTGGAAGCGGCGTTCGGCGGCATCAAGCTGATCGTGTGCATCACCGAAGGCATTCCTACCCTGGATATGCTGGATGCCAAGGTCAAGTGCGACGAGCTGGGCGTGGTCCTGATCGGTCCTAACTGCCCAGGCGTGATCACTCCAGGCGAATGCAAGATCGGCATCATGCCTGGTCACATTCACTTGCCAGGTAAAGTCGGTATCGTTTCCCGTTCCGGCACCCTGACCTACGAAGCTGTGAAGCAGACCACTGACGCCGGTTTCGGTCAGTCGACTTGCGTCGGCATCGGCGGTGACCCGATCCCAGGCTCGAACTTCATCGACATCCTGAAGCTGTTCCAGGAAGACCCGAAGACCGAAGCGATCGTCATGATCGGTGAGATCGGCGGTTCGGCTGAAGAAGAAGCGGCTGCCTACATCAAGGCCCACGTGACCAAGCCGGTTGTTTCCTACATCGCTGGTGTGACTGCCCCTGCTGGCAAGCGCATGGGCCATGCTGGCGCAATCATCTCTGGCGGCAAAGGCACTGCAGACGAGAAATTCGCTGCACTGCAAGACGCAGGCGTAAAAACCGTGCGTTCGCTGGCAGACATCGGCAAGGCCTTGGCCGAGCTGACCGGTTGGGCAGTCAAGTAAGCCTCGCGCTTAACTGACGCTTCACCAGCAAAGGCCACCTTCGGGTGGCCTTTGTGCATTCTGGGCGGCCCATTTATTGAAATGTACGTGGTCCCATGTGGGAGGGGGCTTGCTCCTGATAGCGGTGGCTCAGTCACTGATGATGTGATTGAACCTCCGCTATCGGGAGCAAGCTCCCTCCCACATTTTTTGTCTGTATCGCCACATTAAGTATGAAAACACGACATTCCAATGTCGCTTATCGGACAGTTCGCCCTGCAACAGTGCGTTTATCGGCCAAATTCTGTAACCTTGCCGCCTCTTTAAGCGCTCGCATCCCAAAAGGAAGCCGCGCGCTAGACCGGTCGGTGCCCACAAGGGCCGGCAGCATTTCCCTCATCCATAGGGAAGCCCTCTCTAAATTCCGATTCAGTAGTGTGGTATTTCCTCAAATGAAAGTGTTGAAAAGTCAGGACATCCTGGCGTTGGGCTTCATGACTTTTGCCCTGTTTGTAGGGGCCGGCAACATCATCTTCCCGCCTATCGTTGGTTTGCAGTCCGGGCCCCATGTCTGGATGGCGGCGTTGGGTTTCCTGATCACCGCAGTCGGGCTTCCGGTGGTCACCGTGATCGCCCTGGCCAAGGTCGGTGGTGGTATGGATGCGTTGAGCAGCCCGATCGGCAAGATCGCCGGTGGCCTGCTGGCGGCGGCAGCGTATCTGGCGGTAGGGCCGCTGTTCGCCACCCCGCGTACCGCGACAGTGTCCTTTGAAGTGGGCCTGGCGCCGTTGACCGGTGAAAGCCCGCTGGCGCTGTTCCTCTACAGCTCGGTGTACTTTCTGGTGGTGTTTTTCGTCTCCCTGTACCCGGGCCGTCTGTTGGACACCGTGGGCCGTTTCCTGGCACCGCTGAAAATCATCGCGCTGTCCATCCTTGGTATCGCCGCGTTTGCCTTGCCGGCCGGTGACGTGGGCGTCGCCAACCCGGAATACGTGGCCGCGCCGTTCTCCCAAGGCTTTATCAATGGTTACCTGACCATGGATACCCTGGGCGCGCTGGTGTTCGGTATCGTGATCGTCAACGCGATCCGTTCCCGTGGTGTCGAATCGCCTAAATTGATCACCCGCTACGCGATCATTGCCGGGCTGATTGCCGGCGTCGGCCTGGCGTTGGTGTATGTCAGCCTGTTCCGTCTTGGGGCGGGCAGCCATGAGATCGCCGCCGGTGCCGCCAATGGCGCCGCTGTCCTGCATGCCTACGTGCAACACACCTTTGGTTCCCTGGGCAGTGGCTTCCTGGCCGTGCTGATCTCCCTGGCCTGCCTGGTCACCGCCGTCGGCCTGACCTGTGCCTGCGCCGAGTACTTCAGCCGGATCCTGCCGCTGTCCTACAAGACCCTGGTGGTGATCCTGGCGCTGTTCTCGCTGTTCGTGTCCAACCTGGGCCTGACCAAACTGATCGCGTTTTCGATCCCGGTGCTCACTGCGATCTACCCTCCATGCATCGTGCTGGTGGCTTTGAGCTTCTGCAAAGACTTCTGGCAGGAGCAGAGCCGCATCGTTGGCCCGGTGATGTTGGTGTCGTTCATCTTCGGCTGCATCGATGCGCTCAAGGGCGCCGGCCTGGCGGGCTGGATGCCGTCGCAATTGGCCAACCTGCCGTTGAGCGAGCAGGGCCTGGCGTGGCTGGTGCCATCGGTGATGATGCTGGTGGCCGCGGTGGTGGTTGACCGCATGCTGGGCAAGCGCAGCGAAGCGGTCGCGTAACCCCCGGCTTCAGGCTGTATTGAAATGCCCCGTATCGATTGATACGGGGCATTTTTTATGGGCGGCGGGCAGTGTCTTTTTCCGTGGGCTAACGTCGAAGGAGTAACGCAAAGCTCAAGCTGGAACCCGGCGCCCACACTTAACCGGGTTCATGAAATCTGTCGTGTATAAGGACCCGCATGCCGTTTATCGAAGCCAACCTGATCCACTTGCTTGCCGCCCTCTGGTTCGTCCTCTGTTGGGGCGGCTACACCCGTTATGCCACCTGGAAAGCCCGCGACACTGCCTGTCTGGCCAGCGTGCTGCACCTGTATCGCGAAGACTGGATGCGTCGCATGCTGCTGCGTGACAACCGCATCGCCGACGCCAGTGTGATTGGCAATCTTGAGCGCAACGCCTCGTTCTTCGCCTCCAGCACCTTGATCATCCTTGCGGGCATTCTCACCGTGTTGGGCGCCTCGGAGCGGGCGGTTTCATTGCTGGCCGATATTCCGCTGGTGCAGCAGGCATCCCAGGGTATGTCGGAGATCAAGCTGCTGTGCCTGGCACTGGTGTTCGTCTACGCGTTCTTCACGTTCAGCTGGTGCATGCGCCAGTACAACTTTGCCGCGGTGCTGGTGGGGTCGGCGCCGATGATCGGTGAGCGGCACGTGTCGGAACAGGAGCGCAAGGCGTTTGCCCTGCGGGCGGCGCGGGTGATTTCGATGGCGGCCAACCAGTTCAACTTTGGCCTGCGCGCTTACTACTTCGGGATGACCATGCTGGCATGGTTTGTCAGTCCCTGGCTGTTCATGTCGATGAGCGCCGGGGTGGTATTGGTGCTGTATCGCCGAGAGTTTCATTCCGACGTACTGCAAGTGATGGTGTATACGCAGACCGATACGTCGCTGCCGGACGTGGCCAAAGACCCGGTGGCGTAAAGCGCTGCAGGCATAGCGCCGGTTTATCGCACTGCGCGACAACAGCAGACAAAGTAAAGCCCGCTATCTAAGCGGGCTTTCTTTTTGCAGCCAAGCTATTTCAAGCCCCGGTATCAAGAACCGGTTGCTGGGGTAGCAGGTGCTGCTTCTTGTGCTGCGGCTTTGTTCGATTCGGCCTGAGCTTTGGCAGCATCGCCGTTTTCTTTCGCAGCTTCGTTCACTTTATCCTGTGCTGCAGCCATATCTTTCTGAGCTTGCTCAGAGTGCGCGGCGGCATCTTGGGCTTTGTTTTCGGATTTCTTGTCGCAGGCAGCGAGACCGAGGGCAGCGGCCAGCATCATGGAAATAGCTAAAGTCTTGCGCATTGGGTGTTTCTCCTTAGTGAAGATATCTACTGGCCTTTCGAGCACATGGGGCCAGCATTAGTTCCTTATATCCCACAGATATATAAAGCATTTTCCCAAGGAACTTTTTCCGACGGTCCATACTGCGTCGGGCCCACATTCATCAGAGTCTGAACCGAATGACCGAAAATCCCTTGTTAGAGCGTGCCAAGCGCTTTATTTCAGCGTTGCGCCATTGCCAGGTGCTGGGTATTGCCGTTCATCAAGCCAGCGAAGAGGGGATTACCCTGGTTCTGCCCTACAGCCCGATGATCGTGGGTGATCCCCAGACGGGCGTGATCCATGGTGGCGCATTGACCTCGCTGATGGACACCGCCTGCGGCATGGCCACCCTGTGCGTGTTGCCGGAGTTCGAGGTGTGCCCGACCCTCGACCTGCGCATCGACTACATGCATCCCGCCGAACCGCACAAGCCGGTGTATGGTTTCGCCCAGTGCTACCGGGTGACCGCCGACGTGATTTTCACCCGTGGTTTCGCTTACCAGGATGACCCGCAACAACCCGTCGCCCACACGGTGGGGACGTTCATGCGTATGGGCAAGCGCCTCAAGGGCGCGCAGGGGCTGGGCAGTACAGTCACGGGAGAACAGGTATGACACATCACTTCAAGACACGTCTGGAGCAGGCCCATGAGCACGGTAACTACAAGGCGCTGCTCGATCTGATCCCCTACGCCAAGCTGATCGGCATCGAATGCACGCGGATAGGCGATGAGCTGCTGTTCCGCCTGCCGGCCAACAAGGACAACATTGGTAACCCGATATTACCGGCACTGCACGGCGGTGTGATTGCAGGCTTTATGGAACTCTGCGCCGCGTTGCACCTGCTGGTGTTCACCGGCGCACCGGGCCTGCCGAAAATTATCGACTTTTCCCTGGATTACCTGCGCGCCGGCCAGTTTCGCGACACTTACGCCAAGTGCCAGGTCTGGCGCCAGGGTCGACGGGTGGCGAACGTGTCGATCACCGCCTGGCAAAGCACCGCGGCCGAACCCATCGCCACCGCCCGCGCGCATTTCAAGATCGGAGAAGTGTCCCGCCCTTGAAATCCTGGTCTTAGCCCCCAACTTTGATGACAACCCGCCGCCAACCCTTCAGGGCGCGGCCACTGCCATCCAATTGGAGTTTGATGACCATGAGTGTGGAAACTCAAAAGGAAACCCTGGGCTTCCAGACCGAGGTGAAGCAACTGCTGCACCTCATGATCCATTCGCTGTATTCCAACAAGGAAATTTTCCTTCGCGAGTTGATCTCGAACGCCTCTGACGCTGTCGACAAATTACGTTTCGAAGCCCTGTCCAAGCCGGAGTTGCTGGAAGGTGGCGCCGAACTGAAAATCCGCGTGAGCTTCGACAAAGACGCCAAGACCGTCACCCTCGAAGATAACGGTATCGGCATGAGCCGTGAGGATGCGATCACCCACCTGGGGACCATCGCCAAATCCGGCACTGCCGATTTCATGAAGCACCTTTCGGGCGACCAGAAGAAAGATTCGCACCTGATCGGCCAGTTCGGCGTGGGCTTCTACTCGGCCTTCATCGTCGCCGACAAGGTTGAAGTGTTCAGCCGCCGCGCCGGCCTTGACGCCAGCGAAGGCGTGCATTGGTCTTCGAAAGGCGAGGGCGAGTTTGAAGTCGCCACCCTCGACAAGGCTGATCGCGGTACGCGCATCGTGCTGCACCTGAAACCCGGTGAAGACGAATTTGCCGATGGCTGGCGCCTGCGCAACATCATCAAGAAGTATTCCGACCACATCGCCCTGCCGATCGAATTGCCGAAAGAGCAGGCCGCCGCCGAAGGCGAAGAAGCACCGGCCGTTGAGTGGGAAACCGTCAACCGCGCCAGCGCTCTGTGGACCCGTCCGCGTACCGAGATCAAGGACGAGGAATACCAGGAGTTCTACAAGCACATCGGGCACGACTACGAAAACCCGCTGAGCTGGAGCCACAACAAGGTCGAAGGCAAGCTGGAATACAGCTCGCTGCTCTACGTACCGGCCCGCGCGCCGTTCGACCTGTACCAGCGCGAAGCGCCAAAGGGCCTGAAGCTCTACGTGCAGCGCGTGTTCGTGATGGACCAGGCGGAATCGTTCCTGCCGCTGTACCTGCGCTTTATCAAAGGCGTGGTCGACTCCAACGACCTGTCGCTGAACGTGTCGCGGGAAATCCTGCAGAAAGACCCGATCATCGACTCCATGAAGTCGGCGCTGACCAAGCGCGTCCTCGACATGCTGGAAAAACTGGCGAAGAACGAGCCTGAGCAATACAAAGGCTTCTGGAAGAACTTCGGCCAGGTCATGAAAGAAGGCCCGGCGGAAGATTTCGCCAACAAGGAAAAAATCGCCGGCCTGCTGCGTTTTGCCTCCACCCAGGGCGAAGACGGCGAGCAGGTGGTGTCCCTGGCCGAGTACCTGGCACGCGCCAAGGAAGGTCAGGACAAGATCTACTACCTGACCGGCGAGACCTACGCTCAGGTCAAGAACAGCCCGCACCTGGAAGTCTTCCGCAAGAAAGGCATCGAAGTGCTGCTGCTGACCGACCGTATCGATGAGTGGCTGATGAGCTACCTCAGCGAATTCGACGGTAAGACCTTTGTCGACGTGGCGCGTGGCGACCTGGACCTGGGCAACCTGGATTCCGAAGAAGACAAAAAAGCCGCTGAAGAAGTGGCCAAGTCCAAGGAAGGCCTGGTTGAGCGGATCAAGGCCTCCCTGGGCGACGCCGTCAGCGAAGTGCGGGTTTCCCACCGTCTGACCGACTCCCCGGCGATCCTGGCCATCGGCGAGCAGGACCTGGGCATGCAGATGCGTCAGATCCTCGAAGCCAGCGGTCAGAAGGTGCCGGACTCCAAGCCGATCTTCGAATTCAACCCGGCTCACCCGCTGATCGAGAAACTCGACGGCGAACAGAGCGAAGAGCGTTTTGGCGACCTGTCGCACATCCTCTTCGACCAGGCAGCCCTGGCTGCCGGCGACAGCCTGAAAGACCCGGCCGCCTATGTGCGCCGACTGAACAAGCTGTTGGTTGAACTGTCGGTTTAACCCCGTTGTAGAAAAACCCGCTTCGGCGGGTTTTTTCGTTCTTGTGCAACCTCAACTGGAGTAAATGATGAGCCAAGTCACTGTGCGTTCCGTGGTCTATCAGATTGATGGCCAGTCTTATGAAAGCCGCCTGGCCTTCGATGCCAGCCAAACCGGCCCGCTGCCGGGCCTGTTGATGGCACCGAACTGGATGGGCGTGAGTGCAGGGGCCGAAGAGATTGCCAAGCGCGTCGCCAGCAAAGGCTACGTGGTGCTGATCGCCGACCTGTACGGGCAAACCGTGCGCCCGTCGAATAACGATGAGGCCGGTGCGGCGATGATGCCGTTGAAGAATGACCGCCCATTGCTGAACAAACGCATGCAGGCCGCGTTAGCGCAACTGCAAGGCCAGAGCGAAGCTGCGGTGGATACGTCTAGGTTGGCCACCTTCGGTTTTTGCTTCGGCGGTTGCTGTGCGCTGGAGCTGGCGCGCACCGGCGCAGCGTTGAAGGCTGCGGTGTCGTTCCACGGCACCCTCGACACGCCAAACCCGGCGGATGCGAAGAACATCAAGGGTTCCGTGCTGGTGTTGCATGGTGCTTCCGACCCGCTGGTGCCGAAAGCGCAACTGCCGGCGTTCGAAGATGAGATGAACGCGGCCGGTGTGGATTGGCAACTGCTGAGCTATGGCGGTGCGGTGCATTCCTTCACCGACCCGCACGCCAACGTGCCGGGCATGATGATGTACGACGCGAAGACCGCTGCGCGGGCGTTCCAGTCGATGCATAACTTGTTGGATGAAGTGTTCAAGGGCTAAGTCTCTGGCGTCTGTCCTGGCCTCATCGTGAACAAGCCTGCTCCCACATTCGAGCGCATTCCTACAGGGTAAATGCGGTTAAATGTGGGAGCAGGCGGCTATCTCACCGGCAACTCAATTCTTTCGGTTTCACCGGGCACCGTTGGCCAATCCCCAGCCGCCCAACGCTGCCGGGCCTGCTCGATCACGGCCGGGTCGCTCGCGACAAAATTCCAGTTGATCCGGCGTGGCCCATCCAGCGGCGCGCCACCGAACACCACCAGGTGACAATCGCTGTCGGCAGACAGGGTCATCGCCTGTCCGCTCGGCAACACCACCAGGCTGTGTGCCTCAAGCGGCTCACCGTCCAACTGTACGTCACCCTCCAGCACATACACCGCGCGTTCTTCATGCTCGTCGGGGATCAGCAGGGTGGTGGCCGTCTGCATCTGCACATCGGCGTACAGCGTGGGCGACAGCACCGGCACTGGTGATTTGAGGCAGAAGCCATTGCCGGCGATCAGGCGGATCTGCACGCCCAGGTTGTCGCTGGTGGGCAAGCTGGCTGCCGGATGGTGGCTGTAATGCCCCGGGCCGCTCTCGTGGTCCTTGGGGGAGGCGAGCCACACTTGCAGCCCATGCAGGCTGAACCCCTTGCTCTTGATTGCTTCGGGCGTGCGCTCGACGTGGGCAATCGCGCTGCCGGCGGTCATCCAGCTCACATCGCCGGCCTGCACCATTTGGTCCGAACCGAGGCTGTCCTTGTGCTGCAAGGTGCCTTCGAACAGGTAGGTGAGGGTCGACAGGCCGATGTGCGGATGCTGGCGGATATTCATGCCGCTGCCCGGCGCATAGCGGGTCGCCAGCATATGGTCGAAAAACACGAACGGCCCGACGCTACGGCATTCTCGCGATGGCAGCGGGCGCAGGATGGGCTGGCCTTCGACATCTTCGAGGCGAGGGCGGATCACGGTGAGGGTGGTCATGGTGCGTCCCTGTCGGAGCGGGTTGGATAGCCCTGAGCATAACCCGCTCGACCGGAGGTTGCCGCTATTGGCTGAAGGCACCTTCCGACAATTTCGTCTCGATACTCACCTCGGCGGTGGTCATCAGCTTGTGTATCGGGCAGCGGTCGGCGATGCGGTGCAGTTCGTCGCGTTGCTGATCGGTGAGCACGCCCTTGAGCGTCAGCTTGACGTTGAGGTGGTACTTGCCCTTTTGCTCTTCGCTGTCGTCGTGGGTGATTTCCACGGTTACGCCGGTCAGCGGGATGCCCTTTCTCTGCGCATACAGCTTCAGGGTCAGGGCCTTGCACGACGCCAGGGCTGCGTCGAAATAGTCGTGGGGCGAGGGCGCGGTGTCGTCACCGCCCAGGCTTTTGGGCAGATCGGTGAACAACTCGTGGTTATCGATGTTAAGGCTGTGGCGGAAGTTGTCGGCATTCAGGGTGTTGACGGTAACAGGCATGGCGAACCTCTCAAGCGTGGCAGGAAGAAAGTCATGCTGTTATAGAACATGCTGGCACTCAAGTGTTCCAGGATTTTTTCCAGATGGCGGGGCGGCAGGATTCCCCGCATCAGTTCGAGGCAGCGGAGCAACACCCGCGTACAGGCGAGGCGACCCCGAATTCAAGCGCAAAAAAAAACGCCCCGAACCAGTCGGGGCGTTTTCATCTGATCAAGCTGCGGGGCTTACTTGCCCTGCCAGCGTTTCAGCACCAGGGTGGCGTTAGTGCCACCGAAGCCGAAGCTGTTGCTCATCACGGTGTCGACTTTTACGTTTTCGACGGTCTTGGTCAGGATCGGCATATCGGCCACGACCGGGTCCATCTCTTCGATGTTGGCCGAGCCAGCCATGAAGTTGCCTTCCATCATCAGCAGGCAGTAGATCGTTTCGTGAACGCCGGCGGCGCCCAGGGAGTGACCCGACAGGCTCTTGGTGGAGCTGATGGCCGGTGCCTTGTCGCCGAATACCGCGCGCACGCCTTCCATTTCCTTGGCGTCGCCGACCGGAGTCGAGGTGCCGTGGGTGTTCAGGTAGTCGATCGGGGTATCCACGGTTGACATGGCCATCTGCATGCAGCGGATGGCGCCTTCACCGCTTGGCGCAACCATGTCGTAGCCGTCGGAAGTGGCGCCGTAGCCGACGATTTCCGCGTAGATCTTCGCGCCACGGGCCAGAGCGTGTTCCAGCTCCTCGACCACCACCATGCCGCCGCCGCCGGCGATGACGAAACCGTCACGCTTGGCGTCGTAGGCGCGGGAGGCCTTTTCCGGGGTGTCGTTGTACTGGGTGGACAGCGCGCCCATGGCGTCGAACAGGAACGATTGGCTCCAATGTTCTTCTTCGCCGCCGCCGGCGAACACGATGTCCTGCTTGCCCAGCTGGATCTGCTCAACCGCGTTACCGATGCAGTGAGCACTGGTGGCGCAAGCGGAGGAGATCGAGTAGTTCACGCCCTTGATCTGGAACGGCGTGGCCAGGCAGGCGGAAACGGTGCTGCCCATGGTCCGCGTGACACGGTACGGGCCAACGCGCTTCACGCCTTTCTCGCGCAGGATGTCCAGCGCTTCCATCTGGTTCAGGGTGGACGCGCCGCCGGAGCCGGCGATCAGGCCGGTACGCACGTTCGAGACCTGATCGTGGCTCAGGCCGGAATCGGCGATGGCGTCCTTCATGGCCAGGTAGGCGTAGGCGGCAGCGTGGCCGACGAAGCGGTAGATCTTGCGATCGATCAACTCTTCGAGGGGCAGGTCGATGGAGCCGGAAACCTGGCTACGCAGACCCATTTCGGCATATTCCGGGTTGAAGCGGATGCCAGGGCGACTTGCACGCAGGTTAGCGGTGACGGTCTCTTTGTCATTGCCCAGGCAAGAAACGATGCCCAGACCAGTGATAACGACGCGGCGCATGCGGATAACCCTTAAAAGTTGTCAGTGGAAGTGAATACGCCGACCCGAAGGCCTTCGGCAGTATAGATCTCGCGACCGTCGACAGTCACCGAACCGTCGGCGATCGCCAGGTTCAGCTTGCCCTTGAGGACGCGCTTGATTTGAATGTTGTAGGTGACTTTCTTGGCGCTCGGCAGAACCTGGCCAAAGAACTTCACTTCGCCCGAACCCAGGGCGCGACCGCGGCCCGGCAAGCCTTGCCAGCCGAGGTAGAAACCGACCAGTTGCCACATGGCGTCGAGGCCCAGGCAGCCCGGCATGACAGGGTCACCTTCGAAATGGCAGGCGAAGAACCACAGGTCCGGGGTGATATCCAGCTCGGCGACCAATTCACCTTTGCCGTACTTGCCACCCTCTTCACTGATATGGGTGATGCGATCCACCATCAGCATGTTCGGGGCGGGCAGTTGCGCGTTACCTGGGCCGAACAGCTCACCGCGACTGCAGCGCAGCAGGTCTTCCCGAGTAAAGGCGTTTTGTTTGGTCATGCGAGCTCCTCAATAATCCCATGCGGCAGGGTAGGGCAAATCTTCCCGAACCGACTGAAGCGTTCATGCCTCACATCGGCAGCCTACACATAGACTATTGCGTTGTAGTGAAAGTCACAGCGTCAAGGCACTGAATGTACACTTGTTCACTGAAATTTTAAACCGGGCCTGTTTATCGGTCCGTTCGGGTGCCTAAGACTGCCGCACTTTCGTCTTTCACGCCAGTCGCAGTTGGCTGATGGCGCGGCGCTATTGCACCCAACGCTGCAGGATTTGCTGCAAATCCGTGCGTTTGAACGGCTTGGCCAGGTAATCGTTCATTCCGGCGGCCAGGCAGAGTTCACGATCGCCCTGCAAGGCGTTGGCGGTGAGGGCGATGATCGGCAGCTCGGCGCAGCCCGGCAGTTGGCGAATCTGGCGGGTGGCTTCGTAGCCGTCGATCAGCGGTAGCCGGCAATCCATCAGGATCGCGGTGAAAATCAGGCTCTCGGCGCTGCGGATCGCTTCGGCGCCGTCGGTGGCCAGGCTGACTTCAAAGCCCAGGCTGCGCAGCATGGCTTCGACCACGGTGCGGTTGACCGGGTTGTCTTCCACCAGCAGCACATGGCGGCCGTCGCCCGCGCTGGCTTTGCCTTCGGCGTTGGCGGCGATGGCCGGCACGCTGTGCTGGTCGATGGCCAGCGGGATTTCCAGGGTGAACACCGAACCGCGACCTTCTTCGCTTTGCGCGCGCAGGGTGCCGCCCATGCGTTCGGCCAGGGTGCGGGCGATGGGCAGGCCCAGGCCGGTGCCGCCGTAACGTCTTGAAATGGAACTGTCGGCCTGCTGGAACGCATCGAACATCAGTTCCAGGCGCTCGGCGGAAATGCCAATGCCGCTGTCGCGCACGGTGCAGGTGAACCACACCAGTTCATGGTCGAGGGGTTGCCAATGGGGCTCGACGCTGACGCTGCCGTGCTCGGTGAACTTGAGCGCGTTGCCGATCAGGTTCACCAGAATCTGGCGGATACGCGTCGGGTCGCCCTGCACGCGCAACGTGTCCAAGCCCGGCGGGATCGGCAGTTCGAGGCTCAGCCCGCGCTGCTGGGCGCTGTGCTGGAAGGCCTGGGCGCAGCTGTTGATCAGGTCTGCGAGGTTGAACGGAATGTGTTCCAGCTCCAGGGCCGCGCGTTCGATGCGCGAGAAGTCGAGGATGTCATTGATGACCTTGAGCAAATGTTCCGTGGACTCAGAGGCCAGCGCCGCATATTCGGTCTGCTCTTCGGTCATCTCGGTGGTTTCCAGCAACTGCAGCATGCCCAGCACGCCGTTCATCGGCGTGCGCAGCTCGTGGCTCATCATCGCCAGGAAGTCCGACTTGGCGTTGTTCGCCCGTTCGGCTTCCTCGCGGGTCTGGATCAGTTGCGCCATGGCCTGCTGCTGTTCGCGGCTGGCCTGGTTGAGGCCTTCGGCAAGGTTGTTGATGTGCCGCGAGAGGTCGCCCAGTTCGGAGTCATCGACAATCGGCAGCGGGGTCTTGTAGTCGCCTTGCTGGATCGCCTTGACTGCATTGCCCATCGCGCTGATCGGCTGCGACAGGCTGGCGGCCAGGCGCCGCGCGAGCAGGAAGGTGAACAGCAGGGCGAACAGCGCGAGCACACCGGCCTTGAACAGAATCTCCTGTTGGCGCTGGCTGAAGGCATCGTTGGACATGCCGACGATCACCCGGCCCAGGTAGTCGGCACGCGGCGCCTTGGGTTCGTTGAGGTTGTCCTGGAAAAAGTCATTGCCCAATTGGATGTGTTGCAGGCGGATCGGGGCCTGGAACACTTTGACCGACAGCGAGCGGTCGTGGTTTTCCGAAGGTTGCTCGACGTACACCAGGATGTTCTCGGCGCTGTCCTGGATCTCCAGGAAGCGCACATGGGGCGTGGCCAGCGTCGCGCGCAGCAGGCTGTCGAGCACGTCGTTGTTGCCGGAGATCACCCCGTATTCGGTGGCCGGGGCCAATTGGTTGGCGATCAACTGGCCGGTGTGGTCGAGTTCCTGGCGCAGGTCCTGGATCCGCACGAAGGTGAAGAAGCTGATCAACAGCAACGTCAGCAACAGCGCCGGCCCCAGGGTGATGAGCTGGGTGCGGGTGTTGATGTCCCAACGACGACGTAAGGTCATGGGCGTTGTTCTCCTTCGGCCAGGCGGGCGGCGACGTTGGCTTCGTCGACCTGTTCGATGCCCAGTGAGCGTGCGACTTGCGGGTTGCCCACGACTTTGAAACGCTCCGGGTACACGGCGCGCGGCCAGCCGGCCGGCGGGTGATCGAGCAGGCGGTCGAGCACGGCCAGCCAGTCGGTCTGGTCGCTGTAAGTACTGGCCAGGCTGCCGGCCTTGACGAAGCCGGCATTGGGCCCCACCAGCGGCAGTTGCCGGGCATAACTGCTCAGCAGCAGGTTCTTCGCGGTTTTCGGGTTGTATAACTGCGGGTCGTCAAGGCCGAGCAGCACATCGCTGTTTCTGAACAAATGCTGCAGCGGGCGACTGTCGTTAATGTCGTCCCAGCGCTGGGGCACGATCTCCAGGCCCATCGGCGCGGCGTACTGGCGCAACTCGCGGAGCAGGAATTCACTGTCGGCGCCGTAAAGCACGCCGATGCGGCGGGCCTGGGGCAGGATTGTGGCGATCAGCCGCAGCTGGCGCTCCAGCGGCGGGTCACTCCACAGCAGGCTGATTTTGCCCGGCACGCCCTGGCCCAGGCGCTGGTGGGCCTGCAGGCGGCTGATGCGCAACACCAGGGTCGACGGCCCCTGGGCGTCCTGCAGGCGCCAGTCGAGGCTGGGCAGGTCCAACAGGATCAGGCGCGTATTGGCCGGTAAGCGGCTGGGCACGGGCAGGTTGGCGAGGGGGGTGAAGGTCACACGGTCGTCGGGGCGCTGCTGGGTGAGCGCCTGGACGAAGGCCTGCACCCCGGCGCCGTCTTCGGCGGCGGTCAGCAGGATATCGGCGCTCCAGGCCGGTACGCTGAGCAGCAGGCACAGCAGCAGCAGGCCGCGTTGCCAGCGTCTGGGGAGAGAGAGGAGGGTCATCCGTGACTGAGCGCCCATGTCAGAACTCTAACTCCGCGCTGAAGTAGAGCACTTGGCGATGGTCGTAGTTGTTGTCGGCCCAGGTGGTGGGCTGGTTGTCCAGGCGTTGTTGCAACATGCCGGCCAGTTCCACGTTGGCGTTGCCCAGGGCCATGCGCTTGGCGACCCGCAGGTCGACCCGTTCGAAGCGATAGCGGTTAAGGGCGTCGTCGCCATAGTAGAACAGGGCGCTGGACCAGCCTTGCCCCCATTCGCGCAACCAGCCGGCCGAACCGCTGTTGCGTGCGGTTTGCGCCTTGTCCAGCGGGTTGCTGGTGCTTGCGTCGACGTAAGCGTAGGTCAGCCGCAGGCGGTCGGCGTTGCTCATGCGCCAGTCGAATTGGGATTCTGCGCCGGTAAAGCGCGAGCTGTTGGCGTTGCTGGCAATGTACTGATTGTTGCGCAGCGGCGAACTGATCATGTCGGTGATTTCGTCGTAGAACAGTTTCACGTCCATGTTCAGCCCGATGTCGGCAAAAAAGCCGTTATAGCCCAATTCACGGGATTTCATCAGTTCTTTGTCGAGGTTGCCCGGACCGCGCGTGACCACGAAGTACTGCCCGGAATTCTGCCCGTAGGCCGGCGAGTCGAGGTTGGTGACGCGATAGCTCCAGTTGACGTTGTTCTCGAACATGTCCGGCGAACGGATCGCCTCGGAGTACACCGCGCGCAGGCCGTGGCGCGGGTTGATCAGGTAGTTGACCGCCACCCGCGGCGTCAGCGAGTTGCCGCTCAGGTGGGTGTCTTCGTACATGGCGCCGCCCTGCAGCAACCAGTGCTCGCTGGCGCGCCATTCAAGCTGGCCGAACAGGCGCCAGGTGGTGTCATCCAGAGTGCCGTTGAAATAGGTGTCGGAGTCGGCGCGGTCATAGCGATAGTTCATACCGCTGACCAGGCGCAGGCTGTCGGACAGGCTCAGGGTGTCCTGGATCTCCAGGTCGTAGCGGCTTTCGCGGGTGCTTTGGTCGATGTCGCCGCATACCGGGTCTTTACCGCCATCACCCCATTGCTTCAGCACTTGCTCGGCTAGCGCCTGCTCGGCGCTACTGCCTGGCGGCGGTTTGTCTGGGGTGTAAGCGTCCATATGCCGGGCCAATCGCTCGGCATAATTGGGGTTGAGCTGCCACAGCCGGGTCAATTCCGGGCTGAACGACACCTTGGCGTCACAGGCTTTCCAGATCTGCCGGCGGTCCCATTGTTGGGCCGAGCCCTGGATATACAGGCTGTGTTCGGGATTGAAATCGAAATTCCAGCGCAGGGAGCCGGCATAGTCCTTGGCGGTAACGTCGGAATTGTTGCCGCCCTCGGTAATCCCGGCGAATACCGGCGTGTAGGTATAAGGACGCTGGTTGGTCCCTTCCTTGGCATTCAGTTGCCAGTCGATGCTCTGTTGCGTGTTCAGCGTCTGGCTCACCGCCAGGCTGAAGCGGTTGAGACGCCGGCCGTCACGACGGTCGGCGCCCACCGCGTTGCTGTCAAAGCCATCGTCCTGCTGCCCGGACATCGACAGGCGCAGGTCGCCGGTTTCCCAGCCTACGCCCTGGCTGGCATAGAAGTCGTTGATCCCGCGTTCGCCGCGTACCACTTTTACCCTTGAACCGTGGCTGTCGGCCGGTGAGCGCGTGAGGATATTCACCACAGCCATCAACGCATTGGCGCCGTAGCTGACGGTGTTGGGCCCGCGGAACACTTCGATGCGCTCGATGTCTTCCATGGCCACCGGAATATCGCTCCAGTCCACCGTGGCCAGGCCTGCGCGGTACACCGAGCGGCCGTCGATCAAGACCTGCATGCGTCGCGCATCGCTGGCATTGGTGCCGTGGTAGTTCACCGCCGCCTGGTTGCCGCTGGTGTAGCCGACCATCATGCCCGGCACCAGCCGCAGCAACTCAGCGATGTCCCGCGCGCCGCTGGCCTTGATCAGTTCGCTGTCGATCACGGTCATGCTGCCGGGCACGGCGGCGGCCGATTGTTTGAGGCGAGTGGCAGTCAGCACCTGTGGCAGCGGTTGGTTGTCGAGGAACAGGTCGTCGGCGAACACCGCGCCGCTGCACAACAGCATCAACCACAACGATGAACGGGGAGGAGGGCCCAAATACACGGCACGGCCTTGATAATTACGGATAGCCGACCATGTTAACCGAGGCCGGGCCATTTGCCAGTCGTCGCCTTTGCAATTACCCCGCGTCGCTATGGCATTTTCCGACAGGCGTGTGAATTGATACGGGGGCTGGCCGCAAGCGGGGGGCTCCGTATAATGCGGCCATCGCCACTGGTATGGATTAACGGATTGCATATGACTGAACAGCGCCCTATTGCGGTCCTGGGAGGCGGAAGTTTTGGTACCGCCGTGGCTAACCTGCTGGCTGAGAACGGTCATGCGGTGCGCCAGTGGATGCGCGATCCCGAACAGGCCGAGGCCATTCGCGTCCATCGAGAAAACCCTCGTTACCTTAAAGGCATCAAGATTCATCCGGCGGTCGAGCCGGTCACCGACTTGCAGGCGACCCTGGAGGCCTGCGAGCTGTGTTTCGTCGCGCTGCCTTCGAGTGCGTTGCGTTCGGTACTCGCGCCTCACGCCGAACGCCTGGCGGGCAAGCTGCTGGTCAGTTTGACCAAGGGCATCGAGGCGCACACCTTCAAGCTGATGAGCGAAATCCTCGAAGAGATCGCCCCGCAGGCGCGCATCGGCGTGCTGTCCGGGCCGAACCTGGCGCGGGAAGTGGCCGAACATGCGCTGACCGCCACCGTGATCGCCAGTGAAGATGAAGCACTGTGTGAGCGGGTCCAGGCCGTGCTGCATGGGCGCACCTTCCGCGTGTACGCCAGTGGCGATCGTTTCGGCGTCGAGCTGGGCGGTGCGCTGAAAAACGTCTACGCGATCATTGCCGGGATGGCGGTGGCGCTGGGCATGGGCGAGAACACCAAGAGCATGCTGATCACCCGCGCGCTGGCGGAAATGACCCGCTTCGCGGTGAGCCAGGGCGCCAACCCGATGACGTTCCTGGGCCTGGCGGGCGTGGGCGACCTGATCGTCACCTGCTCGTCGCCGAAAAGCCGTAACTATCAGGTCGGTTTCGCCCTCGGCCAGGGCCTGAGCCTGGAGGACGCCGTGGCGCGCCTGGGCGAAGTGGCCGAAGGGGTCAATACCCTCAAGGTGCTCAAGGCCAAGGCCCAGGAGGCCGGCGTGTACATGCCGCTGGTCGCCGGGTTGCACGCGATCCTGTTTGAAGGGCGCACCCTGAATCAGGTCATCGAATTGCTGATGCGCGCCGAGCCGAAAACCGATGTCGACTTTATTTCCACCAGTGGTTTCAACTGAGGAACGCGTCATGAACGATCCGAAAGCAGCTCCCAAGTACGAGTCCATCGCCCTGCGCATCTTGTGGATGCTGGTGTTTGCCCTGGTGTGGCAAGTGGCGCAATTCCTGCTCGGTGCGTTGGTGGTGGTGCAACTGATTTACCGGCTGGTCTACGGCGCGCCGAACCTGGGCCTGATGAATTTTGGCGACAGCCTGAGCCAGTTCCTCGCGCAGATCGGCCGCTTCGGCAGTTTCCACACCGAGCAAAAGCCCTGGCCATTCGCCGACTGGCCGACGCCGCGTGCGCCGGAAGGCGAAGCCGCCCACAGCGTGCCGCCAGCACCGCACCCGGTGCGCGATGAAGAGCCAAAACTGTGAAACTGTGGATTTTGCGGCACGGTGAGGCCCAAGCGCATGCCCGCACCGATGCCGAGCGCGAGCTGACCGAGCATGGCCGCGCCGAAGTCTTGCGCAGCGCGGCGCACCTGATCGGCCAGCCCATCAGCGCGATCATTGCCAGCCCGTATGTACGGGCGCAGCAGACCGCGCAGTTGGTGCGTGAAGCGCTGGGCTTCGTGCCGGACATCCGCACCGTGCCCTGGCTGACACCGGACGGCAATCCGCAGCAGGTGCTGGAAAAGCTCGACACGGATGAGAATGTGCTGCTGGTCAGCCATCAGCCGCTGGTCGGCAGCCTGATCAGCTTTTTGCAGCATGGTCATCAGCGTCAATCGCTGCCGATGTACACCGCCAGCCTGGCGGAGTTGGAGGGGGAATGCCCGCTGGCGGGGCTGATGAGCCTGGTCAGTGTGAAACATCCGTAGGCGCTTTCACTGCTTTGTGTGTGCTATATAGTCAGCCGAGCAAGTGCTTGGTTGGCTATCATCGGACCACAAAGGAGCGCGTCCCATGCCCGTCGCTTTTCGTTTGCCGTTGCAGGTCTTCTTCGAACGTGAAGCGCGGCATCCGCGCAAACCCTTCCTGGTGCAGCCCGTCGGCGGCGACGAGGTACAGACCCTCACTTGGGCCGAGGTCGGCCACCAGGCCCGCTGCGCCGCGCATTGGCTGCGTGCGAGGGAACTGCCCCAGGGTTCGCACGTAGCCCTGATCTCGAAAAATTGCGCGCACTGGATCATCGCCGACCTGGCCATCTGGATGGCCGGGCATGTCTCGGTGCCGCTCTATCCCAACCTCACCGCCGATTCCGTCGCCCATGTGCTGAAGCACTCCGAGGCGGCGCTGGTGTTCATCGGCAAGCTCGATGACTGGCCCGCCATGGCGCCCGGGGTTCCGGCCGACGTGCCCACCATCGGCCTGCCGCTGTGTCCGGCGGGCGACTTGGATTTCAGCTGGGCCGAGCTGCAAGCCTGTTCACCGATCCAGGATCAGCCGCTACCTGCCGCGTCGGATCTGGCCACCATCATCTACACCTCCGGCACCACCGGCCTGCCCAAGGGCGTGATGCACAGCTTCGGCGCCCTGGGCTTTGCCGCCACCGGTGGCACCGAATTGTTCGGCCTGGGGGAGGGTGACCGGCTGCTGTCGTACCTGCCCTTGTGCCATGTGGCGGAGCGGATGTTTGTGGAATTGGCGGCGATCTATACCGGGCAAACCGTGTATTTCGCCGAAAGCCTTGAGACTTTTTTGAGGGACCTGCGTCGGGCACGGCCGACGGCGCTGTTCGGGGTGCCGCGTATCTGGACCAAATTCCAGATGGGCGTCTACGGCAAGATCCCGGCGACGCGCCTGGAGCGCCTGTTGCGGCTGCCCTTCATCGGCAAACGCGTGGGCCGCAAGGTGCTGGCCGGCCTGGGCCTGGACGCGTTACGCATTGCGCTGTCCGGCGCGGCGCCGGTGCCCGAAGCCTTGTTGCGCTGGTATCAGCGCCTGGGCCTGGATGTGCTGGAGGTGTACGGCATGACCGAGAGTTGCGGCTATTCCCATGTGTGTCGCCCCGGCCAGCAGACAATCGGCTGGATCGGCCTGCCATGCCCGGGCGTTGAAGTGCGTATCGACCCGCTCGGCGAAGTGCAGGTGCGCAGTGGCGCGACCATGCTCGGTTACTTCAAGGACCCGGAAAAAACCGCCGAAACCCTCACCCCGGACGGCTTCCTGCGCACCGGCGACAAGGGCGAGCAGGACGCCGAGGGCCGTCTGCGCCTGACCGGGCGCCTCAAGGAAATCTTCAAGACCAGCAAGGGCAAGTACGTGGCCCCGGCGCCAATCGAAAACCGCCTGGCCGAACATGCACGGATCGAACAGGTGTGTGTGGTCGGCGACGGCCTGCCTGCGCCGATGGGCCTGTGCGTGCTGTCGGCGGCGGGCCCGGCGGATGCGCGCCAGGCCTTGCACGGCAGCCTTGAACGCTGGCTGGAGCAGGTCAACGCGGCGTTGGACAAGCATGAGCGCCTGCGTCAATTGGTGGTGGTGAAAGACAGTTGGGCGGTGGAAAACGGCTTCCTGACACCGACCTTGAAGATCAGGCGCAATGTCATCGAATCGACCTACGGCCCACAGTTTCAGGTGTGGAGCGAGCGCACCGAAGTCATTCTGTGGCAGGATTAGGGCCATCATATAACCAATAGGGACAACGGTATGAGCCTGTGGCGCACCCAACCCAATATCGAACAACTCAACGCTCTGCAGAAAAACACCATCGGTGAAGTGCTGGACATTCGCTTCGAAAGTTTCGACGAAGAATCCCTGACCGCCAGCATGGTGGTCGATCAGCGTACCCATCAACCCTACGGCCTGCTGCACGGCGGCGCGTCGGTCGTGCTGGCCGAAAGCGTCGGCTCCATGGCGGCCTACCTGTGCATCGATGCGAGCAAGTTCTATTGCGTCGGCCTCGAGGTCAATGCCAACCACCTGCGCGGGGTGCGCAGCGGGCGGGTGACGGCGGTGGCGAGGGCGATTCATATCGGCCGCACCACCCAGGTGTGGGACATCCGCCTGACCAACGATGATGGCAAGTCCAGCTGCGTCTCGCGCCTGACCATGGCCGTAGTGCCCCTGGGCGAGAACCCGCCGGCGCGATAGGCGTGGCGTGAGTGTCATCATTCCTGGCGGTTACGGTCATTGCCGTAACGGTCGGGCGTGGTGACAATCAATGTCTGTTTTTATAGATGGAACCGGTATGTCGCAGCACGTGTTTTTTGCCCACGCCAATGGCTTCCCTTCGGCTACCTACGGCAAGTTGTTTGCCGGCCTGGCCCCGGAATATACCGTCGCGCACCTGCCGCAGCACGGCCACGATCCACGGTTTCCGGTGGACGACAACTGGCAGAACCTGGTGGACGAACTGATCCACCATCTGCAACAGCAGCCCGAGCCGGTGTGGGGCGTGGGCCATTCCCTGGGCGGCGTGTTGCATTTGCACGCGGCCATGCGCTGCCCGCAGTTGTATCGCGGCGTGGTGATGCTCGACTCGCCGGTGCTGACCCGTGCCGACCGCTGGGTGATCCGCGCCGCCAAGCGCTTTGGTTTTATCGACCGCCTCACCCCGGCCGGGCGCACCCTGGGCCGCCGTGAAGAATTCGCCGACCTGGACGCCGCGCGCAGTTACTTCGCCGGCAAGACCCTGTTTCGCGGCTTCGACCCGGAATGCTTCGACGCTTACCTGCAACATGGCCTGTATCAGGTCGGCGATCGCCTGCGCCTGCGTTTCGATCCGGCCACTGAAATCAGTATCTACCGGGGCGTGCCCCACACCAGCCCGGGCCAGGTGCGCCAGTTGAAAGTGCCGCTGGCGGTGGTGCGCGGGCGCCAGAGCCGGGTGGTGATGCGCCACCACGCCAGCGGCGTCGGGCGCCTGCCCATGGGAGAAATGCTCACCATGCCCGGCGGCCATATGTTCCCCCTCGAACGCCCCCAGGACACCGCGACCTTGCTCAAGCAGCTGTTCGCCCGTTGGGAAGCCCGCGAGCGCAGTTGCGCATGAGTACGCCGGTCGAAGAAGTGCGCCTGAGCCTGCCGCATATCGAATTGGCCGCGCATCTGTTCGGTCCCGAAGACGGTCTGCCGGTGATCGCCTTGCATGGCTGGCTGGACAACGCCAACAGCTTCGCGCGGTTGGCGCCGAAACTGCAGGGCATGCGTATCGTCGCCCTCGACATGGCCGGCCACGGGCATTCGGCGCATCGTCCGACGGGGGCCGGTTATGCCTTGTGGGATTACGTCCACGATGTGCTGCAGGTCGCCGAACAACTGGGCTGGAAACGTTTTGCATTACTTGGCCATTCCCTCGGCGCCATCGTCTCCCTGGTATTGGCCGGTGCCTTGCCGGAGCGGGTGACGCACCTGGGTTTGATCGACGGTGTGATCCCGCCGACCGCCTCCGGCGAGAACGCCGCCGAACGCCTGGGCATGGCGTTGCAGGCGCAATTGAACCTGCAGGGCAAGCGCAAGCCGGTCTACAGCAACCTTGATCGCGCCGTCGAAGCGCGGATGAAAGGGCTGGTGGCCGTCAGCCGCGAAGCCGCTGAACTGCTGGCCCAGCGCGGTTTGATGCCGGTGCCGGGCGGTTACACCTGGCGAACGGACAGCCGCTTGACCCTGGCATCGCCGATGCGTCTGACCGACGAGCAAGCCATGGCTTTCGTGCGCCGCGTAGGTTGCCCTACTCAACTGGTGGTCGCCGCTGACGGCATGCTGGCGAGACATCCCGAATTGCTTTCCCAGCTACCGTTTACCGTGACGACCCTGCCCGGTGGCCATCATTTGCACTTGAATGACGAGGCGGGCGCGGTCCTTGTTGCAGACTGTTTCAATCGGTTCTTCTCTGCACCTTGACTTGGCGCGGTCAACTGCCGAGGCTGGGCGGATTGAAAGGGAGTCAACCATGAATGATCTCAACACCGATCTTGAAACTGCTGCGACCTCCGATGGCCAGGGCTCAACTATCCGATGAGCGTGCGTAAAGGCTGTATCCGTGCCCTCGGGCTGTGTGTGTTCAGCCCGTTGGTGTTCGCCGCCGATGTGCCGGGTAGCCAGGACTTGCCCGCCGTGGCCCGTCAGGTCGACGCGCAAATCGTCGATTATCGTCCCGCCGAAGAAAAAGAGCGCATCTACCCCATGGGCGCGATCCGCAAGATCAGCGGCCAGTTGCGTTACGAAGCCCAGGCCACCGCGCGCGGCCAGGCCACCGCCATCACCTATGAACTGCCCGCCGAGCACACCTCCAGCGCTGCGTTCACCGCCACGCGCGAAGCGCTGCAGCAGCAGGGCGCGCAGCTGTTGTTCTGGTGCCAGGCCCGTGACTGCGGTGAAAGCAGCCTGTGGGCCAATGAAGTGTTCGGTAATGCCAAGTTGGTCGGCGCCGATGGCCAGCAGGAATACCTGCTGTTGCGTCTGGCCGCCCCGCAGGACAATTCCCTGGTGGCGTTGTACGGCATCACCCGCGGCAATCGCCGGGCTTACCTGCATGTCGAACAGATCGATGCCGACGCCCCGCTCGGGGAACTGCTGCCGACCTCCGCCACGCTGTTGCGCGAACTCAAAAGCACCGGTGAGCTGGATTTCCCGGCTTTGGGTGCAGACCCCGATGCCACCTGGTTGACCCTGATTTCCCGCGGTTTGAACCTCGACACCACCCTGCGTGTCAGTTTGACCGGCCCCCATGCCGAAGCTTGGCGCCAGGCCCTGATTGACAAGGGCGTGCGGGCCGCACGCCTGGAAACCGGTACCGAGCCAGCCAAAGGCCTGCACCTGCATCTGATACGCTGACCGAAACAGGGCGAACGGACCCGCGCCGTTCGCCTAAACTGACTGCCTTCAGCCTTTTCCTAGAGAAACTCCATGCTCAATAACGATCGCCTGCTGGTGCAAATCCTGCTGCTGGTGCTGTTCGGTGCCAGCTTCTGGGTGATGGCGCCGTTCTGGTCGGCGCTGTTCTGGGGGGCGGTGCTGGCGTTTGCCAGTTGGCCGCTGATGGTGTTGCTGACCCGCTGGCTGGGCGGCCGCGAATCCCTGGCCGCTGGCATCCTGACCTTGGGCTGGATGCTGCTGGTGGCGGTGCCGCTGGTATGGCTGGGGTTCAACCTTGCGGACCATGTGCGCGACGCGGTGACGTTGATCAAGGATATTCAGGTCGACGGTTTGCCGGCGGCGCCGGCTTGGTTGGGGTCGATTCCCTTTGTCGGAGAACGGCTGGTGGCGATGTGGGACAGCATCGACCAGCAGGGCGCGGCGCTGATGGTCAGCCTCAAGCCGTACCTGGGGCAGGTGGGCAACTGGCTGCTGGCGCGCAGCGCGCAGATCGGCGGCGGCATCCTGGAGCTGACCCTCAGCCTGGTGTTCGTGTTCTTTTTCTACCGTGACGGGCCGCGCCTGGCGATGTTCGTCCACCGCCTGCTGGAGCGCTTGATCGGCGAACGCGCCGGTTACTACATCGAACTGGTGGCCGGCACCGTGCAACGCGTGGTCAATGGCGTGATCGGTACGGCCGCCGCTCAGGCCGTGCTCGCGCTGATCGGCTTCCTGATCGCCGGGGTGCCGGGCGCGCTGGTGCTGGGTATCGTCACGTTCCTGCTCAGCCTGATCCCCATGGGGCCGCCGCTGGTGTGGATTCCGGCCACGGCCTGGCTGGCGTGGAAGGGCGATTACACCTACGCAGTGTTCCTCGGCGTGTGGGGCACGTTCATCATCAGCGGCGTGGACAACGTGCTCAAGCCGTACCTGATCAGCCGTGGCGGCAACCTGCCGCTGGTGATCGTGTTGCTCGGGGTATTCGGCGGCCTGATCGCGTTTGGCTTCATCGGCCTGTTTATCGGCCCGACCTTGCTCGCCGTGGCGTACAGCCTGCTGATGGATTGGAGCGCGACCCAGGCCCAGAGCCGCCGCGAAGACGAACCGCTGTAGCTGATTGACCAAGATTTATGGGGGGGCTGGCGGGCGTTGGCCGTCAGGCGCGGGGCAACCACATCACGGCGGTCAACCCGCCGCCCGGGGTTTCCTCCAGGCTCAACCGCCCGCCCAGGCGTTCCACCGCGTCCTTGGCGATGGTCATGCCCAGGCCCACGCCGCCGGAGTTGCGGTTGCGCGAGCCTTCCAGCCGATAGAACGGTTCGAACACCGCCTCGCGCTTGTCGGCGGCAATCCCGGGGCCGTGGTCAATCACGCGGATGGTCAGGGCCTCGCGGCTGTCCTCCAGTTCCACGCGCGCGCTGCCGGCGTAGCGCAAGGCGTTGTCGATCAGGTTGTTGAGGCATGAACGCAACGCCATCGGCTGCACCTGCAAAGGCGCACAGGTGCCGGCACATTGCACATTGGAACCTTGGTCCTGGGCGTTCTCACTGATCGACTCCACCAGCGCCTGCACATCCAGCCAGTGCCGGCTTTCGCTGGTGCGTTGTTCGTGCAGGTAGCTCAAGGTGGCGTCGAGCATGCCGATCATGTCGTTCAGGTCCTGGCGCATCTGGCCTTGCAGCTTGGCGTCTTCGATCTGCTCCAGGCGCAGCTTGAGGCGCGACAGCGGGGTGCGCAGGTCATGGGAGACCGCGCCGAGCATGCGCGCGCGCTGACCGACTTGTTCGCGAATACGTTTTTGCATCAGGTTGAAGGTTGACGCGGCCTGCTGGGCTTCCCGGGGGCCCGATTCGTCGAGAGGCGGGCTGTCGAGGTCCAGGCTCAAGCGCTCGGCGGCCTCACTCAGGCGCTGGATCGGCCGGCTCAACAATTTGGCGCCATACCAGGCGGCGATGATCAACGAGAAAAACTGAAACGTCAGCGGCACCACCGGGCCGCCAAACCATGGGCGAGGGCGTTTAGGCAGCGGCCTCATCGTGCCGTCCGGTTGCTCGACGAAGGTGTCCTTGCGCGGTGGCGGAGGCGGGTCATAGTGGTGGAACCAGAAAAATGCCAACGCATGGGCCAGTACAATCGCCAACAGCAACACACCGAACAACCGGCCGAACAGCGTGTTGAGGGCGTTGCGCATCAGCCGATATCCCGTGCGTCGAACAGATAGCCTTCACCGCGCACGGTCTTGATCAACTGCGGTGCTTTGGGGTCATCGCCCAGCTTCTGGCGCAGGCGCGAGACCAGCAGGTCAATGCTGCGATCGAAGGCCTCGATGGAACGACCGCGGGCCGCATCCAGCAACTGTTCGCGGCTCAACACCCGGCGCGGCCGCTCGATAAACACCCACAGCAGGCGGAACTCGGCGTTGGACAGCGGCACCACCAGGCCATCGTCGGCCACCAATTGGCGCAACACGCTGTTGAGCCGCCAGTTATCGAAGCGGATATTGGCGCGCTGCTCGGTGCGGTCGTCGCGCACCCGGCGCAGGATGGTCTGGATGCGCGCCACCAATTCACGCGGCTCGAACGGCTTGGACATATAGTCGTCGGCGCCCAGTTCCAGGCCGATGATGCGGTCGGTGGGTTCGCAGCGGGCGGTGAGCATCAGGATCGGAATATCCGACTCGGCGCGCAGCCAGCGGCACAGTGACAGGCCGTCTTCGCCCGGCAGCATCAGGTCGAGCACCACCACATCAAAGGTTTCGGCTTGCATCGCCACGCGCATCGCGGTGCCGTCGGTGACGCCGGTGGCGAGAATATTGAAGCGCGCCAGGTAGTCGATCAGCAGTTCGCGGATCGGCACATCGTCGTCGACAATCAGCGCGCGGGTGTTCCAGCGCTTTTCATCGGCGCTCACCGCGTTTTTTTGCTCGTCGTTCAGCGGGACGGAAGTATGCATAGTGCGATCATCTGCCTGGTGGTAGCGGTCAGCATAGGCGCCCAGCCCCATGGCTGGTAGTGCTGGTCGGTGGGTCGTGCGGGCGAGGCTAGCGGTAGGGCGTGTTGAGGGCATGTCGTGAATGTATCTGCTTTGATACAAATGGCCGAAAGGTCCGCCTGAGTGCGCTTGGTCAGTATTTACCGATCATCGGATCCCGCAACGGCGTCGCTTGCGCTACAATCCGCGCCGATTTCGACTTGCCTGAGAGCCCATTCCAATGTCCGTCTGCCAGACTCCTATCATCGTCGCCCTGGATTACCCCACCCGTGACGCCGCACTGAAGCTGGCTGACCAGTTGGACCCGAAGCTGTGTCGGGTCAAGGTCGGCAAGGAACTGTTCACCAGTTGCGCCGCGGACATCGTCGGCACGCTGCGTGACAAAGGTTTCGAGGTGTTCCTCGACCTGAAATTCCACGACATCCCCAACACCACCGCGATGGCGGTCAAGGCTGCCGCCGAAATGGGCGTGTGGATGGTCAATGTACACTGCTCCGGCGGCCTGCGCATGATGGCCGCCTGCCGTGAAGTGTTGGAACAGCGCAGCGGCCCTAAACCCTTGCTGATCGGTGTGACCGTGCTGACCAGCATGGAGCGCGAAGACCTGGCCGCGATCGGCCTGGATATCGAACCTCAGGAGCAAGTGCTGCGCCTGGCGGCCCTGGCGCAAAAAGCCGGCCTCGATGGCCTGGTCTGTTCGGCGCTGGAAGCCCGGGCGCTCAAGACCGCCCACCCGTCGCTGCAATTGGTCACCCCGGGGATTCGCCCGGCGGGCAGCGCCCAGGATGACCAGCGCCGTATCCTCACGCCGCGTCAGGCCCTGGACGCCGGCTCGGACTACCTGGTGATCGGCCGCCCGATCAGCCAGGCGGCGGACCCGGCCAAGGCATTGGCGGCAGTGGTCGCCGAGATCGCCTGATCGATCACCGATCAACCATGTGGGAAGGGGGCAAGCCCCCTCCCACATTGACATCTGCTGTGTATCAGCTGACTTTGAGCACCAGCTTGCCGAAGTTCTCCCCGTTGAACAGCTTCATCAGCGTCTCCGGGAACGTCTCCAGTCCTTCCACAATGTCTTCCTTGCTCTTGAGCTTGCCCTGCGCCATCCAGCCGGCCATTTCCTGCCCGGCGGCGGCAAAGTTCGCCGCGTGATCCATCACCACGAAGCCTTCCATGCGTGCGCGATTGACCAGCAATGACAGGTAGTTGGCCGGGCCTTTTACCGCGTCCTTGTTGTTGTACTGGCTGATCGCACCGCAGATCACTACGCGGGCTTTCAACGCCAGGCGGCTGAGCACGGCGTCGAGAATGTCGCCGCCGACGTTATCGAAATACACATCCACGCCCTTGGGGCACTCGCGCTTGAGCGCGGCGGGCAGGTCTTCGTGTTTGTAATCGATGGCGGCGTCGAAGCCCAGTTCATCCACCAGGAACTTGCACTTGTCGGCGCCACCGGCAATGCCCACCACGCGGCAGCCTTTGATCTTGGCAATCTGCCCGGCAATGCTGCCCACCGCCCCGGCCGCGCCGGAAATCACCACGGTTTCGCCGGCCTTGGGTGCGCCGGTCTCGAGCAGGGCGAAGTAGGCGGTCATGCCGGTCATGCCCAGCGCCGACAGGTAGCGCGGCAGGGGCGCAAGCGTGGGGTCGACCTTGTAGAAACCACGCGGCTCGCCGAGGAAGTAATCCTGCACCCCCAGGGCGCCGTTCACGTAGTCCCCGACGGCGAATTTAGGGGTGTTCGAGGCGATTACCTTGCCTACACCCAGCGCCCGCATCACTTCGCCGATGCCGACGGGCGGAATGTAGGATTTGCCCTCATTCATCCAGCCGCGCATGGCCGGGTCGAGGGACAGGTATTCGTTGCGCACCAGCACCTGCCCATCCTGTGGCGTGCCCACCGGCACTTCCTGGTAGGTGAAGGTCTCCCGCGTGGCCGCGCCGACCGGGCGTTTGGCGAGCAGGAACTGGCGGTTGGTCTGGGCAGTCATGGCAAGGACTCTTGAGAAATGAAGCCTGATTGATAGACCCATAATGGCCTGCGAGCAAGGTCGGCCGAGGACTGCGAATGCTTGGCGATAGGCTTCGATGATAGTCAGCCGGGCGGTCTTATCATTGTGATTCATGCAGCGCCAACCGGCCTTCTGATAGTGCTGACGCGCCCGTGTCGGGCTTGGCTAGACTCGGCCCACGGCTATTTCTCCCATAGGACATCCCCCATGAGCATGACGTTTTCCGGCCAGGTTGCCCTGGTCACCGGCGCCGCCGCCGGTATTGGCCGCGCCACCGCGCTGGCGTTTGCCGCCGAAGGTTTGAAGGTAGTGGTTGCCGACCTCGACGTAGCGGGCGGCGAAGGCACTGTCGCGCTGATCCGCGAGGCCGGTGGCGAGGCGCAGTTCGTGCGCTGCAACGTCACCCTGGAAGCCGATGTGCAGCAATTGATGGCGCAGACCGTCGCCGCGTATGGCCGCCTGGACTACGCCTTTAACAACGCCGGGATCGAGATCGAGAAAGGCAAGTTGGCGGACGGCACCCTCGATGAGTTCGACGCGATCATGGGCGTCAACGTCAAGGGCGTGTGGTTGTGCATGAAGTACCAATTGCCGTTGCTGCTGGCCCAGGGCGCTGGTGCGATCGTCAACACCGCGTCGGTGGCGGGGCTGGGTGCCGCGCCGAAGATGAGCATCTATGCCGCGTCCAAGCACGCGGTGATCGGCCTGACCAAATCGGCGGCCATCGAGTACGCGAAAAAGAACATCCGCGTCAACGCGGTATGCCCGGCCGTGATCGACACCGACATGTTCCGCCGTGCCTATGAAGCTGACCCGCGCAAAGCCGAATTCGCCGCGGCCATGCACCCGGTCGGGCGCATCGGCAAGGTCGAGGAAATCGCCAGTGCGGTGTTGTACCTGTGCAGTGACGGTGCGGCGTTCACCACCGGCCACGCCCTGGCGGTGGACGGCGGCGCCACCGCGATCTAGGACTCCAAGCCGCACCTCATTCGAAAAAGTTTGAGGTGCTGTGGGGCATTTCCATAGCTGGCAAAACGCCGTGATCCAATGTGTATCAGGAGGTAAATAAGTCAATAAAATCAATACTTTAGTTACTGTTGGCGACCGGTTGGAGCGGGCTTCTGTGCTTAACTGTTTTGGGTTGAATAACAGATAGTTAAGTGAGTGGCTCATGGATTTAGGGATCGATCGACAAGCCCTTGTACCGGTGGTGCAGCAAATCGTCAGCGCGGTGGCGGAATGGATTCGCAAGAGCGGGGTCAGCCCCGGTACACGCTTGCCGTCCATCCGCCAACTGGCCCTCGACAACCTGCTCAGCCAGTCCAGCGTGATCGAGGCATTCGAGCGCATGGAGGCCCAGGGCCTGCTGACCTCGAAGCAGGGCTCCGGGTTTGTGGTGGCGCAGCCGCCGGTGGCTCAGGAACGCCACTGGTATGAAGGCGCGGAGCGAGAGTGGGGCGCTTTCACCGACAGCCCGTTGGGCGAGTTGAAACTCGGCTGCGGTTGGCTGCCGGACGCCTGGCGCGAAAGCGATGACATCAGCTACGCGATCCGCGAAGTCAGCCGCATCGATACCGGCGGCCTGTTCAACTACAGCACGCCACTGGGGCTGCCGGCGCTGCGCGAGCAACTGCTCAAGCGCCTGACCCAGATTCACGTGGCCACCAGCCTCGACCGCATTCTCACCACCCATGGCGCCAGCCATGCCCAGGACCTGCTGATCCGCACCTTGCTCAAGGCCGGCGACACGGTGGTCGTGGAAACCCCCGGTTATGGCAACCTCTTTCGTCAGTTGGCCTTCCACGGCGTCACGCTGCTGGAAGTGCCGCGTACCCAGGGCGGCCCGGACGTCCCGGCGCTGGAAGCCCTGCTGCGTCGCCATCGTCCCAAGTGCCTGTTTATCAACAGCCTGTATCACAACCCCACCGGCACCAGCCTGTGCCGCAAGGTGGCCGAGCGTTTGCTGGCGCTGGCGCACAGCGAAGACTTTCTGATCATCGAAGAAGATGTCTACGCCGACCTGCAACACGCCAGTTGCACGCGGCTCTCGGCGCTGCCCCATGATGACCGGGTGATCTATGTCTCGAGTTTTTCCAAGACCCTCAGCAGTGCCCTGCGCGTCGGCTACCTCAGCGCCAGTTCGCCGATCATTGCGCAATTGGTACACCTCAAGACACTCACCGGCATCGGCACCTCGCGTTTTGCCGAAGCGGTGATGGCCACGTTGCTGGCCAACGGCACCTATCGCAAATGGGTGCAGCGCCTGCGCAAACGCCTGAACGCGCAAATGGCCGCGACCTTGCAGGTGCTGGAGGATGAGGAATGGCAGGTGTTCGCCGTGCCCGCCGGCGGCATGTTTGTCTGGGCGCGGCCTCGCATGGCCGACCGTTCACGCTTGCAGGCGTGTGCGCGGCAACTCGGCGTGTTGATGTCGCCGGGGGCGCTGTTCAGCCCCACGGGTGAACACAGCGAGTGGCAGCGCATCAATGTGGCCTATGCTGCTGATCAGCGGGCCCTGGCGTTGTTCCGCGCCGCGGGGCCTGCCAGATCGACCTCGACCATTCTGAAAACGACGAGTGTGTAGCTTTTTGCCATTATTGTGGCGCCAACGACTTGTGTTCAGGGCCTTGGGGTTGCGAATCTCGCTGCTGGGAAACCGGACTTGATGGCATCCGCCATTGCAAGAGGATTCAAGTGCAATGATTTCGGCCGTGCAACGACGTTTCGCCAACCTCGGTATGGCGAAAAAACTGGGTTTGGGCTTCAGCCTGGTGCTGCTGTTGACTGCGTTGGTCGCAGCGATTGGCGTGTGGTCCCTGCAAACCGTTGGCCTGCGTTTCGAGGGCCTCAAGAGCATGTCTTCGCTCAACAGCGGGCTGCTCAAGGTGCGTTTGATCGAGCAGGACTACGCGCTGCACGCCGACCCCAAATCCGTCGACGCCCTGCATGAGCAAGTCGATGCCTTGGCCGCCCTGGCCGCCAGCCTCAAGGCCGAGTCTGCGACCAACGTGCCGCTGATGACCGAGGTCGAACAGGCCCTGGCGGCTTACCGCAAGGCGTTCGATGAGTTCGTCGAACTGACCCAGACCAAGGACCTGGCACTGGAAATGGCCAGTTGGTCGGTGTCCAGCGTGGCCAATAACCTCGATGTGTTGCAGGCCGGCCTGGCAGACGATGGCGCCTATGGCCTCAAGGAAAGCCAGGGCAAGGAGGGCGCCGAGTTTATCGAGCAGGCGGGGCAGGTCAGCCAGGTTTCGCGGCTGATGCTGCAAGCCATGAACGAGGCCCATGTGCGCCTCGATCAGAGCCGCAAAGGGCAGGAAGACAACGCCGAACAAGGCAAGATCGAACAGGCCGAGCAGGCGCTGGCCCAGGTCGAGTTACTGAAGACCTCGGTCAAGGACGCCGGTTACCAGACGGTGCTCAATGAGGTCGGCGGGCATATCGCTGCGTTCAATGAAAAGCTCGGCGAATACACCGGCCTGCTGGCCCAGGAAAAAGTGGTCTACAAACAATTGCATGATCGCGCCGATCAAGTGGTCAGCCGCGTCGACCAGGCGTATGCCGCCGAAGATCAGTCGATGCAGGCGCAGTTGAAGAAAAGCGCGCTGCTGATTATCGGCTCCTCGGCCCTGGCGCTGTTGATGGGCTTGATTGCGGCCTGGGTGATTACCCGGTTGATCGTCGCGCCGCTGCGCCGGGTGATCGCGGTGGCCCAGCAGATCGCAGCCGGCGATTTGAGTGGGCGCATGGACGTCAGCCGCCGCGATGAAATCGGCCAGTTGATGCAGGCGATGCAACAGATGGGCAGCGGCTTGAGCGATATGGTCAGCAGGCTGCAAGCGGGCATCGAGCAATTGGCCAGTTCGGCGCATTCGCTGTCCAGCGTCACCGAGCAGACCAACATCGAGGTCAGCAGCCAGAAGGAAGAAACCGAGCAGGTCGCCACGGCGATGAACCAGATGACCGCCACGGTCCACGATGTGGCGCGCAACGCCGAAGAGGCCGCACAGGCTGCGCAGACCGCCGATGACAAAGTCGACAGCGGCCAGCAGGTGGTGCGCCAGAGTTTGCAGCGCATCGAACAGCTGGCCACGTCCAGCACCAGCGCGAGCGCCAGCATCGACAGCCTCAGCAGCGAAATCCAGAACATCGGCAGCGTGTTGAGCGTGATCAAAAGCGTGGCCGAACAGACCAACCTGCTGGCGCTCAACGCAGCCATCGAGGCCGCGCGCGCCGGTGAGCAAGGCCGTGGTTTTGCGGTGGTGGCCGATGAAGTGCGGGCGCTGGCCAAGCGCACCCAGCAATCGACCGAGGAGATCGAGCGCCTGGTCGGCACCTTGCGCAGCGCGGCGCAAGCGTCGGTGCAGCAGATCCAGCAGAGCGGCGAGTTGGTGAAGCTGGCCGTCAGCGATGCACTGGAAACCGAAAGCGCGCTGGGCAGCATTGCGGTCGCGGTGTCATTGATCCAACAAATGAATCAGCAGATTGCGGCGGCGGCCGAGCAACAGAGCTCGGTGGCCGAAGAGATCAACCGCAGCGTCACCAGCATTCGCGCGAGTGCCGATCAATCGGCGTTGAGCATGCAAGGCAATGCCGCGTCGAGTATTGCGCTGGCGCGGTTGGGCGCGGAACTCAAGGGCATGGTGGGGCACTTCCGCCTTTGATCGCCGCCGCTGGGCCGCGATCAAAGGGCCGGGGCGCGATCAGGCGTGGTTGGCGAGGAAGGTCAGCAGCGCTTCATTGACGAAGTCCGGGTTCTCGCGGCTGGAGATATGCCCGGCGTCGGGAATCAGGCTCAGGCCGCAGCCGATCAGGCTGGCCATCTGCTCGGACTCGGCGGGTGGGCGAGGCGTGTCCTGTTCGCCGCACAGCACCAGGGTGGTGTCGGCGTCCAGGCGTGACAACTGCTCCAGCACATCTGCGCGGCTGAAGATCAGCCGACCCAGGGGCACGATGCTGTCCAGCAGGCGCGCCGTGGGGTAGCCCTGCAAGACTTTGCGGAAATCCTGGTACAGCGCCGATGCGCGGTCGATACCCGGGCGGAAAAAGATCGGCGCGACCACATCCAGCAGCGGCTCGGGGATGGCGCCGGCGTCTTCGATCATCTTGAACAGCGAAAAGTAGTGCTGGCGCGTGGCCTCGGGTTCGGCGCCGAGGTAGGTGTCCATCAGCACCAGGCTGTTGACCCGCTCGGGTGCCAGCAGGGCCAGGCGTGCGCCCCACATGCCGCCGACTGACAAACCCACCAGATTGACCTGGGCAATCTGCAATTGGTCGAGCAGTGCCAGGGCCTGGCGCGCCAGGTCGTCCAGGGAGCGCGTGTGCGCCGGCAGCGGCCCGGACTCGCCGTGGCCCCACAGTTCGGGGACGATCACGCGGTATTGCTGCGACAGCGCTTCGATCTGCGGTGCCCACATGTCGCGGTCCCACAGGTAACTCGAACCCAGCAGGACGACCGGGCCGCGGCCCTGGTCAACATAGTGCAGCGGTTGTCCATCAATCACGGCGACAGGCATAGCGGGCCTCTAACTTCACGGAGTGAGGGGGACTTTTGTACGCGAGTCGGCGGCGAGGGGATAGATGCTAAATGATGGCATGTGGCGAGGAGCGCTCGCCACATGGGGTGGGGGAGGTCAGTCGTAGATGACTTTTTTCTTCCATTCGGCATCGGTGTCGGCGACTTTCAGGCCTTCGGTCAGTTCGTTGACTTCATCTTCCGCCGGTTTGCTGTTGGTCAGCACCGTGGAGTTGGCGCGCGCCAATTGACTCTCCAGCAATTGCAGTTGCTCTCTGTAGATCGCCGGCTCAGGCTGTTTGCGCAGGTACTGCACGCCGCGCTCGAAGGCCAGGCGCGCCTGGCCCGGCTGGTTCTGTTGCAGGGCATGCTGGCCAAGGTTGTTGAAGAACTCGATGTGCAGCAGGACCAGGATGTGGCGAATCTCCCTGATCCAGTGCTTGGCTTCATTGGCCGGCAGGAAACCGTCCTGGGCGGCGCGGGTGACCTGACCGTGCAGGGCTTCGAGCAGGAAGCGCACGTCCTTGGCCTTGGCTTCGGTCTGGATCGGGCCGGGCGGGTTGTTGACCGGGATCGATTCGCCCTGGGCCACCAGCGCATTCAGTTCGGCGATCCGCGCCTTGAGCGGTGCGCTGGACTTGTTGAGGTGCAACAAGCGCTGGTTGACGTTGAGTTCCAGGCGGGTCAGCAGCAGCTTGAGTGCCGGAGTCATCAACTGGCCGGGGAAGGTCTCGGTGATTTCACCACAGCGACGCAGCCGGTCATTAAGCTCGATCACGGTGCGTTGCTTTTCCAGTTTGTTGTTTTCCACCACATGGTTCATATAGCCAATGGCGATCAGTATTGCGATCCCGGCTATTACCAGCAGGGTGATCATGAGTGGTGTCACCGGTGCGACCTCTTTATAGGGTTTGCTGTGGAGTGTAGTGACTGAGACATCTGCCGGATAGGACTGTTCGACCAGTTGCCCAGGTAGTTTCTTCTATATACGTAAGCATTCCCTGCGTAGATGCACAATGCCATCAGTTGCTGAGCGAACTATAGCGTCTTGTCGGGCGCCAGAATATAGGCGTCAAGGCGCGGACGCGCAGAATGCCCGCACGGGCCTGGAAAGGGGGGCGAAGTCATTGATTTAAATAAATTTATCCTGGGGGGTTGACGACCTTTCAATCCATCCATAGAATGCGCGCCACTTGCAGCGTAAAGCACACAGCGAAACGCGGCAGGGAGTGAATGTTGTACGTGTGTCCCCTTCGTCTAGTGGCCTAGGACACCGCCCTTTCACGGCGGTAACAGGGGTTCGAGTCCCCTAGGGGACGCCAATGCGGGAATAGCTCAGTTGGTAGAGCACGACCTTGCCAAGGTCGGGGTCGCGAGTTCGAGTCTCGTTTCCCGCTCCATTTTTAAGCAGTGTTGCCTTCGGGCGGCATTGAGTGAAACCAGGACCAAGTCTTCGGACGAGGCCTCTGGGCACTGAAATACACACCATGTGTTTCAGTAGCGTGTCCCCTTCGTCTAGTGGCCTAGGACACCGCCCTTTCACGGCGGTAACAGGGGTTCGAGTCCCCTAGGGGACGCCATTTGCGGGAATAGCTCAGTTGGTAGAGCACGACCTTGCCAAGGTCGGGGTCGCGAGTTCGAGTCTCGTTTCCCGCTCCAATTTTTGATTTGCAGTGTCCATCGGGCCTGGGAGTCAGCGAAAAAAAGACGCTTCGGCGTCTTTTTTCGTTTCTGCGATAAATCAAATATTGCATCTGCTGTGGGTGGCTTGAGCGCTTCGGGCTATCCGACACACCTCAACCGCGCCTGCACAAAAAACAATGCCCTCCATAGAGGAGGGCATCGGTTTGAGGTTGGCTGCATCAATCCCGTCAGCTAGCGTCCATGCCGTTCAATCGGACACGAGCGTGTGCGCGCAGCGTTCGGGCTTGATGGAAACGGCCTAGAGCTTTTTCGCCATGTCACGCAGCATGAACTTCTGGATTTTGCCTGTCGACGTCTTCGGCAACTGTGTGAACACCACCGTGCGTGGCACCTTGAAGCCCGCCAGGTGTTCGCGACAGAAGCTGATGATGTCGGCTTCGCGGACGTTCTGGTGGTCGGCCTTGAGGGTGACGAAGGCGCACGGCGTTTCACCCCATTTTTCATCGGGGCGGGCGACGACCGCGGCTTCGAGGATTGCCGGGTGGCGGTACAGTACGCCTTCGAGTTCGATGGTGGAGATGTTCTCGCCGCCGGAGATGATGATGTCCTTGAGCCGGTCGCGGATTTCGACGTAGCCGTCAGGATGGGTCACCGCCAGGTCGCCGGTGTGGAACCAGCCGCCTTCGAACGCTTCGGCGGTTGCCGTCGGGTTCTTCAGATAGCCTTTCATCACCGTGTTGCCCCGCATGAAAATCTCACCGATGGTGTGGCCATCATGGGGGGTGGGTTCGAGGGTTTTCGGGTCGGCAACCATCACGCCTTCCAGGGTCGGGTAGCGCACACCCTGGCGCGCCTTGATCTGGGCGCGTTCTTCCAGGGGCAACTCATCCCATTCCGAGTGCCAGGCGCACAGGGTCACCGGGCCGTACACTTCGGTCAGGCCGTAGACGTGGATCACCTTGATGCCCATTTCTTCCACGGCGCCGATCACCTTGGCGGGTGGCGCCGCGCCGGCGACCATCGCGTTCACCGGGTGGTCGATGGCAGCCTTGGCCGAGTCGGGCATGTTCACCAGGGCGTTGAGCACGATTGGCGCGCCACACAAGTGGGTGACCTGATGCTCGCGGATCAGGTTGAGGATTCTCTGTGGGTCGACGCGGCGCAGAAACACATGGACCCCGGCCAAGGCCGTGATGATCCACGGGTAGCACCAACCGTTGCAGTGGAACATCGGCAGCGTCCACAGGTACACCGGGTGGTTGCCGATCGCCCAGATCATTTGGTTGCCCAGGGAGTTCAGATAGGCCCCGCGGTGGTGGTAGACCACACCCTTGGGGTTGCCGGTCGTGCCCGAGGTGTAGTTCAGCGAGATGGCTTGCCATTCGTCTGCAGGCCACTGCCAGGCGAAATCCGGATCGCCCTCTGCGAGAAACGCCTCGTAGTCCAGGTCGCTGACCGGCTGGCCTTCGCCGTATTCCGGGTCGTCGACGTCGATGACCAGCGGCGGATGGTCAAGCATGCCGATGGCCGCGTGCACCACATCGTGGAACTCACGGTCGGCGATCAGTACCTTGGCTTCGCCATGCGCGAGCATAAAGGCGATGGCCTCGGCATCCAGGCGCACGTTGAGGGCATTGAGTACCGCGCCAATCATCGGCACGCCAAAATGCGCTTCGAGCATGGCCGGGATGTTGGGCAGCATGACGGCCACGGTGTCGTTTTTGCCGATCCCGCGACCGGCCAGGGCCGAGGCCAGGCGCCGGCAACGGCTGTAGGTTTGCGCCCAGGTGGCGCGTATCGATCCGTGGATCACGGCAGGGTAATCGGGATAAACGCTGGCAGTGCGTTCAATGAAGCTTAAAGGCGAAAGAGCAATGTGATTAACGCTGGTCGGCTCGAGGCCTTGGTCGAAAATGGACATGGTGCGGATACCCGGTGGCTGATTATTAGCTCTATTGTTCGAGACGCTGGTAACGGCAGTTAAGCTGACGGTGCCGGCCTTGAGGCTTTATCGTTGGCACGCCGGTCCCTGCGGGAAAAGCTCAATGACTTCTCCGGCGGCTTTTATATACTGTCCGCGCAGATATATGGAAGTACTACCTGTGTTGTATAGTATATGTACTATATCTTGATGAAACGCTTCCGCTGACCTCGACGTTCCCCTCCCTGTATAGGTTCCATGATGATCGGCAACTCCGTGCGCTTGACAGGCGGTTCGCCGCTGCTCAGGCATGACCCGCAGCCGAGTCTGCTGCTCGATGCCCAGGCTCGGCCGCTGGAGTTCAACGCCGCGCTGCTGGCGTTGCTTGAGCAGTTGTCCCTGGTCGATTGTATGAACCTGTTGCCGATCAATTGCTTGCCGCTGGTGCAGGCGTGCCTGGGGCAACAGCGGGCGATCGAAAACGTCGAGGCACAGTTCGCCGAGCGCATTCTGGTGTGGACGTTCATTCCCGACCCGGGTGAAAACCGCGTGCTGGCGCGCTGCCGGGAAGCCAGCGCGCAGATTGTCGCCGAGCGCGAATCCACCAAGGCGCGGCGCCTGTATCGGTTGATCATCGAAAACACCACCGACCTGATTTCCCGGCACACCCCGGATGGCGCTTTTCTCGACGCTTCACCGGCTTCCTGGGCCTTGCTGGGCTATTGGCCGGGGGAATTGCGCGGGACTCGGGCACAGCGCCTGTTCCATCGGCAGGGCTTGGCGGGGTTGGTGCGGCGCGCCCGGGAGGGCCTGGAGCAGGACGGTTATTACACCATGACCTATCGCATCCGCCATCGCCAGGGCCATTACCTGTGGTTCGAAACCGCCTGCCGGGCGATCCGCGAGACCTACACCGGCACGGTGGTGGAGGTGGTCAGCGTATCCCGCGACATCACTGCCAGGGTCCAGGCCGAGGAAACCACCCTGACCGAACGCGAGCTGCGCGAGGCCCAGCAACGCCATCATCAGGACGAACTGGCGCACACCGCGCGCGTGGTGACCCTGGGTGAACTGGCATCGGGTATCGCCCATGAAATGAATCAGCCGCTGGCGGCGGTGGTCAATTACGCCAACGCCAGCCAGCGTTATCTGGCCGCGATGGGCAGCGATTCGCCGGCGGCCGAACGGGTGGCTCAAGGCCTGGAACGGATCTCGGTGCATGCCAATCACGCCGCGCAAGTGATCAAGCGCTTGCGTGCGTTTCTGCGCAAGGGGCGCCGCCGCATGGAGGCGCTGAACCCCGGCGAGGTCGCCCGCGAAGCGGTGCGCCTGTGTGCCTGGGAGGCCAGCGATTGTCAGGTGACGATCGAGGATCGCCTGCCGGATAATCTGCCGCTGATTTACGCCGATCGGGTGTTGCTGGAACAGGTGCTGCTGAACCTGCTGCGCAATGCCATCGAGGCGAATCGCGAAGCCCATCCCGGCCAGCCCTCGCTCATCGTCATGAGTGCCTTGGCGCAGCGTGACGGGTGGGTGCAGATCGACGTGAGCGATCAGGGCCCCGGTGTCTCGCCGGCGCAGTTGGAACAGATATTCACGCCGTTCTATACCAGCAAGGCCAATGGCCTGGGCCTGGGCTTGTCCATGAGCCGCAGCATTATCGAAGGCTTCGGTGGCGAGTTGCAGGCCGAACCGATGCCGGTCGGGCTGCAAATGTGCTGCCGCTTGCCCACGCTCGCGCAGAGCGGCGCTCCACAATAAGAAGAGGAATCAAGCGATGGTGAGCGTGACGGAACAGGTGGTGTATGTGGTGGATGACGACCAGGGGATGCTCGACTCGACCGTCTGGTTGCTCGAATCGGTGGGCCTCAAGGCGCTGCCGTTTACCAGTGGCCGCGAGTTTCTCGACGCCTGCGACAGCCGCCTCAACGCCTGTGTGCTGCTGGATGTACGCATGCCGGGCATGGGCGGCCTGAATGTGCAGGAGCACATGCGCAGCCGTGATTTGCACCTGCCGGTGATTTTCGTCAGCGGCCACGCCGATGTGCCGATTGTGGTCCGCGCGTTCAAGGCCGGGGCGCATGACTTTATCGAGAAGCCCTACAACGAACAGTTGCTGCTGGACAGTGTCCTGCAGGCCCTGAGCAAGGCTGATCATCGCCAGAGCCTCGGTGAAGGGCCGGCGCGGGTACAGGCGCGGCTGCAGCAACTCACGCCACGCGAGCGCGATGTATTGCTGCCGTTGGTGCAGGGTTATACCAACCGCGAAATCGCCGAGCAGTTGGGCGTCAGCGTCAAGACCATCGATCTGTATCGCGCGCGGGTCATGAAGCGCATGGCGGCCAGCCATTTGCCGGAGCTGGTGGGGATGGCGATTGCCGCCGGCCTGGTGGACCCCCTGCAATTGCGCTGATAGGCCTCAGGCCACGGCAATCTGCAGGCTCGGCCGGTCGCTGGCCCTTGTTGCCAGCACGCGCTCGATGGCGCCGGTCAGCAGGTTTTCCAGTAACTCGGTGCGTTCGGCATCATCCAGCGCCTGCCCGGCCAACCAGCTCGGCGCATTGTTCAGCAGCGTGGCGATCGCGTGGCCGGCCGCTTGCAGGGCGTGGACACTCAGCCGCCGCGGTCGCCCGAGCATTTGCAGCAGTCGGTGCTCGTATTGTTCGCGCAACTGCCGGACCCGTAGCTGCTGGTCTTCCGTGAGGCAGCCGCAATCACGCTCCACCAGGCGGAAGTGCCATGGCATCTCTCGATGCAAATTCAGGTGGGCGTGGATCAGCCGTTGCAGGTTGTCCTGGCGTGAGCGCGGCCGTTGCTCGACGCGCCCCAGGGTGGTCAGCAGTTCTTCGTAGAACTCTTCGATCCAATCCAGCAGCAGGTGCTGCTTGCTGGGGTAGTGGTGGTACAGCGAGCCCGGGGTCAACCCCAGGCTGCTGGCCAGCTCGCGCATGCCGACTTGACCGAAGCCTTTACTGGCGAGCAACTCCAGGGCCTTGTTGCGGTGTTCGCACAAGCGCGAGCGATACTCAGCCATAGGTATGGAAGCCGCGCCCGGTCTTGCGCCCCAGGTAACCGGCGGCCACCATTTCCTTGAGCAGCGGCGCGCTGCGGTATTTGCTGTCCTGGAAGCCCTCGTAGAACGCTTCGAGGATCGCCAGCAAGGTGTCCAGGCCGATCAGGTCGGCCAGGGCCAGCGGGCCGATCGGCTGGTTGCAGCCCAGGCACATGCCGGCGTCGATGTCTTCGGCGCTGGCCAGGCCTTCCTGGAACACCAGGATCGCTTCGTTGATCATCGGCACCAGAATCCGGTTGACCACGAAACCCGGGCGGTTGCCGGCGGTGATCGCAGTCTTGCCCAGGTGCTGCGCCAGCTCGATGGCCTGGGCGTGGGTCGTGTCGCTGGTCTGCAGGCCACGGATCACTTCGATCAGGCCCATCACCGGCACCGGGTTGAAAAAATGCAGGCCGATAAAGCGCTCGGGGGCGTTAACGCCGGCCGCCAGTTCGGTGATGGACAGCGAAGACGTATTGGAGGCAATCACGCATTGCTCATCGACATGAGCGGCGATCTGTTGCAGCACGCGCCGCTTCAGTTCGAGGTTTTCCGTGGCGGCCTCGATGACCCATTGGGCATTCGCCAGGCTGGCGTAGTCGGTACTGGTGCGGATCTTGCCCAGCGCCGTATGCTTCTGGGGTTCGCTGAGGATGCCCTTGCTGACTTGGCGATCGAGGTTCTTGCCCACGGTGGCCAGGGCTTTTTCCAGGGCGCCGGCGGAGATGTCCAGCAAGGTCACGTTGATGCCGGCCACGGCGCAGATCTGGGCGATGCCGTTACCCATGGTGCCCGCGCCGATCACGCCGATATTCTGCAGATTCATCGTCAGTCTCTCTTCAATTGTGCGCTGCCGTCGCACGGCAGACATGCCTTGCAATACGGTCCATTGGGCGAGAGTCTAGGGCCCGACAATGTGGCGGCCTATGCCGAAACCTGTCAGTTGTATTGGCGTTTCTTACCATGTGTCCGCTACAGGAACTCAGAATGATGCCCACCCGGGAAAAGGATTCGGTTGCCGTCTACTTCGTGCAGGTCATGATCCATGCACTGCGCGATCAGCCCGAGCGGCTCGCCGCGGTGCTGTGCGAAGCGGGCATCGCGCCGGCGTTGCTGACCCAGCCCGAGGCCCGGGTGCCGGCCAGCGCGTTTGCGGCGTTATGGCTGATTCAGATCCGTGAGTTGAACGACGAGTTCTTCCGCCTGGACTCCCACGGCATGCCGCCGGGCAGTTTCGCCCTGATCTGCCGTGGCCTGATCCAGGAGCCGAACCTGGGCAAGGCGCTCACCCAGTGCCTGGCCAGTTTCGCCCTGTTCCTGCGCGACTTTCGCGGCAGCCTCAGCGTGCATGGCAAGCGCGCGGTACTCAGCCTGGAAGTTGGCGGCGGCGATGAGGACACCCGGCGTTACGGTGAGGAAACCTTCCTGGTACTGATGATCAGCCTGCTGTGCTGGCTGGGCGGACGCCGCGTGCCCATCGATCGCGCCGACTTTCGCCATGTGCGTGCGCCGCTCAGCGACGATCAATTGCTGTGGGGCTACAACCTGACGTTTGGCGCGGCCCGCACCGAAATCGAGTTCGCCAGCAGCTACCTGCGTCTGGCCGTGGTGCAGGACCTGGCGTCGCTCAAGGTGTTTCTGCGCAGCGCGCCGCAATGGCTGGTGATCCGCTTTCGCAACCAGGACGGCATGGCGACCCAGGTCTACCAACGCCTGCGTGGCAGCCACTACAGCCAGTGGCCGGCGCTGGAGGATCTGGCCGTGGATTTGCACATGAGCCCCAGCACCTTGCGCCGCCGATTGGAGCGCGAAGGTTGCTCGTTTCAGGAGATCAAGGACGAAGTGCGCCGCAGCCTGGCGCTGGAACTGCTCTGCCAGACGCGCGCCAGCATCGGTGAAATCGCCGCGCAATGCGGTTTTCAGGAACCCAGCGCATTCCATCGCGCGTTCAAGAAGTGGACCGGCGAAAGCCCGGGGCGTTACCGCGAGCGGGTCCAGGGCAAAGTGTCGCGGCCTGCGCGCCTGGACGCCTGAGTCATTTTCGGTTGAGCGCCGCGTCGCGGTAAGTCCTGGGTAACTCGCCGGTCCATTGGCGAAAGGCCCGGGTGAACGCCGAAGGGTCCGAGAACCCCAGCTGTTGCGAGGTCTGGTTGATCGACATCGACGTCTGGCTCAAGTAATGAATGGCCATGTCGCGGCGTACCCCGTCCTTGAGTTTCTGGAACTTGCTGCCTTCGGCCAGCAGCTTGCGCCGCAGCGTTCTTTCCGTCAGGTGCAGCTCACTGGCGGTGCTCTGGATGGTGGCCTTGGCGAGATCGCTGACGTTCTCCAGGTGGTCCAGCACCCGTCGCGTGTAAACCGGGTAATAGGCGGGGCGGGTGAACCAGTCCACCGGTGCGCGCTGCAGGTGGTAGGCCAGGGTTTCCGCGGTTTGTACCAGCGGCGCGGTGAGCATCCGGGCGTCGAACACCAGGCAGGTCTCAGGTTGGTCAAAATGCGTGGGGCACGGAAACATCAAGCGGTATTCCGCTGAATGGGCAGGCTCGGGATGGTCGAACGTCACCCGCTTGAGCGTGATCCGCTGGCCGATCAGCCAACTGGGGAAACGATGCCAGAGCAAGAGTAAAAACCCCCTCAACAGGTAACCGGGGTCCAGGCTCGGGTCGCTCAAGGCCATGGAAAACATGGCCTCATCACCGACGACTTTCAGCTCCAGGTGCAGGGAGTCGTTCATCACGTTGTAGAAATGGCTGAGCTTGTAATACACCGAATGCAGGTTGTGCGAATGGATCACTTGCTTGGCCATTATCGCGAAGCAGCCCTTCGGGCAGCGCTGTGAACCTGCGCCGAAAAACTCATCATCACTCAAGCGCCACACGGCCTGCATCAAGCGACTGAACTGGTCGGGGGTGATGCGCAGGTGCAGGTTGTCCAGGCGCTTGCGGCTGATGCCGGCTTCCTTGAGCAATACCTCTTCGTCCAGCGCGAGGCGGCGCGCAGCCGTCATCAGGATGTGGGCGAAGTACATGGAGATGGAATAACGCTCGATGCCCATCGTTCAGGAGTCCGGCAGCAGGGGAGGTTAGTTTAGCCAAAAGTGACTGTCCGTTTATGTCTGTTTTTCGACTGATTTGGTAATTGCCACGCGGGGCTGGATCGGAGGAAGCTGAATAGAGCTTTGCGCTGCTGGCTTCGTCCCTGCTTGCTACCGACCCGGGTTTTTAAGGTAATGGCCGTTTTGGTCAATTACCCGGCATGGGGTCGCGGGCGAAGGGTGTAGCGGCCTGTCTAACGAGTGAATGAGGAAAGTAACAATGAGTGGTTATGCCCATCCGTACCGCGACACCGAATTCGTGCTGGAGGAACTGGTCGGATTTGAGCAGTTGTGCGCGAGCGCCCAGCTTCAGGATGTCAACAGCGAGTTGGTCAGCGCCATCTTGAGCGAGGCAGGCCGCTTGGGCTCCGGCGTGCTGGCGCCGCTCAACCGGGTCGGTGATACCCAAGGTACGCACCTGGGGGAACAGGGTGTGCAAGAGGCACCGGGTTTTGCCGAGGCATATCGGCAATTCCAGGAAGGCGGCTGGCCCTCGTTGACCGCTGCGGAGCAACACGGCGGGCAGAACCTGCCGAACGTGATCGGCACGGCCGTCAATGAGATCTGGCACTCAGCCAATATGGCGTTCGCCTTGTGCCCCATGTTGACCCAAGGCGCCATCGAAGCCATCGCCCATCACGGCTCGGCCGAACTGCAAGGCGCCTACCTGGAAAAACTGGTGAGCGGCGAGTGGACCGGGACGATGAACCTGACCGAGCCGGATGCCGGCTCCGATCTGGCGGCCATCAAGAGCCGCGCCGTGCCCCAGGGCGACCACTACCTGATCACCGGGCAGAAGATTTTCATCACCTGGGGCGATCACCAGATGACCGACAACGTCGTGCATTTGGTCCTGGCACGCTTGCCGGATGCGCCGGCGGGCGTCAAAGGCATTTCGCTGTTCGTGGTGCCCAAGTTCCTGCTCGATGCCCAGGGCCAGCCGGGTGTGCGCAACCGCGTGCAGTGCATCTCCCTGGAACACAAACTGGGCATTCATGGCAGCCCGACCTGCGTGATGAATTTCGGCGATCCCGAAGGGGCCGTCGGTTATCTGCTTGGCGAGCCGCACATGGGCCTGGCCTGCATGTTCACCATGATGAACCACGCCCGCCAGAGTGTCGGCCTGCAGGGGCTGTCGATTGCAGAGCGCGCTTACCAGCAGGCCCGTCAATACGCCAAGGACCGTCTGCAGGGCACGCGCAAGGATGGCAGCCGTTTCTCGATCATCCACTTTCCCGATGTGCGCCGGATGCTGTTGCAGATGAAAGCGTCCATCGAAGCGATGCGCGCGTTGTCGCTGGTGGCCGCCGCCGAAGTCGACCGTGCCGCGCATGCGCCCACGCCGGAGCTGGCGCGCCATCACCAGGGGCGGGTCGATGTGTTCACCCCGATCGTCAAAGGCTGGCTGACCGAACTGGCCCAGGAGGTCACCTCCCTCGGCGTGCAAATCCACGGCGGCATGGGCTTCATCGAAGAGACCGGCGCGGCGCAGCATTATCGCGATGCGCGCATCCTGACCATTTATGAAGGCACCACCGGCATTCAGGCGCTCGACCTGGTGGGGCGCAAGACCCTGCTGAACCAAGGCGCGTTACTGAACAGCCTGCTCGAGGAAATGGATGAAACCGTCGAGCAACTGCGTCACATCGATGCCCTCGACTATCAGGCCGTGGCACTGGCCGCTGCGCTCGGCGCCGGGCGCGAGGCCTTGTCGCGGTTACTCGACAACGCCAAGCACGATGCGGATTGGGCCGGCAGTGTCAGCGTCAACTTCCTGATGCTCTTCGGCTACCTGTCGGGCGGCTGGCTCATGGCGCGTTCTGCTGTGCAGGCGCATGCGCAGTTGGAAGCCGGCACGGGCGATGCGGCCTTCCTCAAGGCCAAGGGCGTCAGCGCACGCTTCTACGCGGAGCAATTGTTGCCGCGGGTACACGCATTGTTGGCGGCGGTCAGCGCTGGGAGCGCGAGCATCATGGCGTTGGATGAAGAACAGTTCTGACAGCGCGTTGGTTTTTGTGCCTAACTTTTTTGAGGTTCACCCCATGCATCACCAGCGCATCCGCCTGGATTCCTTGCACGAAAAAATCATGAGCGCGGCGCAGGCCGCCGCGTTCATTCAAGACGGCATGACCGTGGGCATGAGTGGTTTCGGTGGCGCAGGGGACGCCAAGGCCGTGCCGCTGGCGCTCATCGAACGAGCGCGGCAGGATCCGCTCAAGATCAACCTGATCACCGGCGCGAGCCTCGGTCGTGGCCTGGACGGGCAGATGGCCGAGGCCGGGCTGCTGGCGCGGCGCATGCCGTTTCAAGGCGACCCGGTGCTGCGCAAGGCGATCAACGAAGGCCGTGTGGTGTTTATCGACCAGCACCTGAGCGAAGTGGTCGAACAACTGCGTGACGGCAGCCTGCCCAATCCGGATATTGCGGTGATTGAAGCGGTGGCGATCACTGAGCAGGGCCATATCGTGCCGACGTCTTCGGTCGGCAATTCGGCCAGTTTCGCCCAGACGGCACGGCAGGTCATCGTTGAGCTGAACCTGGCCAGCAGCCCCTATTTCGAAGGGATGCATGATATTTTCCTGCCCCACGGGCGCCCTGGCCGCGGGCCGATTCCGGTCATCCGCGCGGATGATCGCATCGGCACCCAGGCCATCGAAATTGACCCTGCCAAGATCGTCGCCATCGTGCTCTGCGACACGCCGGAATCTGCGATTCCGATGCTGCCGCCCGATCATGAGACCCAGGCGATTGCCGACCATCTGGTGGCTTTTTTCGAGCAGGAAGTGGAGCACAAACGCTTGGGCAGAAGCCTGGCGCCGTTGCAAGTCGGCGTCGGCTCCATTGCCAACGCCGTCATGTGCGGGCTGATCGATGCGCCGTTCACCGACCTGGTGCAGTACTCGGAGGTGTTGCAGGATTCGACCTTCGAATTGCTCGACGCGGGCAAGCTGAAGTTTGCCTCCGGCTGTTCGATTACCTTGTCCGGCCCCTGCGGCCAGCGGGTGTTCGGCAACCTGGGAAAATACGCCGACCGCCTGGTGTTGCGGCCCCAGGAAATCTCCAATCACCCGGAAGTGATTCGACGCTTAGGTGTGATTGCCATCAACACCGCGCTGGAGTTTGACCTGTACGGAAACGTCAATTCCACCCACGTTTGTGGCACGCAGATCATGAATGGCATCGGCGGTTCGGGAGATTTCGCCCGCAACGCGCTGCTGTCGATTTTCGTGACCAAGTCGATCGCCAAGGACGGTGCGATTTCCCGCGTGGTGCCGATGGTCAGCCATGTCGACCACACCGAGCATGACGTCGATATCCTGGTGACTGAGCAAGGGCTGGCCGACCTGCGCGGCCTGGCGCCGAAAGAACGGGCCGAGTTGATCATCAACCACTGCGTGCATCCGGATTATCGCGAGGCGTTGCGCAGCTACTTCAAGGCCGCGTGCGCCAAAGGTGGGCATACGCCGCATGTGTTGAGCAAGGCCTTGAGCTGGCACATCAACCTGCAGGAAACCGGTTCGATGCAGGCGGCCGCCGTCGGCGTCTAGGGTGTCTGCGCCAACTGAAACAAGCCCGCCATTGCGGCGGGCTCCTGCCGCATTCAGAGCTGCGGTAACTGACCGACCCGCGCCATCATTTCGGTGACGATTTGCAGGTCGAGGAGGAACTGCTCGACGGTCTTGAACTCATTGTCGGTGTGCCCGGTGTACTTCTCTTCCGGGCGTGCCAGGCCGAACTGCACGCCGTTGGGCAGTTCATGCACGGAGGTGGCGCCGGCCGAGGTGCCGAACGCGTGTTTCATGCCCAGGTTTTCCGTGGCCACCGCCAACAAGGCCTTGACCCACTCACCTTCCGGGTTGCGGTACATCGGTTCGGCGATCGAGTAGGTGAAGTTCACGTTGACCTTGGTTTTCTTGTCCCAGGCGCTGAGCTTGTCGGCAATTTGCGCTTTGAGTTTCTCCGGCGACTGACCCTTGGGCACGCGCAGGTTCACCGCCAGCTTGAAGCTCTTGTCATCGAGGTCGACGAACGTCAGCGAGGTGGTCAGCGGGCCCATGAAGTCATCGGCGAAGCCCACGCCCAATTTGCCGCCCAGGTAATCCAGGCCCCAATTGTCGGCGGCATAGCGCGCCGCGTCGGTGATGTGGTTGTGCTTGAGGGCGATCTTGCCGTCGACGCTGTGGATCAGCTCCAGCATGCGCGCGACCGGGTTCACCCCGGATTCCGGTTCGGACGAATGCGCCGAGACCCCGGTGACCGTCAACTGCACCTGTTTGCCGACCACCTTGGCGCTCACCTGGAAGTCACCGCCATTGCGCTCGGCGTATTGCGTACCGGCCTCTTGCAGGCTGGCCGCCAACTCGGCGGGTTTGTCGCTGAGCAACGTGGCGACCGACGCCGAGGGAATCTGGTTGGTGGCCTTGCCGCCGGTCATGGCGATGATCTCTGCGCCTTTGCCTTCGCCTTTGCGGCGTGGGAAGGTGGCCATGATCGTGCCGTAGCCTTTTTCGGCAATGACCACCGGGTAGCCGCCATCCAGCGCCAGGTTGTACGGCGGCGTCGGGTTGCGTTCGAAGTAATAGGGGATCGCGTCGCCGGAGGTTTCCTCGGTGGTGTCCACCAGCAGCTTGAACGTGCGCGCCAGCGGCAGCTTCTCTTCCTTGATCACCTTCATGGCGTACATCGCCACCACGATGCCATTTTTGTCGTCTTCAGTCCCGCGGCCGTACATGCGGTCGCCAATCAGCGTGACCTTGAACGGATCGAGCCGGGTGCCGTCTTTCAACACCCAGTTTTCCGGCGTCACCGGCACCACATCCGCATGCGCGTGGATGCCCACCACTTCATCGCCGCTGCCTTCCAGGGAGATTTCGTACACGCGGTTATCGATGTTACGGAAGTTCAGGTTGAAGGCTTTCGCCAGGCCCTGCAGCTTGTCGGCGATCTTGAGGAATTGCGGGTTTTTGTACTGCGGCACGCCGTCGACGTTGAACGTCGGAATTTCCACCAGCTCGCGCAGGGTCTCGGTGGCGGCCTTGGCGTATTTCAGCCGCGCATAAATGCCCAGCAGGCGATTGATTTCGTTCTGTTGCTCGGCGCTCAGGGGTTTGTGCTCGAGAAAGGCGCTGATCGCCGGCCCCGTATCGCTGGTTTTGCCCAGCTCGCCCTGGGCCAGGGTGCCGAGGAAACTGTTGAAGTCAGTGACCGAGGTTGCGCTGAATTCCTTCAGAATCGCCGTGCTCTGCTGTGGGGTGATGTTGGCGAAAGCCGGGCTGACGAAGGTCGAGAGGCTCGCGGCGAACACGCTGGCGGCGGCCAATTGCTTGAGTGGAAAGTACATGGCGGGACGCATTCCTTTGCTGGTAGTGAGTGGGGTATTTCTGATCATTAAGTCAGAAATATTTCCACACACTACCACCACAGGGACTGAGAATGGCAGACCTTGGTGTAGGAAATTTCTCAGTCAAGCGCCCCCGCGTCGAAGGGTACATCCCTGTGCGCGCGGGCGTTGAATCGTGTCCAGGTCAAGGTTGGCCAGGGTGCGGCGCAGGGTAATCGGCCGTTACGTCCAGTGCTTTGGCGTAGGGCCCATCCCACAACTGCTCATGCAATTGGCCTATACGCTTGGCCATCGCTTCGCTGCGCATGACCACCTCCAGGTTGCGCGAATTATCCAGATAACCGCCCAGCCAATTGCTGGTGCCGACCCAGGCCACTTGCCCGTCGATCTCCAGGGTCTTGCTGTGGATCACCCGTGCGTAGGGGATAAACCCTTGCTTGGCCTGGGGCAGGGTGACGATCTTGATCTGCACGTTGGGCAGCACTGCGAGGCTTTTCAAATAGGGCAGTTCCAGCGCATCGGTGTTCCAGTTGGACACCATCAGCTTGATCGACACCCCGCGTGCGGCGGCGGCACGCACCGCGTTGTCGATCACCGCATAGTAGGGCCGGGTTTTATCCGGGCCGTAGGACAGCGGCGCGTAGTCCAGCAGTTGCACGCGCACTTCGTGCTTGGCTTCGCCGAGCAGGCGCGGCAGTTCGAGTTGGGAGTCGCCCACCCCGGGCGGGTTGTAGCGTTGCGGGCTGGCCACCAGGTAATTGCCGCTGCGCGCAGGCGCCTGGCCGGCCATCGGCAGCGGTACCGGGCTGTGTGCGCTCAGCGCCGCCTGGGCTTGCCAGTCCTGATCGAAAATCGCCTGGACCTGGCCGACCACCGTGGCGTCGGTGATGCGCAGCCCGGTTTCGTGGATATGTTCCAGGGACCGCCAGTCGAAATTCTGGCTGCCGACAAACGCCTGCTGCCCATCCACCACCATGTATTTGGCGTGGATGATGCCGCCACTCAGTTGCGCGTAGGGCAGCACGCGCAAGGTCAGGTTGGGAATCGCGCGCAGGCGTTCCAGGGTGGAGGCTTCTGATAGGCGAATGCCTTTTTCCTCCAGCAGGAAACGAATTTTCACGCCGCGTTTACCGGCGGCTTCCAGGCGCTCGATCACCCGCTCCAGCACCGAGCCTGGATGGTCGGCGGCATAAAACTGGCCGATGTCGATCGTGCTTTTGGCGCCATCGAACAGCTCGATCCATACCGGGCCCGGCTGGCGTAGATCGGCGCTCGCCAGGTCGGTGTCCAGCGGCACGGTGTGTACCAGTTCAAACCCCGGAATTGAAAAGTCCGCCTGGGCCAGCGGACTGAGCAGCAAGCCGGCGAGGCCAGCGATACGGCATTTCATCGATAGGGACATAGGCATCTCGTCAGGGAAAAAGACAGGGCGGGCGCCTCACGCGCCCGCCCTGACAGTCATGCCGTGCGGCTGTGCAACGAGGTCGGCACCAGGTGCGGCACTTCGCCTTGCACGCGGGCCCCGGTGGCAGCGCGGATCAGCAGGATCTTCAACTGATCGTTGATGCGTTCCAGGCTGTCCTGGAAGAAGTTGTGGAACACCACGCAGAACAGCGCGATGGCGATCCCCAGGCCCGTCGCGAACAACGCGGTGCCGATACCGCCGGAAATCTGCCCAGGGTCGGACACCCCCGCGCTGGCCAACGCCTTGAAGGTGTCGATGATGCCGAGGATGGTGCCGAGCAAGCCCAGCAACGGCGCGGCGGTGGTGATGGTTTCGATTATCCACAGGCTGCGGGCCAGCGGGGCGCGGGTGGTCAGGTACTGGGTTTCGATCACATCGTCCAGGTCCTTGCGCGAACCCTGCGAGGCTTTCTGTGCCAGCACCGGCATCACCATGTTCAGCGGCAGGCTGTCGCGGCGGCTCAGGCTTTCCGGCAGGTCACGTTCGCTGTGTACGTGGGCGCCCAGCACCTCGGTCAAGGCACGGGCCTGGCGGCGCACATAGGCGAAGTAAATACCGCGCTCGATGGTGATAAAGATGGCGATGGCCATCGCGGCGTACATCACATAGAAGGTGATGTCGTGGAGCAGGTTCATGTTCATGTTCGATTACCTCGCCGTTAGAAATTGGCTTCCAGGGACACCGTCACGGTGCGTTCCAGGCCAACGATGTAGGCCGGGTCGCCGTCGCGGAAACCGCTGTAGCTGGCCGCGTTGGTCTTGGTGGTGTACACGCCGTCCAGGTACTTCTTGTCGAACAGGTTGTCGACGTTCAGGCGCAGGGTTGCGTCCTTCACCACTTTCTTGTCCACCGGCAGGTAGATACCGGCGCCGGCGTTGAACACGGTGCGGCCGGAGATGGCTTCGTCGTTGGTCAGGTCACCGTAGAGCTTGCTGGTGTATTTGCCGCCGAAGGTGCCGTAGAAGCGTCCGTCGTCATACCCGATGTTGGCGGCCAGCATGTTTTTCGGCACGTTGGCGAACTGCTTGCCGCTGGTGGGCAACAGGATGGCTTTGCCCGCGTTGTACACGGTCAAGTCGTCCTGTTGCTCGGCCTTGGTATAGGTGTAGGAGGTGTAGTAGTTGAAGTGGTGGGGCAGCAGGCCGCTCCATTCCAGCTCCAGGCCGCTGTTGTTGACCGATCCGGCGTTGATGTCGGCGAAGTCGCCGTTGACGTCCTTGGACGAAACCTGGCGATCCTTGAACTGCATGTAGAACAAGGTGGCGGCCACGGTCATGTCGTCGCCGGTGAAGCGCCAGCCCAGCTCATGGTTCCAACTGGTTTCCGGCTTGGAGTTGATCGAGTCCACGCCCTTGTCGTACAGCACGTAGTTCTGTGGGATACGCATGTTGCGCGACAGGCTGTAGAACAACTGGTCGCGTTCGTCGAGCTGGTACTTGAGGCCGGCGTTGGGCAGCAGCTTGTTGTAGGTCTGGTGACGTTTTTCCGGCTGCTCGGTGAGGCTGCCGTTGTTGGTGCCGTCGCGCTTGACGTTCATGTAGGCCAGGCCGGCCACCAGGGTCCAGTCCGGGTTGATGTACCAGGTGTCCTGGGCCCAGACTTTCTGCGCCGGCGTGACGGTGAAACGATCGCGGCCTTGCACGGTGTTGCCGTTGGCATCGACCACGGAAGTGCCGTCCGGCCAGGTGTCGGTAGGCTTGCCGTTGCTCTTGAGCGCGATGAACGGTTGGGTCTGGCTTTGGCGCGCGCGCTCGTACCAGTAGCCGAATTGCAGGCTGTGATCGCCCAGGTCCCAGTTCAGTTTGGTGGTAATGCCGGGGCGCCAGGTCTGGGTGCGGGAGGGGCGGTAGTACACGCCGGTGGTCGAGGAACCGTCGGCATTGTATTGCGCGGCGGTGGGCAAGTTGCCCAGGTCGAAGACGCCGCCTGCGTTTGAGCCGCGGTTCAGCGCGTAGCTCGACGAGTTGACGCCGCTGCCGTTACCCCAGAAGTAATACGGGATCACCGACAGGGCCAGGTTGTCGGCCAGTTTGAACTGGGTATTGAGCACGCCGGTAAAGGTCTGGAACGGGTTCTGCGCGAGGGCGTAGTAGCTGTTGAGCTTGCCGTTGCTGCCGACCGTCGGTGTGGCGGGGTAGGGGTCGAACTTGCGGCCGTTCTGCTGGAACTGCGATTTGGTCAGTTGGCTGTAACTGTTGTTGTCCTGCTCGTGGTACTTGAGGATCAGGTTGGCGGTGTTGCCGTTGCCGGCGTCGAAGAAGCTGTTCCACTCGACCTTGTCCGCACGCACGGCGCCCGAGCCGCGCCACATCTGCCCTTCGGTATGGGACGCCGACAGCCAGTTGCTCAGGCCGTTGACCTCGCCGGTGTTGAGCCGGGCAAAGGTCTTGCGGGTGGCGTTGCTGCCGATGGTCTGTTTGACGAAGGCCCCGGTTTCCTTGGTGGGGCGAATGGTCACGATACCGATGTTGCCGCCGCTGGAACCGATGTGCGGGCCGTCGGCCTCCGACGAGCCTTGGGTGACGAAAATCTGGTCGATGTTTTCCGGGTCGCCCAACAGGTTGGAGTACAGCGCGTAGTTGCCGGAGTCGTTGATCGGCATGCCGTCCACCGACATTCCCACCTGGTCGGAGTTAAGCCCGCGCATGGTGAAGCGAAAGCCCGACAGGCCGGTGGCATCTTCGCTGGAGATGTTCAGGCCCGGGGTGTACTTGAGCTTGTCGATGGCGTTGCCGGTGGCGGTTTGTTTATCCAGCGCTTCCTTGGTTATCGTGGAGCGCCCCTTGATGCTTTCTTCCTGCACCATGTAGCCGCCACCGGCAGTGGCCTTGCCTTGTACTCCGATGGTGCCGACGTCGCTGTCGCCGGTGTCGGCCATGACCATGCCATGCCCCATGCTCGCGGCAACGAGTGCCAGATGAATCCGTGTGAACCTCATCAGTGTCGTCCTAGTGTCGGGTGCTTATTGCACGCTGTAGTTGAAGGTGGCGGTGAAGCGCTGCTCGTTGCGCCCCCCGAAGGCTTGCTCGGGGAACGGCTTGACCTGCTTGATACGCCGCAGGCTGTTGGCGGCGGCCCGGTTGAGCAACATGCTCGAGGCCGGGGTCTGCACGCCGGAGTCGAGTACCCGACCCTGGCGGTCCACCAGCAGCCAGACCACCACGTCGCCACTTGGGCGTTCGAGGGAGGCCTGGCGTCCGGTGGGGTATTGCTTGTAAGTGTCCAGCTCGTTACGCAAACCCTTGAGGTAACCGCCCTCCAGGGCCTGACCGTCGACCTTGGGCGGTGCGGGCGTGGCCGGAGTCGGCGCAGCCTGGGCGACCGCCGCGGGCGCGGGTTTGGCCGCCACCGGGGGCGGCGTCGGCGTGGGTTTGGCGACCACGGGCTTGGGCACCGGCTTGGGCTTGGGTTCAGGTTTCGGCACCGGCTTGGGCGGTGGCGGGGGCGGTGGTGGAGGGGCCGGCTCGGCCTCTTCATCCTCGATCACCGGCGGTGGCGGTGCTTGCTCCACCACGGGTGGCGGCACCACCTCGGGCTCCGGCTCGACCAATGCCAACTCGACCGCCGACTCGTCGTACACCGGTTCGACCTTCAACGTCTGGGACTGGATACCCAGTGCAATCAGCACCAGGGCGATCAGGGCCGGGACACTGCCCAGCAGCCGACGCGCACGAAACAGGACATACATGATCAGGACTTACGCGTGGCGATGGACACGGAGGTAAAGCCACCCAGACGCAGGGTGTCCATCACCTCCACCAGGCGCGAAACCTCCACGCCCTTGTCGCTGTTGACGATGATCGTCGACTTGGTATCCGGCTTTTCAGCCGCCTTCAGCGCCGGTACCAGAGCGTCGACCGTGAGGTCCTTGCCATCCAGTTGCAACTGGCCTTCCAGGCCCAGGGTGAGGATGAATTTGTTCTGCGGCTTGAGCTGCTGCGAACTGCTGGCGCTGGGCAGTTGAGTCTTCATGCCGAGTGCCGGAATCACGTTCAGACTCACGAGTACGAAAAACACCAGGAGGAACATCATCACGTCGATCATCGGGATCAGTTCGATGTGTGCCTTGCGTTTTTTCGGTTCATCCCAGGTTCTCATTCCGCTACCCCGTTATTGAATTAGGGGCGACACGCTAACAACGAAAAATGACCGAACGGTTAACTTTAATTTACGTTTTGACGTGTCTAGGACGTGTCTTACAGATCGGTTTCCGGTCAATTTCACGACGTAATGAAACTGAAACGCCGGGGGTACATTCTCGAAAAATTTACACCGAGAGCCGTCTTGTATGAGTCAGTCATTGCCGCATTTGTTGACTTCGCGTTTGCTGTTGCGGGCGCTGGAAAGCGAGCAGGCCGCGGTACTTTCCAGCCTCGCCAACGGGCCGAAGATTGCTGACAACACGGCCAACATTCCATCGCCCTATACCCTGGAAACGGCCCGGACGTTTATTGACGGGATGCAAGACAAATACCGCGCCGGCAACCTGTTGAGCCTGGGCATGCACCTGCGCGAAACCGGCGAATTGATCGGCATCGTCAGCCTGCGTCTCAATGCGCGTCACCACTACGGGCACCTGGGCGGATGGGTGGCGGCGCACTGTCGCAACCAGGGCTATGCCGCCGAGGCAGCGCGTGCGGTGATGGACTTCGGGTTCGCCGAACTGGGCCTGTACCGAGTGGGCAGCCAATGCTTTGCCCGCAACAAGGAGTCGGCGCGGGTCATGGAGAAAATCGGCCTGCTGTACGAAGGCTGTATGCGCGCCGCGTTTCTCAAGAATGGGGTGTATGAGGACTTGCTCGGGTTTGCGACCGTGCGCAATGACTGGGAGCGCCTGGCGTGAGTCGCGCGGTTGACCATGATCGGCGCCGGGTGCTGGCCGGGCTGGCGCTGGCCACCACCTTTTCGATCCTCAGCCCGTTTGCCCGCAGTGCGGGGATCGATTATCCGTTCACGTTGGGCGTGGCCTCGGGTGATCCGTTGCCGGATGGTTTCGTGATCTGGACGCGCCTGGCGCCGTTGTTCAATGCGGCGGACGGTCGCGGCGGGTTGGCGCGTGCGGTGCCGGTGCGTTGGCGGGTCGCCAGCGATGCGGGGATGACGCGCATTGTGAGGCAGGGTGAGGTGATGGCGAGCGAGCGCTTTGCCCACTCCGTGCATGTGGAAGTCGCGGGGCTGGAAGCCGGCAGGCCGTATTGGTATCAGTTCGAAGGGCTGGGGGCGCAGAGCGCGGTCGGGCAGTCGCGTACCGCGCCGGCTTTGCATGCCCTGGCGACGGCGCGCTTGGGGTTCGTGTCGTGCTCCCACTGGGAACGCGGGTACTTCAGTGCCTATCGTCACCTGGCGGCGGAGCAGCCGGACCTGGTGTTTTTCCTCGGTGACTATATCTACGACAATTCCTACGCGGCAGATTCGGGAAAAGTCATTCGTTCCCACGGCAGCGGCAACGCGCTGACCCTGAGCGACTATCGCAACCGCTATGCGCTGTACAAGACCGATCCGGATCTCCAGGCCTTGCACGCGGCGGCGCCCAGCGTGGCGACCTGGGACGATCATGAGGTGCAGAACGACTATGCCAGCCGCTGGTCCCAGGACCCGAAGGTTGCCGTGGCGCAGTTTCTCAAGCAGCGGGCGGCGGCGTATCAGGCCTATTACGAGCATATGCCGCTGCGCGTGAGCAGCCTGCCCAACGGGCCGGATATGCGCGTTTATCGGCGCCTGGACTACGGCCGCCTGGCACGTTTCCATGTGCTCGACGGTCGACAGTATCGCTCCGAGCAACCGTGCATTCAGGCCAACGGCAGTCATCAGGGCCACATCGCCGCCAACACCTGCAGCGACTTGCGCGACCCCGCTCGCACCATGCTCGGTTGGCAGCAGGAGGCCTGGCTGGACCAGGGGTTTGCCCAGTCGAAAGCGCAATGGAACGTGATCGCCCAGGACTTGCTGGTGGCGCCGCTGCTGCAGCGCGACCTGACCCAGCACACGCTGGGCTATTGGACCGATGGTTGGGATGGCTACATGGCGAACCGTTCACGGATGCTCGCGTCCATCGCGCGCCACCAGGTCAACAACCCGGTGTTCTGGGGCGGCGATATACATTCATTCTGGGCCACCGATTTGCATGCCGATGCCAACAACCCGGACTCGCCCGTGCTCGCCACCGAGTTCGTCGGCACCTCGGTGACCTCCGATGGGCCGCCTTACGACGCCTTCACCCAGATGCTGCCGCAGAATCCCCATGTGAAGTTTTTCGACAGCCGCCAGCGCGGGTATGTATCGGTGACGCTAGCTGCCCAGCGCATGCTCACGGACTTCCGTGTGATTACCGATCCGCGTGACCCGGCCGCCACGGTGTCGACGCTCAAGTCGTTCGTGGTGGAACCGGGGCGGGCCGGGGCGATCGCGGTTTAATCCAGGCTGTAGCGCACCGACAGCGTGCCCTTTTTCTCCGACACGGCCAGGATCGTCACCTGGCCCAATTCGCCTAATGCCTGGACATGCGTGCCACCACAGGCATACGCGGGCAACTCGCCGAAGCCGACTTCGCGGATGCCGTCTTCCAGGCGCATCTGGCGCGGGTAGTCGGCGGCGATCCAGTGGTCGAGTTGTTGTTGAAGCGTGTCGGCCTCCATGGCTTGTGCGCTTTCGCCGCGGATAAAGGTGATCTTGCCTTCGCCCGGCCAGTGGTGGGCCTTGATCGGCATCCAGCCCAACGCCTCGCCGGCGTTGCCGATCAGGTGTCCGGCGGAATGCAGGCGGGTGTGCAAGGCACGGCGTGGTGCATCGACCCGTGCGTTGATCGGGCCCGGTTCTACGGGCTGGTCGAGGTAATGCACCACGCGCTCCGCCTCCTGGGTCACCCGCAGCACCCGGCTGTCGCCCAGCCAGCCGGTGTCGAATGGCTGGCCGCCGCCCTGGGGGTGGAAAATCGTCGACTGCAGCGTGACCGCAAACTGCTCTTCGTGGGCGGTGCAGCTCAGCACTTCAAGCTCGGCGGTCAGGTGGTCGTGGGTGAAAAACAGGCGCTCGGTCATCGTCTACATCCGCATCAAGGTTCTGCGGGCAGTATAAATAGTGCGCAAATGGGTGATAATCCGTTCAATTATCAATGGACTTGTGCGTCATGAGTATCAATCTTCCTTTGCCGCTGCTGGGTGAAATGGCGATTTTCGTCAAAGTGGTGGAAGCCGGCAGTTTTTCTGCGGCAGCGCGACAACTGAGCGTGTCGCCTTCGGCGGTGAGCCGCAGCATCTCGCGTCTCGAACAGGCGTTGGCCACGCGCCTGCTGCAACGCACCACGCGCAAACTGCGTTTGAGCGAGGGCGGCGAAGAGGTGTTCAAGCGTTGCCAGGAGATGGTCAACGCGGCGCGCTCGGTGATGGAAATCAGCGGCCAGTTCACCCACGAGGCCGAGGGCCTGGTGCGGGTCAGCGTGCCCAAGGCGGTGGGGCGGTTCGTGGTGCATCCGTATATGCCGGAATTTCTGCGGCGCTATCCCAAGGTCGATGTGCAACTGATCCTCGAGGACCGGCAGGTGGACCTGATCGATGACAACGTCGACCTGAGTATCCGTATCACCGACAGCCCGCCGCCGGGCCTGGTGGGGCGGCAATTACTGCCCATCGAACACGTGTTGTGCGCGACGCCGCAGTACCTGGCCGAGCATGGCACGCCGAGTCATCCCCATGATCTGCTGGCGCACAGCTGCATCTACCTGGGCGAAACCCCGGGGGACTCGCGCTGGAAGTTTCGCCGGGCGGGTAAGGCGGTCACGGTGGGCGTGCGGGGGCGGTATGCGGCGAACCACACCGGCGTGCGCCTGGATGCGGTGTTGCAGCATGTGGGGATTGGCAGCTTGCCGTATTTCACGGCGCGGCATGCGTTGGATGAGGGGCGCCTGGTGCAGGTGTTGCCGGCGTGGGACTTTATTGCGTCCTACCATGGCGAGGCCTGGCTGCTGCACTCGCCGACGCGGTACCTGCCGCCGAAGGTGCGGGTGTTCATTGATTACCTGGTGGCGTGCATGGCCACCGAGCCGACGCTGCGCCGACGGTAGTGTGGGAGGGGGCTTGCCCCCGATAGCGGTGGATCAGTCATGCATGTATTGGCTGACACACCGCCATCGGGGGCAAGCCCCCACCCACATTGAATGATCAGTGCTTGCTCTGGTCCTGCGGCATCGCCAGCAGCTGTTTTTCCTGGTTCCAGTCGAACGGTTCATCGTTCTGTTCGGCTTCAAAGCGACGCTCTTCCAGGGCCTGGTACAGGTCCAGTTCTTCATCGGGCATGAAGTGCAGGCAATCGCCGCCGAAGAACCACAGCAGGTCGCGTGGCACCAGATGGGCGATTTGCGGGTAACGCAGGATGACCTGGCTCATCATGTCCTGGCCCAGGTACTGGCTCTCGATCGGATCGATCGGCAGCAGGGCGCGCAGTTCATCGAAACGCTCCAGGAACAGCAGGTGGCTTTCCTCGGGCACCTGTTCGGCTTCGCCGACGGCAACCAGGATGCTGCGCAGGTGGTCGAGCAAGACGAGATGATCGGCAACGACGTTGGACACGAGATAAGTCCTCAAAGCAAAAACGGGCGCGAGAGTATATAGCTCAAGCGCCCGTAATTATATGGCCTGGGGGATCAGCGGACTTTACCCGCGGCCTGGGCCAGTTCTTCCTTGCTGAAATCATCCACGTCGATCACCTTGCGCCGTGCCGCTTCGGCTTCACGCAGGGTTTGCGCCTCGGCCGGTTGCAGCACCCCGGCGTGCAGTGCGGCGTCGATGGCCGGTTCGCCGGCAGCCGGTTTGACCTGGCCGCTTTTGAGGGCCGCATGCAGTTTTTTCTGCAGCGGATGGCTGGCGGCGAGCAGGTCGCAGGCATGTTGCAGGGCGCCCACCGGGTCTTGCGCCGATTGCGGGCGGTAGCAGCCAGCCAGCAGTTCTTCGAGGGTCGGATCGCCCTTGGCGCGACCGATCACCGCGGCCACTTCGGCATCCAGCGCATCGGACGGGCCGGTATGGCGACGGCCGAACGGGAACACGATGACCCGCAGCAGGCAACCGAGCAGCTTGTTCGGGAAGTTGCTCAGCAGTTCATCCAGCGCGCGTTCGGCTTCGCCCAGGCTTTCTTCCATGGCCCAGGTGAACAGCGGTTCCAGGTGGTCCGGCGAATCCAGGTCGTGATAACGCTTGAGCGCCGCCGAAGCCAGGTACATATGGCTCAGCACATCGCCCAGGCGTGCCGACAGGCGTTCGCGGCGTTTCAACTCGCCGCCCAGCAGCATCATGCTCAGGTCGGCGAGCAGGGCGAACGCCGCAGCTTGGCGGTTCAGCGCGCGGAAGTAAGCCTGGCTCAAGCGGTTGCCGGGGGCTTTTTCGAAGTGGCCGAGGCCCAGGTTGAGCACCAGGGTGCTGGCGGCGTTGCTCACGGCAAAGCCGATGTGCTGCATCAGCAGGCTATCGAATTCCTTGAGCGCCTGGTCGTGGTCTTCGCGGCCGGCCAGGGCCATTTCCTTGAGTACGAAGGGGTGGCAACGGATCGCGCCCTGGCCAAAGATCATCAGGTTGCGCGACAGGATATTTGCGCCTTCCACCGTGATGAAGATCGGCGCGCCTTGCCAACTGCGGCCCAGGTAGTTGTTCGGGCCCATGATGATGCCCTTGCCGCCGTGGACATCCATGGCGTGGCTGATGCATTCGCGGCCGCGCTCGGTCAGGTGGTACTTGAGGATCGCCGACAGCACCGAGGGTTTTTCGCCGAGGTCCACCGCGTTGGCGGTGAGCATGCGCGCGCTGTCCATCAGCCAGGCGTTGCCGCCGATGCGGGCGAGGGCTTCCTGGATACCTTCGAAGGCCGCCAGCGGCACGTTGAACTGCTCGCGCACCTGGGCGTATTGGCCGGTCACCAGGCTGGTGAACTTGGCTGCGCCGGTGCCGACCGCCGGCAGGGAAATCGAGCGGCCCACCGACAGGCAGTTCATCAGCATCATCCAGCCCTTGCCGAGCATGTCCTGGCCACCGATCAGGTAGTCCAGGGGGATGAACACGTCCTTGCCGGAGTTGGGCCCGTTCATGAACGCGGCGCCCAGCGGCAGGTGACGACGACCGATGTCAACGCCCGGCGTATCGGTGGGAATCAACGCGAGGCTGATGCCCAGGTCTTCTTCTTCGCCCAGCAAGTGGTCCGGGTCATGTGCCTTGAACGCCAGGCCGAGCAGGGTCGCGACCGGGCCCAGGGTGATGTAGCGTTTTTCCCAGTTCAGGCGCAGGCCGAGGGTTTCCTCGCCTTGCCATTGACCTTTGCAGATCACCCCGGTGTCGGGCATGGCGCCGGCGTCGGAGCCGGCCAGCGGGCCGGTCAGGGCGAAGCAGGGAATATCGTCGCCACGGGCCAGGCGCGGCAGGTAGTGGTTGCGTTGTTCATCGGTGCCGTAATGCAGCAGCAGCTCGGCCGGGCCGAGGGAGTTGGGGACCATCACGGTGGACGCCAGGTCGCCGCTGCGGGTCGCGAGTTTCATTGCCACCTGGGAGTGGGCATAGGCGGAGAAGCCTTTGCCGCCGTACTCCTTGGGAATGATCAGGGCGAAGAAACCATGGGTCTTGATGTGTTCCCAGGCGGCGGGCGGCAGGTCCATGGCCTGGCCGATTTGCCAGTCGCTGACCATCGCGCACAGTTCTTCGGTCGGCCCATCGATGAACGCCTGCTCTTCTTCGGTCAGGCGTGCCTTGGGGTAGGCCAGCAACGTGTTCCAGTCGGGGCGGCCGCTGAACAGCTCGCCGTCCCACCAGACGGTGCCGGCGTCGATGGCATCGCGCTCGGTCTCGGACATTGGCGGCAAGACCTTCTGAAACCAACTGAACAGCGGCTTGGTGAAGTATTCGCGGCGCAGGTCGGGCAGCAGCAGCGGCGCGGCCACGATGGCAATCAACACCCAGCAGATCAGCAGCAGCCAACCCGGTGCGTGGCTCCAGGCGCCCATCGCCAGCAGGTATACGGCGACCACGCCGAGGGTGGGCAGGGGCGCGGTGCGGCGGTGTGCCAGGTAGGCAATGCCGACCACCAGAACCAGTATCCACAACAACAACATATTCAATCCTCCGTGAAACCAGGGGCGAAACCACCGTTGAGCTTAGTCGGCATCCGAGAAAGCGCGGTGATCAGGGTGTGGCGAGTTGTACTGGAAGCACCTTGGGATCACCGATCACCAGGCGCCGACATTTGGCCGAATCGTCGTTATCGCTGTGGCGGACCTGTCGTTAGACTCCAGGCTTCCCCCGGAGATCAAACCCATGGAAACGTACCTGAATCCCAGCCGCTTCATCGATAGTGACCACCCTGCGGTGGTGGAGTTCGCCGAAAAACATCGCGGTTCCAGCGCGGATTCAGGTGACCAGGCAGTCAGTCTTTATTACGCCGTGCGTGAGGCGGTGCGCTACAACCCCTATACCTTCAGCCGCGACCCCAACACCCTGAACGCCAGCTTCGCCCTGGCTGCCGGCCAGAGCTACTGCGTGCCCAAGGCCACCTTGCTCGCCGCCTGCGCACGGCACTGCGGGATTGCGGCGCGCATCGGCCTGGCGGATGTGCGCAATCACCTGTCGACGCCACGCCTGATCGCGCTGCTCAAAAGCGATGTATTCGCCATGCACGGTTATACCGAGCTGTACCTGAACGGGCGCTGGGTCAAAGCTACGCCGGCGTTCAACCAGCAATTGTGCGAGCTGTTCGATGTGCCGCCGCTGGCGTTCGATGGGATCAACGACAGTGTGTTCCACGCCTTCAATCGCCAGGGCAAGCGCTCGATGGAGTACGTGGTGGACCATGGGCAATTTGCGGATGTGCCCGAAGATTTCTTCTTTGCCCACCTGGAGAAATGTTACCCGCACCTGTTTGGCGAGCAGATGCCGAGCGTGCTGGGTGACATGCAGGACGATTTAAGCCGCCCGTGAACCGGCGTATGCTGCTGCGTTCATCAAGCCATGTTCATCAACAATAAGGCGCGGTCATGCTGAAGATCTGGGGGCGTAAAAATTCATCGAACGTCAGGAAAGTCCTGTGGTGCGCCGAGGAACTCGGCCTGGACTATGAGGCCATCGATGCGGGCGGGGCGTTTGGCGTGGTGGACACGCCGCAATACCGCGCATTGAACCCGAACGGCCGGGTGCCGATGATCGAAGACGGCGACTTCGTGCTGTGGGAATCCAACACCATCGTGCGTTACCTCTGCGCCAAGCAGGCGTCGAACTGGTACCCGAGCGACGTGAAGGCGCGGGCCAGTGCCGAAAAATGGATGGACTGGACCACCTCGACCCTCGCCGAGCCGTTCAAGGCGGTGTTCTGGGGCGTGGTACGCACCCCGGCGGAAAAACAGAACTGGGACAGCATCAACGCCGGGCGCCAGGCCTGCATCGATGCACTCGGCACCGTGGAGAAGGCGCTCGCCGAACAGCCCTACCTGTCGGGCGACGCCATCGGCATGGGCGATATCCCCTTGGGCTGCTTTGTTTACGCCTGGTTTGAAATGCCCATCGAACGCCCGGCCATGCCCCACCTGGAGGCTTGGTACCAACGCCTGCAACAGCGCCCGGCGTACCGCAAAGCGGTGATGACCGCGTTGACCTGATACTGACTATTAATACAGGTGACTGTACTTGTGCGGCGCGGGCAAGCACCATGTTTGTCATGCGCCGCCGTTGAACGATGCACGGTGTGCCCTCATCTATTGTCCCTATTCCCTTCTTTGGTGCGTATTCCGCTATGAGTTCCGCTCTGTCCATCCGGCAGCTAACCAAAACCTACGGCAACGGTTTCCAGGCCCTGAGTGGTATCGATCTGGACGTTGCCGAAGGTGATTTCTTCGCCTTGCTCGGCCCCAATGGCGCCGGCAAATCCACCACCATTGGCATTCTCTCGACCCTGGTCAACAAGACCAGCGGCACGGTGAATATCTTCGGCCATGACCTGGACAAATCCCCGGCGGCGCTCAAGCGTTGCATCGGCGTGGTGCCCCAGGAATTCAACTTCAACCAGTTCGAAAAGACCTTCGACATCGTCGTGACCCAGGCCGGCTACTACGGCATCCCGTCGAAAGTCGCCAAGGAACGCGCCGAGCAGTACCTGACCCAACTGGGCCTGTGGGACAAGCGCGACGTGCCTTCGCGTTCGCTCTCCGGCGGCATGAAGCGACGCTTGATGATCGCCCGCGCGCTGGTCCACGAACCGCGCCTGCTGATCCTCGATGAGCCCACCGCGGGGGTGGACATTGAACTGCGTCGCTCGATGTGGACCTTCCTCACCGAGCTGAACCAGAAAGGCATCACCATCATCCTCACCACCCATTACCTGGAAGAGGCTGAGCAACTGTGCCGCAACATCGGCATCATCGACCACGGCACCATTGTCGAGAACACCAGCATGCGCAACCTGCTGGGCCAGTTGCATGTGGAAACCTTCCTGCTCGACCTGAAGACCGAACGGTCGGCGCCGCCGCAATTGCTCGGCTACCCATGCCGCCTGGTGGACAGCCGCACCCTGGAAGTCCAGGTGGATAAAGCCATGGGCATCACCGCGCTGTTCGGCCAATTGGCGACCCAGCACATCGAAGTGCTGAGCCTGCGTAACAAAACCAATCGCCTTGAGGAGTTGTTCGTGTCCCTGGTGGAAAAAAACCTGGCGAAGGTGGCGGTATGAATTCTGAACTGCAACCCAACCTCATCGCCCTGCAAACCATCGTCTACCGCGAAGTGAAACGCTTTACCCGGATCTGGCCGCAGACCCTGCTGCCGCCGGCGATCACCATGGTCCTGTACTTCGTGATCTTCGGTAACCTGATCGGCCGGCAGATCGGCGGCATGGGCGGTTTCACCTACATGGAGTACATCGTGCCGGGCCTGATCATGATGTCGGTGATCACCAACTCCTACGGCAACGTGGTGTCGAGTTTCTTCGGCAGCAAGTTCCAGCGCTCCATCGAAGAACTGATGGTTTCGCCGGTGTCGCCGCACACCATTCTGATCGGCTACACCTTGGGCGGCGTGCTGCGTGGCTTGATGGTCGGCGTGATCGTGACCTTGTTGTCGTTGTTCTTCACCCAACTGCAAGTGCATCACCTCGGCATCACCCTGGTGGTGGTGGTGCTGACGGCGACGATCTTCTCGCTGCTGGGCTTCATCAACGCGGTGTTTGCCCGCAACTTCGATGACATTTCGATCATCCCGACCTTCGTGCTGACGCCGCTGACCTACCTGGGCGGGGTGTTCTACTCCATTACCTTGCTGCCGCCGTTCTGGCAGACCGTGTCGCTGGCCAACCCGGTGCTGCACATGGTCAACGCCTTCCGCTACGGCATCCTGGGCGTGTCGGATATCCGGATCAGCGTGGCGATCACCTTCATGGTCGTGGCCACGGCGGTGTTGTACATCGGTTGCGCGCGGTTGCTGGTGAGCGGGCGCGGGATGCGGACGTAACGCCGGATTGCACGCCGTAAAAAATGTGGGAGCGGGCAAGCCCGTTCCCACATTGGTTTCTGAATAACGTCTTTACCCTTGCAGCGCCAACTCGATCAGCGCGTGCAGCTCATCCACCGCCAGTGGCGCGGGGGAGAACAGAATGCGAAACACCGTCGGCGCCGCCAGCAGGTTGATCAGGCGGTCCGCGCTCGGCGGTGGCGGCGTGGCGTTCGGGTAGCGCTCGACGATCGTTTGAAGCTGCCCGCTCAGGATGCTCACGCAATACCCTGGCGTCTGGCTGGATTGCACATCGCGCATCATGTTGCGCCCCGGCTCCGAACTCATCTCATCCAGGTATTGCTCGGCCCACGCCCGCAGGTCGCCGCGCAGGCTGCCGGTGTTGGCCGGCGCGCTGTCCGGGCGCATGCGCGCCAGGGCCACATCGGCGAGCAACACCGAGAGGTCGCCCCAGCGGCGGTAGATGGTCGACGGCGTGACGCCCGCGCGCGCCGCGATCATCGGTACGGTGACGCTGGACCGCTCATGGGTTTCCAGCAGTTCGCGCACCGCCGAATGGACGGATTCTTGTACCCGGGCACTACGGCCCCCCGGGCGGAGGCCTTCTTTTATCGCCATGCCTGTGACCTTAACACAAAGAATTTGCTTTAAGCGGCGAGCAGTAGCACACTCGACAAAAGCAAAATATTAGCTTTAGCGGAGCGTGCCCATGTCCAGCCTCACTTCTCATCGTTCCAGCCTGGTGTTCCTGGCGATCACCTTGCTGACGTTCCTGGCGGCCTCCAGCGCGCCGACGCCGTTGTATCACCTGTACCAGGAGGGCCTGCATTTTTCCTCGGGCATGCTCACACTGATCTTCGGGGTCTACGCCTTGAGCTTGCTGGCCGCGCTGTTGACCGTGGGCTCGCTGTCGGATCACCTGGGGCGCAAGCCGGTGATTTTTGCCGCACTGGCCCTGAATATGCTGGCGATGCTGCTGTTTATCAATGAGAGCAGCGTGGCCTGGCTGATCGCCGCACGGACGCTGCAGGGTTTCGCCACCGGCATGGCCACCGCGGTATTGGGCGCGGCCCTGCTCGACACCGACCGCCAACAGGGGCCGCTGGTCAATAGCGTCGCGCCCTTGCTGGGCATGGCTTGTGGCGCGATGGGCAGCAGCCTGCTGGTGGAATTCGCGCCGCTGCCCACCCAGTTGATCTACTGGACACTGCTCGCGCTGATGCTCGGGCAGGCCATGTATGTGTGGCGTTTACCGGAAACCGTCAGCCGCATCCCCGGCGCGCTGGCGTCATTGCGCCCGACCCTGCACGTGCCGCCGCAAGCGCGCCGGGCGTTGTGGCTGTCGTTGCCGGTGGACGTGGCGGTGTGGGCCATGGGCGGCTTCTATTTGTCCCTGGCGCCGTCGCTGGTACGGGCGGCGACCGGCTCGACCTCCAACCTGATCGGTGGCGGCCTGGTCGCGGTGTTGACCTTGAGCGGCGCGCTGATGATTTTCAGCCTGCGCAATCGCCCGGCCCACAAGGTCCTGCGGTTGGGCGCCAGCCTGCTGGCCGTTGGCGTGGCACTGATCCTCGCGGCGGTCCACAGCGCCAGCCTGCCGCTGTTTTTCATCGCCACGTTGATCGCCGGCAGTGGTTTTGGCGCGGGCTTTCTCGGGGCCTTGCGCAGTGTGGTGCCGCTGGCCTTGCCCCATGAGCGGGCGGGGTTGATGTCGGCGTTTTACGTGCTGAGCTACCTGGCGTTCTGCCTGCCGTCTTTGCTGGCGGGCAATCTGATCCGCAGTTTTGGCCTCATCGCCACCACGGACGGCTATGGTGTCGTGCTGATCATGCTGACCCTCGGCGCCCTGGCCGGGTTGCTGCGCCAGGATGCATTGCGGGTCGGGTGCAAGGGCAGCGTCTGACGCTATATTGGTAAAATAGATAACAGTTAGAGATATTACCCGTTATATAGATATGCGCTCAGGTTCTACCATGGCCCCAACCTCCTACGAGGAAGAGGATTGCCATCATGACCTGCTCGACCACCCTGAACTACAAACCCTTCAGCCACCTGGCCCGTCCGCGGGAAGTGATCCGCCAGTTCACCCCGAACTGGTTCGCCGCCACCATGGGCACCGGGGTGTTGGCGCTGGCGCTGGCGCAACTGCCGGTCAATCTGCCCGGCATGTACGCCATCGCCGAAGGGTTGTGGCTGTTCACCATCGGCCTGTTCATCCTGTTCAGCGCCTTGTATGCGGCGCGCTGGGTGATGTTTTTCGACGAAGCGCGACGGATCTTCGGGCACTCCACGGTATCGATGTTCTTCGGCACCATTCCCATGGGCCTGGCTACGCTGCTCAACGGTTTGCTGCTGTTCGGCCTGCCGCGCTGGGGTGCTGGCGTGGTGCCGCTGGCCGAAGCGCTATGGTGGCTGGACGTGGCGATGGCAGTGGCCTGCGGTGTGCTGATTCCGTTCATGATGTTCACGCGCCAGGAACACAGCATCGACCAGATGACCGCCGTCTGGCTGTTGCCGGTGGTCGCCGCTGAAGTCGCCGCCGCCAGCGGTGGCTTGTTGGCGACGCACCTGGCGGATGCCCACGGGCAACTGGTGATGCTGGTGACCAGCTACGTGCTGTGGGCATTTTCCCTGCCGGTGGCGTTCAGCATTCTGACCATCCTGATGCTGCGCATGGCCCTGCATAAGCTGCCCCACGCCAACATGGCCGCGTCGAGCTGGCTGGCACTTGGCCCGATCGGCACCGGCGCCCTCGGTATGCTGCTGCTGGGCGGCGATGCACCGGCGATCTTCGCCGCCAATGGCTTGCCCACTGTCGGTGAAATCGCCTACGGCCTGGGCTTGATCGCCGGGATTACCCTGTGGGGCTTCGGTTTGTGGTGGATGCTGATCGCGGTGCTGATCACCCTGCGTTACCTGCGCGCCGGTATCCCGTTCAACCTGGGCTGGTGGGGCTTCACCTTTCCGTTGGGGGTCTACGCCCTGGCCACGTTGAAGCTGGCGAATGTGTTGCACCTGGGGTTCTTCAGCGTAGTGGGCGGTATGCTGGTGCTGGCGTTGGCGCTGATGTGGCTGGTCGTCGCCAAGCGCACCGTGCAGGGGGCCTATAAAGGTGAGCTTTTTGTTTCGCCGTGTATTGCAGGATTAGGGAATAAGTAAGCGGGATTAGGTAAAGTCGTGGCCTGAAAAAAAACCAGGCCACGCAGGAACACGGACGATGAGCCACCCCTCACAATTCACCTTGCTGCGCACACGGCGCTTTCTGCCGTTCTTCATTACCCAATTACTGGGTGCCTTCAACGACAACATCTTCAAGCAATCGCTGATCCTGGCGATTCTCTACAAGTTGAGCATCGACGGTGACCGCGCCATCTGGGTCAACCTGTGCGCTTTGTTGTTTATCCTGCCGTTCTTCCTGTTCTCGGCGCTGGCCGGGCAGTTTGGCGAGAAATTCAACAAGGACGCGTTGATCCGCGCGATCAAGGTCGGCGAGATCGTGATCATGGCCGTCGGCGCCACCGGCTTTTTGTTCAATCATCTGGAACTGATGCTGCTGGCGTTGTTTGCCATGGGTACCCATTCCGCGCTGTTCGGCCCGGTGAAGTACTCGATCATGCCTCAGGCCCTGCGCGAGGATGAGCTGGTGGGTGGCAACGGCCTGGTGGAAATGGGCACGTTCCTGGCGATCCTGGCCGGCACCATCGGCGCCGGGATCATGATGTCGTCCGCCCATTACGCGCCGGTGGTGGCGGTGGCGATTGTCGGCGTGGCGCTGCTGGGTTACCTGGCCAGCCGCGGCATTCCGCGGGCGGCGGCGTCTTCGCCGCAACTGCGGCTGGACTGGAACATCTTCAGCCAGTCCTGGGCCACCTTGCGCCTGGGCCTGGGGCAGACCCCGGCGGTGTCGCGCTCGATCGTCGGCAACTCGTGGTTCTGGTTTGTCGGCGCGATCTACCTGACGCAGATCCCGGCCTACGCCAAGGAATGGTTGTACGGCGACGAAACCGTGGTGACCCTGATCCTCACGGTGTTCTCGGTGGGCATCGCGCTGGGCTCGATGCTCTGCGAAAAACTCTCCGGGCGTAAAGTGGAAATCGGCCTGGTGCCGTTTGGCTCCTTCGGCCTGACGGTGTTCGGCCTGCTGCTGTGGTGGCATTCCGGCGGCATGCCGCAGAACGTGCAGGCCAACGACTGGCTGGCGGTGCTCGGGTACGGCCAGGCCTGGTGGGTGTTGTTCGATATCCTCGGCCTGGGTGTGTTCGGCGGCTTCTATATCGTGCCGTTGTACGCACTGATCCAGTCGCGCACCGCCGAGAACGAACGGGCGCGGGTGATCGCCGCCAACAACATCCTCAACGCGCTGTTCATGGTGGTCTCGGCGATTGTGTCGATCCTGCTGCTGAGCGTGGCCAAGCTGTCGATCCCCGAGCTGTTCCTGGTGGTGTCGCTGCTCAACGTGGCGGTCAACGCCTACATCTTCAAGATCGTCCCCGAGTTCACCATGCGTTTCATGATCTGGCTGCTCAGCCATTCCATGTACCGCGTCGAGCATCACAACCTGGAACTGATCCCGGACGAAGGCGCGGCCTTGCTGGTGTGCAACCACGTCTCTTTCGTCGATGCGCTGTTGATTGGTGGCGCGGTGCGTCGGCCGATTCGCTTTGTCATGTACTACAAGATCTACCACTTGCCGGTGCTCAACTTCATCTTTCGCACCGCCGGGACGATTCCGATTGCCGGGCGTAATGAAGACATCCAGATCTACGAAAAAGCCTTCACACGAATTGCGCAGTACCTGAAGGACGGCGAGTTGGTGTGCATCTTCCCGGAAGGCAAGTTGACCAGTGATGGCGAGATGAACGAGTTCCGCGGTGGTGTGACGCGCATTCTGGAAGAGACGCCGGTGCCGGTGATTCCATTGGCGTTGCAGGGCTTGTGGGGGAGTTTTTTCAGCCGCGACCCTAACAAGGGCTTCTTTCATCGCATTTGGTCGCGCGTGACACTGGTGGTCGGCCAGCCGGTAACGGCGCAGGCAGCGACACCGTCGCACTTGCAGGGTTTGGTCGGGGAACTGCGGGGGGCGGTGAAGTAGCGAGCCGGGTTTACTCGGCATGCGTGCTGCTGGCGAGCGGTGTGGCGCCAGGATGTTCCGGCGTGACGCGGCTCCTTCATGCCCAGTCCGGTAATTTTTCACTCTATTGGAGGAACGTTTTCGGTCAGCACGCCACAGAGTTATCGTCTTCCTCTGCGTATGACGGGAGCTAACGATGGACTCAACTTCTACTTCTGCTTCTGCTGCTTCACCGCAGCCGCAGCTGGCTTACTCCGGCGAAGATCAAAAAGCCAACTCGGCCTATCGCGCGGCGAGTGATCCCGTCAGACAGGCCGCCCATGCGGCTCCGATCACTGCCAATGTGCCGTTTATGTACAACAATACTCATGGGCCATCCAGGGTGGAGATCGGTTCAGTCGAGGCTGGCCCGGTGACTTATGGCAGTGACTCCGATCTCCAGCGGCGTGCAAGGCAATCTGATGCTGCGCCGGCCGATTCATACTTCCAGAGCGCGCCCAGTCGTGAACAGGTTCGCGCCAAGGCCGAGGGCCGGCAAGGCAGTATTGATTTTGGCAGCCCTTCATCACCGTCTGCGCCGACCAAGGTCGACCCGAGTCGGGGATACCATGATGGCAATGTCAGCATTACTCGCGAACGTGGCACCTCGTCTCGTGCACAACGGAACCATGAGACCCTTCGCATCAAAACCGGCAATGGTGATGATTCTATCCATATCGAAGAAAGCCGGGACGGTGGGCTCCTCGCGCAGATCAATGGGAAGTCCTACGACATTCAACATCATGAAAATCCCGCAATCAAACAGGGCGTTGTGGTCGAAACCGGCGGGGGGAATGATGGCGTCAGCATCGGTTACGGGGGGAGTCGGGAAACGTTTATCTATGCCGGCGCGGGTAACGATACGGTTTACGCCGGGTCGGGCAAGACGAATGTGTTCGGCGGGGAGGGTTCTGACGTGATTAACCTGGGCAGCGGTGAAAGCTACGCCGAAGGTAATGATGGAAATGACTTTATCACCGGGGGCAGTGGCAATGCTGTGATTTACGGTGGCAAAGGCAGCGATGAATTGCGTGCAGGCGGAGGGCCAGATACCAAAACCAACTACGTGGATGGCGGGGAGGATAACGATCTGATTTATGGCGGAAGGGGGCACAACATTCTGCATGGCGGACCGGGCGATGACCATATCGTCGGGGGAGACAGCAATACTATTTATACCGGGAGGGGGCGGGATACTGTCCAGACAACCAATGAAAATGATCGTGTCTTCGGACGGCGAGGGGTCGACGATCTGAGCCAGCTCCGTTCCGAGTCAGGCTTTCGGGAAGTCGCCCCCCTTGACGTCGGTCATCGCGGGATCAAAGTCGAAGGAAGCCCGGAGTTCCGCCAGCGTGTAAATGATGACCTTGAGTTTCTCAGAGGCTCGCCGGTGGGGCAGAGGGTGCTTGCAAAAATCGATTCGCTTGAAGCGCCTGTCAAGATCCGACAAGGGGCCGATGGTAGTTTCTATGACTACAGTGATCCAGGTCTCGGAGTTACGCGCAGCGATGAAGGCCGCCGTGCTGATTATGGCGACGGTTTTGTCAAAGACGGCGTTGCGGGCATACCTGCAACAGATCCGGTCCTGACGTATCAACCTAACTTCATTGTGCCGGGGGACCAACGGCCTCCGATCGTTGTTCTGCAACATGAGCTCGCCCATGCGATCAATTTTGGTGAAGGCTCTGCGCTGACAGGTACGACTTTTTCAGGCACCAAAATGGTGGGCTACGACTCAAATGGCCGACCCCGGTTTATGCCGGTGTACGAGGATAATTTTGAGCGCCAGGCGGTCGGACTCTTCACCAGCCACGCCCCCTATAAATTCGACCCGAATCTGCCGGCCTCCACCTACAACGTCTGGCCCTTCACCGAAAACGCGCTGCTCTACGAGTTTGGTTTGCCATTACGCCAGCGCTATACGTAACCATGCGTCGATCGTTGCTGCGGGGGGAATTATGTAGGTGGGGGGCGAGACTGCGTGCCGGCAGAGGCTACGCGCTGATCTTGAGCCCCACCAACCCGGCGATGATCAACGCCACACTGGCCAGCCGGAACAGCGCCATGGATTCCCCGAACAGGATAATCCCGGCGATCACCGTGCCCACTGCACCCACGCCGGTCCAGATGGCGTAGGCGGTGCCCAGCGGCAATTCCTTCATGGCCAGCCCCAGCAGGCCGAGGCTGATGGCCATGGCGGCAATCGTCAGGGCGGTGGGCAGCGGCTTGCTAAAGCCGTCGGTGTATTTCAAGCCGACGGCCCAGCCGACTTCGAACAGCCCGGCGAAAACCAGAATGATCCAGGACATGATGACCTCCCTCTATAAAAGCGGGGTCGTCCCCTGATGTGTACGCGATAGCGTCGCGGGGTCGTCCCCGCGGCGTTCGGTAGAGTGCCGAAGATTGATCAAACGATCAAGTTTTTGCAGTGGCTTCCAGGGTGCGGCGGTCTTCCTTTTCGCTCATGCGGCGGAAGTACGTCGACAGCAGCGCCCCGGAAATATTGTGCCAGACACTGAACAGCGCACTCGGCACTGCGGCCAGCGGCGAAAAATGCGCGCTGGCCAGCGCGGCACCCAGCCCGGAGTTCTGCATGCCCACTTCCAACGCCAGCGACTTGCGTTGCGCCAACGGCAGCTTGAACAGGCGACCGGTGAAATAGCCCAGCACGTAACCGAAGCTGTTGTGCAGCATCACCACGGCCATGATCAGCAGGCCCGACTCGGCGATCTTGGCCTGGCTGGCGGCCACCACGGCGGCGACGATGATCACGATGCTCACCACCGATACCAGCGGCAGCACCTCCACCGCATGGCGGACCCGCTCGCCGAGCACACGTTGCGCCACCACGCCAAGCACGATCGGCAACAGCACCACTTGCAGGATCGACCAGAACAATTCCATGAACGACACCGGCAGCCAGGCCGAAGCCAGCAGCCAGATCAGCGCCGGGGTCAGCAGTGGCGCGAGGAGGGTGGTGACGGCGGCGATCGCCACCGACAACGCCAGGTCGCCACGGGCCAGCCAGGTCATCACGTTGGACGAGGTGCCGCTTGGGCAGCAGCCGACGAGGATCACGCCGACGGCGATTTCGGGCGGCAGGTTGAAGGCCCGGCACAGCAACCAGGCCACGCCCGGCATGATCACAAAGTGCGCGACCACGCCCAGGGCCACGCGCCACGGATGGCGGGCGACTTCGGCGAAGTCTTCGAGTTTGAGGGTCAGCCCCATGCCGAACATCACCAGGCCCAGCAGCGGGACGATGGCGCTTTTCAAGCCGATGAACCAGCCGGGTTCGACGAAGGCCAGCACAGCAAAGATCAACACCCAGTAGGCGAAGGTATTGCCGACGAAGCGACTCAAGGCGGCGAGTGCGCGCATGGGGAAGTCCTTATTATTAGGTGTACGGAAAAACCATTGTAGGAGCGAGCTTGCTCGCGAAAATCGTCAACGATGACGCGGGCATTTTGAATGCACGCGGCGCGCTCAGGTTTTTCGCGAGCAAGCTCGCTCCTACAGTAAGGCGATAGTGCGCTTAGATACCCTGTGGGGTCTCTTCGCCGCCCAGTGCTTCGATCAGCGCCGGCAGGAATTCGCCGAAGGTCAGCATCATCAGGGTAAAGCTGGCGTCCAGTTGGCCCAGGGCTTCGTCGCCACCGTCCTGTTCGGCCTGGTCCTGCAGCAGGTCTTCGAACTTCAGGCGCTTGACGGTCATCTTGTCGTCGAGCATGAAGGACAGCTTGTCCTGCCAGGCCAGCGACAGTTGGGTCACCACTTTGCCGGTGCTCAGGTGCAGCTGGATTTCTTCGCTGGTCAGGTCCTGGCGCTTGCAGCGCACGATGCCGCCGTCTTCGTGGGTGTCGCGCAGTTCGCATTCGTCGAGGACGAAGAAGTCATCGGCCGGTTTCTGGGTGGTGACCCAGTCGGTCATGACCGCGGTTGGCGCGGTTTTCACGGTGAGTGGGCGCACCGGCAGGGTGCCGATCACTTCACGCAGGGTCGACAGCAGGTCTTCGGCGCGTTTCGGGCTGGCCGAGTTGACCAGGATCAGGCCCTGTTTCGGCGCGATCGCGGCGAAGGTCGACGAACGACGGATAAACGCGCGCGGCAGGAAGGCCTGGATGATTTCATCCTTGATCTGGTCCCGTTCCTTTTTATAGACCTTGCGCATTTGCTCGGCTTCGATCTCTTCGACCTTCTCTTTCACGGCGTCACGCACCACGCTACCCGGCAGGATGCGTTCTTCCTTGCGCGCAGCGATCAGCAGGAAATCACCGCTGACGTGAACCAGGGGAGCGTCTTCGCCTTTACCGAAAGGTGCGACGAAACCGTAAGTGGTCAACTCCTGGCTTGCACAAGGGCGCGCCAGTTTGGTGGCCATTGCAGTTTCCAACGCCTCGGCATCAACAGGCAGATCTTGGGTCAGGCGATAGATAAGCAGGTTCTTGAACCACATGGGGTGAGTCTCTCCTTTATACAAAGGGGGGCATTATTGTCTTGATAGCGGCTGAGGCCAACCCTGCCTAAGCCATTGGAAGGGCTGAAAAAAAAGATTTAAGAAAGTGCTTGCCAGACCTTGGGTCGCTCCGTAGAATGCGCGCCACACCGAAACGAAGGGTGATTAGCTCAGCTGGGAGAGCATCTGCCTTACAAGCAGAGGGTCGGCGGTTCGATCCCGTCATCACCCACCATTCGCTTTATGTGTTACGCGCAGCGGTAGTTCAGTCGGTTAGAATACCGGCCTGTCACGCCGGGGGTCGCGGGTTCGAGTCCCGTCCGCTGCGCCATATTCGGTAACCTGGAACGCTGAACGCCAGGTCACCACAGAAAGCCCGCTCATTGAGCGGGCTTTTTTTTGCCTGGGATTCGGCGCCCTGGCGACGCCGCCCAACCTGCGTTCGCTGTGTGGTGAGATCGATCGGCGGTACACTTTCGCGGGCAATCTTCCGAACCAGCTTACTTCTCGCGCTTTTTCACGCGCGGCAGGGGACACCTCGAAGGCGGCAACATACGGTGAATATCGATACCCGCATCAAATTCCGCCATCTGGTGTGCTTTCTCGAAGTGGCGCGCCAGGGCAGTCTGGCGCGCGCCTCGGAAAAATTGGCGATCAGCCAGCCGGCGCTGTCCAAGACCCTCAAAGAACTCGAAACCCTGCTGACCGCCACTTTATTCGTGCGCAGCAAAAGTGGCGCGGCGTTGACTGAAGCCGGAGTGGCTTTTTTGCGTTATGCCGGGCCGAGCGTACAAGCGCTGCGAGAAGGGGTGAATAGCCTGCGTGCCGGCGAGCACGAACCCTTCACCGCCAGGCTCGGCGTGCTGTCCACCGTGGAAAGTTTGCTGGTGCCCGAGGTCGTCTGTCGTTTGCATGCCCGACATCCCGCGTTGGTCGTGAGCGTGGTGACCGGGCCGAGCGCGTACCTGTTGTCGCAATTGCGTGTAGGGGAGTTGGACCTGGTGGTCGGACGCATGACCGATAGCCCGCAGATCCTGGGGCTGATGTTCGAGCATCTGTACAGCGAATCCATGACCCTGGTGGTGCGTAACGGCCATCCGCTATTGGCTGACCCGCAGGCGCATGAACATATCGAAAATTATCCGCTGGTGTTGCCGCTGGCGGGGACGACGATCCGCAAATACGCCGACAGCCTGTTTGTGCAGCACGGCATCAGCCCGCCGCGCCAGCGTCTGGAAACCCTGTCGTTGATCTTGAGTCGGCGTTATGTGCAGGGCAGTCAGGCGATCTGGGTCGCGCCTTTTGATGCGGTCAGGCAGGACCTGAATCGAGGTGATCTGTTTGAGTTGGAGCTGGGTATTCGTGAACCCGGTGGTTCTGTGGGGCTGTGCAGCAATCCCGCGCTGACGATGTCCATGGCGGCTCAATGGTGCGTGGAGGTGTTGCGCGAGGTGGGCGAGGAATATCGCGAAGGCTGCTATCCATAACCATCTGGATATGGATAGGGTCGGTTTTTTCAGTGTTGGAGGGCGCCTGATCAGGCGAGACTGGGGCGGTGATTGCCGGTTACCCAGCGTTCACCCCTGATTTTCATCCATAACAAAAAGGAAACCGACATGTCTGATGCGGACAACAGCCGTTTCGTCATTCGTGATCGTAATTGGCACCCCAAAGCCCTAACGCCTGACTACAAAACCTCGATCCTGCGTTCCCCGCGTCAAGCCTTGGTGAGCATCCCCCTATCCCGCTCGGAAACCAGCGGCCCGGACTTTTCCCACCTGAAGATGGGGCAGCACGATAACGATCTGCTGCTGAACTTCAACCACGGGGGCTTGCCCATCGGTGAGCGCATCATCGTCGCCGGTCGGGTCTGTGACCAGTATGGCAAGCCGATTCCCCATACCCTGGTGGAGATGTGGCAAGCCAATGCCGGTGGTCGCTATCGACACAAGAAAGACAGCTATCTGGCCCCCATCGACCCTAACTTCGGCGGCGTCGGCCGTGCCTTGACCGACCGCGACGGCAACTACAGTTTCCGCACGGTCAAGCCCGGTCCGTATCCGTGGCGCAATGGTCCCAACGACTGGCGTCCGGCGCATATTCACTTCTCCATCAGTGGCCCGTCGATTGCCACGCGATTGATCACCCAGCTGTATTTCGAAGGTGACCCGCTCATCCCGATGTGCCCGATCGTCAAGTCGATCGCCAATCCGGATGCGGTGCAGAGCCTGATCGCAAGGCTTGATATGAGCATGGCCAATCCCATGGATTGCCTGGCTTATCGCTTTGATATCGTTCTGCGCGGTCAGCGCAAGACCCACTTCGAAAACCGTTGAGGAGGCACGTCCATGCCCGTTGAACTTCTGCCTGAAACCCCGTCGCAAACCGCCGGTCCTTACGTGCATATCGGCCTGGCGCTGGAGGCGGCAGGCAACCCGCCCCGCGAGCAGGAAATCTGGAACGAAATGGCCAAGCCTGGTGCGCCGGGGGAGCACATCCTGTTGCTGGGCCATGTCTATGACGGCAACGGTCACCTGATCCGCGATGCGTTCCTGGAATGTTGGCAGGCTGACCACGAAGGCGTTTACGACAGCGACTACAACCTGGAAAAGCCCTTCAACGGTTTTGGCCGCACGGCGACCACGGATACTGGCGAGTGGCAGATCCATACCGTCAAGCCGGGCACCGTGAAGAACGCTGCAGGTGTGCCGATGGCGCCGCACGTCAATGTTTTGCTGTTCGCGCGGGGCATCAATATTCACTTGCAGACCCGGGTGTACTTCGACGACGAAGCCCATGCCAATGCGGTCGATCCGGTGCTGAATCTGATCGAGCAGCCTCAACGTCGGGAGACGCTGGTCGCCAAGCGTTGCACGGTTGATGGCAAGTTGGCTTATCGTTTTGATATCCGCATACAGGGCGAAGAAGAAACAGTGTTCTTCGACTTCTGACGGAGGGGGGGCACGGCAAGCCCGCTCATTGAGCGGGCTTTTTGCGGTCTGGGCTTTGGAAAACCCAGTGCGGGGTGACCTGATAACGAGCCATCGGGTAAACGCAATAGCGCCGCGTTTGGCCCAGAAGAAGCCCGTTTTTACCGGGGCGCGCCGCTCATTGAAAAATATTTAAAATAAATTGCATTTAAATCAACACATTGCGGATTTTTCGTATATGATGCGGCCCACACCGAAAGTGAAGGGTGATTAGCTCAGCTGGGAGAGCATCTGCCTTACAAGCAGAGGGTCGGCGGTTCGATCCCGTCATCACCCACCATTCGCTTTATGTGTTACGCGCAGCGGTAGTTCAGTCGGTTAGAATACCGGCCTGTCACGCCGGGGGTCGCGGGTTCGAGTCCCGTCCGCTGCGCCATATTCGGTCACCTGGAATGCTGAACGCCAGGTCACCACAGGAAGCCCGCTCATTGAGCGGGCTTTTTTTTGTCTGCAATTCAGTTCGGCTCTCCCTGTGCGGCCTCGGCGTGGAGGGGCGCGATGGGGCGTCGACCGAGGAAAATCAACACCGCCGCCGCCGTCAGCAAGGTGAAGCCCGCCAGCAGTTGCAACAAGTTGTTGAAGCCGGCGATATAGGCCGTGCGCAACACCGCCACGGGCAGGCTCGCACTGGCGTGCTGCACATTGCCCATGACCAGGCTCTGCGCAATGACGGAAACGTCCAGCGCCGTGTGCTGCGGCAGATGATGCGCAACCAGGGCGCTCAACACCGCCAGGGTAACCGCCAGCGCCACGCCTTCACTGGCCACGCGTGTGGTATTGAAAATCCCCGCCGCCATGCCCGCACGTTCTTTGGGAACCACGCTGATCGCCAGCCCGTCCATCAAGCCCCATGGCAACCCGGTGCCGATGCCGATGATCAGCATCGCGACCACTGTCTGCCACGGCTGGCCGACCTGAACCAGGCTCAGCGCATACAAGCCCGCCGCCGCGATCAGCAGGCCAATGGCGCACAGCACGCCCGCCGACAGCCAGCGCGTGAGCGTCGCCGCGAGCATCGGCACCCCCAGCATGGGCGCCGACAGTGCGAGCATCATCAAGCCTGCCTCGGACGCGCCGTGGCCTTCGACGCCGATAAAGCGCAGCGGCAGCAACACGATCAGGACGATGTAGCAGTAACAGGTGCCGATCGGCAGCAGTTGCACGCCAAGGAAGCGCGCAAAGCGAAACAGCTGCAGGTCGAGCATCGGGTGGCGGACGCGATGTTCAACGAGGATAAACACCAGCAGCAACACGGCGGCCGCCGCCAGCAGGTACCGTGTGCTCGCCGCGCCCCAACCCTGTTCCGGCGCGAGGATGACCGCTGTGGTCAAGCTCACCAGCATGGCCGAAAACGTCAGCACGCCGGCCGTGTCCAGGCGCAGTGCCCGGGGATCGCGGCTTTCCCGCAGGGTCGGCGCGGCGAGCATGAGCGAGAGGCCTGCCAGCACGGCCGTGCCGAGGAAAATCGCGCGCCAGCCCCACTGTTCGATCAGCAGCCCCGACAACAGCGGGCCAAACGCCAGCCCCGCGCCGAAGGTGGTGCCCAGCAGGCTGAAGGCGCGCGTGCGCGCATGCCCGTCAAATTCCTGGGCCAGCGCCGCACAACCGCTGGCCAGCGCGATGGCCGCCGCGACGCCCTGCAGTGCGCGCAAGGCATCCAGCCAGAGCATGCCCGGTGCCACCGTCAGCCACAGGGAGGCGCCAGTAAACAGTGCCATGCCCCATAAAAACAGGCGCTTGCGCCCATAGCGGTCGGCGAGGGTGCCGGCGGCCATCAACAAGCTGCCGAAGCTGAGCATGAACGCGTTGGTGATCCACGCCAGTTGCGTGGGGTGGGCGGCGAATGTCTGGCCGATAAATGGCGTGGCGACAGCGCCGCCGGTAAAGCTCATGGGCAACACCAACGCCGCCAGGCAAATCGCGGCCAGGATGGCATGGCGGCCCGGGGCGGGCAGGGTCTCGGTGGTGGTGTGCATGGGGGGGCATTCCGGCTGTTTTATGAAGACAAAGACTCTAGACAGGATGCAATCATCGATAAACAGCCTTACATTCCACTCATAACGGACTGAATGGATGTAATGACGTGACGGATAATCTCAGCGGCGTGATCGCCTTCGTCAAAACGGCAGAAGCCCTCAGCTTCGTGGGGGCAGCGCGGGCACTGGGGGTTTCCGCCTCGGCGGTGGGCAAGAATGTCGCCAAACTCGAAGCCTCGCTGAATGTGCGCCTGCTGCACCGCAGCACGCGCAAAGTCGGCCTGACCGCCGAAGGTCAATTGTTCTACGAGCGCTGTCGGAAAATTCTCGACGACCTGCACGACGCCCGCGCCATGCTTTCCCATGCCATACAAGCGCCCCGTGGCAAATTGCGCGTCAGCCTGCCGACCATCGGCTACCGCTTTCTCTTTCCGCATATGCTCGCGTTCAGGCAGACCTACCCGGAGATCGAGCTGGAACTGGATTTCAACGACCACCTGGTGGATGTGATCGAGGAGGGCTTCGACGTGGTGATCCGCAGCGGCGGCCTGGCCGATTCGAGCTTGATGGCCCGCAAGCTGGGGCCGTTCAGGTTTGTGCTGTGTGCATCGCCCGCGTATCTGCGCGAGCACGGGCGGCCGGCAACCCTCGCCGATCTTGAGCGCCACCCATGCCTGCGTTATCGGTTTGCCACCACCGGCAAGATCATGGACTGGACGTTGTCCGCCAACCCCGCGATCACGGCGTTGCGCCTGCCCACGGCGCTGACGTTGAACAATATGGAAGCCATGCTCAGCGCCGCCGTCGACGGCCACGGCATTGCCTACGTGCCGGACTTTCTCGCCCGCGAAGCGCTCGCCCAAGGGCAGTTGGACACCGTGTTGGAGGGCCACTGCGAGGACGAGGGCCAGTTCTGGGCGTTGTGGCCGTCCAGTCGCCATCTCTCGCCGAAAATCCGCGTGTTCGTGGACTTCGCCGCCGCGCGCCTGTTCACAACCCGACCAACCGGTAGCCCACCTGCAACTCGGTAATGAAGTACTGCGGCTGCGCCGGGTCGGCCTCGAGTTTTTGCCGCAAATGCGCCATGTGTACACGTAGGTAGTGGGCGCGGTCGACGTAGTCCAGGCCCCACACGTCCAGCAGCAGTTGCCGGTGAGTCAGCACCCGGCTCTGGCCGCGAATCATTGCGCAGAGCAAGCGGTACTCGATGGGCGTCAGGTGGACCGGCTGGCCCGAGCGCGACACTTCATGGGTGGCCAGGTCGACCTCGATCTCGCCGAACGCCACCTTGCTGGTCGCCACCACGCTGCCGGTCTGCCCGTGCCGGCGCAGTTGGGCGCGGATGCGTGCGAGCAGTTCGGGCACGCCGAACGGCTTGGTCAGGTAGTCATCGGCGCCGGCGTCCAGGGCGGCGACTTTTTCTTCTTCGCGGTCACGCGCCGACAACACCAGGATCGGCACCGCCAGCCAACCGCGCAGTTCGCTGATCAGTTGTTTGCCATCGCCGTCCGGCAGGCCGAGGTCGACGATCACCAGGTCCGGCTGACGGCTGGCGGCATGGATCAGCGCGCGTTTGACGCTGTCGGCCTCGAACACCTGAAAACCTTCATCTTGCAGGGCAATGCCGACAAAGCGGCGGATGTTGGCCTCGTCTTCAACAATCAGAATGCGTGCAGTGCTCATAAGGGGTCCATGACGGGCGGGGTGCCCGCCGGTAGCGTGATGATGAAATGCATGCCGCACGCGCGGCCGGGGTTGGCGTCGATGCGCCCGCCGTGGGCCTCGACGATGCGTTTGGCCAGCGCCAGGCCCAGGCCGATGCCGGCGACGGACGATTCCTGCTGGCCGCGGGTGAAGGGTTCGAACAGATTCGCCGGCGCATGGCCGGGGCCGGTGTCGCTGACCTCCAGCACAATGCCCTCGCCGACCTGGCTCGCGGCCACGCGGATAGCGGTGCCCGGCGGGGTGTACTTGGCGGCGTTGTCCAGCAGGTTGACCAGCACCCGCTCGATCAGCAGCGCGTCGACTTCAACCAGCGGCAAGTGCGCGTCGAGCGTGGTGTGGACAGGGTGCCGCGCCAACGGTTCGCGCAATTGGCGCAGGGCGCTGCCGACGATTTCTTCCAGCGAGTGCCATTGGCGGTTCAGGCGCACGCCGCGTTCTTGCATGCGTGCCATGTCCAGCAGGTTTTCGATCAGGCGCTGCATGGACGTGGCTTGTTCGTGGATGCCGTGCAGCAGATCGGTCAGCGGCCCCGGCGGGGCGTGGGGCAGGGCGGTGTCGGCGGCGCCGATCAGCGTGGTCAAGGGCGTGCGCAGGTCGTGGGAAATCGCCGCGAGCAGGGTGTTGCGCATTTTCTCGCCTTCCATCTGCACCAGGGTGCTTTGCGCCACCTCGACGAAATGCACGCGCTCCAGGGCAATCGCCAGCTGGCTCATGCAGGCTTCGAGCAGGCGGCGTTCCTGTGGGTCGTTCAGGCGCTCGCTCTGCGCCAGTTCCAGCACCAGCACGCCGCGCACGCGCATCGGCGCTTTGAGCGGCAAGTAGCAGCCCTTGGCCGCCGACAGGGTGTCGGTGCCGTGGCCGGCGGGGTGGCCGTGGTCGTAAGCCCATTGGGCGATGCTGTCGTCGATCGGTAGCCCGCCCGCGCTGACGCTGTGTACGCCATCGGCGGCATCCGGCAGGGCCAGGCCGACCCGGGCTTCGAAGACGCCGCTGAAGGTGCGCAGCGCGACTTCGCTGATGTGCTCCACGGTCAGCGCGGCCGACAGGTCGCGGGCCAGGCGCGCCAGGGAGGTTGCGCGGCGTTCGCGCGCGGCAGCGGTGCGCGCTTCGTGGCGCAGGCGCGCGGTGAGTTGGCCGGTGATCAGGGCGATGCCGAGCATCAACGCAAAGGTGAAGAAATATTGGGTGTCGTTGACGGTGAATGAATAGCGCGGCTGTACGAAAAAGAAGTCGAAACACAGCACCGCGAGCATCGCGGCCCACACGCCGGGGCCGCGTCCATAGCGCAGCGCCACCAACACGACGGTGAGCAAAAACAGCATGACCACGTTGGCCAGGTCGAACACCTGCAAGAGCAGGGCGGCGCCGGCGCTGGCGGCGAAACAGGCGAGGCTGGCCCAGAGGTAGGCCAGTCGAGTGCCGGGCAGCGCCGCGGGTTTTTCGTGCACGACGGGCTTGCCCGGCAGCAGGCCGTGGGCAATCACGATCTGATCGATTTGCGGGTGATGGCGGCTGATCCGGTCGCTGACCGACTGATGCCAGAACCGCCACCGGCGGCGCGGATGATGGCCGAGCACCAGGCGATTGGCATTGTGCTCGCGGGCGCAGGCGACCAGGGCTTCGGCGACGTCCATGCCCGGCAGTGTGGCCGTGTCGGCGCCGAATTCGCCGGCCAGGGCCAGGGTCTTCATCGCGCTCAGGTAGCGCTGGGCGCCGCGTCCCTGGGCCGACGCGACGTGGACCACAATCCAGTCCGCTTCCAGCTTCTGCGCCAGGCGCGCCGCTTCACGCACCAGGCGTTCATCGCCAGCGTCACCGGCCACGCCGACCAGCAGCCGTTCGCGGGCCGGCCACAGGGCCTTGATCGACTGTTCGCGGCGGTACACGCGCATTTGCGTGTCGACCCGGTCGGCCGTGCGCCGCAGTGCCAGTTCGCGCAGCGCCAGCAGGTTGCCCTTGCGGAAAAAATGTTGCGACGCACGCGACGCCGCCGGGCCCAGGTACACTTTGCCGTCCTTGAGGCGTTGCAACAGATCGTCCGGCGGCAGGTCGATCACCACCACGTCGTGGGCGTTATCGAACACATGGTCGGGCACGGTTTCGCGCACGCGGATGCCGATGATCCCGCTGACCAGGTCATTCAGGCTTTCCAGGTGCTGCACGTTGAGGGTGGTCCAGACATCGATGCCGGCGCTGAGCAGCTCTTCCACGTCTTGCCAGCGTTTGGGGTGGCGCGAGCCGGGCACGTTGCTATGGGCCAGTTCATCCACCAACACCACGGCGGGATGGCGGCGCAGGGCGGCGTCGAGGTCGAATTCGCTGAGCGCGAACTCGCCATGCTGCAGCGCGGCGCGGGGCAGTTGTTCCAGGCCATGGAGCCACTCGGCGGTTTCCGCGCGGCCATGGGTTTCCACCACCCCGGCCAGTACGTCGCGGCCCAGGGCGACTTCGCGTTGCGCCGCGGCGAGCATGGCGCAGGTCTTGCCCACCCCGGCGTTGGAGCCGAAGTAGATACGCAATTTGCCGCGCAAGGCGGCCTGTTCTTCTTGTTGTACCCGCGCCAGCAGGGCGTCGGGGTCGGGGCGTGCATCGTTTAAGGCGGGCATATTCTTCCTCTGGTTGTCTGTAGGAGCGAGCTTGCTCGCGAAAAACCTGAGGGTGCCGTTGGGTGTCAGGTTTCCCGCGTTATCGTTAACGCCCTTCGCGAGCAAGCTCGCTCCTACAGTGGATGGGGCGCTATACGAGGCCCAACCCCGTCAGCAGCAGGTCGATCAGCTTGATCCCGGCAAACGGCACCAGCACCCCGCCCAGGCCGTAGATCAGCAGGTTGCGGTTGAGCAACGCCGCCGCGCCGATCGAGCGGTAGGTCACGCCGCGCAGGGCCAGGGGAATCAGCGCGACAATGATCAGCGCGTTGAAAATCACCGCGCTGAGAATCGCCGAGTTGGGGCTGGCCAGGTGCATCACATTCAATGCGCCGAGCTGTGGATAGGTCGCGACAAACGCCGCCGGGATGATTGCAAAGTACTTCGCCACGTCATTCGCCACGCTGAAGGTGGTGAGGGCGCCGCGGGTCATCAGCATCTGTTTGCCGACCTCGACCACTTCGATCAGCTTGGTCGGGTTGCTGTCGAGGTCGACCATGTTGCCGGCCTCTTTGGCGGCCTGGGTGCCGCTGTTCATCGCCACCGCCACGTCGGCCTGGGCCAGCGCCGGCGCGTCGTTGGTGCCGTCGCCGGTCATCGCCACGAGCTTGCCCTGGGCCTGGTAGTCGCGGATCAATTGCAGCTTGTCTTCCGGGCGGGCCTCGGCGAGGAAGTCATCCACGCCGGCCTCCACCGCAATGGCGGCAGCGGTCAGGCGGTTGTCGCCGGTGATCATCACGGTCTTGATGCCCATGCGCCGCAACTCGGCGAAGCGTTCCTTGATGCCGCCCTTGACCACGTCCTTGAGTTCGACCACGCCCAGCGCCTTGGCACCGTCGCTGACCACCAGCGGCGTGCTGCCACGCCGCGCGACTTCATCGACCTTGGCCTGCAAGCTTGTCGGAAAACTGCCGCCCAACGCCTCGATATGGCTGCGAATCGCGTCCGCCGCACCTTTGCGAATCGCCCGGCCTTCGGGCAGGTCGACCCCGCTCATGCGGGTTTGCGCGGTGAAGTGGACAAAGCTGGCGCCCAACTGGTGAATGTCCCGCGCGCGAATGTCGAACTTCTGTTTGGCCAGTACCACGATGCTGCGGCCTTCCGGGGTTTCATCGGCCAGGGACGCCAGTTGCGCGGCGTCCGCCAACTCGGCCTCTTTTATCCCCGGCGCCGGCAAAAAGCTGCTGGCCTGACGGTTGCCCAGGGTGATGGTGCCGGTTTTGTCCAGCAGCAACACGTCGATGTCGCCCGCCGCTTCGACTGCCCGCCCGGAAGTGGCGATGACATTGGCCGACATCATCCGGCTCATGCCCGCCACGCCGATGGCCGAGAGCAGGCCGCCGATGGTGGTGGGGATCAGGCACACCAGCAAGGCCACCAGCACCGTGGCGCTGACCACGCTGCCGCTGCCGCTCATGACCACGGCGAAGATCGAGTAAGGGCTCAGCGTGGCGATCACCAGCAGAAACAACAGGGTCAGGCCCACCAGCAGGATGGTCAGCGCCACTTCGTTCGGGGTCTTCTGGCGCTTGGCCGATTCGACCATCGAGATCATGCGGTCCAGAAACGACTCGCCGGGGTTGACGCTGATACGCACCACCAGCCAGTCCGACAGCACACGGGTGCCGCCGGTGACCGAGGAAAAGTCGCCGCCGGCCTCGCGAATCACCGGTGCCGATTCGCCAGTGATCGCGCTTTCGTCCACCGACGCCACGCCTTCAATCACGATGCCGTCCAGCGGTACCAGGTCGCCGGCTTCGATCAGCACCACCTGATCTTTGCGCAGCAGCGTCGCTTCCGTTGGCAGCCACGCCGCGCCGTGCTTGGGCTGTTGCAGCAACTTGGCCAGGGTCTGGCGTTTCATGCCGCGCAGGCTCGCGGCCTGGGCGCGGCTGCGTCCTTCGGCCAGGGCCTCGGCGAAGTTGGCGAACAGCACAGTGAACCACAGCCACAAGGTGATGCTGAGGATAAAGCCGCTGGGCGCTTCACCCTGGCCGCCCAGGGACTGGAACCACAGCAGGGTGGTGAGGATGCTGCCCAGGTAGACCACGAACATCACCGGGTTTTTCCATTGCGCCTGGGGCTGCAGTTTCTTCAGCGCATCCCCACACGCGGTGAGGACGATGGCGCGATCAAACAGAGGTAAACGAGCATTCTTCATGAGGGAAATCTCTTACTCACTGGCCGCAATAGGGGGCTGACGCGATGGCAGGCGGGCGTCCAGCGCAAGGTTGAGTTGCAGCACATTGACCCGTGGTTCGCCGAGCAGGCCGAGGGTGCGCGCGCTGGTGTATTGGTTGACCAGTTGCAGCAGCTCGGCTTCGGGGATCTGCCGCAGGCGCGCCACCCGTGGCAGTTGCAGCCGCGCATTGGCCAGCGAGATATGCGGATCGAGGCCTGAAGCGGAAGCGGTGACTGCGTCCACCGGAACCAGGGCATCGGCGGCCAGGCCGTTGTCCTGGCGATAGGCGTGGGCGCGTGCGGCCACCTGGTCCAGCAGCTTCTGGCTGGTCGGCCCCAGGTTGCTGGCGCCGCTGGAGCCGGCGTTGTATGGCTGCGACACGCTTTTGCTCGGGTCTTGCGGGTCGGCGCCGAGGGTCATGCTCGGGCGCCCGTGAAAGTACTCCGGCCGGGTGAAGTGCTGACCGATCAGGGCCGAGCCCATGACCAGGCCGTCGCGTTCAATCAGCGAGCCGCGGGCCTGGAACGGGAACACCAGTTGGGCGGTCACGGTGGTGAGCGCCGGGTAGGCGAACCCCGTCAACAGCATGAAAAACACCGCCGAAACCAGCACCGGGCGCAACAGCCCTTTGAATATCGATTGAGTCGTCATCCACGTGTCCTCAGTTGTACGTCTGGCCGGACAGCAACTGCAGTTGCTCCACCAGCGGGCCGAGCGCGAGCGCCGGCAAAAAGGTCAGGCCACCGACCACCAGCACCACGAACACCACCAGCAACATGAACAGCGGGGTCGCGGTGGGAATGGTGCCGGCACCGGCAGGCACGGTTTTCTTCATCGCCAGGGAACCCGCCACGGCGAGCATCGGCAGCATGGTGAAGAAGCGCCCGATCAACATCGCCAGGCCGATGGTGGTGTTGAAAAACGGCGTGTTCGCGTTCAAGCCGGCGAAGGCCGAGCCGTTGTTGGCGGTGCCGGAGGTATAGGCATAGAGCACCTCGCTGAAACCGTGGGGGCCGAGGTTGTTCAGGCTGGCCAGGGTGTCGGGCCACAGGGCGGCGAGGGCGGTGAAACCGAGGATGCTGATGGGGTGCGCGAGCACCGAGAGCATCACCAGTTTCATCTCCCGTGCCTCGATTTTCTTGCCGAGGAACTCGGGGCTGCGGCCGATCATCATGCCCACCAGGAACACCGTCAGCAGGGCGTACTGGATCAGGTTGATAAAGCCCACGCCGTCGCCGCCGAACACGCAGTTGAGCATCATCTGCGCCAAGGGCACGAAACCGCCCATGGGGGTCAGCGAGTCGTGCATGGTGTTGACCGAGCCGGTGGTCGCGGCGGTGGTGGTGGCGATGAACAGGCTGCTGTCGGCGATGCCGAAGCGCAGTTCCTTGCCTTCCATGTTGCCGCCGCTTTGTTCCAGCGACAGGCTCTGGTTGGCGCCGGCCTGGGTCAGCAGCGGGTTGCCGTTTTGCTCGGCGCCGTAGACCAGGGCGAGGAAGCCGATGAACATCACCAGGAAGGTGCCGAAAAACACCCAACCCTGACGACGCTGCACCAGCATGCTGCCAAAGGTGTAGGTCAATGCCGACGGGATCAGCAACATGCTGAGGATGTGTAGGATGTTGGTCAGCGGCGTCGGGTTTTCGAACGGGTGCGCCGCGTTCATGCTGAAGAAACCGCCGCCGTTGGTGCCGATGTGCTTGATCGACTCAAAGCTGGCCACCGCGCCGACAATCAACTGCTGCTGCGCGCCTTCCAGCGTGGTGACCAGCGCCTGGGAAGCGAAGGTCTGCGGCATGCCCTGCCAGACATACACCAGCGCCATGCCCAGGCACAGCGGCAGCATTACGCGGTAGAGCGTGCGGGTGAAGTCGACCCAGAAGTTGCCGAGGTCGCCCGAGTTGGAGCGGCTCAAGCCGCGAATGAAACCGGCCGCCGCGACCACGCCGGAGGTGGCGCCGACGCACATCAGAAAGGTGATGACCGCCATCTGGCTGAAGTTCGACAGGCTCGTCTCGCCCGAGTACGCCTGCCAGTTGGTGTTGGTAATAAAGGACACCGTGGTGTTGAACGCCAGGTCCGGCGTTTGCGCGGCCAGCCCCAGCGGGTTGATCGGCATCACCGCCTGCAGGCGCAGGACCAGATAGCCCAGCAGCATCATCGCCGCGTTCGACAGCAACAGCGCCGAACCGTAACGGGCCCAGCCCATGTTTTCCTGCGGGTCGATGCCCAGCAGGCGATAGGTACAACGTTCCGGCCAGGCATGGTAAGTCCCGGTGAACACCCGGGTCAGCCATTTGCCCATCAGTACCGCGAGTCCCGTCATCAACCCCAGGACCAGCGCAAATTCCAGCAGCGTGCTTAACATGTCGTGGCTCCGTTCAAATCTTGCCCATGGCGACAATGGCCATGGCAGTCGCAACAAAAAACACCAGGGAAAGGCCAATAAACATCAGGTCGTACATGGCGAACTCCCTAGAATTTTTCTGCGCGAATAAGTGCGTAGCCCAAGTAAGCGAACAGCCCCACGGCGCATAAGCCGCTGGCGATATAAATGAACGTGAGTGTGAGCACGGTGTAACTCCCCTGAATAAATAAGCCGCAATGGCGGACGCGGGGAGGTTAATCGCTGGGGTATCAAGCCCAGGCACTGATTAGCGGCGGCGGTATTAAGACGGTATAGAGACGAAGTTATGCGAGGCGAACGAAAAAAAGGGATAGCCCGCCGCCCGGGTATCCCTTGAAAAACTGGGGTTCTGCTGATGTTGACGCGCTGTTTATTTGGCTTTCTTTTTCTTCTCGCTGCGCGTGGCGAGGTGCTCGAAGCAAAACGCGGCGGTGCCGAAGAGTGCAATCATTGAGAGGACGACCATGCCTAAAGTTGAACTTTCCACGATGACTTCCTACGGATGTTTGGGGGTAGGAAGTGACGGTAGAACGTTCGCGCTTAGTGACTCAATAGAGGCGACGTAATCGTTATGGCGAATTGGCAATCTATACGCATTCTTTACGAAAAGCAGAACGACACAACATCTGCTTATTGTAATGAGATCTAAATGTGGGAGGCAGCAAGCCCCCTCCCACACAGCCCCCAACCTTACAAGTTGCGGCTATGCCGATAGTCGCTGACGGCTTCGTACACCGCTTTACGCAACCGGTTGATCCCGCCGATGGGGCGATGCGCCTCCAGCCCGAACCACGGGTTGAACGACTGGTTGTCGCACGCCAGGTTCAGCGCCGGCGTGTCGAAATCCTGGGCGGGGATCGTCACCTTGGCCACGGTTTCATAGGGCGCATCGCTTTCCTTCCATTCGATGCTGGTGTCTTCGATCGGCATGAACTTCTGCGGGTTCTGCCGCTGGATCTGCAACACGAAACACGCCGGCACGCGGTCGGTGGACAGTTGCTGGTTCAGCGCACTGCGCAGGAAGTTCGGCAGGTCCTGGTTCTGTTTGGGCGGCACGTAATCCGGGCAGCTTTGCGGGTCGGGTGCGACGCGGAACTTGGCGTTGGCCGCGCCGAACTTGTAGGGCGAGACGGAAAAGTACGTGGTCTGGGTCGGGCTGGCTGGCGCGGGGGCCAGGGTCGCCAGGGCGATGAACAGGTGGCGTACCTGCCAACTGCGCGGGTCGAGCTTGGGAAAAAATGCCAGGACCTTCTTGCCGTCTGCTTGGGCCCCGATGTTCTGCGCGTATTCGGCCACGTCGCTGACAAAGAAGTTCGGGTGGCTGAACATCACGAAGTCCTGCTCGGCCCGCGCTTGCTGGTCGGCGAGCAGCTGTTTGCCCGGCACGTCGAGCAGCTTGATGGCCATGCCGCGTGCATCGCGGATGCTGTCGAATTGCGGGTAGGCGTTGCCGTTGGACAGTCGCATCATGGCGTGCCAGGTCTTGCCCGGTTCGGCGAATACACCTTGGCGCAACGCCGGGTCGAGGTCGGCCAGCACACTGACTTCGGCCTTCACGCAACCGTGGGCCTTGGCATGAGCGTCGCGCAGGTAGCGCGTGCCTTCGCGGTGTTGGTCAACGATACGCACTGCCGTCTGGATAATGCCTTGGGTCATTGCCGCTTCACCGGACGGGATCTGCTCATCCGGCGACACCGGACCGCTGTACTGCCAGGCGTACCAGGCGGTGGCGGCCAGCCAGCCGAGCAGGCCAAGGGCCAGCAGCCATGCCAGGGTTTTGCCGAGCACGGTGCCGAGGCGCAGCCACAGGCGCGCGAGCATGGACGGTTGCTGGTTGTGCGAGTGGATAATCATGGCAGTTGTTGCTCCAGCGGGCCGCCGAGGACTTTGAGGTATTCGAGCAGCGCCCAGCGTTCCTGGGGCAGCAGGCCGCGGCCGATGACCCCGTTGCCACGCTGGCCGGCACGGAATTCATGGCCGCTGTTGTGGTTGCCGGTGATGCGCGTATCGAACAGGAAGGCATTTTTGAACGCGTCGGTCTGAAAGCCCAGGTGGCGCGGGTCGTAGTCGAAGGTGCCTTTATAGAAGGTAGTGGCGCGCTCGTCCTGGGGCGAGAGCAACTGGTAGATCGTCGGCACCGAGCCGTTGTGCAAGAACGGCGGGGTGGCCCACACGCCGGCCAGCGGCCGTGCTTTGTAGGCGCGCAACTCGCGCACGCCGATGGGCAGGCCGTAACCGTCCAGGCGTGGGCGCTCGGCCGGGGTGACGCCGGCGGCGCGGTAGGCGTGGTCCTCAACGAAGGCGGTGACGTAGGCCAGGCCCTTGGCCACGGAGATTTTTTTCAGGTCCAGCGGTTCGGTGGGCGTGGGGTGCAACTCGACGTTCAGTTGGGCCAGCTCCGCCGGGTCCCATTTCAAGGCGCTGAGGTCATAGCGCTGGTCGGCAATGTTGTTGGCGGCGCCAGGGTCGGTGCCGATGGCGTCCACCGGGAGCATCTTCAGTTGCTGTACCGGGCGGCCATTTTGCTGGGTGACGGCCGGCACATGGCAGCCGGCGCAGTTTTCGACGAACAGTGCGCGGCCCTGGGCGGCGAGGGGCTTGTCGATGGCGCCGAACAGGTCTTCCGGCCAGGTCGGCGGCTTGAGGCGCTGCAGGGTTTCTTCGATCAGGTTCAGGTCGCGCACCCGCACGCTCGACGGGTAGCGCGCGTCGCCCTGAAGCGGTTGGCCGGCGTTGTCGAAGAAGCCCAGGGTGGCTCCCACGCCGAGGGCTTCGCCGATATTGCGCGCCATCGGTTGTTGCGCTGAACCGTTCCACTGCACCCAGTCGAACGTCCAGATATCCCACAGCTGCGGGTAGTCCACAGGCGCGTTGGCAACGCGGTAATTGTCCGGCGAAATCGCGTCGCCGAAGCTGGCGTTGGCGATGCGGCCGAAGGCATCGGTGCGCCCCGGGCCTTCTTCGGTGGGGTAGAGGCCGCGATGGGTGTCGTTCCAGGCGACTTTGAGGAACTGGTTCAGCGACTGTTTGAAGTCCTGGCGCAGCAGTTGTTCATTGTGAGTGTCGTAATCGTGGCCGAGCACCTTGCGGGCGAAGCGCTCGAATTTCCAGGGGTTGTAATACGTCGCGGCGAGGCTGGCCACCAGGGCCTGGCCGAAACTGCCGCCGCGCAAGGTCGGCACGCTGGACGGCAGCACGTGCTGGGCCGAACCGCCGTCGATGCGCAGGGCCTGGCCGTTGAAATGCAGTTCGCCGGTGTGGCAGGCGGCGCAGGTGATGTCCAGGTATTCGGTATTGTTGCCGGCATTCTTGTGTCGAGCGAAGCCGACCGGCAGGTTGCCGGGGTTTTGTGTGCTGGGCACTTGCTTGGGGTCGACCAGGAAGCCGAAGCGTGCCAGGTACTCCGGGGCGGCGAAGCGCTGTTCGGAAAACGGCAGTTCCAGCGCGGTGAACCAGTCGTAATGCAGGCCTTTTACCTGGGTGCCCTGGGGCGTGAAGTAATAGGTCTGGCGGTCGGCGGCACTCCATTGGTCCTGGTAGCGTACCTGTTCCACGGGCACGTAGCCCGGCAGCCTGGGGTTGACGGTGTAATAGAGCACCACCGCCAGGATCAGGCCCAGCAGGGCGAGAATCAGCAATAAAACACGGGAAAAAATGCGCAAGATAACTATCCTTGTCGAGTGATTGCGTTGTTATGCCACTACGCCACAGGTGCGGCAAGTGGCCATGGTCCTGCTGACAGGCAGTCCCGCGATCCGTCGCGGGCGCCCATCATGAATGAAAATGCGTTTAAACACGTGAACTTATCAGAAGTTTCCTGCTCAGATGCCGGTAGCCATTGGTCGTGGCCGCCTGATAAGCTCGCGACTTTATTCGATTGCCCTTTTGGCGCATGAACAAGGAAATAGCATGAAACAGCATCGGTTGGCGGCGGCGGTGGCCCTGGTTAGCCTGGTACTTGCGGGTTGTGATTCGCAGACCAGCGTAGAGCTGAAAACCCCGGCGCAGAAAGCTTCCTACGGTATCGGCCTGAACATGGGCAAAAGCCTTGCCCAAGAAGGCATGGATGACCTGGATTCCAAAGCGGTAGCCCAGGGCATTGAAGATGCCGTCGGCAAGAAAGAGCAGAAGCTGAAAGACGACGAACTGGTTGAAGCGTTTGCCGCACTGCAAAAGCGTGCTGAAGAACGCATGGCCAAAATGAGCGAAGAGTCGGCAGCCGCCGGCAAGAAATTCCTCGAAGACAACGCCAAGAAAGACGGTGTAGTCACCACGGCTTCCGGCCTGCAGTACAAGATCACCAAGAAAGCCGACGGCCCTCAGCCTAAGCCGACCGACGTAGTGACTGTTCACTACACCGGCAAGCTCACCAACGGCACCACCTTTGACAGCTCCGTGGATCGCGGCAGCCCGATTGACCTGCCGGTCAGCGGCGTGATTCCGGGTTGGGTCGAAGGCCTGCAACTGATGCACGTCGGCGAGAAGGTCGAGTTGTACATCCCGTCCGACCTGGCTTACGGTGCCCAGAGCCCGAGCCCGGCGATTCCGGCCAACTCCGTGCTGGTATTCGACCTGGAACTGCTGGGTATCAAGGACCCGGCCAAGGCTGAAGCTCCTGACGCACCAGCCGCCAAGAAGTAATCGGCGCCTGAACACCCAACGCCCCGTCTCGACGGGGCGTTGTTGTTTTTGCCGCACGCTTGCACACTCAAGCCTGTGCAAACCCAAACGAACGTCCGCAAGGTGCGGCAGTCTGATCAAGACTCGAGTGCAGGTAGCCGGACGCAAGCGCCAAGTCAATGAATTCTTGGGTTTTTTTGATGTGCGCAAAAAACGCCCGATCTGACTGAAGGCCTTGTAAACCGTGGCTCTCAGCGGTGAAAACCGGCTCTGTTCACAAGGTTATCCACAATTTGTGTGGATAACCTTCTCTGTCCCATGGAACTGGAGTGCCGAATGAAACCACCCTTCAATTTCGCCCGTTTTCTGCCCATGGCCGCGCGCTTGCTGGGGCGTGGACGCTTGCCGACGCTGTTGTTCGCCGTGGCGGCCAAGGGCGCAAGCCAGGGCAACCGCCTCGGTAAGCTCAAGGATGACCTCAAGTTGCTCCAGGCCCTGTGCCTGGCCTACTGGCGGGGCGAGTACCGCGCGATCAGCCCGAAGGCGCTGGTGTCGGTCGTCGCAGGACTGATGTATTTCCTCAGTCCGATCGATGCGATACCGGACTTTATTCCCATGTTCGGCATGCTCGACGACATCGCCGTGCTGGCCTGGGTCATGAAGAGCCTGAGCGCCGAACTGAGCGCCTTTCGCGCCTGGCGTGAGGCGCAGCGTCCGGAAAAGCTCGCCGTGGTTGAGCGCCTGCCTGCGACGCCCGCGCTGCTGGCCCAGGAAAACCGGCAAAAAACCCCATGATACGGCGATCCCCCTGCGACCTTTGTGGCTGTTAGGATTACACTCCTTAGGAAAGCGCTTAAGGAAAGTGCTTACTTAGTAAGTGTTGTTATCCTACGGGGCTGTCATGGATATTCAGATAATTTCACGGGATGGCGAACCCGAATATGCGGTGTTGCCATGGGATCAGTACCAGGCGCTGCTAAAAGCCGCCGGTCAGCAGCAACCCGCACCAGCACCTTCTTCTACTGCCCACGCCGCGCCAGCCCAGGACCTGCACCCGCTTGCAGACCTGCGCGGCTTGCGCGAAGCCAAGGGCCTGGCTATTGAAGCCCTGGCCCGTACCGTGGGGATCAGCCCCTCGTACCTCGGATTGATCGAAAGTGGTGAACGCCAGCCGGATGCCGCGATCCGCCGCAGTCTGGCCTGGGAATTGGGCGTGGCAGGTTGGAGGGATGAATCTTGAGCCTACGTATCAGCCGTCAACACTGGGATGGGTTACTCCACGAACTGGACCAGGCGCGCCGCCAGCGCCACTTGCTGACTTACCGTGCGCTGCTGGAGCGCCTGCAATTTCCCACGCCGGCGATGCAGACCCTCACCGCCGCCCTGGAACATCTGGCGGCGCTGGACGCCAAGGCCGAGCAGCCGTTGCGCAGTTCCCTGGTGATCAGCCAGGGTGCCAGCCGCCTGCCGCGTACCGGTTTTTTTGAATGCGTGGAGCGCCTGGGGCGTTTTTGCGGGCCTTCCGATGGCGTGGCCGCCGCGTCCTGGCACGCTTCGGAGGTGGTGCGCGTGTTCGAATACGAGTACCCGGAATCCGCCGAGGCTTAAACCGGCAGGGGCAGCATGTCCAGGCTGTCGATCACGTGGATGCTGTAACCGGCGATGTCCTTGGCATGGTGTTTAGCCTGGGACGCCAGCTCCGCCAACTGGCTGGCATCGAGTTGTCCACAGGCCTGTGGATACAAATGCACCACGCCGATGGACAGCGACAACAGAGCATATTCCTGGCGCACACCCTGGCGGTTCAAGGCCACAAAGCAGCCGGCGTCCAGATGTTCTGCGCGATAGAAGCGTCGGCATTGGGTGTGGAAATCATCCAGCAGTTGATTGAGCCGTTTGCGCCAATCCTGCGGCCCGAGCACCAGCAAGAAGTCATCGCCGCCGATATGCCCGACAAAGTCGCGGCTGGGGTCGACCCTGTCATTCAGGCATTGCGCCAGGCACAGCAGCACTTCATCGCCACGCCCGTAGCCATAGATGTCATTGAACGGCTTGAAGCTGTCGATATCCACGTAGCAAATCACCGACTCGCGTTGCTGCTGCAACAGTCGCGTCAGGCACTGCTGGATCGGCACGTTGCCCGGTAGCAGGGTCAACGGGTTGGCGTAGCGCGCCTGCTGGATCTTCAGCTCGGTGATCAGCTTGAGCACATCGATCACCCGGCCCAGGCCGAGGTAGTCGCCGTTCAGCGTGATGATGAAGTCTTCCTCGATGCGTTGGCGGGCGCGGCTGGTCAGCAGCCGGCTGACCTGTTGCAGGGACTGGCTCAACTCCACCGCGAGAAAATCATCGCTCATCAGGCGGCTGATCGGCTTGCGCGCGAACAGGTCGGTGGCGAACGGTTTGAGCAGGGCGTCGGACAACGAATGGCGATGCACAATCCCGACCGGCCGGTCGCGCCCATCCAGCACCGCCAGGGAGTTGAGGTTGGCCTGGCGGCGGAAGGACTCCAGCACCTGGGCGGTGGCGGTGTCCTGATTCACTGCCGGCTGCTCGTTGAGCAGGGCGCTGAGGTCACTGCCTTCTTCGCTGAGGGCAATGTTGGCGTTATCGGGTTTGGGTAGCATCAGGCGCGCTTCCTGCGGCGGGTGTTCTTGGGGACGACAGAGCAAATAACCCTGGACCAGGTCGACCCCCATCTCGGTCAGCACCGCCAGCTCTTCCGGCAGCTCGATGCCTTCGGCAATCACCTGGGCGCGCGACGCCCGGGCGATCTGCAGGATAGAACCGACAAATTCGCGCTTGAGCGCGTCCTGGTGGATGCCGTCGATAAAGTGCCGATCGATCTTCACGTAATCCGGACGCAGTTCCGACCACAAGCGCAGGCTGGAATACCCTGCGCCCAAGTCGTCGAGTGCGATGGCGAAACCCATGTCGCGGTAGTGATGCAGGGCGGTTTGCAGCAGGTCGAAATCGTCGGTGGGCGACTGCTCGGTGAGTTCGATCACCACTTGGCTGGGGGGGATGCCGAAGTCCCGCAGCAGTTGCAGGGTGCGGCCCGGTTGGTGCGCGGTTTCCATCAGGGATTCCGGCGAGATATTGAGAAACAGCTTGCCCGGCAACTTCTGCTCGCTGAAGCGTCGGCATGCGCTTTCGCGGCAGGCTATTTCCAGTTCGCTGAGGCGCCCGGCATGGCCGGCCACGGCAAACAGGGCGACCGGGGAGTGCAGCGGGCTGTTGGACGGGCCACGGCTGAGGGCTTCGTAGCCGAGGATACGCCGCTCGGACAGACAGATGATCGGTTGGAACAGGCTGTGCAAACTGCCTTGAGCCAGGATAGAGCCCAATGCATTCAGCTGTTCGGTCATGGTCATGGCGATCTCGATCGAAAAAAAAGGACCGCAGGCGGTGAGCCGACGGTCCTTTATTTCACGACAGAATGATGTCTATATGATGACACTCTGCAGCGCGATCACATTAAATAGCCATCATTTACTGCTTGGCCACCTGTTTGGTCACTTTCAGGTAGTCCAGCAGAATCCGGCCTGTCTCGGCCAGGTAGGCGTCGTCTTCCGGCTTGGTTTTATCCGCCTCGGCCGGCAGCGCGTCTTCATCTTCTTTCTTCAGTTCCTTGAGTGGGTCTTCGCCCTTGGCCTTGCGGCGGACGTTTTCCAGCACCAGTTGCTGATTCTCGATGTCGGCGTGCTGCTTGCGACGATCCACTTCATTGAGGCTGACGGATTTTTCTTCCATCAGCTTCTTGGCCAGGGCCAGCTTGTCGCGGATGAACACGAACTCGGCATCCTTGGCGGAGCGGGTGTCGTGGTCAGCCTTCAACTGCGCCAGGAATGGCTTGAACGGGTCCGACGCGGGCTTGATCGCAGGACGGATGGTGTCCCACGGCATGGCCTCGGGCAGGGCGCTCTCGCCGATTTCCTTGGTGTCGATGATCGACGGGAAGTCGATGTCCGGCAGCACGCCCTGATGCTGGGTGCTCTGCCCGGAAACCCGGTAGAACTTGGCCAGGGTCAGTTTCAGCTCGCCATGGTTCAGCGGCTGGATGGTCTGCACGGTGCCTTTGCCGAAGGTCTGGCCGCCGATGATCAAGGCGCGGTGATAGTCCTGCATGGCGCCGGCGAAAATCTCCGAGGCCGAGGCCGACAGGCGGTTGACCAGCAACGCCATCGGGCCTTTGTAGAAGGCGCCCGGGTTCTCGTCTTCGAGCACGTCGACACGGCCGTCAGCGTTGCGCACCAACACGGTCGGACCCTTGTCGATAAACAGGCTGGTCAGCTCGGTGGCTTCCTGCAGGGAGCCGCCGCCGTTGTTGCGCAGGTCGATGACCACGCCGTCGACTTTTTCTTTCTGCAGCTCGGTCAGGATCTTCTTAACGTCGCGCGTGGTGCTCTTGTAGTCCGGATCGCCGGCCCGGAAGGCCTTGAAGTCCAGGTAGAAGGCCGGGATTTCAATTACGCCCAGCTTGTAGTCCTTGCCATCCTGCTTGAGGTTGAGGACTTTTTTCTGCACGGCCTGGTCTTCGAGCTTCACCGCTTCACGGGTGATGGACACGATCTTGCTGGTCTGGTCGTTCGGCGCATTGGTGTGCGGAATCACTTCCAGGCGCACCACGCTGCCTTTCGGCCCACGGATCAGCTTGACCACTTCGTCCAGGCGCCAGCCGACCACATCGACCATCTCTTTGTCGGCCTGGGCCACGCCGATGATCTTGTCGGCAGGGGCGACCTGCTTGGTCTTGTCTGCCGGACCGGCCGGTACCAGACGCACGATTTTCACCTGGTCATTGTCGCTTTGCAGGACGGCACCGATGCCTTCCAGCGACAGACTCATGTTGATATCGAAATTTTCCGCGTTATCCGGCGACAGATAATTGGTGTGCGGATCGTAGGACATCGCGAAGGTGTTGATGTAGGCCTGGAAGATATCTTCGGCACGGGTCTGGTCCAGACGTGCCAGCTGATTCTTGTAGCGCTTGGTCAACAGCTCTTGAATGGCCTTCGGCTCTTTGCCGGCGATCTTCAGGCGCAGCACTTCGTCCTTGACGCGTTTGCGCCACAGGTCATCCAGGGCGGCGGTGCTGGTCAGCCAAGGGGCGTCCTTGCGATCCACCAGAAGGCTTTCCTTCTCGGTGAAGTCGAACTTGTCGATGCCTTTGTCCAATTCACCCAGGGCGAAGTCCAGACGCGCTTTGACGCGGTCCAGGTAACGCTTGTAGATGGTGAACCCGGGCTGCAGGTCGCCGCTCTTGAGGAAGTCGTCGAACTGGGTCTTCCACTTGTCGAACTCAGCGATGTCGCTGGCCAGGAAGTAGCTGCGCGACGGGTCCAGCAGCTTGAGGTAGCTGTCATAGATGATCACCGAGCGAGCGTCGTCCAGCGGCGGCTTGCTGTAGTGATGACGCTTGAGCAACTCGACGACGTTAAGGCTGGCAATCACCTCATCGCGATCAGGCTGAAGATTGTCCCAGCTGTTGGCTGCGAACGTATTGGTCGACATCGACGACAAGCCGAGACCAATGAAAAGAGCTAGGGCGGTGCTGGGGAACAAATGCTTCATGCTGATTCGACGCGGGGGCAATTGATAACGCATATTAGGCCGTCTTTGAAGTCGCCGGTTCCATTTGGGCCGGTCGCATAATGCAAAAAGCCCGGCGATACAGCTACGGGCTCAGTCCAGACTCACTATGGAGGCACTGTGAAAGCATTGCAAGGCGTTGAAGGTCATGTGGAGTGGTTGGAAGAGCCAAGTCCTACATGCGATGTAGGTCAGGTTCGCATTCGGGTGGCGGCTGCGGGCCTCAATCGTGCCGATTTATTGCAGCGTGCGGGGCTGTATCCGCCGCCGCCGGGCGTCAGCAAGGTGTTGGGCCTGGAGTGTTCCGGGGTGATCAGCGAGGTCGGCGCGGGTTCGTCCTGGCAGGTCGGCGACCGCGTCTGCGCGCTGCTGGCCGGCGGCGGCATGGCCGAGGAAGTGGTGGTGGACGCCCGTCACGTGCTGCCGGTGCCGGAAGGCCTGTCGTTGATCGAAGCGGCGGCATTGCCCGAGGTGTATAGCACCGCGTGGTTGAACCTGTTCCAGCTGGCGGGCGTCAAGCCCGGCGAGAAGGTGTTGCTGCATGCCGGCGCCAGTGGCGTGGGTTCGGCGGCGATCCAGCTGTGCAAGGCGTTCGGCAGCCCGTGCTGGGTCAGTGTCGGCTCGGCGGATCGGTTGGCCTACTGTGAAGCCCTCGGCGCCCAGGGCGGCGTGGTCCGCACGGACGGTATCGAAGGGCTGCGGGATTTCGGGCCGTTTGACGTCATCCTCGACCCGGTCGGCGCCAGCTACGCGGCGCTGGACCTCAAGTTGCTGGCCCTGGACGGTCGTTGGGTGCTGATCGGCCTGATGGGCGGGCGCGAGGCGCAACTGGACCTGGCGCAGGTGCTGGGCAAGCGAGTGCAACTGCTGGGCTCGACCCTGCGCAGCCGTGACGATCAGTTCAAGGCCGACCTGTTCAGTGACCTGAGCCAGCATGTCTGGCCGTTGTTTGCCGAAGGCCGCTTGAGCCCGCAACTGGCCAAGACCTTCCCGATCAACGATGCCGAGGCGGCGTTTGCTGAGCTGGCGACCAACCAGATTTCCGGCAAGTTGGTGTTGGTGATCGACGACAGCCTGACCTGACCCCGAATTGGAATGTGGTCAATGTGGGAGGGGGCTTGCCCCCGATGGCGGTGTATCAGATGAAATATTCTTCACTGACACACCGCCATCGGGGGCAAGCCCCCTCCCACATTTGGATCTTGGTCGAATCAGGCCCAGCGGTGGACCGGCCAGCCGGCTTTTTCGGCGTGCTCGCGCAATACCGGGTCGGGGTTCACCACCTGCGGGTTATCCACCTTCAGCAGCAGCGGCAGATCATTGCGCGAATCCGAATAGAAGTACGCGCCTTCCAGGGTTTCTCCTTCCTGCTCCAGCCATTCGAGCAAACGGGTGATCTTGCCTTCGCGGTAGGTCAGGACGCCGACGGTACGGCCGCTGTACACGCCGTGGCTGACATCCAGCTCGATCCCCAACACTTCATCGATGCCGATACGCGCCGCAATCGGCGTGACCAGGTGGGTGCCCGACGCGGAAATCACCAGCACCCGGTCGCCGTTCGCGCGGTGGCGGGCGATGGTGCGGGTGGCGTCGCTGTAGATCAGCGGTTCGATCACGTCCTCGACCCAGGGCTCCACCAGGTGCTCGATCTCCTCCGGCGTGCGGCCGATCATCGGCTCCAGGCTGAAGTCCATGAACTCTTCCATGGCCAGCTTGCCCTGGCTGTAGGCGTCCATCAGTTCGTTGTTCTTGCGCATGAACGACTCGGGGTCGACCCAGGCCAGGCGGCCCATCTGCTCGCTCCACAGGGTGGCGCAGTCGCCGTGGATCAGGGTGTCGTCCAAATCAAAAATTACCAATGCCATCCGTCACACTCTCTTAAAAAATCACTGCTGCTCAGGCTACTTCACACAGTGCGCTCGGGTCGATGGAAAGTGCCAGGCGCTGGCCGTCGGGGTGCAGATCGTCCGCCGAGCGGTTGAGCACGTCCACCACCAATTCCACGCCGCGCGCTTCGATGCGGTAGCGAATCACGTTGCCCAGCAGGCTGTGGCTGCGCACCAGGGCGTCGAGTTCGCCGCTGCGGCTCAGTTCGATGGCTTCCGGGCGAATCGCGATGCGCCCGCTGATCGGCCGTTGCAGCAGTTGGCTGGCCTTGTCCGCGTCGAGCAGGTTGTAGTTGCCGATAAACCCGGCGGCAAACACATCCACCGGCGCGGTGTAGAGGGTTTCGGCATCGCCGCTTTGCACGATCTTGCCCTGGTTCATCAGGAAGATCCGGTCGGACATGGTCAGCGCTTCTTCCTGGTCATGGGTCACGAAAATCGTGGTCAGGCCCAACTCGCGCTGGATCTGGCGGATCTGCTCGCGCAGGTGCTTGCGGATGCGCGCATCCAGCGCCGACAGCGGTTCATCCAGCAGCAACAGGCGCGGGCGGGTCACCAGGGAGCGGGCGAGGGCCACGCGCTGGCACTGGCCGCCGGACATCTGGTGCGGGTAGCGCCCGGCCAGCTCCTTGAGCTCCACCAGTTGCAGCACGTCCTGCACGCGTTTGTGGCTGTCGTCGGCGTTGACCTTTTGCATGCGCAGGCCGAAGGCGACGTTTTGTTCCACGGTCATGTTGGGGAACAGCGCATAGCTCTGGAACACCATGCCGATCTGCCGTTTCTGCGGGCTCAAGGGCACGATGTCGTGGCCGTCGAGGAGGATCTGGCCACTGTCGACCGAGGTCAGGCCGGCGATGCAGCGCAGCAAGGTGGACTTGCCGCAGCCGGACGGGCCGAGCAGGGTGACGAATTCGCCCTTGGCGATCTCGCAGTTGATGTCACTGAACACCGGGGTGCCGGCGTAGCCTTTTTGCAGGTGTTGGACGCTGACGAAGCTCATTGGCTTTTGTCCTTGTTCAAGATGTTGGCGGCCCAGGTCAGCACCAGCACAAAGAAGAAATAGGAAATGACCACGGCACTGGTGAAGTGGCCGCTGCTGTTGCGCATGTTGTTCAGGTACACCTGCAGGGTTTCGTAGCGCGTGCCCACGAGGATATTGGCGAACACGAACTCACCGAACAGGAACGAAAACGACAGCAGCAACGCCACCATCAGGCCCTTGCGCAGGTTGGGCAGCACCACCAGGATCGCTGCCTGCCAGGTGCTGGCGCCGAGCAGTTGCGCGGCGTCCATCAGGTCGCGCAGGTTGATGGCTTGCAGGTTGTTGGTGATCGCGCGGTACATGAATGGCAGCGCCACGGTGAAGTAGCAGCCGATCAGAATCCACGGCGTCCCCACCATCGCCAGCGGCCCGGAGCCATAGAGTTGCAGCAGGCCCACCGACGACACCACCGGCGGCACCGCGAACGGCAGCAGGATCAGGATGTTCATCAACGCGTCGAGCCTGGGGAAGTGGTAATGCACCACGAACAGCAGCGGCAGGATCAGCACCACCGACAAAATCAACGCGCCCACGCACACCAGCAGGGACTGGCCGAAAGCCATCAGAAAGCGCGGGTCGCTCCACAGTTGCACGTACCACTTCACGGTAAAGCCGGCCGGCAAGATCGTCGCCGACCAGCTGCTGGCAATGGAGTAGACAAAGGTGCCGATCAGCGGCAGCACCAGGATCGCGAACAACAGGTACACCACCACCCGGTGGTAGAGAGAGGCCGGGCCGGCTTCAGCGCGAGACATGGTAGCTCCTCTTGAGCAGCAATTGATGGACCACGGTGACCACGGTCATCAGCGCCACCAGCACCACGGCCAGGGCGCTGGCCATGTTCGGGTCCAGGGAGATGTCGCCGGACACCATCGCCGCGATCCGGATCGGCAATACGTTGAAATTGCCGGTGGTCAGCGCGTAGACCGTGGCGTAGGCGCCGAGGGCGTTGGCCAGCAGGATCACGAAGGTGCCGAGCAGCGCGGGGGTCAGCACCGGCAGGCCGATGTGGCGCCAGAACTGCCAGCCGTTGGCACCCAGCAGGGCGGCGGACTCGCGCCAGTCTTCGCGCAAGGCATCGAAGGCCGGGTAGAGCAGCAGCACGCCCAGCGGGATCTGGAAGTAGGTGTAGAGAATGATCAGGCCGGTCTTGGAGTACAGGTTGAAGTCCTGAATGATCCCGGCCTGCTTGAGCATGATGGTGATGCTGCCGTTGAAACCGAGCAGGATGATGAAGGCAAAGGCCAGGGGCACGCCGGCGAAGTTGCTGGTCATGTTGGCGAAGGCGGTGACGAAGTTGCGCAGCGGCGAGTCCACGCGGCGCAACGAGTAGCTGCCGAGCACCGAAATGATGATGCCGAACACGCTGGAGTAGAAGCTGATCTCCAGGCTGTACTGGATCGCCTGCAGGTAGAACTTCGAACTGAAGATTTTGCTGAAGTTGGCCAGGCCCCAGCCGAACTCTTCCGATTGCAGGCTGTTGATCATCACCCACGCCAGCGGGGCAATTTCAAACACGATGAAGAACAGCGCGAAAGGCATCAGGCAGAGGATTGCCAGCCATTTGCTGCGGGTCATGGCACTCACTTCAACAGCTCCCGGCAGACAGGTTTGTCGTGGGGCACGCCCAGCAACGCGCAGACGGTGCCGCACAGCTCGGTTTGCCTGGGCGTGGCGTCGGGATCGAAGGTGAAGGCCGAGCCGATCACGAACAGCGGCACTTCGCGTTCTTCCGGCAGCAGGCCGTTGTGGGAGCGGTCGTTGTTCATGCCGTGGTCGGCGGTCACCAGCACCTGATAGCCGGCGTCGAGCCAGCCTTGCAGGTAGTCGGCCAGGAGGATGTCGGCCGAGCGTGCGCTGTTGCGGTATTGCGCGCTGTCGAGGCCGTGCTTGTGGCCGGCGTCGTCGATGTTCATCGGGTGGACGACCAGCAGGTTCGGCGCGTGTCTGCAGCGCAGGCTTTCGGCGTCGGCGAACAGGTGCGAATCCGGGTAGTGGTCCTGCCAGTAGAAGTGCCCGTGCTGGATCGCCAGGGTCTTGTCGTCGGTATGCCGGTCACGGGCGGCGATAAAGGGCGTGCGGTTATACAACTCGCTGACCCAGTGATAGGCCGCCGCGGCGGTGGTGAGACCGGCGTCGCGGGCGTAATGGAACAGGCTGCGCTGGTTGGACAGGCGCGACACATGGTTGTGAGTGATGCCGCTGTCGATCGGCGGCACGCCGGTGAAGATGCATTCGTAGAGCGGCCGGGAGAGTGACGGCAGTTCACATTCGAGTTTGTAGAGGGCTGCGCGTCCTGCGCCGACGTAGGCTTGCAGATGCCCCATGGCATGACGGGCAACCTCGAAGTTCAGGCCGTCGAGCACCACAAGGATGACGTTGTGCTTCATAGGGGGAGACGCTCCGCAACAGATGGGTTTGGATCGGGTTTGCGGTTGGGACCGGAACAAATGTGGGAGCAGGCAAGCCTGCTCCCACACTGACCGCATCTACAGCTCAGGCATTACTGCATATTGATGATGACTTCTTCCTGCCACTTCTGCGGCAGTGCCTTGGAGCTCTTCTCCCAGGCGTCGGCATCCTTGATCGGGGTGACGTGCTTGTATTGCTCGTTCGGCAGCAGCTTGTCCTGCACTTCCTTCGGCAACGTCAGGTGTTCGGCGCGAATCGGCCGCGCATTGCCCTTGGCCAGGTTGATCTGGCCGGCGTCGCTGAAGATGTATTCGCGGGCCAGTTTGGCGGCGTTCGGGTGCTTGGCGTATTTATTGATGATGGTGGTGTAGCCGGAAATCACCGAACCGTCCGATGGGATCAGCACCACGTAGTCATCCGGGTTGGCCATCTTGGCTCTGTAGCTCAAACCGTTGAAATCCCAGACTACGCCGACTTCCACTTCGCCCTTTTCCATGGTGGCGATGGTCGGGTTGGCGAGGGACAGGCGACCTTGCTTGGCGATGTCGGCGAACATCAGCAGGGCCGGCTGCAGGTTTTTCTCGTCGCCCTTGTTGGCGATGGCGGCGGCCAGCACACCGTTGGCGGCTTGGGCGGCGGTGCTCACGTCACCGATGGAGACCTTGTATTTGCCGCTCTTCAAGTCAGCCCAGCTGGTTGGTACGTCCGAGCCGTGCAGCAGCTTTTTGTTGACGATAAAGGCGATGGTGCCGGTGTAGGCCAGCGCCCAGTTGCCGTCTTTATCTTTCGCCCAACCCGGGACCTGGGCCCAGGTGCTTGGTTTGTAAGGCTGGACCACGCCCTGTTTCACCGCGATCGGGCCGAAGGCCGCGCCGACGTCGCCGATATCGGCACTGGCGTTGTCTTTCTCGGCGGCGAACTTGGCGATTTCCTGGGCCGAGCTCATGTCGGTGTCGATGTGCTTGAGGCCGTAGGTCTTGGCCAGGTCATCCCAGGTGCCTTTCCAGTTGGCCCAGTCATCGGGCATGCCGACGCTGTTGACGGCGCCTTCCGCTTTTGCGGCGGCTTCGAGCGTTTTTAGATCGGTATCAGCGGCCATGGCGGCGGTGCACATGGCAATGGTCGAGCCTAACAGTGATGCCAGGAAAAGCTGTTTCATCCGAAGCTCCTTTGGGCGTTTTCAACGCGGCGTTTTATATGAACGTTAGCGGTGGTGTTGGTCTAGGTCAGCAATACCTGAGCCAATCTAGGCGGGATGGATGACAGTTTCATGTCGATGTCGTTTTTGAAGCGCCGATGTCGCTCGGCGCAGGTTTAGCGTAGACCATGCCCAAGCGCCCGCAGGCCTTGGACTTGGCCGACGGATTGCAAGGTTTGTCACGAGGCTCGAACGGGGTTGTCATCTGTCGGTCATCTGCAATGCCTAGGCTGGCATGCAGTGATACAAGCCCATTTATTGAGCGGTTTATGCACCTGAACGGTGCTGGTCTAGTCCAGATAGGTAACGTTGATGCGTGATGAGGCAATCAAGGCGGTGACATCCATCGGCCTGGCGCTGCAAGAGCAGATCGACCATGGCCTTTTGCCGCCAGCCAGCAAACTGCCCGCCGAGCGCAAGCTCAGCGAGTTGTTTGGTACCACCCGGATTACGGTGCGGGAAGCCTTGTTACAACTGGAGGCCCAAGGCCAGATCTATCGCGAGGAGCGCCGTGGCTGGTTTGTCTCGCCGCCGCGCCTGGCCTACAACCTGATGCAGCGCAGCCACTTTCACGCAATGGTCAACGATCAGGGCCGCGTGGCGTCGACCGAGGTGATCAGCGCGCGGCTGCAACCGGCATCGGCGGCGGTGTGTGCGTGGCTGCAATTGCCGGCGCTGTCCAGCGTGATCCAGATCTGCCGCCGGCGCAGGATCGATGAGCGCCTGGTGTTGTATGTGGAGCACTACCTGAACCCGCAGTATTTCCCCGGGATTCTGGCCTGCGACCTGAACCAGTCGATGACCGAGCTGTACGCGCGCAAGTACGATTTGCACTACGGGCGGGTACGTTTCGAGATTGTGCCGACCTCACTGCCGGTGGAAGCCGCCGCCGCGTTGCGCGTGTCGGTGGGCAGCCCGGGCTTGCGTATCGCCCGGGTCAACTATGACCAGCATCAGCGTTTGATCGACTGCGACCTGGAGTTCTGGCGGCATGATGCCATCCACGTGGGCGTGGATGTCATGGGCTCAGCGTCTTGATCAGTTGATCCACATTGCTTTCCAACGCCGTCACCGGGTCGGCGCCGTCGACGTTCAAGACCAGCAGTTGCGCGCCGCCGGCCGTCACCGCGGTTTGCACCGCCGCGCTTGGCGGGCGATGGTGCAGCACCACGGCCACCTCGTTGTCCTTCAGGCGGGTGCTCAGTTGCTGTAAGGCCTCGGGCGTCCAGTCGGCATCTGGGCGTGCGTCGGTGTCGAGCACTTCCAGGTTCAAGCTGCCGAGCAGATACGCAAAGTGATCACTCAGGCTGACCACGCTCAGGTTATCCGCCTGGGCCAGCCGTGCTTCGCTGTCGGCGGTGAGCTTGAGCAGGCGCAGCTTGAGGGCGGCCAGGTTGGCGTCGATTTGCGCCTTCGCGCCCGGTGCCAGGCGGCTCAGGTCGGCGGCCATCACATCGGCCATGCGCCCCATATTGTTGCTCGATTGCCACGGCTGGCTGTTCAAGCCATCGCTGACGCCCGGTTGCACGGCGATCCCCGGCAGGCCACCGTCCACCGGGCGCGCGGCGTCCACTTCGACGATGCGGATATTGCTGCGTCGCGCCACCGGGTACAGCGGGTCGTCGGCCCACAGCGAACGCAAGCCGATGACGGCATCGGCATCCATCGCCAACGTGCTCAAGGCCGGCGCGCCACGACCGGTGAAGTAGGACACCTGCCGCGAACCGGGCAGGTTGGCCGGCGCGGCGCGTTCGAGCTGTACGTCGCTGCCTTTAAGCAGCAGCTCCGCCAGGCCATAGGTAATGGGCAACGAGGCGAGGACCTTCACAGGTTTTTTCGCTTTGGTCAGCGCGGCGTGGCCCAGGCCTTGGTTGACTTTGAAACTCTTCGGATCAAAACCGTCGACGGCCAGCGCCGACGCGCTGGTCAGGCAAGCGATGGCCAAGGCCAGTGAGCGAAAGACAGGGTGCATTATCCAAGATTCCCTTTGAGGCTGGGCACGGTGCCGCGCGCGATGGCGGCGAGGGCGAAGGCGATACCGGCGACCAGGATGATCGCGGCGCCGGAGGGGATGGGCAGGTCGAAGATGATCGGCAGCAGGATGCCGCACAACGTGCTGACGGTGGCAATCGCCACGGAGACCCAGAAGAAGCCTTTGAGCGACTGGCTCAGCAGGCGTGCCGCCGCCGCCGGAATCACCAGCAGCGCGCCCACCAGGATCGCCCCGATGACCTTGACCGCTGCGACGGTGATCAACGTCACCAGGATCACGAACAGGTAATCCAGGGTCTTCACCGCCACCCCGCGTACCGCCGCCAATTGCGGGTTGAAGCTGGCGAGCATGATGCGGTTGTACAGCGGCAGGGCGAGGGCCATCACCAGCGAACCGACAATCGCCAGCACCAGCAGGTCGTTGCCATTGACCGTCAACACCGAGCCGAACAGCACGTTTTCCAGGATGTGAACGTTGATCTTGCCCGCCAGAATCAACAGCAGGCTTGCGCCCAACGCCAGGGACACCGAGAGGAACACGCCGATCAAGGTATCCGGCGCCAGGCCGGTGCGGTTGCGCAGGTAATTGAGCAGGATGCCGAACAGCAGGCAGTAGCCGAACAGCGCGCCATAGGGCCCGGTGTAGGGTTCGCCGAGCAGAATGCCCACGGCTACGCCGGTCAGCGCGGCATGGCCGACCGCTTCGGAGAAAAACGCAAAGCGTTTGACCACCACCAGCGTCCCCAGGCCGCCCAGCACCGGGCCGATCAGCAGGCCGGCGAGCAGGGCGTTGACCACAAAACCATAGGCCAGCGCCTCCGGCAGGTAACCGGAAGAGGCCCAGCCCTGGACCATCAGGCGAAACGCTTCATAACTCATGGCGCCAGGCTCCGAGGATGGGTGGAGAACAGGGTCAGCAGGCGATCCGGGGTCAGTGCGGCTTTGGGTGTGGCGTCGAACAGCACGCGGCGGTTCAGGCCGGTGACGCGGTCGGCGAGGCGGCCCACGGCGTCCAGGTCGTGCTCGATCCACAGCACGGTGATCCCGGCGCGGCGCCAGTCATCGAGCAGACGTTCGAACACCTGGATACCGGCTTCATCGAGGGCCGACATCGGCTCATCCAGCACCAGCAATTGCGGGGCCGGGATCAGCCCCTGGGCGAGCAGCACGCGCTGACGTTCACCGCCCGACAACGCGCCCATGCGCCGTTTGCGTTTGTCCTGCAGGCCGACCCGTTCCAGGGCCTCGCCGATGGCGCCGGCGTAATGCCTGGACAGCCCGAGAAACGCCGGGCGCCGCTGACACATCGCCGCCATGAAGTCATCCACGGTCATCGGCAGGCCTCGGTCGAACTCCAGCGCCTGGGGCACATAACCAATGGTGCCGGGCGTGTCCGGCCACGTCAGGCGCAGTTGCCCCTGGTGCGGCGTTTGCCCCAGCAGCGTTTTGATCAGCGAGCTTTTCCCACCACCGTTCGGGCCCACCAGTGCATGGATGCTGCCCGGCTGCACCTGGAAGCTCACGTCATCGAGGATCACGGTGCGGCCCAGGGTTAGCGACACCTTGTCGAAGTCGATCGTCGGGCCGACGCTGACCATGCTCAAGCGTTGCGCCGCCGTCATGCCCCCGACTCCTGAATCGCCCGCACCACCGTGTTGAGGTTGCCGGTCATTTCCACTTCGTACTTTTCAGCGCTGTATTCGCCGTAGGAGATATGCGACAGCGGGTACAGCCGGACCCCGGATTCACGCTGGATGGTCTCGACGTAGGTGGACGGGAAATCCATCTCCGAGAAGATCACTTTCACATCCAGGGCGCGCAATTCATCGATGGTTTTCTTCAACTGGCTCGGGCTGGGTTCGATGCCGTGGGCCGGCTCGACCACGGCGGTGACTTCCAGGCCGAACTCGCGCAGCAGGTAGTCGTAGGCTGCGTGGACCGTGGCCACGCGCAGGTCCGGGTTGGGCGCGCGGGTCAGCTTGGCCAGGGCCTCGGCGCGCATCTGCCGCAGGCGCTTGCCGTAGGCGCGGGCGTTCTGGGTGTAGGTTTTGGCGTTGTCCGGGTCGAGCTTGCCCAGTTCGCGGGCGATGTTGTTGACCTGGGCAATCGAGGCACTGATCGACAGGAAGGTGTGCGGGTTGACCACCTTGCCGGCGCCGCGCGCGGCGTTGCCGGTGGCGGCCAGCAACGGCACGTTGGCGTTGGCTTCGATCACCGGGATGTCCGGCCGCTCGCTGGTGGCGATCATGCGGTCGGCGAAATCGTCGTGGCCGACCCCGTTGAGCACGATCACATCCAGGGTGCCGATGCGCTTGATGTCGTCGGCGCGCGGTTCGTAGGCATGTGGGTTGAAACCGGCCGGAATCAGCGGCACCACCTCGGCCTTGTCGCCGACGATGTTGGCGACGTAGCTGTAATAAGGATGCAGGGTGATGCCGATCCGCAGGCGCTTGGCTGCCTCGGCGTTGGCCAGCGGAGCGAGCAGCAGGCTGATCAGGCTGACCAGCAGCAGGCGTACAAGGGGCGATGAAATAGACATGGGCAATCGGTCTTCTCGGTCTTCTCGGTCAGTGACGGTGCTGGCGGGTCACGCCGGCGTCGAATTGCGCGACCACTTGCTGCCAGCCGGCCGCGATCAGCGCCTGGTCGGTGAGGTCGGCGGGGGCGGCCAGGTCTGGGCGGCGGTTGAGCCAGATGTCCGGCTCGGCGCCCGTTACCCGCATCAGCAGCGAGCCGCTGGTGGCCGGTGTCTGGCTCACGCCGAGGTAGGCCGACGGCGCCAGCAACTGCCAGCGATGATCGCCACGGCTGACCGAGCTGGCGTCCTGGGCAAAGGGCGCAAAGCCTTCTTCGGCCAGTTGCGCGGGCGTCGGCAGCACGCTGTGTGCCTGCTGCAGCCAGTGGATTTCATCCAGGGTCACGCGCAGGTCGGCGTAGATGCCTTGCTCGGCGGCGCTGAGGTCGCGGCGCGCGTCCAACTGGTGGCTGGGCACGGCAACCACGGCCTGGGTTTCACCGTGCAGGGCCACCACCGTACCGGCCACCGCCAGAATGATCAGGCACAGCAGCAGGACATAGAGGGTTTCGTGCCCGGCCCCGGCTGGGCGTACCACCTGTGTCGTACTCATTGGGACGGGATATCCGCTTGGTCGATTTCAACGACGTGACCGGGGCCGGCATCGAACAGCACGTAGAACTCGGCTGAGGGCTTCTTGAAGGTCAGGGTCGAGTCCGCGCCGAGCTTGCCGGGCACGAGGATGGTTTCGTCGTAGCCGATCACATCCAGGGTCACGCCGGGGGCGCCGCTGCCGTCGGAAAAACCGCCGGTGCATTGGATCTGTTCGCCGGGGATTTCCTTGCATTCGCACATCGGGTTGTGGGCCACGGCTGTGGGACAGAAACCGGCGCACAGCAACAACGTGGCGCAGGCGCGGCTCAGGCGTATCAATGTCATGGTTTGACTCCTTGCTTGTTCAGCCAGGCAATGGTGGCAGGCGAGGCCTGGCTCAGCGCAATGGAACCCTGGTGCATCGTGCCGTCCCAGCCTTCCATGGTGACCCACAGTTCGGCGTCGGCCGGCGTGCGCTCGGGCACCGGCAGCAGCGCGCCCATGCGGTACGGCGTGCCGAAGAAGATCACCCCGGCGGCGCGCAGGCTGCGCGGTTTGCCGATACGCAGGTAGGTTGCCTTGACCTGCTCGGCGCAGTTGGCGCACAGGGCCGCATTGAAGAATTTCATCGGGCCGGCCGGGTCCGGGCGCGGGCCTTCGTTGCGGAACTCGGCGAGGGTCAGGCTCCAGGGCCCGACCTGCACCTCGCCGGCCACCCGCTCGCCGATGCCGCTGTCACCGCGAAACAGCGCGGCGTCGGCAAAGTACTTGGGCATGAAGCCCAGGGGCACCAGCAACAGCAGGACGTTAAGGTGGAATCTCCATTTCAGCCACACGGCGCGCAGCGGCGAAGGCGTTGCGGCAGCGACCTTGCTCATTGGTTGCCCTCCGTCATTTCAGCCTGCAGGGCCGCGACCGCTGCCGCCTGGCGCGGCGCCTTGTGGCTGCGCTTGAGGGCATGGAGGGTGGCCAGGGCGGTGCGTTTGGTCCAGATCAGCAGGCCACTCAACACCATCATGCTCAACACCAGGCCGAAGAATGCCCAGATCAGCTTGATCCACAGCCCGCCAAAGTCGCCGGTGTGCAGCGGGCGCATGGACTCGGTGACGAACTCCAGCGTCGAGCGGTTGGACAGCAGGTGCGAAACCGCCACTTCGCCGGTGTAGGGGTTGATCTGCGCGGTCTGGAACATCAACGGGTACCAGCCCCGCCCGCCGATCTGCAGATGGCTGTAGGCATTGAGTGGCAGGAACACGAAGCTGGTCTCCAGCCCCGGAATCCGTTGGCTGGCGATTTCGATCGCGTCGTCCAGGGCAATCATCGGCGCCGGCACGCCGGGGGCGGACGTCGGCACGTTCTCCCGGGCGATCACCGGCACGATGGGCTCGCTGGAGATGGAAATCTGGTTATCCCCCAGGATCGCCTGAATCAGGAACCAGGTGCCGGTGATGGAAATGACCGCGATGAACCAGATCGACCAGATACCGCTCAGGCGATGGAAGTCGCCCCAGAAGATCCGCGCGCCATGGCGGATGCGCAGGGTCGGGCGCAAAAAGCCCTTCCAGAAGCGCTTGTACACCACCAGCCCGGTGATCAACGACGCCAGCAACGGCAGGCCGAGCGCGGAGACCAGGTACCAACCCCAACTGAACCCATTGGTGAATGGCACCAGCCACCAGCCGTGCAGGGCGCGGGTGAATTGTTTGAAGTCGAACGCCGGGCTGATGCCCTGGATCGCCCCGGTGTAAGGGTTGACATAGACCTCCACCGAGCGCCCGTCGGGGTAGCTGAGGGTGACACTCAGGGCGAAGTGCGACTCGTCCGGGCGGATGATGGATTGCACGATCACCAGGGGCTCGGCGCGTTTGATGGCGTTGATCACCTGGTCATAGCTCAGCGGTTCGGCGTCGTCCGACGGCTTGCTGGCGCGGATTTCCGGGTTGGCCAGCCAGACGATTTCCTGGCTGACCACCGCCAGGGTGCCGGTGACGCAGACGATCAGTACAAAAAACCAGATGGGTAATGCCAGCCAGCTGTGTACGAGAAACCAGAGTTTTGAGCGCGACTTCTTCGACATGTGAATGGGAGTCTTGATCGGAGGGGGGCAATGAGGGCCCGGAAAAGGCCAGTCGTAGCTTTTGCTGACGCGACAGGCTGTATCTAAGTTAAGACGGATGAGAATGAGAAATCCCTAACCCAGATATGAAAGCAAATGTTTCAGGTTCACATTCGGGGCGCTGAGGCCTCGGTGCTGGGCAGCCCCCGTCTCAAGCCGACCCTCGATCAAACAGTGGCAGCGGGCCTGCCCGCGATGGCGCTCGGTCAGGCACCGCCCGACATCCCGCCATCGCGAGCAAGCCCGTTCCCAGGCTCAGCCTTGCTTGAACAGCGCTTCGGCGCGCTGGCGGATTTGTGCTTCGTTCAGATCCTCCTTGCGGGAGGCCAGGAACCACACATGACCGAACGGATCTCTCAGCGTGGCGGAGCGGTCGCCGTAGAACTGGTCCTTGGGTTCGGAAATGGACAGGCCGCCGGCTGCGACCGCTTGTCGATACTGCGCGTCGACATCGTCCACATATAAATGCAGGCCGACGCTGGTGTGGCCATCGCGCGGGCTGCCGAAGGCCATTTCACCGCAGGGCGAGGCGAGCATGATCGCCGAGTCTCCGATACGCAGTTCAGCGTGGCCGACCTTGCCATCGGGCATGTCCAGGCGCATGACTTGCGTGGCGTTGAAGGCTTTTTTGTAGAACTCGATGGCTTCGGCGGCTTTTTCGACGCCCAGGTAGGGCGTGATGCTGTGATAGCCCTCGGGGATAGGTTTTACGCTCATATCATTCTCCCTGAATTGTGTTTATGAAGGGACGGCCCTTTCACTATAGGCCACGCCAGCCGTGGCTTGCGGGCAACCGACGAGGTGTTGCCCAGGCAACAGTGAACCGGCAGATCGTTCCGCCATCAGTGCTGCGGCGGGCGCCAGCCGCAGCGACACCACGGGTTTCAGGGCGCGGCGCTGTCCCAGGGGGTCAAGGTGAACATTTCCCACAGGGAGCGGTTTTTCAACTGGGCTCCAACAACTGAGCCCCCGGCCCACGCTCACCGAGCAGGTCGCCCTGATTGCGCAACGGGCAGGCTTCCAGCGACAGGCATCCACAGCCAATACAGCCATTGAGCTTGTCGCGCAGGAGCATCAGCTTGTTGATGCGCTCGTCCAGGTCTGCCCGCCACGATGCCGACAAACGCTGCCAATCTTTAGCCGTCGGCGTGCGTCCATCCGGCAGGGCCTGCAACGCTTCACCAATCGTCGCCAGCGGAATCCCCAGGCGCTGGGCGATCTTGATCACCACCACCCGGCGCAGTACGTCGCGCGGGTAGCGCCGCTGGTTGCCGGCATTGCGATTGCTTTTGATCAGCCCCTTGGTTTCGTAGAAATGCAGGGCCGTGACCGCCACGCCGCTGCGGGCCGACAGTTGGCCAACAGTAAGCTCCTTGGTAACCATGAAAAACTCCGGATTAACCCTTGACCTTGACTTAACTAGAGGTTTTACCCTGCGTGGTATCGAATCACAAGATTCTGCCTACAGAGAAAGGGGAGTGTTCATGCAGGTATCAGAGAAGAATCGCAGTTTCACTCAATTGATCGAGTTTCAGGTCGAGCCCCAGCAACAGCTCGCCCTGGTCGCGGCATTGTCCATCCAGAGCGAGCGCCTGGCCCAAGGGCACGGCGGCTTTCTCAATGCGAGTGTGCAGGTCAGCGATGACGGGCGGCGGGTACTCAATTACCTGCAATGGCGCTCACGCGAGGACGGCGAGGCGGCCTTCCAGTGCGTTGAGCACGGCGAGGAAGATTTCTGGACACTGATACGCGCCCACCAGGCGACGGCCGTGACCTTCGGTTCGTTCCAGGTGCTGCACAGTTTCGAGCGCAGCCATGACAATGCGTTGCACTGCCGTTTAAATGGATAGGTGCAGCATGCGCTCACCCTGAACGTTTTCCCCCGGGCGGCGCTTGTTCACCGCCAGTTCGCCGATCTTGATCAGGCGCGTGCGTGTAACGTTGCGGCTCAGGCCCAGCAGGTTGGCGGTGTGGACCTGGTTGTAGTGGCTGAAGCGGTAGGCGGCACGCAGCAACGCGTCCTCGACTTTTTCATGCAGGGCACCGGCCTGTTCCTCGAACAGCTTTTGAAAGGCCCGTTCCAGCAAGGCTTCGGCACTGTTGTCGGTGCCGTGCGGGCTGTCGTCCTGACGCTCGATGCGCAGGTTCGACAGGCGTAAATCGTCGCGTTCGATCACGCCATTGCGGCAGATCAGCAAGGTGTGGTGAATCACGTTTTCCAGCTCGCGGATATTGCCTGGCCAGCTGTAGTTTTTCAGCTTGTGTTCGGCCTCGCGGCTGATGGTGACCGGGCCGTAGCCCAGGCGCTGGCTGTAGGCTTCGATGAAGTGTCGGGTCAGCGGCAGGATATCGCCGGGACGCTCGCGCAACGGGCTGAGTTCCAGGCTGACCACGTCGAGACGGTAGTAGAGGTCTTCACGGAAGTGCCCAGCGTTGATGGCTTTTTCCAGCTGCACGTTGGTCGCCGCAAGCACGCGCACATCGATGGGAATGCTCTTGCGCGAGCCCAGGCGCACTACCTCCCGCTCTTGCAGTACGCGCAATAATTTGACCTGGATCGCCATCGGCAAATCACCGATCTCATCGAGGAACAAGGTGCCGCCGTCGGCCTCTTCGAACCAGCCGGCCTTGGCGCTGAGGGCGCCGGTGAAGGCGCCTTTTTCATGGCCGAACAGCTCGGCTTCCACTAGCGATTCGGAAAACGCCCCGCAGTTCACCGCCACGAAGGGCCGGTTGCGTCGTGCGCTGAGGTTATGAATGTGGCGCGCCACCAGCTCTTTACCGGTCCCGGTTTCGCCGATGATCAACACGCTGGCTTCGCTGGGCGCCACTTGCTGGATATGGTCGAGCAGTGCCTGGGATTTCGGGTCTTCGAAGACCTGGGCCGTGGCGCGGATCGAGGTGGCGAGGGCGGGCGAGGGCGGTAAGGTTAAAAGCTGCATGGGCACCTCTTTATGAATAGAACGTAGGAGTCGGCAGGGACTGGTTCAACGCCCAGTCCCCCAGTTCGTGGAGTTTGTAGTCCACCGGGTCGTGCAGGCTTTGCGTGCGCAGGTTGCGCCAGTGCCGGTCCAGGCGCAGTGACGCATGGGTGGAGCGCGCGCCGGTGACTTCAAACAGGCGGCTGCACAACTCCAGGCCCTGGCGGCTGGCGGCGACCTTGGCGGTGGCGATGGCGATGGCCAGTTGGCCGCGTTCGTTTTCGCTGAGGTTCGGCCCCTGGGCCCAGGCTTGATCGAGCAGCGCGGCGGCGCGTTCCACCAGCAGGCGCACACCTTGCAGGGCCACCCAGAACTCGCCGTAGTGGTGCAGCACGTAAGGGTCTTGGCGCACATCCTCGGCGGTGGATTTATGCCACGCACGGGTTTCGGTGAGGGTGTAGTTGCGCGCTTCATCAAAGGCACCTTCGGCTATGCCGAGGAACATGTGCGTGAAGGTCAACTGTGCGATCAGTGGGCGCAGGCAGGCGAACGGTGTGCTCAGAGGGCCCGGGTCGAGCAGCAATTCCGACTCCTCGACGCGCACCCGTTCGAAACTGGCGCTGCCGCTGTCGGTCTGGCGCTGGCCGATATTGTTCCAGTCGTTGTGCAAGGTGATGCCGCTGCGCCCGCTGGGGATGGCGGCGATCAGCAACTTGCCGCCGGCGCTCTCATCCACCGCCGAGGCGATCAGCATTTCCGAGTCGCTGGCGCCGGAGCAGAAGCTCTTCTTGCCGGAGAACTCACGCCAACCGCCGAAATCCTTGACCTGCGTGCGCGTGTCCAGCGGGTTGAGGGCGTTGCCCCAGAACCAGTTTTTGCGTGCGGTCTGTTCGAACCACGGCTGCCATTGGTCCGGCCGCGAAAACAGGCGCACCGTAGCGAGCATCAGGTGGTGAAAACCGAAGACATGAGCGATGGAACTGTCGACCTTGGCGAATTCACGCACGATGGCCAGGGTGTCGCTCCAGCGCGCACCAAGGCCGCCGTATTGAGTGGGAATGCTCAGGGCCAGCAGACCGCTTTGGCGCAGGGCATCCCGTTCGGTTTTTGGCGTGCCGCCGCGCTCGTCGCGTTCGACGGCGGTGAGGGCGAATTCGGCGGCGAGCTGTCTGGCGGTCTGCAAAGGTGAGGGCAGGACGCTGTGGGGGTTGGCTGTCACGCGGTGTTCCTCATAGGGCTCTAATGCCGTGTGCTGTCTATTGGGCAATGCAGATCAACGGTGCGATCTCAGCATTCTCAGGCCTTGGCCGGCAGCACATCATTGGCAATCATCTCGCCAAACGGTCCGGTGAGATTGGTGACACCGCGCCCGGCCAGGCTGGCGTAGGGTTCCGGCAATAGCGGGAACACCAACTCGGCGAAGCGATAGGCTTCTTCGAGGTGCGGGTAGCCGGAAAAGATGAAACTCTCGATGCCCAAATCCGCGTATTCCTTGATCCGCTCGGCCACTTGCCGCGGGTTGCCTACCAGCGCCGTGCCGGCACCGCCACGGACCAGGCCGACACCGGCCCACAGGTTGGGGGCGATTTCCAGGTTGTCGCGGCGCCCGTCGTGCAAGGCGGCCATGCGGCGCTGGCCTTCGGAATCAAAGCGCGAGAAGGATTTTTGCGCGGCGGCGATGGTCTCGTCGCTGATGTGTTCGATCAGTTTGTCGGCGGCTTTCCAGGCGTCTTCTTCGGTCTCGCGCACGATCACATGCAGGCGGATGCCGAACTTCACGGTCCGCCCGCGGCGCGCGGCCCGTTCACGTACATCCGCGAGTTTTTCGGCGACGGCGGCGGGTGGTTCGCCCCAGGTCAGGTACACGTCCACCTGTTCGGCGGCGAGGTCGTGGGCGGCGTCGGAGGAACCGCCGAAGTACAGCGGTGGATAAGGCTTCTGCACCGGTGGGTAAAGTGCCTTGGCATTCTGCACACGCAGGTGTTTGCCTTCGAAGTCCACCGATTCGCCCTGCAATACGCGGCGCCAGATCTTGAGGAATTCGTCGGAGACTTCATAGCGTTCGCGGTGGTCGAGGAAGCTGCCGTCGCCGCGGTTTTCGTCGGGGTCGCCGCCGGTCACGACGTTGATCAGCAGGCGGCCGTTGGACAGGCGATCCAGGGTCGCCGCCATGCGCGCCGACACTGTGGGCGAGATGATGCCAGGGCGAATTGCCACCAGGTAGCGCAAGCGTTCTGTCAGCGGCACCAGCGCCGAGGCGATTACCCAGGAGTCTTCGCACGAACGCCCGGTAGGAATCAACACGCCGTAGTAGCCAAGGCTGTCAGCGGCCTGGGCGACTTGCTTCAGATAATTGAGGGTGACCGGACGGGCACCTTGGGTGGTGCCCAGGTAATGACCGTCGCCATGAGTGGGCAGAAACCAGAAAACATCCATGACGAATCCTTAAGCGATTTTCAACAGTGAGGGGACGTGCGCGGCGAACAAAGGGGCTGCGCGTTCTGCCGCAAGGCGAATACGGCTTTTCAAGGCTTCGTTGGTGATTTGGTAATCGGTGAAATCGGCTTCGGTGGCGTATACGCCGATCGGCAAGGTCAGGGCCTGGAAGAAGCTGAACAGCGGGCGCAACTGGTGATCGAGTACCAGCGCGTGACGTTCGCTGCCGCCGGTGGCGGCCAGCAGCACAGGGGTGTCGATCAGCGAGTTGAGGCCAACCAGGTCGAACAGATGCTTGAGCAGGCCTGGATAAGAACCGCGATAGACCGGTGCGGCGACGATCAGCAAGTCGGCCTGTTCGATGGCCAACAGTTGGGATTCGACCTCGGCCGGCAACTCATCGCGCGACAGTGCGCCGCCCAGTGGCCGGGCGATATCACCGAGTTCGATCAGGGTCGTCTGGATCGGCAACAACGTCGCCAGTTCGGCCAGCACGGCCTGGGTCAACACCAGGGTACGGGACGGGCGCCAGGTTCCGCCGGAGAGGGCAACGACATTCAGGGGACGGGTCATCAACAGTTCCTTTTTCAACAGTGGCATAGCAGGGGAAGTGAGCCGGTCTGAGCAAGAGCTGTACCAACGGCTGCAGGCCTTGATCCGCCTGGGCTGCGGGCTCACTGCTGAAAAACGTTGCTGTTGTCTGCCTGGTGTTTTGTTGAATGGCTGTTGCCTGCGCAACAGTTGCCTGGCGAACAGTGTCGAATTCGCGTGGAGCCATTTATAGAGGGTTATGTTTATTCCGTAAATGAACGTATTTCCATATTTATAGATCTTAAAGGAATATAAGGGTGGCGCTGATGAGGATGTGGCGACGGGTGATAGCGACTATCACGGATGGTGATTTTTCACTGTCCAGGGTCGGGAGTAGCCTGTGTTCATTGACTTGAGACCTTCTTCGCAGAGCCGTCGCCATGAACCGATTTTTTGCTGTTTCCTTATTACTCGTCACTTCTGTCGTTGCCGGTTGTGCGACCCATCCTTCGCCTGAATTACGCCCTTACACGGCGCAAGAAACCCGGGAACTGGCGCTGGAGGCGTTGAGCCGTCGCGGCTTGTCGTTTGACGAATATCAACGCCAGCGGGCTGCCCTGACCGGTCAGGCACAACAACCTTTCAGTTTTGCTCACCAGGGCGAAATGAACGCCGAACGTAATGTGACCCTGCATGGCCGCCCCAGTTGAGCCGGCGCTCAGTGGCAAAAAGCCCGAGGTTTCTCAAGAAGCCTCGGGCTTTTTGTTTGCCATGGCGCTATGTCAGCCTGTTAAGCTGAATTTCAGGAGCGTTCCTACGCACATTTACCTCAAGTGGTCCTTTTTTAATGGCATTCGATCGGGTAAACCTGACGACCTCTGTTCCGGTCGATGCCCCTGAGACGTTGCTCTCGGGAACCTGCTCTGCGAGTCCCTAAGGTTATGAATAAACGTCCGTTGTATTTCGACTACGCCGCCACCACCCCGGTGGAGGAGCGGGTCATCCAGGTGATGGTCGAGTGTCTGGGCTTGCACGCCAATTTCGGTAACCCTGCGTCCAGTTCCCACGCCTTCGGCCAAGCGGCCCGGCAAACGGTTGAACAGGCGCGTCGCCAGGTGGCCGAGCTGGTCGGTGCCGAGCCGGAGCAGATCGTCTGGACGTCCGGCGCGACGGAGTCCAACAATCTCGCGATCAAGGGGGTGACTCAAGCGCGGGGCTTGGCGGGTGGGCATATCATCACCAGCCAGATCGAGCACAAGGCTACGCTGGACACCGCGCGGCAGATGCAGGAGGCCGGAGTGGCGGTGACCTACCTGGCGCCGGACGCCGATGGGTTGATCAGTGCCGAGGCGGTGAGTGAAGCACTGCGTGAGGACACCTTCCTGGTATCGCTGATGTTGGTGAACAACGAGTTGGGCACCCTCAACGACATCCCCGCCATTGGCGCGCGGGTGCGTGACCACGGCGCGTTGTTGCATGTGGACGCGGCACAGGGCGCGGGCAAGGTGGCGATCGACCTGGCGCAATGGCCGGTGGATTTGATGTCGTTTTCCGCGCACAAGGTGTATGGCCCCAAGGGGATCGGCGCGCTGTATGTCGGGCCGCGGGCGCAGCGGAAGGTGTTGGCGCAGATTCACGGCGGTGGCCACGAGGGCGGCTTGCGCTCCGGTACACTGGCAACCCACCAGATTGCGGGCATGGGCGCGGCGTTCGCCTTGGCGGCGCAGGCGTTCAGTGAAGAGCAGGCGGCGATCGTGGCCTTGCGCCAGCGCCTGCTCGATCAACTGGCGTCGGTCGTCGGTGTGCGTCTCAATGGCAGCGCCACCCAGCGCATTCCCCACACCCTCAGCCTCACCTTCGGTGAAGGCGAGTTCAACGCCGCGGCCTTGAGTGCGGGCATTGCTTTTTCCGCCACCTCGGCCTGCAATTCGGCGAGCAATGCGCCCTCCCATGTGCTGCTGGCGCTGGGGCATGATGCCCGCAGCGCCGGTCGAACCATTCGCTTGAGCCTGGGGCGGTTCACCACCGAGCAGGATATCGACCAGGCCGTGCAGTTGATCAAGGCCGCCCTTGCCAGTGCGCCGGCGTTCTGGGCGGTCTGATTCTTCATTCGTAATCCATAACAATTATTCGTGGTTAGCAGGAGACACAATGAGTACGCAGCCTTTGACCCATGGAACGGTTCCCCAGCGCCTGGCGCATACCCGTGAATTGATGCGCCGCGAAGGCATTCATGCCTTGCTGGTGCCGTCCGCTGACCCGCACCTGTCCGAATACTTGCCGGGCTACTGGCAGGGGCGTCAATGGTTGTCGGGCTTCCACGGCTCGGTGGGGACGCTGATCGTCACCGCGGATTTCGCCGGTGTCTGGGCCGACAGCCGCTACTGGGAACAAGCGACCAAGGAACTCAAGGGCAGCGGTATCGAGTTGGTGAAGCTGCAGCCGGGTCAACCTGGCCCGCTGGAGTGGCTGGCCGAACAGACGCCGCAGGGCGCCGTGGTGGCGGTCGACGGTGCGGTAATGGCCGTGGCGTCGGCGCGTACCTTGGGCGGCAAACTGGCGGAGCGCGGTGCTCGCCTGCGTACCGACATCGACCTGCTGAATGAAGTCTGGAGCGACCGCCCGGCGTTGCCGAATCAGCCGATCTACCAGCACCTGCCACCGCAGGCCACCGTCAGCCGTGGCGAAAAACTCGCTGCACTGCGCGCCAGCTTGAAAGAAAAGGGCGCCGACTGGCACTTCATCGCCACCCTGGATGACATCGCCTGGTTGTTTAACCTGCGCGGTGCCGATGTATCGTTCAACCCGGTGTTTGTGTCCTTCGCCCTGATCAATGCGCAACAGGCCACGCTGTTTGTGGCGCTGAGCAAAGTCGATGCCGCGCTGCGGGCGGTGCTTGAGCAGGATGGCGTGACCTTGCGCGATTACAGCGAAGTCGCCGATGCCCTGCGCGCGGTGCCATCGGGCGCGAGTGTGCAGGTTGATCCGGCACGCGTGACCGCCGGTTTGCTGGAACACCTGGACGCCAGCGTCAAGCTGGTGGAAGGGCTGAACCCGACGACGCTTGCCAAATCCCGCAAGAGCCTGGCCGACGCGGAACATATCCGCCTGGCCATGGAGCAGGATGGCGCGGCCTTGTGCGAATTCTTCGCCTGGCTGGAGAGTGCGCTGGGCCGTGAACGCATCACTGAACTGACCATCGACGAACACCTGACGGCCGCACGTACCCGCCGTCCCGGTTATGTGTCGCTGAGTTTCAACACCATCGCTGCGTTCAATGCCAATGGCGCGATGCCGCATTACCACGCCACCGAAGAAGAGCATGCGCTGATCGAAGGCGATGGCCTGCTGCTGATCGACTCGGGTGGCCAGTACTTGGGCGGTACTACCGATATCACGCGGATGGTGCCTATCGGAGCGCCGAGTGATGAACAGAAGCGTGATTGCACCCGCGTGCTCAAGGGGGTGATCGCCCTGTCCCGTGCTCATTTTCCCAAGGGCATTATGTCGCCACTGCTCGATGCCATCGCACGCGCGCCGATCTGGGCCGAAGGTGTGGACTACGGCCATGGCACGGGGCACGGTGTAGGTTATTTCCTCAATGTGCATGAAGGTCCGCAGGTCATCGCCTACCAGGCCGCTACTGCGCCGCAAACCGCGATGCAGCCGGGCATGATCACCTCCATTGAACCGGGTACTTACCGTCCGGGGCGTTGGGGCGTGCGTATCGAGAACCTGGTGTTGAATCGCGAAGCGGGCAAGACCGAGTTCGGTGAGTTCCTCGAGTTCGAAACCCTGACCTTGTGCCCGATCGACACCCGTTGTCTGGAGCCGTCGTTGCTGACGGCGGAGGAGCGCCAGTGGCTCAATGCGTACCATGCCGAGGTGTGTCAGCGTTTGAGCCCATTGCTCAGTGGCGCTGCGCTGGAGTGGTTGCAGGTACGGACCGCGGCTATTTGATCGGTCGCTGCTCGGCAAGTGCCGCTTGTGATTTACGCGCAGGCGGCCGGTCGCAGCGTCGCGAAGGGCTGCGCGGGGTCGAGGCGTTCGGTGGGCGCTGCGGAGCAGTCGGAAGTGGACTGCTCGGGCCGCTATTTACAGATGACGATCATGCTCCGGCTGGTGTAACCGGCAGGGTTGAGGCCGAAGGGGTAGTCCCCAGGCTCCTCGGAGTTGTCACCGGACTTGGCGATAACCCGGTAGCCCTTGGCGCCGCATGAGTTGACTGCACTGATGTAGCACTGGTCCCAGGAGGAGGACAGCCCGGAACAGTTGATATGCAGCCCTTTTTTGCCCCGTTTCACTTCTGTCTTGGTGGTCGCGGCACAGCCAGCAATGGCCACGACCATTAACAGTATCAAAATTCGCTTCATTCCCATCCTTAATAGCCGCTTCGAAAAAATTGCCTGAAGCTGGCTTTACTCGCTCTCGATTGTAGCGTTCGCGCTGTCCTTGTCGAAACTCTCCATGAATGACATTTGTTTGCGGCCTAAACATGGCCCAAATGAGCGACAAATACCAGAGTTACCGTCAAAGATGATTAATCGGCTGGTACTAGAGGTTTGGCCTCGTTTCGCATGGTCAGCGTGGCGCCAACGGAGGCCAGGATAATGCAGGAGATGGCCAGCCACTGTGCGAGCGACAAATGCTCCTGCAGGAAGAACAGGCCCGAGAGCGCGCCGAATGCGGGCTCAATGCTCATCAAGGTGCCGAAAGTACGGGCGGGCAGGCGAGTCAGCGCGACCATCTCCAGGGTGTAGGGGAGCGCCGTGGACAGGATGGCGACGCCGATGGCAACTGGAATCAGCGCAGGCGTCAGCAATGCCGCGCCCGCATGAACGATGCCGATCGGTGCGACGAACAAGGCGGCGATCATGACGCCGAGGGCAGCAGTTTGCACGCCGTTGTCATTCCCTGCCTTTTGGCCGAACAGAATGTAGAGCGCCCAGCAAACACCTGCGCCTAGTGCATAAGCCGCACCGACCAGGTCAATCCCCGTGCTGGTTTCTCCCGTGGGGATCAACAGCAGAAGACCGACAACCGCGAGGGCGATCCACAGAAAGTCCACCGCGCGGCGCGATGCATAGAGGGCGACGGCGAGCGGCCCGGTGAACTCCAGGGCTACCGCGATACCAAGGGGGACTGTGCGTAGCGACATATAGAAGAGGAAGTTCATGCCGCCTAACGCCATTCCGTAAACAATCACGGTGCGCAGGGATTTGGCCGTCAGCGTGGCCCGCCATGGGCGCAATATCAGCAACATGATGATGCTGGCGAAAATCAGGCGCAGCGTGGTGGTGCCTTGAGCGCCGACGATAGGGAACATGGTCTTGGCCAGCGAAGCGCCGGACTGGATGGAAGCCATGGCGATCAACAGCAGGCCGACGGGAAACAGTGCCGAGGCCAGGCTGCGAGGGGAGGTGGTCATTGGGGTGTTCGTCCGAGGTCATATTTGAGTAGCAAAGAGCCCTATGATGCTTAAGTGTGTGTCGCTGAGCAATATATTGCTCAATTATCAGTTTTCTACCTTCTATATAGAGTGGATTGGGAGGTTTTCCGCTGTTTGATAGAAAAACCAAATTAAAGGTTGACGGCAAATCCTGGACGTCTATAATTCGCCCCACTTCCGGCGCAGTCGAAACGGAAAACTCCTTGGTAAACAAAGAGTTACACGAGATTCGACAGCGGCCTGCTTCAGTTCATCGAAGCCTGGAAGGAGTTGGTAGAGCGGTGTTGTTTGGCTCTATTAACGTTTCGATCTTCTCGGTCGAAAGCGGAGAAAAAGAGGTGTTG